>JBMFWD010000001.1:0-192873 GCA_049965615.1 Acidobacteriaceae bacterium
AAAGACGGTCACAAGACGTTGTACGAGTTTATCGAGGGCGCGCCGCTGGGCCAGCGCACGGTGACCGAGCGCAAGCCCGGAGGCCGCAGCCTGACATATCGCTACCGCTGGATCGAAGCGGTTCCGCTGCGCGACGGCAAGGATGCGTTGCGCGTCAACTGGTTGGGAGTCACCATCACCGATAACAAGGGAAAAACAACCTACGACGGGGCTTTCGTGACCAGCTTGCCGATAACGGCGGACAATGTGGTGGAGATCGCTTCCTGCGCGCGAGCCCGCTGGAAGATCGAGAACGAGAGTTTTAACGTGCTGAAAAACAACGGCTATAACCTGGCCCACAACTTCGGCCACGGAAAGAAGTACCTGGCCAGAACCTTCGCCGCCATGAACTTATTGGCCTTCGCCTTCCATACTGCCTGCGACTGCCTGGAAACCCTCTGGCAACAAGCACGCCAGGCCGTCGGCACCCGCAAACTCTTCTTCCAGGACCTGCATACCATCACCGCATACGTCCTCTTCCCATCCTGGCATGGCTTCATGATCGCAGTCGCTACCGGCAAAGCTCCGCCCATTTAGAACTGCTGGCCATTTCGATGATCCCCGAAACCGCGCCCGGGCCGCAACCCATGGAGCTGCAGGTCGCGGCCAGCCGGAAGAAGTCTCGCCGATCATAGATGAATCCACCCGCTGCGGATCAGCGCCAGCGAGGTGCCGCCCACAATCAGCCACAGAACCCCGCCCTGCACCATCGGCCGCACGCCCACTTCCTTCACCGTGTTGCGCGTAATGCCGGTTCCGATCAGAAAGAGCGTAACCGCAAGGCCCAGTTCGCCAATATGCGCCAGTTGTACGTACTCCGGATGGAGCCAGTGCACCCAGCTATTCATTACCGCCGCCAGGCAAAACAAGCCAATGAACCACGGAATCCGGATGCGGGCGCTGCTGCGACGCACGACCGCTGTCCCAATCGATACGGGAACGATCCAGAGAGCGCGGGCCAGCTTCACCGTAGTCGCGATGACCAGCGCCACCGAGCCATAGCGCGCCGCCGCCCCAACCACCGAGCTGATGTCGTGGATCGACAGTGCCGCCCACAGTCCGAACTGGGTTTGGGTCAGATGCAGCGCGTGGCCAATCATCGGGAAGATGAAAAGCGCAATCGAGTTCAGCACAAACACCGTGCCCATGGACACGGCCAGCGCTTCGTCACTCGCTTCCACCAGCGGAGACACGGCCGCAATCGCGCTGCCGCCGCAGATAGCCGTACCGGCCGAGATGAGAAATCCCTGAATCCGCCCCACCCGCAGCAGATAGGCCAGCAGCATGCCCAGGCCCATGGCAAACGCGATGCCGACGGCGGTATACATCAGCCCGGACCGGCCCACGCGAATCACTTCGCCAAGGTTCATCTCAAAGCCAAGACAGACCACCGAAGCCTGCAATAAAAATCTGGAAAGGCGACGCGCATCCGCATGATATTCGTGGGTGGTAAGCAGGCCGTAAGCAATTCCAGCCGCAAGAGCCAGCGGAGCAGAAAGTACGCCACAGGCAGCCAGGATAATCCCGACAAAAAAGAGGTTCTTGACCATAGACCCATGTTGAAGTCGCGCGCAGTGACGCGTCCAAGCACCATTTCCGATGCGCAATAACAGATTCTTATCGCCGCTTCATCCGCGAAGGATCGCGACGGCACCTGCCTGACCTCGCCGTCCGCTTGCGTTATATTCTTTCCACCATGTTTACCCAGGCTTTCCCGGTCGCATGCCTTTTCGCTGCCGCCGCGCCCTGCCTTGCTTGCCCGCATATCACCCGCACAAAGGCATCGCTGGTACGAGTCGGAAAGCTTCTCACCTGCCTGCTGATTCTGCCTGGCTGCCAGGCAGCGCCGGCTGCCCAGGCGCATCCGCTCGCCGCCACCCCTCCCATGGGATGGAACGACTGGGCGCACTACCAGTGCGACTACACCGCGCAAACCATTCTCGACAACGCGCGCGAACTCGTGAAGACCGGCCTCGGCGCACGCGGATACAACACCGTGACCATCGACGACTGCTGGATGCAGAAGACGCGCGACAGCCATGGCAATCTGCAGCCTGATCCCGCGCGCTTCCCTCACGGCATGAGGCCCGTCGCCCAGGCCATCCATGCGCTGGGACTCAAGTTCGGCATCTATGAAGATGCCGGCTACGCCACCTGCGGAGGCTTTTCCGGAAGCGGCGAGCCCCAAGGCGGAGGCGACGCCCACTTTCTGCAGGATGCAAAACTCTTCGCCTCCTGGGGCGTGGATTACCTCAAGCTCGACGGCTGCAACGTATACGCAGCCAAAGGCCAAAGCCAGAACGCCGCCTACCGCAAGGCCTACCGCGCAGAGAGCCATGCGCTGCGCCGCGCGGGCCGGCCCATCGTGTTTTCCGAGTCGGCCCCGGCCTACTTTCAAGGCACTCCCGGCTGGTACGACGTGCTCACCTGGGTCCGCGACTACGGGCAGCTATGGCGGGAAGGCTCTGACATTGCCACCTTCGACAAGAAGCATCCCAACCGCCCGCGCTTCCACTCCGTCCTTTGGAACTACTCCTGCAACCTGCCCCTTGGCCGCTTCCAAAAGCCCGGCAACTGGAACGATGCGGACTTTATCATCGGCGGCGACAGCGGCATGACGCTCGCCGAAGCCCGCAGCCAGCTTGCGCTCTGGTCCATGATGTCCGCTCCGCTCATCCTCAGTGACAATCTCAGCCACCTGAGTCCCGCGGCCATCGCCATCCTCGGCAACAAAGCCGTGCTCGCCGTAGACCAGGACCCGCTCGGCAAAATGGCCACGCTCCTGCGCCGCTCACCTGCGAGCGATCTTCTACTCAAACCACTCGACAACGGGGACTACGCAGTGGCGGTGCTCAATCGCAGCGCATCGCCGCTGCCGGTTACGCTGCACGCTTCTGATTTTGGTTTCACGGCGCCCTCATGCAGCTTCAGCGCGCGCAACCTGTGGAGCGGCGACGCGCAGCCAAGGACCTCCTCACTGCACGCCGTGGTGGCATCGCACGACACGGCCCTCTGGCGCATTCATCCCGCAGCCTCATGCGGAGCGCCCACCCGCAGCGGAGTCATCGTGAGGATTGTTCCGAACGCGCACCGCAACAGCGAAAGCTATACCCGCTGCCTCACCGCTCCCGGCAGCGTCGAGGCCTGCAACGCCGCCGCCACCCAGACCTGGACCGTGACCGCCGACGGCGCACTCCAATCCGACGGAAAGTGCCTGACGGCAATCGCAGGAAAAGCCGGCCTGAGCGCCTGCCGAGCCACCGCCGCGCAGCGCTGGCGCTACACGCTCGCAGGCAATTTAGTGAATCGCCGCAACCACCTCTGTCTCACCGGAAGCAACACCGGTACGCTCAGCGTCGCAGCCTGCGGGCACAACCTCGCGTCGCAAATCTGGTCGATACCGAACGCCGTGGCCCGCAGCCATTGACGCCGTGCGCTCTTACTGCGTCCACTCCAGCGCAGTTGCCAGCAATACCTCTGCCGTCTGTAACACGGAGTCGAACTCCACATACTCATCCGGATTGTGTGCGCCCGCGCCGCGCGGACCAAACAGCAGCGTAGGAATGCCAAACTCCCGCTGCATCAATCCCGCATCGCAGGGATACGGCGCTGCCGTCGTGACCACCGGGCGCCCCAGCGCAGCCGCGGCGCTGCGTTGCATGCAGGCCAGCCACGGATGCCCTTCATCCACTTCCTGCCCGTAAAGCGGGCCGCCAATCAGCGGCCTCCATTGCACCGGAAACCGCCTGAAAAACGGATCGGCCACGCAGAATTTCTCCAGTTCCAGCTTCCACTCCGCAATCACCGCATTCACATCTTCCTCGGGCAAAAACTGCAAATACACCCGCACCGTGGCGCGTGACGGCACGCTCAAGGGAACATCCTCGTCCAGCCGGTTCGCCTCCACGGCCAGCACCTGCACCGGCGCGGGATCAGCAAAATCCGCATACGCTCCGGAGGACTTCACCGCACTCCTGCGGCGCGCGCACGCATCCACCCAGCCCAGCAACCGCGCCATCGGCAGAGCCGGACTCACCACTTCCTCGCTCGAAAAATAACCCGCCGGATCGCCCGCCTCCACCACCAGGTCCACCACAAAGCCTCCGCGCGTCGCGCGATAAATCTCCAGTTGCGTGCCTTCCGGAATCACGCACGCATCGGCGGTGTCACCGCGCAGCCGCGCGGCAATCGTGCCGCCGCCGCCGCCCCACTCCTCATCCACTACAGACTCGAAAATCACATCGCCCGCAGTGCGAATGCCCGCCGCGCGCAGCGCGCAGATCACCGCCGCATTCGCCACCACCCCGCCCTTCATGTCAAACGAACCCAGTCCATGCACGCGGCCATCCTGCAACTCGCCCGACCAGGGAAAGCGCGACCAGCGCCCCTGCCCCGCCGGAACCGTATCCATATGGCCGCTCAGCAGCAGACTTTTGCCCTGTCCTGAGCCCTGCATGCGCACGCTCAGATTTTTCCTGTCCCTGTAGGATTTGTAGCGCCGCACGTGCGGAAAATCCGACTTCTCGATGAACTCCGTGCTGTACAGCTCCGCACGAATTCCCTGCTCGCGGAAAAACTCCGCCAGCACCTGCTGCGCCTCGGCCTCATTGCCGCCGCCCAGCCGTGCCACGCTGTTGGTCCTCACCAGTTCCTGCAGCAGCCGGCACAGGCGGTTGCGCATCGGCCCCAGCAACTGCTTCGCATCGATCTCCGCGCCACGCATCATCGTCTGGCCTGCTTTCGCTGTTATCCTCATACCACGCCCCGGTAACTCTTTGCAGGGAAATCGCGCCCGCCCCGCCACTCCGATATATTCGAAACAGAATGACCTCTGAAGCCTCTCCGGCAGCCATCCTGATTCATTTCTCCGGCACGGACCGTCCCG
The DNA here is from genome assembly GCA_049965615.1 of Acidobacteriaceae bacterium. GTDB lineage: Bacteria > Acidobacteriota > Terriglobia > Terriglobales > Acidobacteriaceae > Acidobacterium. The sequence goes on from JBMFWD010000001.1 coordinate 4,925, forward strand.
GGATTACCGCCGCGATCACTCATGTACTGGCCGCGCACGGCGTTGTCGTTCTCGATATCGGCCAGTCCGTGGTGCACGAGTCGCTCTCGCTCGGCATCCTCATCGAAGTCCCCACCGAGGAAAGCTATGCCGTGCTCAAGGTCGATCTCACCGGCGACGCCACGCGGCTGGGGCTGCACGCCACATTCACGGGCATCACCGCGGATGCACTGAAGCGCTGGCTGCACGGTGCGCGCGACCAGCAGTTCATCGTTACCATGCTGGGCCGCAGGATAACGGCAGCGCAACTGTCGCGGGTGAGCTCGATTCTCGCCGAGCACCAGATGAACGTCTCCCGCATCGAGCGGCTCTCGCATGAACTCTCTCCCAAAAGCAATGGCGAAAATGCCTGCGTCGAACTCGCCGCCAGCGGCGATCTCTCACGCGAGGCTCCCATGCGCGCCGACTTCATGGCTGCCGCCGAGGAACTCAGCATCGACATCGCCTTCCAGCACGAAAGCATCTACCGCCGCAATCGCCGCCTCTTTGCCTTTGACATGGACTCGACGCTCATCCAGGGCGAGGTCATCGACCAGTTGGCAGCCATGGCCGGCGTGGGCGAAGAAGTTTCCAGAATCACCGAGGGCGCCATGCGCGGCGACTTCGGTTTTGACGAGAGCTTTACCCGCCGCGTGGGCCTGCTGAAAGGGCTGCCCGCCGAAAAGGTCTACAGCCTGCTCGACAAAATTCCCCTCACTCCCGGCGCCGAGCGCCTCCTGCGCACGCTGCGCCTGCTCGGCTACAAAACGGCAATTCTCTCCGGCGGCTTCAACTTCTTCGCGCGCAACCTGCAACAGCGGCTCGGCATTGATTACGTCCACTCGAATGAACTCGAAATCATCGATGGCAAGGTCTCAGGCCGCGTCATTCCGCCCATTGTCAACGGCGAGCGCAAGGCCGCGCTGCTCCAGGAGATCGCGCACAAGGAAGGCATCTCGCTCGAACAGGTGGTCGCAGTCGGCGACGGCGCAAACGACATCCCGATGATCAGCCTCGCCGGCATGGGCATTGCCTACCACGCCAAGCCGCGCGTGCGCCGGCAGGCCGACCACTCCATTGCCAACCTCGGCCTGGACGGACTGCTCTACCTCATCGGCGTGCGCGACCGCGACCTGCTGCAGCACGAAAGTACCGCAGCCTCGCGCACACAAGCCTGAATACTGCACTGCGCCGCGCTATAGTGGCCGTGGATACTTTGGATATTGGCGGCGGCATGCGATAGCGATGCCGCCGCCGCTGATCCCCGTATTGCAAGCCATCCCCGCGCCCGCTCCCCGAAGCACAGGCCTCGGGAGGGCAGCAGGCAACTCGACATGCCGCCCATCGCCTCCCCCCTCACGCCCGTCGAACTCGCGCAGCAGCTTGAAACCTTCCTGTCCGGCAATCCCCGCGCCGTTTTCATCGAGGACGGCAAGGAACTCTTCGACATGCGCCTCGCGCGCTACTCGGTAACCAGCGAGAACAACCGCTGCATGCTGCACCTGTGGTCCGAAGACCGCAACGTGGTCCGCACCGTCACCGGCCTGCGGCAACGGTCGAAGTCCCTGCAACTGGAGACGCGCCGCTTTGGCCAGAGCAAGCCGCAGACGCTGCAACTGCTGCCCGACCAGGATCGCCGCACGCCCACGGCGCGTGACACCAGCCGCCGCCAGTTCCTCCATCAGATGCAGGCGCTCGCCGAGCAGCACCTCGAAGGCAAACTCGAAAACTTTACCACCGCCATGGACCTGGAGCAGAGCCTCGGCCCCGCCTACGCGCGCGGCCTGCTCACCCGCGGCCCGTCGGCGTGGGCTGTGGTCGGCGTCAATCCGCAGGAAAATCCCGCGACCATCCAGAATGCAATTTCCATCGGAATTCTCTGGCTGCATGCCTGCCGCCAGCGGCTGGAGGGCCGCCGCGTGGTCGAAGGTCTGCATCTGCTGTTGCCGCGCGGCACCGCACAACCGGCGCGCGAGCGCATGGCATGGCTCGACCGCTCGCTGGCCAAGTGGCGGCTGTGGGAGTACGGCACGGACGACGCATCGCTCACGCCGGTCGATATAACGGACAATGGCAACCTCAACTTCCGGCTGATGCACGCCTTCCATCCCGACGCCGCCATCGAGCGTTCCAGGGAAGCGCTGGCCGCGCTGCTGGCCCTGCTGCCCAGGGATTTGCGCTCGCGCACCGAGATTCGCCCCCGCAGCACGAATGAAATTGCGCTGCTGCTGCACGGCCTCGAATTCGCTCGCATCCGCCGCGAACCGCTGCCCGGCAGCTTTCAGATGGCAGACCGCGTCACCTTCGGCGCCGGTCCCGGCGAAACCGAGTTGAACGAAGAAACGCAGCCCTGGCTGCTGGACCTCGCCTCGCGCCTGGCGCAGAGCCGCCGTCCGGGCGGAGTCCAGCGCGACCCGCTCTACCGCATGCAGCCTGAGCCATGGCTCGAAGCGCAACTGCGCCGGCATCTGGAATTGCTGGATCCCGCGCTGCGGGGCGAGTTTATGTACGCGCAGGTGCCGGCATTCTCCGCCGCGGACCGTGGCCTGCTCGACCTGCTCACCGTCACCAACCAGGAACGGCTCGCCATTCTGGAATTGAAGGCTGACGAAGACATGCACCTGCCGCTGCAGGCGCTCGACTACTGGATGCGCGTGCGAGCGCTGCACCGCTCCGGCGAGTTGCAGCGCCACGGCTACTTTCCCGGAGTCCCACTCTCCAGCGCCGATCCGCTGCTCTACCTGGTGGCTCCGGCGCTGCGGCTGCACCCTACGTATCCAATACTGTTACAGTATTTTTCGCCCGAAGTGGAATGGCAGGTGGTGGGCCTCGACGAGCACTGGCGCGAGCAGCCCCGCGTTATCCTGCGCAGGCGGCGTTTGCCATAAATTCGGGCGGAAACTCCACGGCTACGGCTTCTCCCGCGTGGGCTCCGTCCGCAAGCCGCTCCTCAAAGAAGCGCTCCACCGCAGCCAGAATCGCCTCGCCGCTCCGGCACTCGTAGATCGCCTTGCGCAGCAGCGCTCCGCCCGGAACGCCATGCGTAAACCACGAAGCAAACTGCTTCATCTTGCCTTCGGCATGCTTGGCGGCGCGGGCATCTTCCAGATCCTCGGCCAGCAGCATCCGGAAGTAAGTCCGAATCATCTGGTACCGGTCCGCCTCGGTCGGCTGGTCGTAGCGGCCCGTCGCTGTGTACTGCGCAATCTGGCGAAAGATCCACGGATTCGCGGGAGCCGCCCGGCCAATCATCACGCCGTCACAGCCGCTGGCGGCAATCATCGCGCAAGCGTCCTCTGGCGTGCGAATGTCGCCATTGCCGATCACCGGAATCTTCACCGCATCCTTCATCGCGGCAATGTACTCCCACCGCGCCTGCCCGCTGTAGCCCTGCTCCCGCGTGCGGGCGTGCAGCGCAATCGAGTTCAACCCGCACTCCTCGGCCATCTTCGCCAGCGGGACACAAACAATATGATTGTCGTTCCAGCCCATGCGAATCTTCACCGTGAAGGGAATCTTCACCGCCGCGCGCACTTCTTCAAAAATTTTGCCAATCAGCGGCAGGTCGCGCAGCAGCCCGCTGCCGCCGTTGCACGCCACCACGCGCTTGGCCGGGCAGCCCAGGTTCAGGTCCACCATGTCAAAACCGGTGTCCTCCACAATGCGCGCTGCGTTGGCCAGCGTCTCCGGGTTCGACCCGAAGATCTGCGCCGCAATCGGATGCTCGTCCTCATAATAGGTGAGGTAGCGCTTGCGCTTGGATTCGCGCATGCGCGAGAGGCCGTCCGCCGAGGTGAACTCGGTCATGATGAGCCCGCAGCCCGACTGCCGGTTCGTCACCGTGCGGTCCACATCCGCCGTACCAGCGGCGTCGCCATGCGTAAACAGGCTCGCGTTGCGAATGAAACGCCGGAAGACCGTATCCGTAACGCCCGCCATGGGCGCCAGCACCGTCGCCGGCGCCACCTCCACGCCGCCGATGTTCATGGACGCGGGGACGCGCACGCCCTCGGGCATGGCATATTCGGTCGGATTGTCCCACTGTTTCCTCATACGCGCTGGCTGGCGATGTGCCTTACCCCCCTTCAGACGCCGAAGCCTCCGCCATCGCGGAGGCCTCTGGTGAACTCTTGTCTGTGCCGCGATTACTTCTTCGCAGCCTCAGCCTTGCCGGCGTCAGAATTGGCGTACTTCCGGCGGAAGCGCTCCACGCGGCCCGCCGTATCAATCAGCTTCTGCTTGCCGGTAAAGAACGGGTGGCAAGCCGAGCAAATTTCCACGTGGATATCGCCCTTGTGCGTCGAGCGGGTCGGGAAGACGTTGCCACAGGCACACATAACCCTGATTTCGTTGTAGTTCGGATGAATTCCCTGCTTAGGCATAACGATAAAAAGACCTTTCCTGCAATTCCATTATTTTACCGGGGATGCCCTGCCTGGGCAACCAGGGCCTCTATCCCACCCTCACACTCATATAGATTCACCACCGGGCTGGAAGGCTTCCCCCGCATCTGCGCAATGGGCGAGGCGGCTCGTCAGAGCAGGCCAGGCCGTTCTACAGATCGAGAGACAAATCCAATCGAGTAACCGCATACCGCCGCATGAGCCAAGTGGATTTGTTTTGCATAGTCCGGTGTCACTTGAGTAAATTGCAGGGAAATCAACATCGAGGGCAGCCGTGAATGCCCTGCGTATGGATATCCCGATAAAACGAAGGAATCATGCCCGGCAAGGGATCGTTTTCCTCGACTGCTTTTATGCTTCTTCTGGCGTCGGCACTCCCGGGCCGGGCGATGGCCGCTCCATCCGTGCATCTGCTCATCCAAAAAGGCACACCCATCGAGCTTCGCCTGGCGCACAGCGTCTCTTCCGCGAACGCGCACCCCGGCCAGACCGTTGATTTCGTTGTCATACATGACCTGCAGGTCCGTGGATTCACGGTCCTGCGCCGAGGCTCGACGGCCATCGGGTGGGTCGTCCGCGTCAAGCACGATCACCTCCTCGGGATACCCGGCGGTGTAACCCTCCAGCTCGGCTCCGTGGAACTGGCCGACGGCAGACCCATCCAGCTCTCGGCGCAACAAAAGTTCAGAGGCAGATCGCATCTGCTGCGCATGAGCGTCAAGATGGTGCTGACCGCAGCCGTGTACTGGCCCCTGGCGCCCCTGTTTCTGCTGTCCCACGGCAGGCAAAGCACCGTGCTGGCCGGCACCAAAATCACAGCCTATACCGTTCATCCCGTCTCGGTACCCACGTGGAATCTCTGCCCGTCCACGGAAGGCGGACTCACTCTTCCCCAGGTCCTTCCGATGCTGCCTTCCCGCACAACCAATTATTACGGACGCCCGGGCGACGCCTTAAACCTCGTCTTCTGGGGCACCCGCGCCGATCTGGAGCAGGCCTTTGCCCGAGCCGGCTGGATCGTCCCCGACAAGCCCACACCCCGCATCATCTGGCCGCTCATCCGGCATCGATGGCCCTACAAAAAGCTGCCCATGTTCAATCTGTACGTCTTCGGAAGGCCGGAAGACCTGGCTTACGTATTGCCGAATCCGAGGCTGATCGTCGAGCAACGCCACCATGTCCGGATATGGAAGACTGACTACGAACTGAACGGCATCCCGCTCTGGGTAGGCTCGGCAACCCACGACGTTTCCATCAAGATCGTGCTCCACAGGCTCAGCATCTTCCACCGCATCAACCCCAACGTGGACAAGGAGCGGAGCTTTATCGGCCGCGACCTGGCAAAGCACTGATTCGGCCCAGGAGGAGTATCTCCAGGCGGCAAATCCGGTTTATGAGGCCAAAACGGCAACCGGGCAGAGCTATCACACCGACGGAAGAATGCTCTTCCTCGATCTCAACCGTGACACTCCGCTTCTGGTCCTCGCCCGGGCACGGCCCCCTGCCGCCTCGGCCAACTGTGGCCAACCTCCCATGGACACCGCACAGGTCAATACAGACGTCACGCAGCGCCCTCCCAGTATTTCCCTCAACCATCCTCCCTCTTGACACCACCGCCAGATGAGGTACAACGGGACGGGCTCAAAATTGCGGTCCGCCACACGCGCTCCGCGGAAATCACCGGGCCACACGCACGCATCATGCCGCACGTCGCGCCAGTCTTCGCATCCACCATCTACCGCCAGAGAGTTGTCGTCGGCCTCGGCGAAATCCTCTGGGACTGCGTAGGCCACCAGCGCCGGCTGGGCGGCGCCCCGGCCAACTTTGCCGTCATGGCCGCCCGGCTCGGCGACCACGGCGTGCTGGCCAGCCGCGTCGGCGTGGACGACGACGGAAAACAGGCGCTCGACGTGCTCGCCGAACTGCCCCTCGACCTCAACTACCTGCAGACCGACGCCGAACACCGCACCGGTCAGGCCCACGTCGTCTTTGACCGCAACAAGGACGCGCACTACGAATTCCCTTCGCCCGCAGCGTGGGAGTTTCTCGACTTCAGCCCGCACTGGTGCAACCTCGCCTCCGAGGCCGACGCCGTATGCTACGGCACGCTGGCGCAGCGCCATCCGCGCGCCCGCAAAACCATCCACGCCTTTCTTGCCGCCACGCCCCAGGACTGCCTGCGCGTCTTCGACGTCAACCTGCGCCAGACCACCCTTGACCCAGCCATCCTGCGCGACTCGCTCGCCGCCGCCACACTCGTCAAGCTCAATGAGCATGAGGCTGCACGCATCCTCCCGATGCTGCGGGCCACCCAGCGCAGCCCAGACCGACACGAAGCAGCCCACTCCAGCCCCGACCAGCCGAACCTCACGCAGATCGCTCATCGCCTGCTGCGCGAGTTTCCTTCGCTGAAGATGGTCTGCATCACCCTCGGCGGCGAGGGCAGCCTGCTCGTCACCCGGCGCGCCTCGCACCGCCACAAAGGCATTGCAGGCGACGTCGTCGATACCGTCGGCGCCGGCGACGCCTTCACCGGCGCACTGGTCCATTACTATCTCGATGGAGCGCCGTTGCCGGTGCTCAATGAAGCCGGCAATCGCTGGGGCGCATGGGTCGCCTCGCAGCGCGGAGCCGTTCCACCGCTCGACGCAGCAATCCTGGCGGCCAACGCCAACGCCATCGCCAAAGCAACAGATTAAAGAAAGCACGCTCGCATGCGCGGTTCGCATCACAACCAGTCGATGGATTTCGTAAAACGCCTCGCGCGCAAATTCATGAGCGACCGCGTCCTCGACGGCGCGGCCGTGCTGGCGTTCTTCTTTATGCTGGCCGTGTTCCCGGCCGCCATCTTCATCCTCTCGCTGCTGCCGTACTTCTCCATTCCTCACCTGCAGAAGGCCATTCTCGATCTGCTGCACCAGGTGCTGCCCGAGCAGGCCGCCAACCTCTTTGAGGGAACCATCCGGAATGTACATTCCGATTCAAACCAAGGACTTCTGACCTTCGGACTGCTCTTCACCATCTGGTCCGGCTCGGCTGGCTTTTTTGCACTCATGGATCAAATCAACATCATTCGCGAGGTCCAGGTGCGCCGGTCGTTCTGGGAGGAGCGGGGAGACGCCATCCTCCTCATGCTCGTCTTCGCCATCATCATGATCGGCTCGCTCTCGCTGGTCATCTTTGGAGGAGCTGCGCAGTCGTGGGTTGCGTCCCTCATCGGCTGGAGCCAGCCGATGAGGCTCTTCTTCGCCACCCTCCGCTGGATCATCTTTGCCGCCGGATTGCTGCTGTTCATCGCGGTCGCCTACAGCTTCGGGCCGGATGTTAAAGTGCGCTTCCGATTCCTGTCAGCGGGCAACCTGGTCGCCGCCGCACTGATCGCGCTCGCCTCCATCGGCTTTCGCTTCTATGTCGCCGAGTTTGGCGATTACAGCGCCACCTACGGCAGCCTCGCCGCCATCATCATCCTCATGCTCTGGATGTACCTGGCCGGCATCGCCCTGCTCGTGGGCTGCGAAATCGACACACTGCTGCACCCGTTCCAGCCCGGGCAATCCGATGAGCGGGAATGATCTTCCGCCGAGGAATTGCTCTCCAGCCGGAACTCAGACCTGCCCCGTGTTCTTCACCGCGTGCGCTTCCACCTTGGCAGCCGTGATGGGCACGCCGCCAATGCCCCAATCGCCTTGCTTCACTTCCTCCACCGTGATGTGGGTGACGTCCCGCAGCCCCGGATAAACCTCTTCCATCGCGTCGGTCAGCTTTGCAATCAGCTTGCGTTTCTGCCCGGCATGAAAGACTCCCTCGACCAGCTTTACATGGATAATCGGCATGGCTTCGTCCTCCCAGCCTGCCCTCAGAATGCGCCCGTCCTTCGCTCTCGGCAAGCCTTCCCGCTCCCGCCCGATAAAATACCCATATGCTGCAACTCGCCGACGCCGGCAAACGATTCGGCCCCAAACTCCTCTTTGAACACGCCAACTGGCTCATCACGCCGGATGAGCGCACTGCGCTCGTGGGCGCCAACGGCACCGGCAAATCCACGCTGATGAAGATTCTCGCCGGGCTGGACGGGCTCGACTACGGTTCGGTCCAGCGCACCAGGGGCATGACCATCGGCTACCTGCCGCAGGACGGGCTCGCGCTGAGCGGCCGGTCTGTCTTTGAAGAGTGCCTGTCCGTCTTCGATGAGCTGCGCGACATGGAAACCGAGTTCCAGCAGCTTTCGCATTCGCTCGCCGAACTCGACCACAACAGCGACGAATACAACGCCGCAGCAGACCGCTACTCGCACATCGAGGCCCGCCTGCGCGCGCTCGACGGCTACGCGCTCGACGCGCAGGTGGGCACCGTACTCACCGGGCTTGGCTTTTCCAAATCCGACTGGGCGCGACAGACGCAGGAGTTCTCGGGCGGCTGGCAGATGCGCATCGCCCTCGCCAAGCTGCTGCTCGCCCGGCCCGACCTGCTGCTGCTCGACGAGCCGACGAACCACCTTGACCTCGAAACCCGCAACTGGCTTGAGAATTACCTGAAAAGCTACCCAAACGGTTACATTCTCATCTCGCACGACCGCTACTTCCTCGACGTGACCGTCAACAAGGTCATCGAGGTCTGGAACAAAGGCCTGCACACCTACCACGGCAACTACGAAAAGTATCTGCAGCAGAAGGTGGAGCGCCGCGCGCAGCTCGAAGCCGCCTACCGCAACCAGCGCGAGCACATCGAGCATCTGGAAGCCTTCATCAACCGCTTCCGAGCCCAGGCCACCAAGGCCAAGCAGGTGCAAAGCCGCATCAAGGAGCTCGACAAGATCGTCCGCATCGAGATTCCCGAAGAAGAGCCGGTCATCCACTTCACCTTTCCGCAGCCGCCCGCCTCGGGCCGCACTGTAGCCGAGGCCATCCAGCTCAAAAAGAGTTACGGAGAGAAGCACGTCCTCACCGACGTCAACTTCACCATCGAGCGCGGCGACCGCATCGCCCTGGTCGGCCTCAACGGCGCGGGTAAATCCACGCTCGTCCGCCTGCTCTCCGGCGAGGACCAGCCCACCGGCGGCACGCTCAAGCTGGGCCACAACGTGCTCGTCGAGTACTTCGCGCAGGACCAGTACAAGGTGCTCGACCACAACGCGCGCATGCTCGACGACATCTCCCGCACCGCGCCCAGGGTGACGGAAACCGAACTGCGCAGCCTGCTCGGCTGTTTCCTCTTCTCCGGCGATGACGTATTCAAGCCGCTCGGCGTGCTCTCGGGCGGCGAGCGCAACCGCTACGCGCTGGCCCGCATCCTCGTCAGCCCGGCCAACTTCCTGCTGCTCGACGAGCCCACCAATCACCTCGACCTGCGTGCCAAAGACGTCCTCCTCGAAGCCATCCAGAGCTTCACCGGCACCGTCCTCTTCGTTTCGCACGACCGCTACTTCATCGACAAGCTCGCCACCCGCGTCTTCGAGGTGGAAAACGGCACGCTGCACGTCTACCCCGGCAACTACGAAGACTATATGTGGCGCAAGGAGGGCGGCCCGGATGCCGTCGCAGCATCACTCGCCAGCGAGATGGAAACCAGGGCCAAGCCCGCGCCGGAACCGGTAGCCGAATCCGAACCCGAATCCAAATCCGTCGAAAAGCAGCGCCGCATCAACCCCATCAAGCAGCGCCAGATGGAAGAACGCGTCTTCGAGATCGAGAGCGAAATGCAGCGCGTCGAAGCCGGCATCGCCGAAGCCGAAGCCGCACTCGGCATCTTCGTCAGCATCGAGGAAACCAAGCGCGTCACCGCCGGGCTGGCATCGCTGCGCGATCAGCAGTCCGCGCTCACCACCGAGTGGGAGCAACTGGTCACCCAGCTCGAAGAGGCCACCACGGTGTAGACTGCCGCAAGCCGAAACTCCACTCGGCAAGGAGCCCTCTGTGAACCGTCGTACTTTCATATATGACTCGGTGCTGGGCATCGCCGCGACAGCACTTCCAGCCGCCCGGGACGCCTTCGCCATTCCCTTGCCCGCAGCACCCGGGCGTCTGGCCACGCCCACCGCCGACCAGCTTCGCTGGCAGCAGATGGAGTTCGGCATGTTCGTGCACATTGCGCCCAACACCTGGCAAAACCGCGAGTACGACGACCTCTCCACGCCACTCAGCGAGATCAACCCCGACATCGACACCGACAACTGGGCGCAGTGCGCCGTCAACCTGGGCGCGCGTTACATTGTCTTCGTCGCCAAGCACGGGGGCGGCTTCTGCTGGTGGCAAACCAAAACCACCACCTACAGCGTCTCGCACATTCCCTGGGAGAACGGACATGGCGACGTGCTGCGCAACCTCCGCAAGTCCTGCGACAAATACGGACTCAAGCTCGGCGTTTACCTCTCACCCGCCGACGGATACCACAAGGCCGGCAACGGCGGCGTATGCAAAACGCCGCAGAAGCAGAAGGCCTACAACGCCATTTATCGCGAGCAGCTCACCGAGGTGCTTTCGCGCTACGGCACCATGGTCGAAATCTGGTTCGACGGGTCAACCGTCATTCCTGTGGCCGACATTCTCGCGCGCTACGCTCCGCATGCTGCCATCTTCCAGGGGCCGGAGGCCACCATCCGCTGGGTCGGCAACGAAAACGGCTTTGCGCCCTATCCCTGCTGGAACGCGATTCCCGAGGCCGAGGCCGGCACCGGCGTGGCCACCTCCGGCTTCAGCGCTCCACGCGGCAACGTATGGATGCCCATTGAGGCCGATGTCTCCATCCGCCGTCCGCACTGGTTCTGGAGCACGACCAACCTCAAAGACCTGATGAGCCTTGACGACCTGATGGAGGTGTATTACCGCTCCATTGGCCGCGGCGTACAGTTATTGCTCAACGTTCCACCCTCCACCACCGGCCACATCGACCCGCACGACTTTGCCCGCGCCAGGGAATTCGGCGATGAAATTCGCCGCCGCTTCGCCCAGCCTCTCCTGCAGGACTACGGCTCCGGCCACGCCCTCACGCTGCAATTCCCGCATCCGCAGCGCGTCGATCACGTCATCCTGCAGGAGAACTGCCGCTACGGCCAGCGCGTGGAAAGCTATCGCGTCGAAGGACTCTCAGACGGCAAATGGCAAGAGCTTGCCACCGGCAAAACCATCGGATACAAGCGCATCCAGCCGCTCACATCGGCAACGGTCCATGCGCTGCGCGTCACCGTCACCTCCGCGCTGGAATTCCCCGCGCGCCTGCACCTGGCCGCGTATGACACCCACGCCGCGCCGCCCCTGGGATGGAACGCCGCCAGTCAAATCTATGCGCCCACGCCCGCAGGCCACTGGAGCGGCACAACGTTTCACGTGGACCTGACGTCACAAATCAAGCGAGCCACGCAATACCTCGTGCGCTTCACTCCGCAGCGCGGCCGCGTCACGGGACTCCGCAACGTGCAACTCCTCTTCAACGACACGCCGCAATCCAGCTTTGTGCAGCACGTCCCCGGCTCACCCGGATCACTGCTGCTGGACATCACCGGCATCAGCCGCAAAATAGAGCTGAGAGGATCCATCGAGGGCGCAGCGCAGGGAATCATCCTGCTGCAGCAGGAGTGACGCCCACAACCCAGGCTCCGAAGCCCTGAAGCGCACACACAAACGGGCGTGCAAGTTGCACGCCCTTGCCCGACGACCCCACCAGCACTATCCGGAAGCTCTTATCAAACGCCATCGTAATCAGAGCCGCCTTGCCCCGGCGCGAAACGCCCTCGATGCCCACCTCGTTGCCGTTCACCTGCGGGTCTGTCTGGAGAGAATCCAGCCCTCGGCGACTTCCGGCACCGATCGCCGCCGGTCCAGCCGCTCGCTCGCCCCACGATTCGGCTCCAAACCGCTTCCTCCGTCATAATCAAAGGTATGCCGTCACTTTGGAAACCCTCCTCATGGGCCAGCCGTCTGGCCGAACTCGAAGCCCGCACCGGCGATCTGAAGGAAGTGCCGCTCCGCCGCGACGTTCGCTCGCTGGGCATGCTGCTCGGTGAAGTGCTCCGCGAACAGGTCGGCGAAGAATTCTTCCAGCGCGTGGAGAACCTGCGCCTCAACGCCATCCGCCGCCGCGAAGCGCAAGCCGCCGGCAGGCAGGAGCAGGCCGCGCAGCTCATGGAAGCCGCCGTCCGCGATGTGCACGCCCTGCCCGTCAACGAAGCCTACAAGCTCACCCGCGCCTTCGCCTTCTACTTCGACCTCATCAACCTTGCGGAAACCAACCATCGCAAGCGCCGGCGCCTCTCGCATCAGCTCCATGGAGGCGATGTGCAGCGCGGCTCCCTCCGCGGCACCCTGCGCGCCATGCGCGAGGCAGGCATCTCCGCGGAAGAGGCGATGGGCTACCTCGGCCGCATCTTTGTCGTGCCGGTCTTCACCGCGCACCCCACGGAAGTGGCGCGCCGCACCGTGCTCTTCAAGCGCCGCCGCATCGGCGAGTACCTCGCCCGCCTCGACGCCATTCCTGTTCCCGACGAGCAACTGGAAGACCTCGAAGACGCCGTGACCGCCGAGATCACCGCGCTCTGGCAGTCAGACGAAGTCCGCAGCCGCCGCCCGGAAGTGGCTGACGAATTCAAAATGGGCCTCGACTACTACGAGATCTCCATCTTCGAAACCCTGCCCGGCATCTACCAGGAAGTAGCCGACGCGCTTGCCTGCGAGTACGGTCTCAACGTTGACCTCATCGACCTGCCCATCATGCTCGGCTTCGGCTCCTGGATCGGCGGCGACCGCGACGGCAACCCCTTCGTCACGCCTGCCGTCACGCGCCACGCCATACAGGAGTCGCGCGCTCGCCTGCTCGACTACTACCAGGCGCGGCTCCAGAGCCTCATCGACCTCATCACCACCTCGGCCCAGCAGTTGCCCGTAAGCGAAGAGCTGCACGCCCGCCTCGATGGCTACCTCAGCAGCCTGCGCACCGGCGAAGAGGTACTCTTCGGCCCGCGCTTCCAGCATGAAATTTACCGCCGCTATCTCTCCTGCATCGCCGCTCGCGTGCGCTGCACCGCCGGGCAGGAGCCGCGCAACGGAAACGCGCTGGAAAACTCGCTCGCCGAGCTGGGCGCTTACCTCTCCGCGAAGGAGCTCTGCGCCGATCTTGAAGTGCTGCGCCGCAGCCTGATCGAAAACCGCGGCGTGCGCATCGCCAAGTCGCTTGTCGACCCGCTCATCCTGCTGGTCCGCACCTTCGGCCTGCACCTGCACACGCTTGACATCCGCCAGCACGAGCGCATCCATCGCAAAGCACTCGAAGAGTACTCGGCCTGGGCCGCATCAGCCGATGCCCAGGGAGAAATAGCCCTGCCCGCCACGCTCAGCGCATCCACGCTCGACGTGCTGGAAACCGTGCGCGCCATTGCAGAGGTCAAATCCGGTCCCAGTCCCGAGACGATTCGCCAGTACGTTGTCAGCGGCGCCGCCGGCGCCGGCGACGTCACCGCCGTGCTGTGGCTCGCGCGCATGGCCGGGGTGGATCCAGCCGGCAAAGACAACGATCCCGGCCTGATGCCGGTGCCGCTCTTTGAATACGTCGATGACCTGCGCAACGCGCCCGAGGTGATGCGCAAGCTCTGGAACACTCCGGAATACCGCAAGCTGCTCGTCTCCTGGGGCAATATCCAGGAGATCATGCTCGGCTATTCGGACTCGAACAAGGACGGCGGCATGATCACCAGTACCTGGGAGATCTTCCGCGCTCATCGCGCCCTGCACCAGGTGGCGCATGAGTGCGGCATCACCCTGCGCCTCTTCCACGGCCGCGGCGGCACCGTCGGCCGCGGCGGCGGACCCACGCACCGCTCCATCTACGCGCAGCCGGTCGACGCCTTCGACGGCCAGATTCGCATCACCGAGCAGGGGGAAGTGCTCAACTTCAAGTACTCTGACGTCGTCCTGGCCGAGCGCAATCTGGAGCTCATGATCGCCGCCTCGCTCGACGCGCTCGCCCGCCCCAACGCCAGGCTGGCCGACGGACACCAGACCGGCATTCTCAAGCCCGAGTGGGAAGCCGCCTTCGACGAGCTCTCCGCCACCTCCCGCGCCTTCTACCAGGAAAACATCCTCAACGACCCCGAGGTGCTGCAGTACTTCGAGCAGGCCACGCCCGTCGGCGAGCTCGAGCACGCCAAAATCGGCTCGCGCCCCGCCCGCCGCGGCGGCAAGATGAGCTTTGACAGCCTGCGCGCCATCCCCTGGGTCTTCGGCTGGACGCAAAGCCGCCTGCTCATCCCCGCGTGGTTCGGCGTTGGCCATGCCTTCACGCAGTTCCTCGAAAAACCGGGCGGCGTGGAGCTCCTCCGCGAAATGCTCGCCGAGTTCCCGCTCTTCATCGACCTCATTCGCAACGTGGAGATGGCGCTCGCCAAGGCCGACCTCGGCATCGCCTCGCTCTACTCCACTCTGGTGCAAGACGCAGGTCTCCGCGAGCGCGTCTTCCACAAGCTCAAGGCCGAGTTCGAGCGCACCCGCAGCACGCTGCTCACGGTGGCAAAACAAAATGAGCTGCTCGAAGAAAATCCCGTCCTGGCCCGCTCCATCCGTCTGCGCAACCCCTATGTGGACCCGATGAGCCTCATCCAGGTGGACCTGCTGCGCCGCAAGCGCGCGCTGCTTGAGAGCGGCACTCCGGAGGACAGCCCGGAGCTCGACGAGATTCACCGCGCCATCGCCGGCACCATCAACGGCATCTCCGCAGGCCTGCGCAACACCGGCTGATGCCATTTTGGAACGTATCCCCGAAGGCCGCTTCCCATTTCGGAAGCGGCCTTCGCTTTTCCCTCAGAAAACTCTCAGCATCCCATCCCGCCTGGCCTATGCTGCGCACATGGCAACACACTTCGCATCTCCAAACAGCGCACGCCCACCGCACAACACTCCCGGCAAAATGCCCACCCTGCCGAGCGAAGACATCGGCGCGGTGCTGGAGCGTTTTCACAAGTGGGCAGGCAACCATGCCGAACCGGTTCGCGAGCTCACCTACGAGGAAGCCGTGAAGCGGTCGCGCCGCCGCGTGTATGACGAAGAGGAACCGGCTCCACCCGAGCCGGTAAAGGCCGCCATTCCGGAATCCAGTCCGCAACCCGCCACTGCGAGCCAACCAGCCGCCAACGGGGAAAGCGGGACCGAGCCTGCGCCAACCAGCCAGGCAAAATCCAGGGAAAAAGCCGCCGCCGCCAAACCAGGCAGCTCCGGCAAAAAGACAACCTCCAGAAAAGTTTCGCGCAAGGCCGCCGCTCAGCCCTCCCCGAAAAAACCCGCGGCGGCCGCGCGGAAAAATACCGATGACGCAACCGCAGAAGCCATCTCCGCGTCGCTCGTCACCCCCTCTACCGCCGTGCATCGGGCCGAAGCGGAAATCGTGCCGTCATCCGCGCCGGTTCCCAGCTTCGAGCAGGTGCTGGCCGCGCACATGCCCATGGCCCTCACGCCGCGAAGCATCTCCGCAAACACACACTGCATTCCACCCCTGCCCCAGGATGCCCCTTCCGTACACCTCACCGTGCGACTCGCCCCGGAAGAACGGGATGCCCTCCGCGAACGCGCGCACGATCTCGGCATCACACCCGCCGCCTACCTGCGCCATTGCATGCTTGAGATCGACGGATTGCGCGCCGAGCTGGAGGCCGCCCGGCTGGCATGCGCCCAGGTTTCCGTCGCCCAGTGCAGCGCGGAGTTGCCCGACGCGATGGCCCTGAAAAGCAACTCTCCGCGTGGGCCCCGCCAGTCGGCCTCGTTGCATCCTCCCGCCGACGGCTCATGGTGCAGGCGACTCCTTCGCGCGATGCTGCCCGGTAGAGCTGAAAAAGCGCACCTTCTTCAACAGCGCTGAAAGTGCGCCGCCCATGCCCGTCTGCCGGACGACCGGGAAGTTCCTTTGATTTTGAAGAACGTGTTAAGAAATGCGCGGCTGTCCGGCTTCCAGTTCCATCAGCGCGTCTGCGGTGAGTTCATCGGCCTGGCTCAGCTTGGGGAACATCACAGCCCACAGGCCGGTCACCATCAGCGAACCAATGCCGCCGTAGACGACCGCCCGCACCGCGCCGAACCAGTGCGCAGTCACACCGCTTTCAAACTCGCCTAGTTCATTCGATGCGCCTACAAACAGCGAATTGACGGCGCTCACGCGCCCCCGCATCTCCGGCGGCGTGGCAAGCTGCAGAATCGCCGAGCGAATCACCACGCTCACCATATCCGAAGCGCCCACCACGAACAGAGCTGCCAGCGACAGCGCCACATCCGTCGAAACACCAAACAGCACCGTGGCCGCGCCGAAAATCGCCACGCACACCAGCATCGTGATGCCAGACCGGCGCGTGATCGGCCGCACCGTCATCGTGAGCGAAACCACCAGTGCGCCAATGGCCGGCGCGGCGCGCAGCATGCCCAGCCCGCGCGGCCCGGCGTGCAGAATATCCTCGGCAAAAATCGGCAGCAGCGCCACCGCGCCGCCCAGCAGCACCGCAAACAGGTCCAGCGAAATCGCCGCCAGCAGAATCTGCTTCCGCATCACGTACCGAAAGCCCGCCAGCAGCACTTCCTTTGAGATGGCCTTATGCTCCATCCGGCCCGGGCGTACCTGCAGCGAGCCCACCAGCACCAGGTAGCAGATCAGCGTCCCAATCATGAACAGGTACACGATGGCCGCGCCATGCAGCCGCCCCGGTATCGGCAGCGTATATAAAATGCCGCCCAGCGCCGGGCCCGTAAAGTTCGCAATCTGGAAGATCGTCGCGCCCCAGGTCACCGCGTTCACAAAGTGCTCCCTGGGCACCAGGTGCGGAATCAGCGCCGAAGACGCAGGCCCGCTGAAGGCGCGCCCCGTCCCGATCAAAAACAAAATCACATAGATGGGCCAGACATGGGACACCCGAAACCACGACAGCAAAAACAAACCCAGCGTGCACAACACCTGCAGCGCGTAGCAGGTAAGTATCACCGCCCGCCGGTCAAAGCGATCCGCCGTGTGCCCGGCCGGAAGCATGAACAGCAGCCCGGGCAAAAACAGCGCAAGCCCGGTATAGCCCAGCGCCAGCGCGCTGTGCGTCATCTCGTAAATCTGCCAGGCTACGGCCAGCGCCTGCGCCTCGGCGCCCACAATCACAAACACACGCGCCATCTGGTAACGCCGAAAGTCGCGGGAAAGGAAGGCCGCCGCCGCACCGCCGCGGGATTGCTCACTCATACGTCGTCTACTGTTTATACAGCCCGCCTCAACTCCCCGCCAGCAGCGAGGCGTAAATTGCAATTGGCCGCGTTGGAAATCAATCCTGCGAACCCAAGGCAAACACAAAGCAGCCGCGGCGGGCATACTTTCGCCCGCTGCGGCCATTTCTTTTTCAAAGCCTCGCAAGCGCTCCCGCGAATGCGAACCTTGCAAGCTCCGGCTTCTACTTACTCCTTCCCTTCCTGCTGCACGTCGCGGATCAGCGACTTCAACAGCCAGACAGTCTGCCCCCGGAAACACTTTTGCAATGTGAGTTCTTCAAAACGGAGCTTGCGGCGCAGCCTGCAGCAGCCTGAAACGCGCAATCCTCCCCTGCGGTCATGCGCATGGAGAGGATTGCCGGATCACTGAGTTTTGGAAATGGATCGAACCTTTCAGTTATGGCTGAAAAGGGTTGTACTGGGCCGCGGCGATAATCAGCCAGCCAGTGCTCGACACACAGTTCGACGTGGACATGGTGAAGTAGCCATTGTTCGTGCCTTCCATCGAATACTGCACGCCGCCCGTCGAGTCCTGGTCCAGTATGATCTGGCTCACGAACTTGCTCCAGTTGGTGCCGTTGCTGGCTACGGCAAACGCCTCCGCATTCTGTCCGGTGCCTTCCAGCCACACGTCGTTGGTGTCGCCATCAAAGTCAAAGCCGTTCACTGAAGCGCGACTGTTGCTTTGCGTGCTCTCGCAGCAGTTCTGGTTGTAGGTCAGGCCGGTGGCGTAATCATGCGTTCCGCTCGCGCCCAGCGCCAGCACGCCCCATGCGTTCACATCGGTATGCACTGAGGTGTCGCCGCGTCCCGTGTCAAAGCGACCGTCCGCACTGTTCCACACAACATTATCGAGAAACGACTTCACATTCGCCGCCGCTGTCGTATCCCCAAAGTAGCTCAGCACCGCGTAGGAGTCCTCATTGTGCTCGGTTGAAGCCCACGTCAGAATGCTGCCGTTCGATGCGATGCCGCCGTCGATGCCGCCATCCGCCTGCTGGAACTGCAGGCACCACGCGATGTTCTTCTGCGCCATGGCGTCAAACGAGTGGTCTCCGGTGAAGTGCTCATAGGTGGCTACCGCCAGAGACACCCACATATTCGGCCCAACTTCCTGATTCGTGTCCTCCGCGCGCAGCGTCTTGGTGTAATACGCGTCGTCCCATGCGCCGGTCGAACTCTGCAGACCCTGTAAGGTGGTCAGAATTGTTTTCGCGCGGGTGTAATCCCCTTCGACGGAGAAGGCTACAACCGCGACTGCCTGATCATAGGTGTAGCCAATGCTGCCGCGCTGGTAGCTGATAATCAGTCCGCTCGGCGCCATTTGCGATACCAGCCAGTTATAAGCGTTGCCCGATGCCACGGTGAAACTGGTTTGCGCGGAAGCAGCCTGCCCCAGGAGGCAGGTAGCTGCCGCGAGAAAAATCGATGTAATAAAGACAAATCGTTTGCGTTTGACTGTTTTGACCACTGACTGCTTCTCCTGAAACGACAAGATAGGTCGGGCTTTCAACCCGGCGCGGATTCTACGTGGCCAAAAATAGAAAAGGCAACCGATTTTTTATTGGAGTTAAAGATATATAACCGGAAGCGATTACCAATGAAACCTGCCATGCTTGGCTCACAGTTACAGCCGCAACACCATCGGCGCCATCTCTGCCGCCCATACCACTTCCAGAGCGGCAGGACTCGTCTGCCAGACGCGGTGAGCATCGCCGATTTACCCTCTCATCACGCAAAATCGTGCAGCCTGCACTCAAGCGCGCAACGATATACTGAAGCGACCGCGCACTCCAGGCGAACCGCGAAAGCTCCATCCATGGCAGATCTTCCCGCATCGGCGGCGCACCCGGCCAGCCCTTCCACCGAGGGCCGCTGCACCGTCGTCATCCCCTGTTACAACGAAGTCCGCCGCCTGCACATCAACGCCTTTCAGCACTTCCTCAAGCACGATCCGCACCGCAACATCCATCTGCTGTTCGTCAATGACGGCAGCACAGACAATACCCTTTTGCTGCTTCGCGATTTCTGCCAACGCTTTCCCGGTCGCGCCGCCTGCCTCGATCAGCAGCCCAATCGCGGCAAGGCAGAAGCCGTACGCGAAGGCATGCTGCACGTCATCGCCGAGGGCCAATCCGAATACACCGGCTTCTGGGACGCAGACCTCGCCACGCCGCTCGAACAGATTCCCGACCTGCTCTCCTGCCTCACCGCAAATGCGCGTTTGAACATGGTTTTCGGCGCGCGCGTCAAGCTGCTGGGCCGCAACATCGAGCGCCGCCTCCACCGCCACTACCTGGGCCGCTGCTTCGCCACCACCGTCTCGCTGCTGCTGCGGCTGCCCATTTACGACACCCAATGCGGCGCCAAGCTCTTTCGCATTACGCCCGAGCTCAAGCAGGTGCTTGCCGAACCATTCCGCTCACGCTGGATCTTCGACGTCGAGATTCTCGCCCGCTTCCTCGCCCTGTACAAAGGCGACCGCCACCCGTTGCGCACGGAAATCTACGAGTACCCTTTGCCCGTGTGGACCGACGTTGCCGGCTCCAAAGTCGGCTCGCTCGACTTCCTGCGCGCCTTCGCCGAACTGGCCGCCATCTACTACCGGCATCTGGCCCGCTAGCGGCATGCAGCCAATCCCGCCCGCGCCATCATCTACCTTCTCTGTTACGATTTTCCTTCGCGTACCCGCGCGCCCGCCCTGTCCGGCGCACGGCTCCCGCTGGTGTGAGTCCAAACTGCGATGAGGTGACCCATGGCGCGCACAACTTCTGCTATCCGGCTTTGGCCCGCCCTGCTCTTCAGCCTGCTTCTGGGCATGCTGCTCCCTCTGGCGGCCTCCGCGAATACCGCAAAACCCGCGCAGCCCTCCCACGTCTCGCCCACCACTCCCATGCAAGCCTCGGTGCTCGCCCACGGCAAGGCTGTCTTTGAGGTCGAAGCGTTAGGCCCCTATTCCGCCGCCGCCCGCGCCGCCGCCATCACACAGCGGCTGACCTTCGTGGCGAAAAACCCCCGCTTCAACGGCAACGCCCTCAGCGCCGCCAGCGCCAACGGCGTCACCACCATCAATGCAGATGGCCTCGTCCTGATGACCGTCACCGATCAGGATGCAAAATCCCTCGGCAAATCCCAGGCAGACGCCGCTGCCTTCTACCTTGCCCGGCTCCGCGAAGCCTTCCCGGCCCCGCGGCCCCACTCCACCCTGCGCGCCGTGTTGTTAGGAACCCTCTATTCCCTCATCGCCACAGCGATACTCTTTTTCCTCTTCCGCTTCCTTCGCATGCTCTACCGCAAGCTGCGGGCAAAGCTCGACGTGTGGCGCGGCACCGTCATCCCTTCGCTGCGCATTCAAAAATACGAACTGTTGCCCGCCGACCGCATCGCAAACTTCCTCATTCTCGTCCTGCGCCTCATCGCCCTCGCCGTATCGCTCATCCTGCTCTACGCCTGGGTCTCGCTCGTGCTCGGCTTCTATCCCTGGACGCGCGGCTACTCCCGCACCCTCATCCACTACATCACCTCCACGCTCAACAGCATCGGCAACACCATCGTTCACTACCTGCCGAACGTATTCACCATCCTTGTCATCATCATCATCGCCTTCTATCTCATCCGCTTTACCAAAATCATTTTCGGTGAGATTGGCAAAGGCAACATCACCTTTTCCGGCTTTCATGTGGAATGGGCTCAGCCCACCTACAAGATCGTCCGCTTCCTCATCCTGGCCGCCACGGCCATCGTCATCTTCCCTTACCTGCCCGGCTCCAGCTCGCCGGCCTTCAAGGGCATCTCCATCTTTCTTGGCGTGCTCTTCTCGCTCGGCTCCACATCGGCCATCGCCAATCTCGTCGCCGGAGTCATCCTCACCTACATGCGCGCTTTTCGCCTCGGCGACCGCGTTCAAATTGCTGACACCGTCGGCGACGTCATCGAAATCTCCCTGCTCGTCACCCGCATCCGCACCATCAAGAACGTAGAAATCACCATCGCCAACTCCATGGTGCTCAGCAGCCACATCATCAACTTCAGCGGCTCCACTCATGACCACGGCCTCATCCTGCACACCACCGTCACCATCGGCTACGACGCCCCCTGGCGCAAGGTGCATGAGTTGCTCATCGCCGCCGCGCAAACCACCGAAGGTATCGTCGAAAAGCCCGCGCCCTTCGTCCTCCAGACCGCGCTCGACGACTTCTACGTCCACTACCAGATCAACGCCTACACCCACCACGCCAACCAGATGGCCACCATCTACTCCCGCCTCCACCAGAACATTCAGGACAAGTTCTACGAGGCCGGCGTCGAAATCATGTCCCCCCACTTCTCCACCATCCGCGACGGCAACCGCATCGCCATTCCCGACGACTACCTCCCGCCCGACTACCAGTCCCCCTCCTTCCGCGTCAAAGTCGAACCCACCCGCACCGCCACCGAAGGCTCCTTCCAGCCCAAAGACGGCGGCAGCTAGCCTGCACCAGATCGTGTGCAGGCTTCGCACATTTGCAGCCCAGCTCCCACCAAAGTGCCAGCCACATCCCACCGACGCAGGATCACGCTCCGCCCCGAAAGTTTCTATTAGTAACTTCACAGAATTGTTTTTCTGCCGATAACACGCTGTAGCCCGGCGCATTTCGAAACCCTTCGACCTGCGCTTCCGGCTGCACGTCCGGTTGCCGGTTCGCTCCCGGTTCGGAGCGCTATCTGCCTGGTTCTCTCATCGAACCCTGGCAGCAGGATGATCGGCCCAATGGAGGGGACTGTGAAGATCCTTCGCGATGAAAATGGACAGGCACTTGTGCTCACGGCCCTCACCATGACCCTGCTGGTCGCCTCGCTCGGCCTCGCCGTCGATGTCGGCATGCTCTTCCGCGCCAGGCGCCAGTTGCAAACCGCTGCCGACGCCGCCGCCACTGCCGGCGCGCAGCAGCTCATCTACAACCAGAGCGCCACCTCGGCCGCCGATAACGCCGCAGCCGCCAACGGCGAGCCGAATGGCGTCAACAGCACCACCGTCACGGTGAACAACCCTCCGCAAAGCGGAAGCTTCACCTCGAATAACGACGTGCAGGTTGTCATCCAGCAGGCCGCGCCAACCTATTTCATGCGCGTCCTGGGTATCAACACCATCCAGCTCACCGCGCAGGCTGTCGCCACAGACGCCAAAGCAGGCTCCGGCTGCATTTATCTCATGGCGCCCTCCGGCACCGGCCTGTCCATCCAGGGCGACTACAACATTGACGCCACCGGCTGCGGCATCTACGTCAACTCCAGCTCGCCCGACGCGCTCAACGTCACCGGCAACGGCGGTCTCATCGACGCGCCCTTCCTCAACGTCGTCGGCGGCTCCAATGGCCAGACCACCAAACCCACGGCTCAAACCACCGGCGTGCTGCCCGTCAGCAATCCGCTGGGCAACATCACCGGCCCCACGCCCGGCAACGGCGGTTGCACCACCACCAGCTCGGCCACCTCCATCACCGGCAGCTTCGCGGCAGCAGACGGAGGCGCCGTCTGCTTCACCAACCCTGTCTCGATCTCCAACGCCAGTCTCGGTGCCGGCACCTACGTCTTTGAGAGTGGCGTCACCGTCAGCGGAACCGTCACCATCTCCAACGGCACGCTCGACCTCTACGGCGGCGCGCTCAATCAGGACTCGAACTCGCTGCTCAACATCACCGCGCCCACCTCCGGCGACTACAACGGCATCGCCATCCTGCAGCCGGCCAACAACTCCAGCGAGCTTCAGGTCCAGTTCGGCAGCAGCAACCAGGTGCTCGACGGCTACATTTACGCCCCCTCAGCCAGCGTTTACCTGCAGGACCACGGCGGCGGCGTCACTGCCGGCGGCATCATCGCCTACAGCATGGTCGTGCAGTCTTCCACCATTCACATCCCCAGCTACAACGTCGCGCATCCAGGCACCACTCCCGTCCGCAGCGTAGCCCTCGTCGAGTAGGTGGAGATCCTCCATGCAGCCGCGCCCCTCACTCCGCCATCCCATCCACTCCACCGCCGGCCAGGCCCTGCTCGAAGCCGCGCTCACCCTCTCCGTGCTTTCCATCCTGCTGCTCGGCGCAGCCGAATTCGGCCGGGTCGCCTACGCCGCCATCGAGGTCACCCGCGCAGCCAAGGCCGGAGTCCAGTACGGCGATGCCAGCACCACCACCGCCACCGACGCCACCGGCATCGCCAACGCCGCCGCCAACGAGGCCCCGGACATCGCCGGCCTCAACACCTCCTCCTCCGTCAGTTGCTCCTGCGCCAACGGTGGCACTTCCACTTGCAGCAACACGGACTGCCCCGGCTCCGCCATCATCGTCACCCTCACCGTGCGCACCACCGCCACCTTCGACCCCGGCATCCACATCCCCGGTCTGCCCGCCACCTACACCCTTCACGGACTCGCCGTGCAGCAGGTCCTGCCATGACGGCTCGCCGTATCGCCCGGCGCCTCCGTTGCCGCCGCGGGCAATCGCTCGTCGAGTCCGCGCTCTCCCTCGGCATCATCATCGCCGTCCTCATCGGCATCCTCGAACTCACCCTCGCCCTCTACTGCTACAACTACGTGGCCTACGCCGCCCGCGAAGCCACCCGCTGGGCCATGGTTCGCGGCTCCACCTGCACCGGGCTCAGCAGTTGCAACGCCACTGCCGACCAGATCCAGACCTACGTCCAGAACCTCAACTACCCTATCGTGCAGCCCTCCCAGCTTGCCGTCACCACCACCTGGCTCAGCCGCGCCACCCTCACCCCCGCCTCATGGACCACCTGCTCCGCCGCCCCCTGCAACCTGCCCGGCAACGAAGTGCAGGTCGAGGTCGCCTATCCTTTTACGATGGAGATACCCATCGTCGGCCAGATCGGCCTCAATCTTCACAGCACCTCCAGCATGGTCATCTCTCAGTAATTTCGCGCCCCGGCGGCGAACCCGGTCAATTTCAGATGCCATGCGCCATCCAGCCGCTATAACAATTTCAAAAACTTCTTCTGGTTACGATAGAATACTCGCTGGTTACTGATAGGGTACATACACCGCATTTCCGCCGATGCTAGCCTCCTCGCAGGTGTGTCAGTAAGCGGTTTTGTAACCCATAAGTTGCAAAATCGTGTCAGTATATTGGATACGCAGCCGGAGGCCGGTTCCGGAATGGGAAGACTTACCCCGAATCTCATCTTCCTGCTTCAGACTGCGAACGTTATCTCACCAGCCGCACCCGGAGTGCGCGCTGCAGGTGAGGGCTGCCGAGCCCGCCAAAGGAGCCACCATGAAACTCCATCGCAATGAAAGCGGCCAGATGCTCATTATGATGGCCATCGAGCTGACTTTGCTTCTAGGCTTTCTCGCACTCGCCGCGGATGTGGGTGTCCTCTTCCACACCAAGCGACAATTGCAAATCGTAACTGACGCCGCAGCCACCGCCGGTGCCATGAACCAAATGAACACTCCAGTCACCTACACGAACGGCGTCGCCAACCCCTCGGACACTGTTTACGCGGCATGTATCGCGGTGGCTGACAACGGATACGGCAGCTCGTCGGACTGCTCGAAAGGGATGACAAGCCCTTTCACTACATCTGACAATACAACCGTCACCATTAATACCCCACCTTCCAGCGGTTATCACAAGTCCACGGGCTACGTAGAAGCCATTCTCAGCAAGCCTGACCCGTTGTACTTCTTCAAATTCTTCACCGGCGACAGGACCGCTACCGTTGCCGCTCGCGCCGTGGCCGGCTCGCCAGGCCCGTCGACAACCTGCGCATTTTTGATGGATCAGACAGGCGTGGATTTGCAAATGCAGGGTAACTCTACCATCAACAGTCCCAACTGCAGTTGGTATGTCAACTCAGACGGTTCCGCGGCCGGAGAAACGACAAGTCAAACAGGCGGAGCCGCCACCCTGAATGCGCCGTACGTCACCTCCGTAGGCCCTGCGGGCAGCACCATTCTCGGTGGAGCACCTGTGTACTCCAATTCAAAGCCATCGAGCGCACCGCCCGTGCAATCTGTCGGAGCCGTACCTCCTGGCGACTGCTCCGTGACATACAGTACGTTCCCCAACCCCGGAACGCCCCTGGACGGAGGCAACGGTGTCGTGTGCTTTACCGGAACTAACGTGGACATCAGTGGCCAGACACTCAACAACGGCGTCTTTGTCTTCAAGAATGGAGTCGTTGTTGGGAACCCAAATGGGAACACCAACATGACCAATGCCACGCTGGAGGTCTACGGCGGAGCCTTCACCCAGAACTCCAACTCACTCTTCAACATCAGCGCACCCTGCGCAAACCTCAACAGCTACTCCGCCTGTCAAGCTGACACGTTTGGGAGTAATGCCTCGAATCAACTCTCTTACGATGGCGTCGCGTTGCTCGTTCCAGCGGCAAACACCTACTACAACACCACAGTTTGCGATTCAGTGGTTCACGGAACCCTGAAGAACAAAGGCGGGCTGACGGTCCAGATCGGAAGCAGCGGCCAGAACTTCGACGGATATATCGTGGCGCCCAACGCCGACGTGTTCCTCAACGACAACGGCGGCAGCGTCGCCATCACGGGGCTGGTCGCTGGGTGCTTATTTAACAAGTCATCAACCCTTAGCCTGACCAACTACAATATTGCGCATTCCAGCACATCACCCCTGCGATACATCGCACTCGTGGAGTAATAGTTCCATGTCGTTGAAACTGAAGTTTGTATCCGCACCTCTTCGCCAGCGTCACTCCGGTGAATCCGGACAGGCGCTGGTGGAAACTGCCATCTCACTATCCTTGCTGGTGGTCATGCTGCTCGGAATCGCGGAAATCGGCAACCTCGCCTACGCGGCCATGCAGGTGACTTCCGCTGCCACTGCCGCTGTTCAATACGGCGACCGAAGCCGCGCCGCTGCGACGGACACAACTGGAATGCTGAACGCCGCGCAGGCTGCCGCACCCCTCCTTCCCAACCTCGCGTTATCACCAGCCCCAACCACCAGTTGCATTTGTGCCAACGGAGCTGCATCTACCTGCTCACAAGGGGACTGTCCGGGTTCCTCCATTGATGTCCTGCTCAATGTAACTACCGCGGTCACATTCAAGCCCTTTATCCATCTGCCTGGACTGCCTGCGTCCTTCAACCTCTCGGGCCAGGCCGTCCAGCAGGTGCTATCGAATTACTGATATGTTCCCATCCACGGAACCATCCAGGAGGTTTCCCCTGATTCCCGGCATCTGGCTTCGCCCGTCGTATCTCCGCAAGCGTGCTCTCGCAGCTAAGCTGCGGCGTGAAGAAGGCGCCACCATGGTCGAGTTCGCCATTTCTGTTGGCATCTTCTTCGCCGTTACCGTTGGCCTGCTCATCCTTTGCCTGGCGCTATTCACCTACGAATACGTCGACTTCGCATCCCAGGAAGCCGTGCGCTGGGCTGCCGTTCGAGGCTCGAAGTGCTTATCCACACCCACTTCCTCCACTATGCCTGACTGCCCAGTCACCGGCAGCAGCGACATCCAGACCTATGTCCAGGGTCTGAGCTATCCGGTCGTCACCCCTGGCAAGATTTCGGTTAGGGCAACATGGCTCCAGTCCAACCATACAAACCCCGAAACATGGACAACGTGCGGATCAACCGTCTGCAACGCTCCCGGCAACGAGGTCCAGGTCACTGTCTCCTACCCGTTCAACTTCGGTATTGATATTCCATTTGTCGGAAGCTTCACACCAAACATCGCCAGCACGTCTACCATGGTGATATCCAACTAAACCTTCTCCACTTTCCGCTTCCTGAAAAGCAAAAAAGCCGGAGCCGCCAACGGCAGCCCCGGCCCTGACTCATCCGGCTATGAGCATCCGGTAAAGTCCAGCACCGGAGGTGTGGTCGTGGTGGTGTTCGCCGTCAGGGTCACACCCGCCGTGCTTCCTGCCGTAATCGCCAGACCCGTCGAGGTCGTCAGTTCCGGCTTGGTGCAATCCGGCGCCTGCGGGTTGGAGTTCACCTGGAATGCCTGTGCATCCACCGTGTAGCTGGCCAGCGCCGTCGAGTACGTCGTCGCCGCCGGGGTCGGTCCGCTCGTCGAGTAGCTATACACGCTGATCCCGCTCTGCGGCACCATCATGGAGAACGTCGCGCAGGCGGTATTCGCCGGGCAGGTGGTCACCGTTCCCGACGCATCCGTGTAGGTCGGAGTCGCGCTTGTCGTCTGCGCCAGAGTCGCCATCTCGCTCATGGGTGGATTCTGCAGCAACGGCACCGTGAAGTAAGTCGTGGTGCTGCCCGACACCGGATTCGCTTCCAGCGGGTAGAAATTCAAATCCACCGGGACCGCATTCGTCGTTGTGCCCTGCGACGTCGCCAGACCGTTGATGGTCGCCGAGCCCCAGGTCGCATTTGTCAACGGAATGTTACCCGT
The DNA here is from genome assembly GCA_049965615.1 of Acidobacteriaceae bacterium. Lineage (GTDB taxonomy): Bacteria > Acidobacteriota > Terriglobia > Terriglobales > Acidobacteriaceae > Acidobacterium. The sequence goes on from JBMFWD010000001.1 coordinate 32,949, forward strand.
GGTGTCGCCCGGCTGAACGCCCGTCTCCACCGCGACGTTGTAAGCAACCTTCGTTGTTGGATTGTAGGCATTCACCACCACATCGTAAGTTCCCGGCATCACCGGGCAGAAGACAAACGTGCCGTCCGACGCGGCCTTCGTCGACTCCACCACGCGATCCACGCCATTCGTATCCGGCTGCTCCAGAGACACCAGCACATTCGCGCCCGCAATCGGCTTGCCTGTGACCGAATCCACCACCGTGCCGTTGATCGAGGTCGACGCCGTGCTCACCTCACCGGCATTCAACACCGGCTTGAGAATAAACTGGCCGCTGTTGCCCGCCTGCACAATCGACTGACACGTCTTGAAGTTGATCACCAGGTCAGCCGTCTTGCCGGCCGCCACATTCAGCGATCCGCCCGCAATCTGCGCCGCCGGTATCTTGATGCCCGTCTGCTGCGCGCTCGGCGTCGTCAGCGCACTCCACGCTTCGGCGCCCGACTGATTCTCGTACTCGATGCAATTCACTGCATTCAGGCCGCCGCTCTGGTTGCAGTAGTTGGTGCCGTTCACCATCGTCGAGCTGTTCGAGCCAAGAATCAGCCGAATCTGCTGATAGTTGCCCGCCTGCACCTCAAGGTTGTCGCCCAGCGTAGCCAGAAAGCAGCCGCCACTCGCGTTGGCTCCCAGCAGGTCCACCTGCGTCGGCTTCATCCCGGGCGTCAGGTCCACCCAGCCGGAGCTGCTGTCCCCAGCGCTGGAGCTGGCATTCGCCTGCACGTCGGTAATCGTCACGTAGACATGGTTATACGTGCCACCCATGGCAGCGGAGCACTCCGCCGGGTCGGTGATCGCCGTGGTCACCATACCCATGCCCGAGCCTGAAGCGCCGCCCTGTCCACAACCGGATAATGCATACCCGGTTACCAATAACGCCGCACATCCAACCGCTGTCCATAGAACAGAAGTAATCCTGGGAATCCTCATATTCATCTGCGGAGATTGCCTTTCCACCGGCAATCCTCCGTGCCTCCTTCGGAGAATCAAATTTGATACTACTGTTGCTACCTATTCGGGGGAGCGGTCCCCGCAGCTTCCTGCTACGGCCGATCTTCCAGGTGGTTGACTTGCAACTTCATCGCCACTCACGTCTCCGTTAGACTGAGTCTGGGAAAAAAGGTTGCCCGAGCCGGGTTCTCGGATTTTTTCCCAGACTCCAGCTATGAAAATACGCCTCTTCTGAGGAAAAATCTTCACTATTTTCAGCTTTTTACAGCCAGAGCAAAGCCGTGCCCCGCCGCCAGCGCACCCGGCAGCCTTTTGCCACCGTTAACCTTAAGAAAGCAAGGGGTTTACTGCCTTTCAGTGCGACTTGGTTAACAATATGAACCTTTGGGTAACCCTCATCCGGATAGTTCCCCGGGCAGATCCCCCGCTGCCTGAAACCGGATACACACGAAGACAAACGCTATCCACTTTTCTACAGAAGTTACACCGCAAACCGAAAAGCCCGACCCTAATTCTCGAATTCCTTCAGCACCTGCGGCGTCAGCACAGGGTGGAACGCCACATCGATAATCCCCAGCCGGTCGGCCAGCGCCAGCTTCGCCTCGTTATACTTCAGCTCCGTCTGCACATATTGCGCCTGAGCCTGCGCTACCGTCGCCTGCGCCTCCACCACCGGCAAATTGGTATCCACCCCGGCAGAAAATCGCTCGTCGGTCTCGGTCAACTCTTCATTCGCCAGATCCAGATTGCTCCTGGCCACGGCCAGCAGTTGCGTCGCCGTACGTACATCCAAAATGGAATCGCGCAGCTCCTGATCAATCTTCTGCTTCAGGTCCGCAAACTCGCTTTTCAGTTCGTTTTCCTGCGCCTGGGCCACGTCGTGGTCGCCGCGGAACTTCGCTTCGTCAAAGATGGGAATCTCCAGTGTTCCTGTAGCCGCCCAGGTGTCGTGGAACAGCCCGCCGGAAACGCCCGTTACGCCCCAGTTGCCGTGAAAAACCAGGCTTGGAAAGCGCAACCCGGCCTCAGCCCGCTTCTCCATCCTCGCCGCGCGAATCTCCGCCTGCAGCGTCCGGTAATCATGCCGATGCGTGTAGGCTTCCTGCACCGCGGCCTCTACTGTCGGAACCTTCAGGTCCGCATACGGCGCGGCCTCGGTCAGCCGGATCTTCTGCTCCGGAGCCAGCCCGATGGCGCGATTCAACTGAATCTTCGCCTTCTCAAATGCGTTTTCCACCTGCAAAACCACCTGCTGTTGCGACTGGTAAGCCACCTGCGCCCGCAGCACGGAAATCCCCGCCACGGTTCCGGCCTCATGAGCATCCCGCGCATGGTCCAGCGCCGTCTTGTCGCTCCGCAGCAGCGACTTCGCCATCTCCACCCGCGTACCCGCGGCCAGCGCCTGCAGGTAAAGGTTGCCCACCTCCAGAATCACATCGCCCGCGCTCGATGCCGTCTGCGCATTCACCGCCTTGATCTCGTCATGCACGGCAAACAGCGCGTCCCAGCCCGCCCAGCTGAACAGCTCCTGCGAAAGATTGAATTGCGCGTTGGTCACATCCGCCTTCGTCACCGAAGGCAGCACAAAGTTCGTCCCCGGCGGCGCCAGCTTCGCAAAGCCCGCCAGCGACGAGGGATGAAAGCCCTGCGCGGCCAGGTCGTACTGGTGTACGCCGGTCTCGGCATGCAGTGAAATGTTGGGCGAAAGATAATTGATCACCTGCAGCCGCTCGGCATGGATCGTCTTCTGATTCGCCTCCACCAGTTTCAGCCCCAGGTTGTTTTCAATGCCCAGCCGGATGGCGTCATTCAGCGTAATGTCCATCGTGCCGCCGCTGTTCGGCCGCGCCTCCACGCTGCCCATGTAAGGATTCCGAGCAGAAGCCTGCAGTTGATACCCGGGTGCGTTCACCAGTTGGCTGCTGGTGCGCATCTGCCCACCGGCTGCGGACACCACACCCGCCACCATCCCCGTTACCAGGGCCGCAACCACACCTGTCCAACGCCTGTTCTTCAACAATCCCCAGCCTCAAAAGAAAAATTGCAATGTCGCTTCGTTTTATTAGATAGGCTAAACGGCCTGAAGTTGCCAAAATCCCTGCGGATATCCCCGCACGCCGCATCCACTCCCCTCGCATCACTTTGAAATCGATTCCTCAGCCGTTTCCATCGCCTCAACACACGTGATCTCCCGGTTACCCACAAGCAACAACCCTTTACCGTTTCACATCCAAAAATCTGAGAGTTCCAATGCCGGCGTCTCCCGCTCGGCGCCGCGTCTTTGGACCCCGCCTGGTGAAAAATAGCGAGCGGGACGCAGGCCAACAGGAAATGGGAAGCGCCATGAATGTCGATAAAGAAAACAGGAGAGCCGGAACCGTCTGCATTACCGACCGCCGCGAATCGGCCGAGCATCCTGAGCAGAGCAGGCAGACGTCTTCCGGTACTTATGTCATGTCAAAGTCAAAGCATACTGCCGATATCGGGCAATCTGCCGGCGGAACCGGGAGTCGACTGGACGGTGATCGAGCGCTCGAAACCCTCGGCGCCAGTCAAAAACTGATCCACATGGGCCGTATGGCCGCCTCCATTGCGCACGAGGTCAACAACCCCCTGGAGTCCATCACCAACCTGCTCTATCTGCTTCGCGCCGAGCCGGGCCTCTCGCAAAGCGCCCTCGCTTACCTCGACCTCGCCGAGCGCGAAATGGAGCGCGTCGTCACCATCACGCGCCAGACGCTCACCTTCGCCCGCGAAACCGCCGAACCCGTCGAGCTTTCCCTCACCGGCCTGCTCGAAGAAGTTCTGCTGCTCCACCGCCGACACATCCTTCAAAAGCAACTCCGCGTCATCCAGCGGTACTCCCCCACCGAACCTGTCCACGTCTACCCCGGCGAAATTCGCCAGGTGCTCTCCAACCTCATCGTCAACGCAATCGAGGCGTCGGCCAACCGCGGAGCCATCACCCTCCGCATCCGCCCTGCCCTGGCCCAAAACGTTCAGGGCGTCCGCATCACCATCGCCGATAACGGAACCGGCATCCCGCCCCAGGTGCGCTCCCGCCTCGGCGAGCCATTCTTCACCACCAAGGGACAGGGCGGCACCGGCCTCGGCCTGTGGGTCTCCCGCTCCATCGTCGAGCACTACGGCGGAAAACTCCGCATGCGCTCCACCCACATCTCCGAGCCGTTCGGCAAAACCCGCCACGGAACCGTCTTCACGCTCTTTCTGCCGCGCAACGCCACGCAGGCGCCATCGGGCAGCGCATCCGGCTCGCGTCCCACGCTGGTTCCGCGCTCCGGACACTCGCCCCGCGAACGCTCCGCGCCCTCTCTCCGCCGTACCATGGGCGCGGACTAACCAGGGCCTGTTAACACTACTGGAATAGTGGCATCCCAGTAGTGCTGACAGGCCCAGGAGACCCCATCTGGCGCTTCGTACCTCCGGCGCATTAGACTGTTTCCGCTGCTAAAACGATTTCCTAGCGGAGGAAACCTCACCGCCATGCGCCACGTCTGCCCCGCACTGCTGCTCGCCGCCCTCCTCGCCTTTGCACTCGCCCCGCGCGCGCAAGCCCAGCAGGTCCCGCTCTCCGGCCCGCAGCCCAATCTCGCCCAGGCCGTCATCCCCCACGGCAACAGCACCATCGTGCTCACGCCCTACGCGCCCAACATCATGCGCGTCACCCTCAGCCTGCTCAAAAATCAGGCTCTCAAAGCCCCCGGACCCGGCATCACCGGCCAGCCCGACGCCTCCGGCTGGACCTACCAGCGCACCGATCAGGGCGAAGTCTACACATCCAAAGACCTCATCGTCACCGTCCACGATCCCATCCATCCCAAGCCCTACCACCCCTATCCTCACGAGTGGGACGCCGGCAAGTACTTCAGCGGCTCCACGCCCGGAGCCTCCATCACCTTCGCCACCCCCGACGGAAAAACCCTCCTCCACCTCGAAGGCTGGCAAATGTCGGTCCCCAACCACAAGGACGGCAACTTCAACATCACCTACGACCGCCGCCCCGGCGACGACCCGTTTTATCAGGTCGGCGCCACCTTCTTTTCGCCCGCCGGAGCGCACTACTACGGCCTCGGCCAGAACCAGGAAGGCTACCTTGACCACCTCTACCATGAGGTGAACTGCTGGAACGACTACAACGCCGTAGCCGCGCCCACCTTCTGCGTGCCCTTCATGGTCACCAACCAGCACTACGCCCTGCTCTGGGACAACCCCTCCAGGACCACCGTCGCACCAGGCTTCAACAATCAGCTCAAGTTCACCTCGCAGGTCGGCACGCGCGTTTCTTTCTTCGTGGTCGAAGGCAAAAACTACAACCAGTTCTACGAGGGATACGACAAGCTCACCGGTTCCGTCCCCATGCTGCCCAAGGCCGCCTACGGCTTCCTGCAGTCCAAAAACCGCTACTGGAGCCAGCAGCAGCTTCTCGCCGCCGCCGAAGGCTACCGCAAGCGCCACCTCCCTGCCGACATCATGGTCGTCGACTGGTTCTACTACACCAACATGGGCCAGATGGACATGAACCCCAGGTACTGGCCCGACCCCGTCGCCATGAACCAGAAGCTCCACTCCATGGGCTTCCAGACCATGATCAGCATCTGGCCGCGCTTCGTCCCCTCCGATCGTTTCTACAACACCATCCTCAGGCACGGATGGTTCATGCACCTCGCCGACGGCCAGCCCACCAACGGCCTGCCCTACGACAAGGCCGGCTCAGACATCGACGTCACCAACCCCGCCGCCGCCAAATGGTTCTGGAACGTCGTCTACCAGGACTTCTACAAGAAGGGCTTTGACGCCTTCTGGGCCGACGAAACCGAACCCGATCTGCCCCCCAACGGCAGCTACTTCCACATCGGGCCCGGCACCCAGTACTTCAACGTCTACCCCACCTTTGAAACCAAAGCCTTCTACGACGGCTTCCGCAAGGACACGGACCGCCGCGCGCTCATCCTCGCCCGCGACGCCTGGCTCGGCACCCAGCACAACGGCGCCACCATCTGGTCCTCTGACGTCTACCCCACCTGGGACACGCTCCGACGCCAGATTCCCACTGGCCTCGACGTCACCGCCTCCGGCATTCCCTACTGGGGCAACGACATCGGCGGCTGGCAATCCCTGCCCGCCATGCGTCCGCCCTCGCGGCCCGAACTCCTCAGCCCCGCAGGCTCGCTCAACAACCTCCGCGGAGACACCGACTACCCCGAGCTCTACGTCCGCTGGTTTGAGTACGGCGTCTTCGAGCCCACCTTCCGCACCCACGGCAGCCGCCAGTACAACACCGTCTGGTCCTACGGCCACCAGGCCACGCCCATTCTGGAGAAGTACCTTCGCCTGCGCTACCAGCTCATGCCTTACATCTACTCCCTCGGCTGGTTCACGCACAAAACCGGCGCGCCCTTCATGCGCGCGCTCTTCATGGACTTCCCCAACGACCCCAAATGTGCCCGTCAACGTTACGAATACATGTTCGGCCCCGCCCTGCTCGTCGCCCCCGTCTACAAACAGGGCATGACCACCCGCAAGGTCTACCTGCCTGCCGGAGCCGGCTGGTACAACTACTGGACCCACCAGTTCTACCAGGGCGGCCAGACCATCACCGTCGCCGCGCCCATCCAGACCATCCCGCTCTTCGTCCGCGCCGGCTCCATTCTGCCCCTCGGCACCACCATCCTCTCCACCGCCACGCCCCAAACGCTGGCCAGGGTCGAGGTCTTCGCCGGAGCCGACGCCCACTTCACCGTCTACAACGACAACGGCCTCAACTACGACTACGAGAAAGGCGACTACCAACTCACCCACCTCAAGTGGAACGAGGCCAACCACAAATTCACATGGTCCGGACAAAAAGACTGGACCATTCCCGAATCGCAGCTAGTCACCGTCATCGGGAGATAATTCACCCGTCGCGAAAAGCAGCCGCTCAACCCAATGAATTTGTCATTCCGACTCTCTAAGATTGAGGGGCATTTCGACTGAAGCAGGTCTCTTCCCTGACGAAAAAAATTGCCTGCTGACAAGCTCATTCTCCCCCACCTCGCATCGTCTCGGTGAGCATCAGCCGCCGCAAATTCCTCCGCAACACTTCCCTCTACGACGACCCCAACCAGCAGGTAAACCTCGCCGGACGCAAGGAATACCGCGAACAGGCCGCCACCCTCCGACAGCTCCTCCTCAAAAAAATGGTCGAAGCCGGAGAACCCGAAGCCGAAATCGTCCCCGCAAGGCTCCATCCGTAAACGAAAACGGGTGCCCCATTCCTTTCGCGCGTTCTTTGCGCGAAAGGATGGGACCATATCGGCGCAAAGCGCCCACCCGGGCCCCCAAAATGTTGTGATCGTGAGCAACGCCGAAGGGCCTGCCTTAAGCAACGCCGACTCCGAAAAATTGCCGGTAATTAACCCTGAAATTGCTATTCTGAAAGTAGGGAATCGAAAAAGAGCAGCCAAAGCGGCTGCTCCTTTTCATTTCTGAGCTCCAAACGGTAGTGTCGGCACCCACCACCGGAGTCGCATATTCATACGAATCCAATCGTATAGACCGCATAAAATCGCAGGGTTAACCAGCGCCCTGAACGATATGATCCAAAAGACTTACAAGCCTAACGTTCCAGAAAGTGAACATCTCACAAGACTTACCGGACGTTAACCCACAACTGAAAAAATCGTAGGGTATGGACCCGTTAGAGCGATAACCCATTCTTTAGAATCAACCACATCCCCACAAAAACAAGGCGGGCGATGGATCGTTAGAGGGTTAACCTGTCCCATAAAATCAACAACTTCCCCACAAAAACGATGGGGGTCGACGATCTCTTTTTTTGGGGTACGGACCGGGCCAACGCCTGACAAAGCAGCCGGCAACTGGCAACTGAAAACCGGGGACCGATCACTAAGGACTGCCCTCTATCCCCGAGTCCGTAATGTGGCCAGCCCGCCGTCCACGCCCAGCACCTGCCCGGTCACCCAGCTCTGCTCCGGGTCCAGGAACCACGCGATGGCCGAGGCCACCTCTTCCGGCTCGCCAAACCGGCCCAGCGCATGCATCGCCAGCGAGCCCTTGGCGACCACTTCGTTGCCGGTGATCCGCTCGGTCAGCGGAGTCCGCGTCAGCCCCGGAGCGACGCAGTTGATGCGAATTTTACGGCTCGCGTAGGTCGCCGCCGCCGCCAGCGCCAGCCCCTGCACGCCTGCCTTGGCCGCGGCAATCGCCTCGTGGCTGGCCATGCCCAGCCGGGCCGCCGCGCTCGACAGCAGCACCACGCTGCCGCCTTCCTTCATCGTGCGCGCCGCCGCTCGCACCGTGGCGAACGCGCTCTTCAGGCTCACCGCCAGCGTTGTCTCCAGTTCCTCATCGCTGGTCAGGTGGGCGGGCTTCAGCAGCAGCGAGCCGAAGCAGTTGGCAATCCCGTCCACGCGGCCCATCTGCTCGGCGGCGCGGGCAATCGCCGCCTCCACCTGGGCGGACTCGGTCGCCTCCACCAGCGCAAAAGCCGCGCCGGTCTCGTTGGCCAGCGCCTTCAGCCGCTCCTCATTGCGCCCGGCCACAAACAATCGATGCCCGGCGCTCGCCAGCCGCCGCGAAAGTGCGCCGCCAATGCCGCCGTAAGCGCCCAGAATCACATAGTTCTGCCCCATAAAACCTCCCATCGTTATTGGAATACGGCGGAGAGCACGATGCTCAGCCACAACGCACCCCGCTTTCAGCCCGCGCCACAGATCGCGCCCAATGCTTGAGGAAGTGAAAAGAACCAGCCGCCCGGCCTCTCAGCGGACCTGCGGCTCGCGCTCCCGCAGCGCGCCCAGCACGGCTTCGACGGACCAGTCCAGCGACTCGGCGCCGCGAACCGTCAGCATCGCATGCGCCGCCGAAGGCCGCACGTACCGCTCCGCCATGGGGCGCACCGTGGCCGCATAGTGCTCGGCCACCGACGCCTCCGTTCGGCCCCGCTCGCGCACATCCCGAGCCAGCCGCCGCGCATAGCAAACCTCGTCCGGAGCCTCCACATACACGCTCAGGTCGTAAAGCTCGCGCAGCCCCGGATAATGCAGCGCAAAGATGCCGTCCACCACCACGCACGGCGCCGGTTCCACCCGCTCGCCCGCGCCCGCCAGCCGCGTGTGCGTCGCAAAGTCGTAGCGCGGCTGCTCAATCGCCTGCCCCAGGGCAAGCTGCCGCAGCTGGTCAATCAGCAGATCCGACTCGAGGATGCCCGGATCGTCAAAGTTCTGGACACACCGCTCCTCGTAGCTCAAATGCCCCAGATCGCGATAGTAGTGGTCCATCTGGAAGTGGAATCCCCGCAGCTCGCGTGCCAGCTCCCGCGCCAGGCTCGTCTTGCCGGAGCCGGAACAGCCGCCGACCCCGATCACCAGCGCCCGGCTCACTGCGCGCCGCCCTCCACCATGCGTGGAATCACGGCCTTCAGCAGCCCCTGCAGCTTCTCTTCCACCTTGCCGCCGGTCACCAGCACTTCCTCATGGCTCAGCGGCTCCGCACCCAGACCCGCCGCAAGATTGGTCACGCAGGAGATGGCCAGCACCTCCATGCCCATGTGGCGCGCCGCCACCGTCTCATGCACCGTGGACATGCCCACCAGGTCCGCGCCCAGCGTCCGGAAGGCGCGAATCTCAGCCGGCGTCTCGAAGCTCGGACCCAGCACGTTCATGTAGACGCCCTCCTTCATCGCAAAGCCCTGCGCCTTCGCCACCGTCTGGGCCAGCGCGCGCAGCCGCGGCGAATAGGCGTCCGTCATGTCGATGAAGCGAGGCCCGAACCGCTCATCATTCGGCCCGGCCAGCGGATTCAGCCCGCTCATGTTGATATGGTCCGAGATCAGCACCAGATCCCCCGGCGTCAGCCCCTCGCGAATGCCGCCCGCCGCGTTCGTCAGGATCACCTTCTCCACCCCGAACTGGCGCAGCATGCGCAGCGGAAACACCACGCTGGAGGCCTTGAATCCCTCGTAAGCGTGCACCCGCCCCTGCATCACGGCCACTGCCGTGCCGTCCACCGCGCCAATGCCCATCTGCCCGCCATGCCCGTACACCGTAGAAACCGGAAAGTGAGGAATCTCAGAGAACCGCAGATGCTTCAGATTGTCGAGCGCGTAGCCAAAGCCGCCCAGACCCGATCCCAGCACCACCGCAACCTTGGGCCGCAACTTGGTTCGGTTGCGGACGTACGCCGCAGCTTCCACCGCCTCTGAAAATGCGCAAATGCTCATCGTGTCTACCTCAAAAACATACTCACAATCGACGCGGACATCAGATTGGCCATGGTGCCGGCCAGCATTGCCCGCAGGCCAAGTCGCGCAAGATCGTTGCGCCGGTTCGGCGCCAGCGCGCCAATTCCGCCAATCTGGATCCCGATGGAACTCAGATTCGCAAAGCCGCACAACGCGAACGTGGCAATCGTAAATGACCGCGGCGCAATCATCGCCTTCTGCGCGCCGAGATAAGAATAGGCCACAAGCTCATTGATGACCATTCTCGTGCCCAGCAGGTTACCCACAACGTGCGCGTCCTTCCACGGAATGCCAATCAGCCACGCAATAGGAGCAAAGAAGAAGCCGAGCACCTCATTCACGCTGCTGGGAAAAGGAATATGAAAGCCGCCCAGCCAGTTGTGGACTCCGCCCATCATGCCGTTCATCAACGTGATCAGCGCAATGAATGAGATCAGCATGATGCCGACGTTCAAGGCCAGCCGGCCACCGTCGATGGTACCGCGAGCAATGGCCCCGAGCAGATTCTCGTCCTTATGGCCCATCTCCTTGGGGATATGAACCACGCCCTCCGTCGCTGGCTTGGCTGTCTCGGGAACCAGCATCTTCGCCACCAGGATCGTGCCGGGTGCAGTCATGATGACCGCTTCCAGAAGATGCTTGGCCGAGATGCCATAAGCAATATAAGCCGCCATGATGCCACCGGAAACGTGCGCCATGCCGCTGGTCATGATGGTCATCAGCTCGGAATTGGTGGCGTCGGGGAGGAACGGGCGGATGGTCAGCGGAGCTTCTGTTTGCCCCATGAAGACACTGGCGGCGACGTTCAGGCTCTCGGCGCCGGAAATTTTCATGGTCCACTGCATCACACGCGCGAATACACGAATGATGAGCTGCATGATACCGAAGTAGTAGAGCACGGCGAAGAACGCCGAGATGAAGATGATGGCCGGGAGCACCTGGAAGGCAAAGAACGAACCCATGGAGGAGTGCTGCTTGCCCAGTTCGCCAAAGACAAACGCCGACCCCGCAAAAGCATAGTCCAGAAGGTTGTTGGCGCCCGCTCCAGCAGCAGCCAGTGCTTCGCGTCCTAGGTTAATCCGCATCACAATGAACGCGAACAGAAATTGCAGGCCCAGACCCCACGCTACCGTCCGCCAGCGAATCGCTTTGCGGTTCGTAGAGAAGAGCCAAGCCAGCAAAAGCATCGTCAGCAAACCAAGGATGCCCGTAAATCGACCCAAATTGATCTCCTGCAACCGTGACTAAGGGGAAAACCCTATCTTATGGGTCCGCTCGCTCCAGATACAGACTTTTGTTTGCATTTGTGATGACTTGTTTCACCAGGGGCGGGACCGGGGCAGGTTTATCTGCGAGGACGATGGCCTTCGCCAACAGCTGTTGTGGTTCGGCGAGCAGCCGATCCTGCTGCGCATACAGCGTGTAGAGCGGCTGCCCCGCAGTCACGGGCATGCCCAGCTTTACATGCATTTCAATCCCTGCATGCGCCTCAACCGGTTCCCCTGCACGCTCGCGCCCGGCGCCCAGCCTCTGCACGGCCCAGCCAGCCTGGGTGCAATCCATGGCAGTAAAGAAGCCGCTCCGTTCGGCGACGATGGTCTTTTTCACAGCAGGACGGTGAAAAGCTGCAGGATCGTCCAGCGTCCGCAGATCGCCGCCCTGCGCCTGCACCATGCAGCGAAACGCCTTCAGCGCTGAACCGTCAACGAGCTTGCTCTGCGCAAGCGCATAGCCATCCTGCGGTGAATCCGCCTTGCCGCCGAGATGCAGCATCCACCCTGCAAGAGTGAGCGAAACCCGGCGCAGATCTTCGCTCAGCGACGGCCGGTCGCCGCTGAGCAGCTCCACCGCTTCCTGAATCTCCACCCAGTTTCCGGCAAATCGCCCCAACGGCTGGCTCATGTCGGTCATTACCGCTGCTGTGCGCGTTCCTGCGCTTTCCCCCGTGGCTACCATCAGCGCGGCGAGAAACTGCGCTTCTTTTTCATCCCGTAAAAACGCACCCGATCCAGTCTTCACATCCAGCACCAGTCCCTGCAGTCCGGCAGCCAGCTTCTTGCTCATGATCGATGCGCATATCAGGTGCGGGCTCTCCACCGTCGCAGTGCGGTCTCGCAGAGCGTAGAGGACGCGATCGGCAGGAACCAGTCCTGCGGTTTGTCCCACGATGGCACAGCCGCATTGCTCGAGCACGCGAGACAGCTCCTGCGATGAGAGCTGTGTGCGGTAGCCAGGGATCGATTCGAGCTTGTCGAGCGTTCCCCCGGTGTGGCCCAGCGCGCGGCCACTGATCATTGGGTCGGCGAGCCCGGCCGCAGCCACAATCGGCGCCACCAGGAAGGATGTCTTGTCTCCTACCCCGCCGGTAGAGTGCTTATCGACCGTGAACCTGCCGATGCTGGAGTGGTCGAGTACCTCGCCGGAGTCGCGCATGGCTAGCGTAAGCGCATCCAGTTCCGCAAGCGAAAGCCCGCGCAGCCACGCAGCCATGAGCCATGCCGCGAGTTGGTCGTCCGGAATGAGTTGGCGCGCCGCACCCTCGACCAGCCAATGGATTTCCGGGGCGGAAAGCTCCTCGCCGTCGCGCTTCTTCCGAATCAGGTCAACCGCATGCACCGGAATCTCCGATCACTTGTCCCGCTGCAAAACAAAGGCGTCCGGCAGCAGTTCGGCAAACGGCCGGGTGGCCCATCCACCAGGCATTCGATAGGTAATGACCGCATCGGCAGAGGCAAACTCATGCATCACCTGGCGACAGGCCCCGCAGGGCGAACACATATCTCCGGAAGGACTTGTAACTGCAATAGCGACAATTTTCGCGCCCGGTCCATGCTCGCTGATACGGCGGAAAACCGCATTGCGCTCCGCGCAGCTCGTGAGGCCGTAGGAAAGATTTTCTACGTTGCATCCGGTAACGGTTGAGCCGTCGTCCCACAGCAATGCCGCGCCCACCGAAAACCCGGAGTACGGAGCATAGGCATGCGTAGCGGCTTCTTCGGCCAACTTGCGCAATTCAGGCAGGGCATCATTCACGGGATCCATCGAAACTGAGGCTACCCCCTTTTAAGCCGATCCGCAATTCCATCCGGACCCACCGGCCGAGTTGCGTATCTTCAAACTCGCCAGTCATGAGGGAGATATCCTCAACTAGGTGGCAGAAGCGCGCAAAACCCGAAAGACAAAAGCGAAGGCTGTTCGGAGGAAACACGATTCGCAGCCTGCACTCGACCTCTTCCATCCAGTGACGGCGGAGTGGTTCCGTGCCGTCTTTGATCGCCCTACCGCGCCGCAGGCCATGGGCTGGCCCGCTATTGCCCGTGGCGAGAACACTCTGATTTTTGCGCCAACGGGTACGGGCAAGACCCTCACCGCCTTTCTCTGGTGCCTGGACCGGTTGATGCTGCATGAGCCGCCTGCCGAACCCGGATGCCGCATTCTTTACATCAGCCCCCTCAAGTCGCTCGCGGTAGATGTGGAAAGGAATCTTCGCTCGCCACTTGCGGGCATAGCCAACATGGCCGCTCGCCAGCGCGTGCCGGTTCACATGCCGGAGATCAGCGTGCGAACCGGAGATACGCCGCAGCGGGAGCGGAGCCGGTTTCGTCGCGCGCCCAGCGACATCCTGATCACCACGCCGGAATCGCTGTACCTGCTGCTGACCTCTGAGGCAGCCACCACGCTGCGAAGCATCGAGACGGTCATCCTTGATGAAATTCATGCGCTGGTGCCGACCAAACGCGGCGCGCATCTGGCGCTCAGCCTGGAGCGCCTGCAGGCTATCGCGCAGAAGCCTTTGCAGCGCATCGGGCTCTCTGCCACCCAGCGCCCGCTGGAAGAAGTGGCGCACTTTCTTGCTGGCGTGGAAAGATTCCCCGCCAGGCAGCCAAAGAAGGATGCACCGTCAGCAGATCAGAAGGTCATGCCCGAACCGCAAGCCGAATGGATCAGCAACGACGAGCGTCCTCACCTCTTTCGTCCGGTCACGATTGTGCAGGCCCGCGAGCCAAAACAGCTGAACCTGCGCGTGGAAGTGCCTGTGGAAGACATGGCGAAGCTGGGTGAGCCGCAGGAGTTGCCCAGCGGCGCGGCTTCGCAAGGGCCCAAGCGTACGTCCATCTGGAGCGCCATTCACCCACGGCTCGTGGAAATCATTCGAGAGCGTGAGTCGACGCTCATCTTTGTCAACAGCCGGCGACTGGCAGAACGGCTGGCCGGAGCGATCAACGAGCTTGCCGGCGAACCGCTGGCGCGCGCGCATCACGGCTCGCTGGCCGCGCCCCAGCGCGCGGAGATTGAAGAGTCTCTCAAGGCCGGAAAGATTCGCGCCCTCGTGGCTACATCTTCCCTGGAACTCGGCATCGATATGGGCTCTATCGATCTGGTGATTCAGATTGAAGCGCCTCCTTCGGTTGCCAGCGGCATGCAGCGCATCGGCCGCGCAGGCCACCAGGTTGGCGTGCCCAGCGACGGCATCATTTTTCCCAAGTACCGGGCTGACCTGGTGGCCTGCGCCGCCGCGACCCGCGCGATGCACGAAGGTCTTGTCGAAGCAACGCGCTACCTTCGCAATCCGCTGGACGTGCTCGCGCAGCAGATTGTCGCGATCGTGGCGCATCCTCCGTCTGTTATTGAACCGCGGAAAAAGGGCAGTCCTCCGGCGGAACCGCAAATTCAGGTAGACGATCTCTTCGCTCTCATACAAGGTGCTGCGCCATTTGCTTCGCTGGCCCGCAGCTCGTTCGAAGGCGTTCTCGACCTGCTTGCCGGGCGCTATCCATCCGACGACTTTTCAGAGCTGCGTCCTCGCATTACGTGGGATCGCAATGCGAACATCCTCACACCGCGCGAGGGTTCGAAAAGTCTTGCGATTCTCAATGCCGGGACCATCCCTGATCGTGGCCTCTATGGCGTGTTCCTCGCGGGGACCGAGAACAAGCCGATACGGGTGGGCGAACTCGATGAGGAAATGGTCTTTGAAAGTCGCACAGGAGATACCTTCATCCTGGGCGCTTCCACGTGGCGGATAGAAGACATCCTGCCGGATCGCGTGCTGGTATCGCCTGCGCCCGGCGAGCCAGGGAAGATGCCCTTTTGGCATGGCGACTCAGCCGGGCGTCCGCTGGAGTTTGGTCGACGCATTGGCGCGCTGATTCGCGAATTGCGAGGGATACCGAGAAACGCGGCTGTCGGCAGACTGGTTCGCGAGCACGATCTGGATACGCAAGCCGCTGAAAACATGCTGCGATTTCTGGTGGACCAGGAAATTGCTACTGTCACGGTTCCAGATGATCGCAACATCGTGATCGAGCGCGTTCGCGATGAATTGGGCGACTGGCGCGTGTGCGTGCTCACTCCGTTTGGAAGCAGCGTGCATGCGCCTTGGGCGATGGCGGTGGCGGGGCGCATCCGCGCGGCAGGCGGGCCGGACGTGGAAGTGATGTGGGCTGACGACGGATTCGTGCTGCGGTTTCCCGATACCGAGCAGCCGCCCGATGCCGATCTCGTGATTCTGGATTCGCAAGAGGCGGCAGATCTGGTGATGCGACAGTTAGGCTCTACCGCGCTTTTTGCGGCAAAGTTTCGCGAGGCAGCGGGGCGGGCCCTTCTTCTGCCTCGCCGCCGGGCGCAGGGGCGCGCGCCACTCTGGCAGCAGCGCAAGCGTGCCTATGATCTGCTTTCCGTCGCATCGCGTTACTCCGCGTTTCCTATGCTGCTCGAGGCCTACCGCGAGTGTATGCGGGATGTCTTTGACATGCCCGCATTCCTTGAGGTGCTTCGTTCCGTGGAAAAGCGGCAGGTGCGGGTGCATGTTGCGGATACCCGTGCACCTTCGCCCTTTGCTTCCTCCCTGCTCTTCAGCTACGTCGCAAACTACATCTATGACGGCGATGCACCCCTGGCTGAGCGTCGCGCGCAGGCTTTGTCGATCGATCAGGACCAGCTTCACGAGCTGCTCGGCGACGCCGATCTTCGCGAACTGCTCGACCCTGACGCGATTGCGGAGGTCGAAGATCATGTACAGCTCCTGGAAGAGTCACAGCGGGTTCGAAGTGCTGACGGCATTCACGATCTGCTGTTGCGTCTGGGAGATCTCTCGCGGAACGAGTTGGGCCGGCGGCTGGCCGAACCGTCCCTCATGAAGTCATTGGAGCGACTCCTGCGCGTGCGGCGCGTGCTGGAAGTAAAGGTGGCTGGTGAGCGAAGACTGATTGCAGCGGAAGATGCCGCGCGATATCGCGATGCTCTCGGCGTCGTATTGCCCCCGGGAATCGCTGCCTCCCTGCTGGAGACGGTTGAGCGGCCAGTTTTAGAACTGGTGCGACGTTACGCCCGTACGCACGGTCCATTTACGCTTCCGGAAGTACAACACCGGCTTGGCCTGGATGTCCGTGCGGTGGAGGCGGCGCTGCAAAAGTTAACCCTCGATGGACGAATCATCGAAGGAGGGTTTCGACCTGGTGGAGTTCACCGCGAGTGGTGCGATGCTGAAGTTCTGCGGTTGATCCGTAGAAAGTCACTGGCAAAGTTACGAAAAGAAGTTGAGCCGGTTGAGCAGCACATGTTTGCGCGATTCCAGACTCATTGGCAGGGCGTGATGCAGCCTCGCCGCGGACTGGATGCGCTGCTGGATACGATTGAGCTGTTACAGGGCGCACCTCTCCCGGCCTCGCTGCTGGAGTCGGCGATTCTGCCGGCTCGCATTGCAAGATACACGCCGGGCGATCTGGATACTCTCATCGCAGCAGGCGAGATTGCATGGTGCGGCCTCGAACCGATTGGCGAGCACGATGGTCGCATCGCTCTGTATCTGGCCGACAAGATGCCTGCGCTGTTGCCCACGCGCCCTGCTGCAATCGAGCCGCAAAGTCCCCGGGAGCAATTGCTTCTTGATGCTCTGGAAAGCGGTGGCGCCATGTTCTTCGCCCCGCTGCACGAAGCAGCGGGCGGCGGATTTCCGGGCGAAACTCTGGAGACGCTATGGAATCTGGTCTGGCAGGGAAGGGTGACCAATGACGCCATGCATGCGCTGCGGGCGTATGTCGCAAAGCCGGGCACGTCAAGACCAGCGAAGCGGAAACACAATCTGCCCTCGTTCCGCTCTCGCCGCACCCTGCCCCCGACGGCGCAGGGCAGATGGTCACTGGTCGAGCAGATTGTCCGGACCAGTCCCGCGCGGCAAACGGAATGGAGCCACGCAGTGGCACAACAACTCTTGCAGCGCTATGGAATCGTGACGCGCGAATCGATCGGTCAGGAGAACCTGCCGGGCGGATTTTCTGCAGTCTACGACGTGCTGAAGGCGCTCGAAGAAAGCGGTCGCGTTCGAAGAGGCTATTTCGTGGCTGGACTCGGTGCCACGCAGTTTGCATTACCTGCGGCGGTAGATCTATTGCGATCTCTGCGCAGCCAGCCCGAGCCGGAGAAGTCGGAGATTGTATCCATGACCGCTACAGATCCGGCAAACTCTTACGGAAGCATGTTGCGCTGGCCAAAACTGGAAGTGGAGGAAGACGCTACATCGGAGGCTTCACCGCGCTCTTTGGCGCGGACCGTCGGGGCATCGGTGATTCTGCGCAACGGGCAGTTCATCGCTTACCTGCGCCGCAGTCAGCCGAATCTGCAAGCATTTTTCCCGGCGGAGGAGCCGGATCGTACCCATGCCGCACGGGATCTCGCCATGTTTCTTGCCACGCAGGTGCAGGCTGAACTTCGGGACGATGAAGCACGGCGGCACGGTGGGCTGCTGATCTCGTCCATCAACGGACAGTCCATCCATGAGCATTGGTTTGCGCGGTTTCTTGCGGACGCCGGCTTTTCTCCGGCGCCGCTCGGCTTCCATATGCGGCGGCTTTTGCCATCTGTTTCGCCAGCCACCCAGGAGGTGCAATAGCGATGCCCGAAGGCGATACCATTTTCCGGTCTGCGCGTGCCCTTGAAAAGGCCCTCGGCGGGAAAATTGTAACTGAATTCCGCACAGAACTCGCTGCTTTGGCGCCGGTGCACGATAATGCCCCGGTTACAGGGCGCGCCGTTGAGCGTGTGGAGTCACGCGGCAAGTGGCTGCTCATTCATTTTTCCGGTGACCTCATTCTCGTCACACACATGCTCATGAGCGGCAGCTGGCATATTTACCGGCAAGGCGAGCGCTGGAGGCGCGGACGGACTCACATGCGCGTTGTCATTGCGAATGTGGATTTTGAGGCTGTGGCTTTTGATGTTCCGGTTGCTCGCTTTTATACAGCACGATCGCTGGAGCGCCACAGCGCAATTCCGCAGCTGGGCCCAGATCCGCTGCAGGATGGCTTTTCGCGGAACGAAGCTGCGGCCCGTATTGCCGCCTATCCGGAAGAGGAAGTTGCTAATGTTCTTCTCAACCAGCGAGCCATTGCAGGGCTGGGAAATGTGTACAAGTCGGAGGTTTGTTATCTCTGCGGCGTGAGTCCCTTCGCGCGTGTTCGAGAGCTTTCCGCGATGCAGATCGCAAGCCTGGTAAGCACCGCGGAGAGGCTGCTGTCCGTCAACGTAAAAGACGGAACAGGCGGGCAAATTGTCACCTACACTGGTGCGCGCAGAACCAGGCACACCAGCGATCCCGGCCAGAGGCTCTGGGTGTACGGACGCTGCGGCAGGGAATGCCGCCGATGCGGCGCGATCATCCTCATGCGCAAGCAGGGAGCGGCTTGTCGTTCTACGTACTGGTGTCCGCAGTGCCAGCCGCTGCCCCACCCGGATGCCGAGCCAGTCGCCGAATGGTCTACGCCGAGCCGCCGGGGCAAGGTGGGATGCTGAACCTTAGTGAATGGTGCGGGTGCGGCGCTGCATGTAGTCCAGCAGCAGGTATTCGCCCAGCCGGTCAGGCGTAGTGAAGTATGCCTTGCCGCGACACATGGCTGTCACTTTCTGTACAAACTGCATCAGGCCAAAGTCAGAGGCCAGCATGAAGGTGTTGATCATGATGTTCTGGCGCTTGCATCGCGCCACCTCTTCCAGAGTTTCGCTGATTACAAGAGGATCGAGCCCGAAGGCGTTTTTATAAATGCGGCCATCCGGCAGTGTAAGCGCCGATGGTTTGCCATCCGTGATCATGACGATCTGTTTCATGTCCTTGCGCTGGGCCCGCAGGATGCGCTGCGCAACGCGGAGTCCTTCGCGCGTGTTGGTGTAATACGGACCCACCTGCACCCGCGCCAGTTGGGAAACGGGCAACTCTTCCGCCGAATCATGAAAGAGGACCAGCGAGAGCGAGTCGCCCGGATACTGCGTCCGGATGAGGTGCGACAGCGCCATGGCCACGCGCTTTGCTGGAGTGAAGCGGTCTTCGCCGTAGAGAATCATCGAGTGCGAGCAGTCCAGCATGACGACCGTAGCGCAGCTGCTTTGAAAGTCGCACTCATGAACGTGCAGATCGCTGTACTCGATGTTGAGCGGCAGCGTTAGTCCTTCACGCGCAATGGCAGAGGTCAGCGTTGCCGTGCTGTCGATGTTCAGCACATCGCCGAACTCGTAGGGGCGTGATCCGCCGCTGGCTTCGATTCCGGTTGCGGCATAGTTCGTGTCGTGCCTGCCCAGGCTGGACTTGCCGAGTGAACCCAGCAGGTCACGCAGGGTTTTGTAGCCGAGGAAGTCGAGACTTTTGTCCGTGACTTCAAAGCGGGCTTCGCCCTGTGCATCGCCCTCGCTGCCGGATGCCTGCGCGTTGACCGGGTTTTCCGTGCGTTCGGTGGAAATGTAATTCTCTTCTTCCATGCGCTGAATCAGCTGCTGGATGAATTCGTCCAGTCGGCCTTCTTCGCTCATCTGGTCAATCTGCTGCTGCAGTTCCTCCTCAAACAGATCGCCGGATTCGAGCGCACGGCGCAGCGCTTCCTCCAGATCGGCCATAGTGTGATCGAGATCCTGAAATTCGCCCAGGGGATCGCGAAAGCCGGAGTCGAGGAAGTAATCGGAGAGCGCATTCAGCAGGTTCTCCATGTCGGCCCGGCTTGCCAGATCACCGTTAAATTTCGTGTAGCGGATTCGTTTCACATGTCACCCTAGTTGAAGCTGCCGCGACGACCGCGTCGCTGCTGCCACTCTTCATACTCGCGCTCATCGCGCATCCGCTCCTGTCGCTCAGCGCGCTCATTATTGCGTTTCTGCAGCGCAAATCCTCGTTCTTCGTTGCGGCTAAGCCTGCGGTGCGCACACATACCCTCCAGCAGGAGTTCAGCCGCCGCCACATAAATCTCGGGAGCCGTTGCAGCTTTTACTCCCAGCGAAGAAAGTTTTTCCGTAAGGCCCTGAATCTGCTTCAGCTCTTCGCGGGTTGCTGCCGCGCCCCGTTCATCGCTGATCTTGATGGTGCCGCCAAGATTGAACCACTGCTCAATCTGCTGCGTGTTCACGTCTGCAAAGTAGTTGTCGAATACTTTTCCGATGGCGCTGCGGACAATCTCCTTCACCACGGTGTCCGCGCCTTTCAGCTCACCTTCATATTCCAGCTCAATTTTTCCGGTAATGCCGGGCAGTGCGGCGTAGATGTCACCCACGCGAGGAACGATCAATTCTTCGCCATGCATGAGCGCGCGACGTTCGGCGTTTGAAAGCACGAGCTCCATCGTGGAAATGGGCAGTCGCTGGCTCACGCCACTGCGCTTGTCTACCTTCTTGTCCTCGCGGGCGATAAAGGCAATCTGCTCGACTACTTCCCCCAGGTACTGCGGCACTTCGATTTTTCCAAGGCCGCGGTCCATCCACGCTTCCTGCGATGTGATGGAGATGCCCTCTTCGATGGACTCAGGGTAGTGAGTGCGAATCTCCGATCCGATGCGATCCTTGAGCGGCGTGACAATTTTGCCGCGGGCGGTGTAGTCCTCCGGGTTCGCGCTGAAGACTAGCTCCACGTCAAGTTCCAGTCGCACCGGGAAGCCCTTAATCTGCACGTCGCCTTCCTGCATGATGTTGAAGAGCGCGACCTGAATTTTTCCGGCCAGATCAGGCAGCTCGTTCACTGCAAATATGCCGCGATTGGCGCGGGGCAGCAGGCCATAGTGCATGGCCATTTCATTCGAAAGGTCGTGCCCGCCGCGCGCGGCCTTGATGGGATCGAGATCGCCGATCAGGTCGGCCACCGTTACATCCGGTGTTGCCAGCTTTTCCACGTAGCGTTCGTCGCGGTGCATCCACGCGATGGGTGTAGCGTCGCCCTGCTCGGCTACAAGTTGACGGCAGCGGGCGCAAATGGGCTTATAGGGATTGTCGCGAATCTCGCATCCCGCCACATAGGGCATCTGCTCGTCGAGCAGCGCAGTGAGAGCGCGGAGCATGCGGCTCTTGGCTTGTCCTCTCAATCCGAGCAGGATGAAGTTCTGACGCGAAAGGATGGCGTTCACGATCTGCGGGACGACGGTATCTTCGTAGCCCACGATACCGGGGAAAATTGTCTCCCGGTCGCGCAGTTTTTTGATCAGATTTTCGCGCAGTTCGTCCTTCACCGAGCGGTTG
Organism: Acidobacteriaceae bacterium; assembly: GCA_049965615.1. GTDB lineage: Bacteria > Acidobacteriota > Terriglobia > Terriglobales > Acidobacteriaceae > Acidobacterium. The sequence continues at coordinate 54,688 of JBMFWD010000001.1, forward strand.
CGAATCCGGTCTTCGGAATACAGATTGCTCGATCGAAGCTCGCCCAGAGTATGGGGGTGCGTCTGCGCCTGGTGACGGAAACTCATGCAGTAACTCCTTATTTCCTTACCCTAAACCAATTGGATGTGCGGGCCGACCGGGTGGACGCAATGGAATCCTCTGCGAGTGGGCCGGTTCGACCAGACAAAATGCCGCGCCTTGATGCCGCGGCGTCATTTACATTACGTGGCCGTTCGACGAAACCTTGCGATGCAACCCGGCGGAACGCAGTTGCGACAGCAGTTCGTGATAAAACTCGCTCAGCTTTCGGGTTCGGGCTGCGTCTGAGCGGGTGGCCAGCATCTGCTGCTGGAAGTCGAGATCGACCGGGAGAACCGAGGCCAGCGCATAGGCGATGGGGCGATCGAGGTCGAGCGCAGGCATGGGCAAGTCAATGTTCGTCAGTTCGACCACCTCAAAGTGCATTGCGGCGCAGGCCTCCCGCTCGGCCCGAGTGGCTTCCGGGTTTTCGTCGGGAAGCCAGTCGATTTCAGCTTGCAGATACGGGCGCGAATCGTCGAGCATTTCAATTTCGAAGCGGCGCTGTCCGCGGCACATCACGTCAAATCGTCCGTCGGGGTAACGTTGCAGAACCTCTCCAATGGAGGCAGTACAGCCGACTACGGCCATTCCGTCTTCCTGCGCGCGCACCACGCCGAATTCGAGACTTGCCTCCATGCACTCGCGGAACATTTCACGATAGCGTTCTTCAAAGATGTGGAGTGGGAGCGGCGAGTTGGGAAACAGCACCACGTCCAGCGGGAAAAGCGGAATCTTCATTGTTTCGTTATTATGCGCGTCCTGCGGTTCAAGTAAAGCGTTCGAATTGGCGGGATGAAAGTCCTTTGCGGAAGAGGACTGCGTGCCCAAAGTCAGTTGGCTGAGCTGTCCGCCGTGGAGCTTAGAGGCACTCACTCTCAAGGTCGGAGAGCAGCGCCTGCATTTCATTGAAAGCGTGCTGGTTGCCGGTTCGCTGGGCGCAATTGAGGCCCAGGCGGAGGTAGCCGATGGCGCGGTGCGCCTCGCCCGAGTTCGCCAGAGTCTGGGCTGCCATGTGGTATCCGGCGGTATAGTCCGGATGATCGCGCAGCAGGCGGTCGAACTCTGCGATGGCGGTGGCGGTCTCTCCCCGCCCGGCGAACTCCATGGCGAGACCGTAGCGCGCAAAGGCGTTGGCGGGGTCCTGGCTGAGGATTTCGTTGAGCATGGCGACTTTGTCCATCTGGGGGCTCCTGTGGGCGATTCGTTGTGATCCCTGTCAGGATTTCACAGGGTGGGTTGGATTCCAAACGGCTGGAGGTTGCCCAATCGCCTGCAATTCTTCAAACTGGAGGAGGCGCCCCTGTGGTTGGAGCGTTTTGGCTGTTGCTTCATCCAAGGAACAGACTGAAAAGAAACGAGAGCGCAGAACCTATGGCATACAACGGCCCATCGCTTCCGGTACGAACGGTTGCAGAGTCGCAGTCGGAGATGACCGAACTGATTCTCCCCAATGACACGAACACGCTTGGCAACCTGCTGGGCGGACGGCTGATGCACTTTATCGACCTGGTGGGCGCGATGGCGGCCTACCGGCACTCGCGGACGCATGTCGTGACGGCGTCGATGGACCATATTGATTTCATTGCGCCGGTGCATGTGGGCGACCTGCTGATTTTGAAGTCGTCGATGAACCGGGCTTTCCACACTTCCATGGAAGTGGGGGTGAAGATCTGGGTGGAAAACACGATTGCCGGGATGCACCGGCATGTGGCCTCGGCCTATCTGACGTTTGTGGCGGTGGACTCGCAGGGCCGGAGCGTTCCGGTGCCGGAGCTGAAGCCGGAGACGGACGAGGAGAAGCGGCGGCACGAGGATGCAGGACGGCGTCGCGAGCTGCGCAAAGCAGAACTGGAGCGGCGGCGCGCCTCACGTCCGCCCGAAACGGCTATCATCGGGACGGTGCGTCCCGGACGCAAGTAGCAGGAAAGGAATCCATCATGGCTCATTCGCATACCCCTCCGCCTCCCATGCCTCTGCCGGGCGTGGCGCATATTGTCGCCATTGGCTCAGGAAAGGGCGGGGTGGGCAAAACCACGGTCGCCGTGAACACGGCCATCGCGCTCGCAAAGCTTGGCTACAAGGTGGGGCTGATCGACGCCGACATCTACGGGCCGAACGTGCCGCTGATGCTGGGTTCGACCGGCCAGCCGAAGATATTGCCGGATAACCAGATTGAGCCGAACGAGGCCTATGGGCTGAAGGTGATCTCGGTGGGCTTTCTTTCGCCAGGCGACAAGCCACTGGTGATGCGCGGGCCGATGCTGCACCAGATCATCCGCCAATTTCTGCAGCAGGTGGAGTGGGGCGAGCTGGACTTCCTGATTGTGGACCTGCCGCCGGGCACCGGCGACGTGGTGATTTCGCTGGTGCAGACGGTTCCGCTGACGGGCGCGGTGGTGGTTTCGACGCCGAGCGACGTGGCACTGCAGGATGCGCGCAAGGCGATTGAGATGTTCGGCCAGGTGAATACGCCGATCCTGGGCATCGTCGAGAACATGAGCCAGTTCACTTGCCCACACTGCCACGAGGTGATCGACATTTTCTCGAAGGGCGGCGCGGAGCGGACGGCCAAGCAGTTCCATGTGCCGTTCCTGGGCTCGATTGAGCTGGTTCCAGCGATCCGCGAGGGCGGCGACGAGGGCCATCCCGTGGCGGCAGCCGGACCGGAGGCGCCGGAAGCAGCCCAGTTTTATGCAATTGCGCGGGACCTGGCGACCCATGCCAAGGCGCAGGCGGCCAAGGCGGAGAACGTGCTTGAGATCAACTAAAAGAATTGTTTGAGGTGAGACACCGCCCGGAAGCCTGCTTCCGGGCGGTGTCGTGTCTGGTGCTGGCCGCACGGGCGACCACGCGCTTTGCGCGCCATGCCTGTTCGAGCCTCGTGCATGGTCTGGGGGATGGAGTTCTGGACCTGGCATTCTCCGTTCCCACCCAGGCGGAGCTTGGATGGGGCACCCTTATTGTCTTGTGTCCGTCCGGTTCAATCTGTCAGGGATGTCCCCGGTTCGTACCGAGGGACGGACTGCAGATCCCTTCGGCGTTGCTCATGGCAGGCTCTTCCGCGTAGCTCAGGGCAAGCTCTTCGCTTTGCTCAGGACGACAACGTTTTTGGGGCCTCGGCTTGGCGTGCCCGTCGGAAGGACGCTCACGGACACCGCTCAATTTGCGGCTTACCGGTAGACTAGGAGCATGCTGGCGCCGGTGGAACTGATTGCGATTGATATTGATGGGACGCTTTTGCCTTCCGCTGGCGGAGAGGTGACGGAGCGGACGCGGCGGGCGCTGGAGCTGGCTCGCGAGAGCGGGATTGAGGTGGTGATTGCCACGGGGCGGCGGCACCGGTATGCGTCGCCGATTCTGGAGCGTGCCGGGCAGCCGGAGGAGACGGTGTTGATTTCCTCGAACGGGAGCGTGACGCGGCGGCTGAACGGGGAGCGGATGGATCACTTTACGCTTCCGCTGGCGACCTCGCGGGGACTGTGCGGGGCGCTGCGGCCATTCGGCGGCACGGTAGTATTTACGTTTGATCGCGAGGGACCGGGAGAGATGGTTCTGGAGTCGTTTGCGGCGGCGTATGCACAGATTCATGGCTGGGTGGAGGCAAACCGTGCGGTTCTGGAAGAGGTGAATCCTCTGGAGCGGGCGTTTGACGGCGGGGCGGAGCCGATCCAGGGCATGATTTGCGGCGCGGTGAAGGCGATGCGGGCGGCAGAGAGCTGGCTGAGCGCGAGCGACTATGCGGAGACGCTGGAGATGCATCGGACGGAGTATCCTGCGCGGGATTTGACGATATTGGACCTGCTGCCACCGGGCTGCTCGAAGGGGCAGGCGCTGGCGCGGCTGGCCGGACAACGGGGGCTGGACGCCGGGCAGGTGATGGCGATTGGCGATAACTGGAACGACGAGCCGATGCTGGCCTGGGCGGGGCGGGCAGTGGTGATGGGCAATGGCGCTCCTGACCTGCTGGAGCAGGCTCGGAAGCGTGGCTGGTGGATTGCCCCCGGCAACGACGAGGACGGCGTGGCGCAAGTGGTTGAGTCCGTAGTGGGTGAGCGGGCAGGCGGCGGGGCGCGTCCCATAGACAGAGCGACCGAGGTGGCGCTGTAACGGGATGAGTCTTCGCCTGAGAGATGCTTTTTTCTGGATGGTTTGCGGCGCGTTGGCGCTGGCGGCGGCAGCCCCGGCGCGCGCGGTCGAGCAGGTGGTGCTGAAGAACGGCTATTCGCTGACGTGCGACCATTTGCAGCGGGCGGGGAGCCGGGTGCAGTTATTTCTGGACCCTGGCTCGAAGAATTTCATCGAAGTGAATGCAAAGGAAATTGTGGCGGAGCGGCCTCTGCCGCAGGAAGCGGCAGCGAGCCATGCGGCAAAGGCTGAGGCCGGCCGGAAGCAAAAACCGGAGGACCTGCATGATGTGCTGGTGCGGGAGGGCCGGAAGCACGATATTGATACAGCGCTACTGGAGAGCGTGATTGCCGTGGAGAGCGACGGAAATCCCAGGGCGGTGAGCCCGGCGGGAGCGCGCGGATTGATGCAACTGATGCCGGGAACCGCAGCTAAACTGGGAGTGAAGAACAGCTTTGCAAGCGCGCAGAACGTACGCGGCGGAACGGCCTACCTGGACAGCCTGCTGACGCGCTACCACAACAACCTGGCCCTGGCGCTGGCGGCGTACAACGCCGGTCCGGGAGCCGTAGACCGATGGCATGGAATTCCTCCCTACCCGGAGACGCGCCGGTATGTGGCACGCGTGATCCACGAGTACAACCTGCGGTATGAGGCTCGAGTGAGAGCGCGGCATTCGCTGATGGCTTCTGCCGAGGCGATTCATTAGAAAAAAAGAGAGCCCACGGGAGCACATCGTTGAAGAAAAAGAACTGGATACTGGGCCTGCTACTGCTGGCTGGGCTGGCAGCGATTGTTTATTTCGGGCGAGGCCGGATCCACTTTAACTGGCACGTATTTATTGAGCAGATTGCGCAGGTAAGCTGGTGGCGGATAGCGATCGGCGTCAGCATGATCTGGCTGGCCTACTGGATTCGCGCGGCACGATGGTCTGTGTTGCTTTCGCCGATGAAGAAGAGCAACTGGCGGGAGACGATAGGACCGCAGGTGATTGGCTATACGGGCGTGGCGCTGCTGGGGCGGCCGGCGGACCTGATGCGCCCCTACCTGACGGCGAAGAAGCTGAAGACGACGGTGAGCGCGCAGCTTGCGGTGTACGTGGTGGAGCGCATGTTCGACCTGGACGCGTTTGCGCTGATCTTCTCGGGGCTTCTGAGTTTTGCTCCGGACAAGAAGACGATGCCTCATCCGGAGCTGGTGCGACATTTTGCGATGATCGGGCTGATTGCCACGATTGGCGTGGCGGTGCTGGCGGCGTCGGTGCGGCTGGGCGGCAACGCGATGGCGCGCGGTTCCCGAAGCGTGTCTGGCGGATTTGCACCGAAGCTGGGCGAAGGGATTGCGTCGAAGATACTGGCGTTCCGGAGTGGGCTGGAGGTGCTGGCCTCAGTACGAGAGGTGGCGCTGGCGTTTGGGCAGAGCCTGCTGATGTGGAGCATGATCACGGTGGCGTACCTGGAAACGGCGCATGCCTTTGCGCACTCGCCACAACTGCACACGCTGACGCTGACGCGCTGCATGCTGCTGATGGGTGCGAGCATGGCGGCGAGCACGGTGCAACTGCCGGTGATTGGATGGTTTACGCAGATTGCGGCAGTGGCGGCGGTCTTCCAGGGATTTTTTGGAGTGCCCGCGGAGCCTTCGCTGGGCTGCTCGGCGATGCTGCTGATTGTGACCTACCTGAGCGTGGTTCCGATGGGACTGATATGGGCTCGGGTGGAGCGGATTTCGCTGCGGGAAGTGGCGGCGGAGAGCGAGCATGCCGGCGAAGTGATTTCCGAGGAGAAGACGCAGGCTTTGTAATTTTGCGGAGCCTTGCCGGGACGGGATCAGTGGGTATGGGCGGCGCTGGCCGCCGGCATGGCCATGCGGTGGGGCGCGGGCGCGGTGACGACCTCGATGCGGGTGTTTTGAGGAAACGTGACATTCTGACCGCGGGCGAGCCAGTGGTTGTAAAACGACTGTGCCGCGGCGTAAGCGCCGATGCCGGTAGCAAGCTCGCGAGAGCCGGCGGTGATGCCGATGATACGGCCCACGATGCCGCCTCCGTTGGAGGCGGTGGCGCCGCTCTCTGCCGGGCTGCCGTCACTGTCGAGCCCGTGCACTGCGAGTAACGAAAAGGCCAGTGGAATGATGAGCTTGCCGGGCCTCTTTCTGGGCGCGATGCCGCCTTCAGAGTCAATGCGGAGGTCGGCGGAGCGCGCGGCATCGGCGGCGGCGAGCGTTCCCTGCACGGGCCTGGATTTGCCGCTGGGCAGCTTTAATTCATTAAACGTGAAGCGGAGACTGCCTTTGCGACCGAATCTGCGCGCAGGTTTGGAGCGGGTGATGGTGCCGATGAGCAGGGCTCCTTCCGGCACGACGAGCTTGTGGTGGGGGCCAGATACCGGTTGGGCGACGTAGGCCTGAAAGTGGTCGCCGGGCTTGCTCGTGGCCGAGCTGATGGTGGAGGTGAGGTAGGCGTCGAGCAGCCAGGCGCCGGTGTTGGCGGAGGCCTGCGTCGCGGGGTGGTTGACATGGGCGGCGGCGGAGGTTGGGTTGAGCTTGCCGGGTTGGGCGGGGTCGGCCACGGTGACGGGCTGGGAGAAATGGACGGTCCAGGCGGTTCCCTTGACGACGCGCTGCGGATGCCAGGGCAACTGGCTGTAGACGAACTGGCGGAGACGGTCGAGGCGGCCGGGGGCGGTGACGAGCGCGGCTTCGGCTTTGGCGCGCTGTTTGGCGAGGTTGAATTCAGCCTTGAGGAAGGCTTTTTTGCCGTGCGGCGTGGCGGCGGTGAGGTGCAGGACGGGTGTGCCGCCGGAGGCGTCCGGGGTGGTGATGGCGTAGGTTTTGCCGCTGGGCAGGGTGAGCTGGTCAAAGCGGACGACGGGAGTGTCGTAGGGGGTGAAGTCGGCGTAAAATAGGGCGCTGCGGCGGGCCTTTTTGTTGGGCTTGAGGGCGACGACGTAGCCCTGGAGGGTGCTGGTGGCGGGAATGGCGAGGCGGCTATCCACGTAGACGGGGTAGAGGACGCGCGCGGTGAGGGGCGCTCCTACTTTCATGGGGGCGTGGTGGACGAGTGCGACGTCGAGCGGGGCGCTGGCCGGGACGGTGAGCGTTTGCTGGGCGATGAGCGCGTGAGCGCAGAGGGCCAGGCAGGCTGCGGCGATGAGGCTGCGGCGCAGTTGAGGTGCTGGGCGGGGGCGGGAAACAGTCATGGCGGCAACTTTCATGGCTGAGCAGGCGGGAGCGAGAGAATGACTGAGACTCGGCTCCCGTATTATGTCACCGCCATCAGGCGGTTCAGGATGACGATTTGTTCAAAAAAGCTGGTGCGCATGACAGGCTGCCCCGTCACAGCAGGCGGCGCACGATGCGGCGGATTGAGTCGGTGGCGATACCGTACGCGGCGTGGCTGATCCAGCTGCTGACGCGGGCCTGCGTGGACTGCTCCTCTTTAGACGGAGTGATGCCCATGCGGGGCAGCAGGGACTCATGCGTGAGGCGGTTGAGGGTGATGCCGAAGGCGGCGCCGCGCCATGCTGCGAGGGTGGGTTCAAGTTCGGCGGCGATGCCGTAGACGCCTCCGGCGGCGGCAGCGAAGGCCCAGTGCAGGGCTTTGTATTGCTGGGTTTTGATTCGGGCTGGCTCGGCGGCCGGGGATGGGGTTTGAGACGCGGCGATGAGGGCTGGGATGAGCGCGGACCGGCCTGCAGGCTGGTCTTCGGACTGGTTTGGGGACTGGTTTGGGGGCTGGGGCGGGAAGATTTCTTCGGCGACCAGGATGACGGCAGCGCCGGCGATGCCTCCGATGAGGCCGGCGAGCAAGCCCCTGGGCAGGCTGCGCTTACGAGTGGATGTGCTTGTTGCCATAAGTAGGTAGATGCAGCGATGAGAGGATTATGCCGCATGTGGCTGCGATCGCACATCTTTTTGGAGGTTCCGGAATGGGATGGGTAAGCCGTTTTTCGGGAAACGTGTTGGGACGCCTGCACTTTGTGACCTCGGTGCCGTTGGCGTGGCCGGGAATTCCGACCACAATGGCGGCATGGCTGCGACGACGAACTCCGCGATTCCCTCGAAGATGACGCCCCGGGCACTGGCGTGGCTGAACTGGCTGGAGCGCTGGCTGCAGCGATTACAGCCCCGGGAGGGCCTGACGGAGCACCTGGCGGTGGGCTGGCGCGGGGAGTTGGCGGCTTACTTCCACCTGCGGCGGGAGGGTTACACGATTGTGGCGCAGGGCTGGAGGTCGCATATTGCGCCGGGCGACCTGGACCTGGTGGGCTGGGATGGCAACCGGCTTTGTTTTGTGGAAGTAAAGGCGCGATCAAAGCGGGATACGGCGACGGCAGAAGCGGCCGTGGATGAGGACAAGCGGCGCACCCTGAGGCGACTGGCGCGGCGCTATCTGAAGCGGGCAGACGTGCCGGAGGCGGCTGCCCGGTTTGATGTGGTCACTATTTATTTCGAGCAGGCGCAGGAACCAGAGATTTCACTGGTGCGAGGCGCCTTTGGGTGGAAATAATGACAGCCGAAGAAAATGGTTTTACCGGCAGGATTTCAACGGCAGAACCATTTATATTCGGAACGATCATAGTCCGGGATGAAGAGTCCGGATGGAGTAGAGGTTGCCGTGAGTCAAGATGTACAGGGTGTGCATTTCTTTACCGCCGAAGAGAAGACCGATGGGCCGCTGTGGGACATCCATGATCCCGATTTGCTTGCCATCGTTCCCGTAGACGTAGATCTGGCCTGCGGCCAGAAACACGTCCCCGGCGCTATCCTGGACGACGCTATCTCCTCCCTTCTGGGCGAATAGGCTCATTCCGGTAATTGCTCCGGAGTCAGTTACATTTGCCTTCCACGTCTGCTCATCGGACTGGGCGGTGAGGTAAAAGGGGTGGCCCGGAACCGCCTTCACGAGTCCGGAAGCATGCAGTACGGGCGCCATCTTGGTGCCCCATGAGAGCACTCCGTTCACAAAACTGTTGGTGGTGGAAAGGTACAGGCTCCCATCCGGCGAAACGTATTGCCACGGGTGCGGACGAGGATTTTCCCCATCGATGCTCCAGTACCCGGTGGGCAGAACGGGAGTAGCGCCGGGTCGCGGCTGCGCCTTCTGCGGAGGAAGCAGGGTGATTTCGGTTTCCGGGGTTCCGGGCTTGAAGGTGTAGACCGTGCCGTTGCCCAGGTAGGAGGTGACGATCAGATCTCCCGACTTATCGAAGACCAGATTGCGCGGCTGGATGGGCGTGTCGCGAACGACGACCGCTTCCCTCTTTGCCGCGTCCCAGCGATAGATGCGCTGGAAGCGCGTGTCCACAAAGTAAAGCTGGCCGGTGGGGCTGACGGCTGCGCCGCCCAGCGTGAAGAATCCACCTGCGAGCTTTTGCAATCTGGCTCCCGCAGCGAGGACGGATGCTGCGTGGTTGGGCGGCGGCGGCACGGTGTGGCCGGGCAGGTTGAGCACAGCCAGGTTGAAGGCGCGCACGTAGGTGTGCGTGGACTGCACATCGACGCTGTTATCGAATGGCACGACGCTGTTGCTGTTCACAAACAGATTGCGGATTTGAATGTTGGACGAGTTGGTGACGCGAATCGCCTCGGGGAATGGATGATAGCTGCCGATGACGCGATAGCTGTGATAGTTGGCGATGAGGATGTTGTGGGAGTTCTGGATTTCGAGCGGCAGCGCGGTGGCGCTTTCTCCCCATTCCTCTTCGGTTTGCAGCGCGAAGATTTTCCAGTTGGCGACGTGGTTGAGCTTGACCTCGTTGCGGACGTGGTGCTCGCAGGAGAGCTCGTAAATGCGGCCCGGCGTTGCGGTGTGGGAGATGTAAAGCCCCGCCTGCGCAAAGGTGCTGGGCGTCCAGATATCGGCGAAGGTGCCGCCGCCGCCGTTGGTGATCCAGAGGCTGGGATACTGGGAGTCCCACCGGCGCAGCGGATCGGGGTCGCCGGTGTGCGTGCTGTTGTAGGGGTTGAGGCGCTTGCCGCCGGCGGTGTCAGTCCCGTGACCGCCGAGGAAGCGCACATCGTCCATGAGGGAGTTGGGCCCGGACATCCAGAGCGCGGCAACGGCGCGTGGATTGATGCCGTTGGTGTACAGGCCGAGTCCGCTGACGATGTTGTCTCCGCCTTTAGGCGCTTCGATGAGCGGCACGGGAGCGCCAACGCCCTGAAATGCCGCAGTACCATCGGGAATCACAAGTTGGGTGGAGCTGGGGTGCAGGCCAATGATCACCGTATCTGGCCGCAGGTGCAGTGTGCCGGTGATGATGTAGTGGCCGATAGGGAAATAAAGCACGCGGTGGTGATCGATGGCCTGCTGCAGCGCGGCGGTGTCGTCCGTTTTGCCGTTGCCCTGGACGCCGAGCGACTGCACGTTGACCCAGCTTTGCATGGGCGGCAGTGCGCGGATGACAGGCGTGGAGAAGCTGGGGAGTGAGGCCTGCGCGTTTGCGTGGAATCGGGTGCGGATAGTTCCCTGATCGGCAGCACTGGCGAGCGTAAGGCCATGCGTGAAGCTGGAAACGAAATAGCTGTCGCCTTTGCCCGTGAGGGTTTTGCCGCTTTCGCGGAGTTTTGCGAAGACCGGCACATGCAGGCAGGCAATGCTGCGCATGGTGACCTCGGTGCGAGGATTGAGATCATCGCTGATGGTGATGGCCGGGCCGGTGATGTGCTCGAAGCGTGTGTGATCGATCCACACTTCGTCGGGGTAGCCCTTGTCAATGACGATGCCACGCGGGGTGTTGCGAATGACGTCGTGGCTCATGGTGAGTCCGACCTCGTGCTCGCGGATAGCGGCGACGCGCTGGCCCTGGAAGCTGGAGTCGAGCAAGGTGAACTGCCAGCCGGGCGAGGTTTGCCCGCTGATGATGCCGTACTGGCCGCCGTAGAAATGAAGGTCCTCTGCCTCATTGCCCACGTCTTTGATAGCGGCAAGGCCGGAGCCGATGTGGAAGACCATGTGCGAGAGATAGCAGTGCTGCGCAACGTGGAAGCGGATGGCGACCGCGCCGGGGTTGCCCTTGTCGATTTGGATATCGACGTTGCTCATGGCCGAGTAGAAGGTTCCTGCGTTGGCGTCGGGCACGGTGTTGTTGGGCGGCACGATGCCGGGCGTGGCCGGAGCCGACGGGCTGGGATGGAACCAGCGGGGAAGATACCCGGGGCGTCCGCCGGCAAAAAAGAACATGTAACCCAGACTGTTGCTATATCCGGGAGAGTTGGGCGCGAGGACAAAGAGCGGCCGCGTGGGGCCATAGCCGATGATGCGCACGGAGGGCCAGACGTAGATGGTGCGCGTGATGCGATAGCGACCGGAGGGCACAAAGACGATGCCTTCATTCGCGGTTGCCTGCACCTTGTTGATGGCGGCCTGCAAAGCGGCGCTGGCGTCGGCAACTCCGTCTGACGGCGCTTTGAGATAGACGGCGTTGGGGTCGTTGGGGCGCTCGGTGAAGACGGATTGACTTTGCGCGAAGAGCGGCGCGGCGAGGGCAAGCAGAAGGACGAGGCAAAGGAATTTTCGCATGGGGAAAACCTCTCCAGTGCAGAGATTGTCGGCGGAGATACGATAGCCGATGAAGCAATCGATTGTCTATTACAGCAGGATGATGGCCGCGCGAGATGGAAGAGATCCCGGTGTTACTGCTTTGCCGGCGCGGTGGGGCGAATGTCCTTGAAGGGGACGATGCCGACGCCTTCCTTAATGGCATAGATGTGGTCGGCGGCGATGTTCTTGATGACCTGGGTTTCGCCTGCCGGCCAGTGGATGCTGAGCGTATTGACGGTGGTGTGCGCGCCCAGACCGAAGTGAACGCGGAGGCTGCTTTGGGAAATGTAACTGCCACCGCTCAGAATTTCCTGCTTCTGCACTAGCTTGCCTGCGGTGGCGGTGAGGACCGCGTTGAGCGCGAGGCGATTGGACTTGACGCCTTCGAGTTCGAACTCGACCCAGTGATGATCATCCTTGTGGTCGGTGTACTGGGGCTCGAGGATCATGGGCTGGCCGATGAGGTTTTCGATGACGATGTCTTCGTGACCATCGTTGAAGAGATCGGCGAGGGCGAGGCCGCGGCTGACTTGCGGAATTTGAAGGGCGGGGCCGACGAGATTGCTGACGTCGCGAAAGGTGCCGTTGTGGTTGTTCCAGAAGAGCAGCTTGGGCTCGCGGAAGCGCGTGCCGATGGGACGCGTATCCACCTGCGGGTAGACGTGGCCGTTGACCTGGATGAAGTCTTCCCATCCGCTGTTGTCGAGGTCGACGAAGGCGTCGCCCCAGCCGACGTCGTGCGTGGTGGAGCGGGCGATGCCGGAGGCGAAGGAAACGTCAGTGAAGTTGAGGTTGCCGTCGTTGCGGTAGACCGAAGTGTATTCACCGCTGAAGTGTGTGATGGCGATGTTGAAGCGGCCGGTGTGCATGTAGTCGCCGAGGGCGACGCCCATGTTGGCCTGCTCGTGGCCGTTCTGACTGTAGGCGACGCCGGCTAGCATGGCATCGTCAGTGAAGTGGTTGTGGCCGTTGTTGATGTAGAGGTAGTTTGGTCCGCTGTCGTTGGCGACGAAGAGATCGAGATGGCCGTCGTGGTTGAAGTCGTGCCAGACGGAGGTGAGGCCGTAGAGGTGCTGTGAGTCCTCGACGCCGGCCTTTACGGAGATATCGGTGAAGGTTCCATTCCCGTTGTTGTGGTAGAGATTGTCGGGCGAGCCGGGGAGTCCGCGCGGGCCGCACTGCACGGCGATGCCCTGGAACTCGCAGGTTTGCGCGGAGCCCATCCTGGGCAGGTGGTGCAGGTGGAAGACGACATAGTGCGGGACGAAAAGGTCGTCGTAACCATTGCCATCGATGTCTGCAAAAGACGCGCCGGTGGCCCATCCGTGATCGCCGGCGAGGCCAGCTTGTTTGGTGACGTTGGTGAAGGTGCCGTTGCCGTTGTTGCGATAGAGTTCGACGCCATTGAGGCAGGTGATGAGGAGATCGGGCCAGCCGTCGTTGTTGTAGTCGCCGACGACCGCGCCCATGGCCCAGCAGGTATGGTCGAGGCCGGCCTGTTTGGTGACGTTGGTGAAGGTGCCGTTGCCGTTGTTGCGATAGAGCGCGCCTTCGGCGGACTGGCCTTTGAGAGCCATGGCGACACTGGGCGCGTTAGTGAAGTAGATATCAGGATGGCCGTCGCGGTTGTAGTCAATGATGGCGACACCGCCGCTCATGGACTCGGCGATGTATTTGTCGTCGGGCGAGGAGAGGTGGTTGAAGTTGATGCCGGTGGACTTGGTGATGTCAACGAGGCGAATGTCAGGCGCTGCGGGCGCGGGCGGCTTTGCGTGCACGGGGGCCTGGGCGCGCGAAGATGAGCCGCTGAGCGCAAGCAGAAGCAAGGCGAGGCAGGCGAGCGAGAGGATCGTTCTGCTGCGGGTGAAGCTACGGCTCATGCGCTACGGACCTCGATGGAGAAACTACTGCGCACTCATGCCTCCGGAGCCTTGCTGAGACTCCTGGTGCATTTTTTTGTAGATGGCGGAGAGCTTGTCCTTGAGCTGGTGGAGTCGCTGGAAGATTTCGAGTTGCTTGCGCGCGTCCTGCTGGCGGCCCTGCTGGCGGTAGAGGGTGGCGAGGCGGAAGTGCGCGGAGGCGTTGGTGGGGTCAAGCTGGACGGTTTTTTCGAGGATCGGCAGAGCCTGCTTGGGCTGGTTCATGCCGATGAGGGTTTTGGCGAGGCCGAAGTTGGCGTCAGAGTCGTTGGGATTGATTTTGAGCGCGCGGTCGAAGTAGCTCCTGGACTGTTGGAAGTTGCCCTGCTTGAGGGCCATGTCGCCGAGTGCGACGAGGGAGGGCTCGTCGTAGGGATTGGCCTTGAGCGCGGCCTGGAAGATGGATGCGGCCTCGGCCTGCTGCTTGACGTCGTTGGCGTTGCGGAGGAGGTCGGCGAGTTCGAAGTCCGCGCCGGGGAGTTTGGGATCGATGGCGAGGGCCTTGCGGTACTCGGCGATGGCTGCCTCGTTTTTGTTCTGCAGGGCGTTCTCGTGGGCGAGCACGGCGTGCATCTGCGCGGAGTTGGGCGCGACGAGCGAGAGGCTGAGCATGGATTCGCCAGCGAGGTCGGAGTAGAGGCGGTAGGCGATGTAGATGAGCTCGGGATTGGTCGGCTGCTGCTGCTGGAGCACGGAGATGACCTGGGCGGCCTTTTCCAGGTGGTCGGTGACGCGATAGACGTGCACGAGGGAGAGGCCGACCTGCATCTGGATTTTGGGTTCTTTGAGCGCGGCGAAGGCGGCTTCGAGATCTTTTTGCGCGGCGGGGAGATCGCCGGTGTGCTCTTCGCTCATGCCGAGCAGGGCCCGGATGCGGGTGAGGCCGGGATGGAGGCGGAGCGCGGTGCGCAGCGCGGGGACTGCGTCGGCATACTGGCCGCGGAAGAAGAGCAGCACGCCGAGATTGGCCTGCGCTTCGACGTTGCTGGGGTCGAGGCGGACTACGTCCTGGAGTTGAGGAATGGCGAGGTCGGGGCGCTTCTGCTGGAGGTACATTTCCGCCTTGCGGCTGTGCTCGGCGATCTGCTGGGCGCGCGTTGGGGCGGGATGGGTTTGCGCTTGCGGCTGTGCTTGCGGCTGGGGCTCAGGCTGCGCCTGAGCAACGGCGCAGGTGGCCGACAGGAGGAGAGTCACGAAGAGAGACTTGGAGAAAGACATTGCTGTACGTTTCACGATACCCGTTTTGGGGTAGGGGGGACAAAAAAGAAGAGACGGTGGGGATACCACCGTCTCTCCGGTTGATGAGACAACAGGAGTTAGAAGGAGATGCGACCGTACAGCTCCATGGCACGGCCACCGACGGTGACACCGTTGATGGCGATGCTGGGCTGGTTGGCCGCAGGTGCAATGGTGGTTCCGGGCTGACCGAAGCTCGGGTGGTTGAGCACGTTGGTCGCATTCGCGCGAAGCTCGAAGTTGACGTTGTGCGCCGGCCAAAGAGCAAAGGTCTTGCCGAGTGACATGTTGACCTCGGAGAGTCCGGGACCGGAGATGGTGTTGCGCCGGAAGTCGCCGTAGGTGTAAGCCGCCGGCACTGCGAAGGCGTTAGTGTTGTACCAGTTGAGGAGCCGCTGCTGCCGACTGCCGGTAACTTGGTAGTTGCCTACGATGTTCGGATACTGCGTGTAGGGGCCCGACTGGTTATTGGAGGTGTTGCCGAAAGCAGTGGTCAGGGTGAACGGGTTACCAGACTGGGCCACGAACGTGACCGCTGTCTGCCATCCGCCGACCGCTTCATCGAGCCACATATTCTTGTTGAGGAACATGCGACCCTTGCCGAACGGGAGTTCGTAGACCACTTCGCCCTTCAACATATTGCGGATGTCGAAGTTGGAGTTGCCGTAGTTGGCTCTTGGATCGTGGAAGTTCTGATACGACTGGTAACCACCGCGGCTGCCCCAGCCCGAGGAGTCCTGCTCGTCGAGGAAGTGCGACCATGTGTAGTTGACCTCGAACTGCAGGCCATCGTTCATGCGCTTGTTGAGCATTGCCTGCAGTGCGTTGTAGTTGGAGATGGCGTTGTTGGTGCTGCCACCGATGTAGTTGAAGATCGGGTATGGCTGATACTGCGCATCGTTTGGTCCCAGCTTGGACTGAGGCACCTGGTTGTAATCACCCGGGAAGGGCAGATTGTCGCCATGGTTGCCGACGTAGGAGATCTGGGCGGAATAGTTGAGTCCGAGCTGACGCTGCAGAGCGATGGTCCACTGATAGTTGGTGGGCACTGGAGTGTGATAGGGATTGTACGGCACGTAGCCGGCACCGTTTCTGGAGGCAGCTCCGGTGGGCGCCGTGAGGTAGAAGGAATCGATGGAGTTTGGATTGTATCCAGCGACTCCGCAACCGGGGTCGGCAGTGTCAGGGCTCTGACCGTTGGAGTCGAGCTGCACTACAGGGCAGATACCATTGGTGGTATCGGTGTAGCCGCCGCTGCTTCCGAATTCACCGCCCATACCTGCGCCGTAGGTATCTTCCGACCAGCCGGCAGCGAAGATGCCGAAGCCACCACGGATGACCGTGTTTGCCATGGGCTCATAGCTGAAGCCGAAGCGAGGCAGGAAGATGTTCCACTTGGGCTTTTGGAGCTGAGTGCGGCCATTCGCATGCGTGGTGCCGTACCACATGGCGCCGGGCATGTTGTTTGCCGGATTGATGACATTTGGGTCAAAAGACGCCATGTTGCCGTGGACCTCAGACCAGCCGGTTTCCCCCTCCCAGCGAAGGCCGAGGTTGATGGTGAGGTTGGGACGCATCTTGTAGTCGTCCTGAACGAAGAGCTGCGGGCTCTTCCAGCGGCCACCGTATTCCGGTGTAACGCCGGCGTTCCAGTTTTGCGTCTGACCGAGCAGGAAGTCGGCATAGGAGAAGCCGTCGTAAGGAGCGGTGACTGCGCCACCAGCGGAGGTGTAATCGCCGTTATAGCCCATGCTGCCGGCGTTGATGTTGCCCCATGCCGTGGCGTCCGCGCGGTTGACGAGGAACTCGCCGCCGAAGTGGAGGACGTGACGTCCGCGGATGAGGGTGACCACATCCGAGGGATCGAAGACGAACTCCTTGTAGACAGCGTTTGTGGACGAACCGAGGCCGTAAAACCCGCCGATGCCGATATTCGGGAAGTTATCGGCCTTGGCGAACTGCCAGCCGAGCTTGGCGGGGAAACCCTGGTTGAGCGTATAAGGCTGGAAGAAGTTAAGCTGATCGGTAAATCCAAAGTTGGCCTGGTTGATCAGATTTGCGCTGAAGGTCCAGACGTCGGAGATAGAGGAGTTCACGTTGCTGACATCGCCAGACTGACAGTTGATGGGACAGAGGCCCTGGTTGAGATAGGTAGCCGGGTTGTCCGCCTCCGTGTCGGTGATGGTGAGCCGATTGTTCTGGGTGATGTCCCAGTCCAAACGACCAAAATAGCGGTTGAGCGGGTTTGAGCTGGGAGTGTTGTAGAAGTAGTTATTCTGCGCGTAGCCGCCGGAGACCTGTCCGGTCGCATTTGCCTTGGGGTAGTAGGCCTCGATCTTCTGGGCCACCGCGCTGATCATCTGGGCCGGAATCTTGTTGCTTCCATATTCCGAGATAAAGGTCGGGCGAATCACGCACGGACAAGTAACGGTGAGCGACCCGCCGGGATACTGACTACCCATGTAGGTGTAGGTCCCCGTCTGCTGGATGGTCTGGTTGGTTGGATCGTAGAGTGTTGGCAAGCCGGGAGCCGTGAAATCACCGCTCATGATCGCCGGCGAAGGTACGGTGATGAAGCCGTTGGCTGCGCCGCCGTTGTCAATGGTCTTGTCGTAATCGAAGTAGAAGTATGCGTGATGCGGAACGATGGGACCGCTCACCGAGAAGCCGAAGTTGTTGTAGCGAAGGAACGGGACCGAGGCGTGCTGCCCGAATGCGTAAGGCGCTGCATTCAGAGCGTTGTTCTGGAAGTACTCATAGCCGACACCGTGGAATTTGTTGGAGCCGCCCTTGGTGATCTGGTTGTAGACGATGTTGCCGAGACCGTACTGCGCCGAGAAGGCCGTTTTGCTGATCTTGACCTCGGAAGTGGTCTCGAAGATGGTGGTGTTGGAGTTGGAGCTCATGGGCAGGGTGGTGGTTGCGCCGTCCTGCAGGGTGGTGGCGTAGGGCAGGTTGCCGTTTACCGACACTGCTCCCATGCCCGGGGTGTTGGAGGTGCTGGCATTTTCCGGCGAACCGGCGGTGCCGGGCTGGAGCCAGATGAAGTTCTCCCAGTCTGCGGAGCCGGTCTGGGGCAGCTTCTGCATGGTCTGCGCATTGAGCGTGTCGGTCTGGGAGCCAGTGCTGGTGTTGAGCAGCGGCAGACTGGTGGTGACTGTAATCTTCTGGGTCGCCGCACCGACATTCAGGGTCGCATTCAAGGTGGTGGAGCCGACGGTGAGGGTGATCGGTCCGCGCACCAGTGTCTTGAAGCCTTCTTTCGCGAACGTGACGAGGTACTCGTCGGCGACGATGGCGCCGGTGTCATAGACGCCGGCATTGTTGGTCATGTAGGTGTGGGTTACGTCCTTGGTGACGTCCTTGACGGTGACGGTGACGCCGGGGATAACCGCGCCGGTCGTATCCGTTACCGTACCGGAGAGGTCACCGGAGTTGGTGCTTTGCGCGTAGCCGAGGACGCCTGTCATCAGGACGGCGATCACAAGACTCGTGCGAATGAATTTCCACATACTGTTCCTCCTGAACAATCCGTTCCAAATCTGCAATCCGCACTGAGCGGTGCAGACCTTCTCTGTCCGGGAAAATCCCGAATCTCTGTTTTTGAATCAGCGAGTAAGACTTGCCCACAACAGGCTTGTGCCCCGGAAAGTGCTACAAAATCCAGAAAATAAGGCGTAATCATCTTGTTCTGGCAGACAACCGATTGTCTGCAATGGGCGTACGACCCCACAAGTGGAGCCGCGTTAGATATCAACAAATCGCCAGAAGGATTGTCAAGTGGAAAGTATTACGGTAGTTTGACTAGACAAAGCGTTTGTCTCTGCAAATTGGGGATTACTTGCGATAAATCGTTTTTGTGAGGCTGAAGGGATGAAAATACACAATCGGCGGACGTTTTTGAAACTGGCGGCAGCCTCGGCTGCGGCGGCAGGTTCTGGATCGCGACTGGCATGGAGCGCAACCAGCCAGGAATCTGCGGGGCATGGATCAGGGAACGCGGAGGCAGCGTGGCAGACGACGGCCGGGAAGCGTTTTCAGCCGATCGCCGCACCCGAGTGGAAGAAAGGTGTTGCAACACGCGCCATGAGCATCCACCTGGACCCGGAGCGCAAGTATCAGGACATTCTGGGATTCGGCGCGGCGATGACGGGAGCTTCCTGCTACCTGCTGAAGCATGCTCCGGAGGCAAAGCGGAGGGCGATTCTGGAGGATTGCTTTGGGCCGCAGGGGCTACGGTTTTCCGTAGCGCGCACGACGATCGGATCGAGTGATTACTCGCTGAGCGCGTACAGTTTCGATGAGTCGCCAACGCCTGATCCGGAGTTGAAGCACTTCAGCATCGATCACGACAAGGCTTATATTCTGCCGATGCTGCGGGCGGCGGCAGGGGTGAATCCCGAGCTGTTTTACTTTTCGTCGCCCTGGTCTCCGCCGGCATGGATGAAGGACAACAACTCGCTGCTGGGCGGGGCGATGGTGGACACGTACTTCCCTGCCTATGCGAACTACTTTGTGAAGTTCCTGCAGGATTACGAGGCTGCGGGAGTGAAGATTCGCGCAGTCACCGTGCAGAACGAGGTGGACACGAACCAGGACGGGCGGATGACGCAGTGCGAGTGGGGGCAGGAATACGAGATGAATTTCGTAAAAGGGCATCTCGGGCCGACCTTCGCGAAACAGAATATAGATACGAAAATCTGGATCCTGGACCATAACTACAACCTATGGGGACGTGCGGTCGATGAGCTAAGTGATCCGGAAGTTTATAAATATGTGGACGGCGTGGCGTGGCATGGCTACGTGGGCAAGCCGGACGCGATGACGCGGGTGCACGACATGTTTCCTGACAAGCATGCGTACTGGACCGAGGGCGGACCGGACATAACGGACCCGGCCTATGCGACCGACTGGGCGAAATGGTCGGAGACGTTTACCGGGATTCTGCGGAACTGGGCGCGGTGCATTGTGAGCTGGAACCTGGTGCTGGACGAGCACGGGAAGCCGGATATTGGGCCGTTCCACTGCGGGGGCGTGGTGACGCTGCACTCAGGAACCAACAAAGTAACGCGCAGCGGACAATTCTGGGCGTTTGCGCACTACTCCAAACTGATTGACCGGGGCAGCCGGGTGATTGGTTCATGGGGTGAGTTTCCGCAGATTTCGCATGTGGCGGTGGAGAACCCCGACGGCAGCCGCGTGCTGGTGGTAACGAATCGCGGCGGTGAGCAGGCGCTGCAGGTGACGCTGCACGACCAGGCGATGGATCTGTTGTTGCCGCCGGACTCGATTACGTCGGTGAAGTGGTAAGCCCATAGAGTTGCATCCTCCCATTCCTGCCCGGGGCCTTGCTCCGGGCATTTTTTGTCACATATGGGTGGTGCCTGACGCACGGCGAAGGGCGTAACCTTGGGGCATGCGGGTACTTGTGATCGAAGACGAGCCGCGCGTGGCGCAGAACATTGCGGCGGCGATGCGGGAGGGCCCGGGATGGGCCGTGGACGTGGCCAACAATGGGCTGGACGGGCGCGAACTTGCCCGGCAGGCCGAATATGACCTGGTGATTCTGGACTTGATGCTGCCGGGACTGGACGGGGCCGGGGTGTTGAAGGAGATTCGCGCCAAGGGCACGGGCACGCCGGTGCTGGTGCTGACGGCGGTGGCGGAGAAATCGTCGGTAGTGAAGTTGCTGAACGCCGGCGCGGACGACTACCTGGCGAAGCCGTTTGACCTGGGCGAGCTGCTGGCGCGCGCGAAGGCGCTGATCCGGCGCGGAAAGGGCGTAAGCCACCCAGTGATCAAGATTGGCGAGCTGGTTCTGGACACGGTGGAGAAGACGATTCGGCTGCGCGGCGAGCCGGTGGAGGTATCGCCGACGGAGTATCGCGTGCTGGAGTTTCTGGGGCACCGGCCGGGAACGATCATCTCAAAGCAGAGCCTGCTGGAGCATTTGTACGACTACAACTGGGAGCACCACTCGAACGTGATCGAGGCGCACGTCTCGAACCTGCGGCGCAAGCTGAGCGGAGCGGGGGATGATCCGTGGATTGAGACGCTGCGCGGCAGAGGCTACCGGCTGATGACCGGGGATCGCGGCAGGCAGGCATGAGGCGGTATTCCCTGCGCCGGAGGCTGCTGGCCGTGGTGCTGGCGCTGGAGTTTGCGCTGGCGCTGGGGATTTCGTTTGCCACGCTTTTCTTTACGCTGCACGAGCAGGTGCGCTCGTTTGACCTGCGGCTGCAGGGGCGTGCGGACTCGCTGCTGGGCGCGGTGCAGGACTCGGAAGACGCGGCGGACAACTTGAAGCTGGACCCTCGGGCGATCAACCTGGGGCATCATGATTTGTGGATGGTGCAGGGCGGGCACGGACGGGTGATCGCAAAGTCCTCGAACTGGGACGCGGCCGACCTGGCGAAGTTTCAGGGGATTCGCCCGCATACGTTTCGCGTTCACGGTGCGTACTACCGGGGGATGGTCACACACGGCATCCGGGTAGTGGACGCGGAGGACCAGAATGGCGGAATCCAGCGGCCGGTGATCATCTTCTATGCGGCGTCCTTACACCATGTGCATGAGGCGCTGGTGGATGCGAGCCAGTTTCTGCTGCTGGCGAACGGCGTGCTGTTGCTGGTGACCGGATCGCTGCTGATCTTCTTTTTGCGTCGAGGGCTGGCGCCTCTGGATCATTTGAATCGGGCGGCTGCGGAGCTTCATCCGGAGCGGCCGGTGTTTCGCACGCCGCCGGATGCGGCGGATGTGGAGGAGCTTCGGACGCTGGCGGCGACGCTGGAGTCTGCCACGAAGCGGCTGAATGAAAGCTACCAGCAGCAACAGATGTTTCTGCACAATGCCGCGCACGAGTTGAAGACGGCGGTGACGATTGTAAAGTCGTCGCTGCAACTGCTGGCTTCGCGACCGCGCACGCCGGCGGAATATAAAGAGGGGCTGGAGGCATGCCTTGCGGATTCCGACCGCATGGGCGAACTGGTACAGAGTATGCTTTTGCTGGCGCGGCTGGAGCAGAATGCCGCTCCCGCGGAAGCAGCTTGCGAGCTGGGCGAAATGGCGGAGGAAGTAGCGGCACAACTGGCGACCACGGCGGAGGCTCGCGGCATCGACGTGAAGCTGGAGACAGATCATGAGGCATGGGCGCCGCTCGATTGCGATGCCGCGTCGACGCTGATTTCCAACCTGGTGATGAATGCCCTGCAGCACTCGCCCGCGCAGACGCAAGTGAGAGTGACGACGCGGGTGGATGGCGGCGACGTGGAACTGGTGGTGGAGGACCAGGGAGAGGGCATACGACCCGAAGACCAGCCGCATGTGTTTGAGCGGTTCTACCGGGGAGACAGCTCGCGCGCCCGGACTACGGGCGGAACGGGACTGGGGCTGGCGATCTGCAAAGCGATTGCGGAGTCGTGCGGCGGGAAGATTGGGCTGACCAGCACCCTCGGCGAGGGCACGCACGTGGTAGTGAAACTGCCACGGTTACATAAGCAGAGTGGGAAGGCGCGGGCGCGGAAGACGACGGCCGCCGTGGAGCAGCCCTGAACATTGCGCGGGGCTGGAGATCAGCCCTGCGCGTCCTTGAACTCTTCGTACCAGGCCATCTGGATGGCTTCGAGTTTGCCCTCGTTGGACTTGGCCGGATCGTCGGCGAAGCCATCGAGCTCGGTGACGTGCTTGTGGAGGTCCGTGAAGCGGACGGTCAGCGGGTCGAGGTCGGGGAATTTTTCCTGTAACTGGATGCCGATTTCTTCGGCGTCATTCCATGTAATTTCACGAGGCATGAGATCGCTCCGGCGACTTTGTAATTGTGTGAGTGCTATTTACCTTCTGTTGCGGCGGCAAGCGGCTTGCCTTCCTGCACGTAGTTGCGGTTCCACTTGGGAATTTCGACTACGTAGGTGCCGGGGCCGGTGATGACGGCCTGGCAGCCGAGGCGCGAGTTGAGCTGGAGGTCGGCGGCCATGTCGAGCCGGTCCAGTTCGTCGTCGTCGGCTTCGCTGATGCCTTTTTCACCTTCTTTGACCCAGACGTGGCAGGTGGTGCAGGCACAGGCGCCGCCGCAGGCGTGGTCGAGGAAGATGCCGAAGTTTTCGGCTACGTCGAGGAAGGACATGGGCTTGCCGTGATGGTCGTAGGGCAGGGTCCCGTACTCGAACTCGACGGTTTTGCCTTCGGGCATAAAAGTGACGCGGACCATGTTGGGCGCGGGCGGCTGGCTGAGGTCGATGTTTTGCTGGTTTTCTGCGTTGGTCATGATTTGACTCTCTTACGTTTCGTGTCTGTACTTACTTTTCGTTGATCTCGGCGGGCGCGAACGGGTGCGGCGCTTCTGGCCCGTCGCCCAGATTTTCTCCGGCGGATTCCATGGTCTTGCCGCGCAGTGCGGTGCTAACGGCAGCATCCATCATGAGCTCGGCGAAGCGGGCTGTCGCCTTGTCCAGTGCTTCCGACGCGGTGCGAATGGCGGTGCGGTCGTCGCCGGGGATCACTACGCGCAACTGGTCGGCGAGCGTGGTGATCTGCTTGCGCTCGTCTTCAGTAAGCTGCTGCCATGCCGGGTGCGCGGGCGCCTTCTCGACATGCGTTATGAGGTTTTCGGCCTCGTTGCGGGCTTCAATCAACTGGCGCTCACGGAAGTCGTCTTCGGCGTGATCGAAGGACTCAAGAATCATCGACTCGACCTGTTCGTCAGTGAGGCCGTAGGTGGGCTTCACTTCAATCTGTGCCTCCTGGCCGCTGCGCTGTTCGCGCGCCTTGACCTGCAGGATTCCGTTGGCGTCGATGAGGAACTTGACCTCGATGCGCGGCAGGCCGGCGGACATGGGCGGGATGCCCTTGAGGTCGAAGCGGGCCAGCGATCTGCAATCCTTTGCGAGTTCGCGCTCGCCCTGCAGCACATGGATGGCAACGTTGGTCTGGCCGTCTACGCCGGTGGTGAAGTGCTCGGTGGCCGATGCGGGAATGGTGGAGTTGCGCTGGATGATTTTTGCGACGACGCCGCCGAGCGCTTCAATGCCGAGGGAGAGTGGGGTGACGTCGAGCAGCAGCATGTCTTCCGTCGCCTTGCTGCCACCTTCGAGAATGTTGGCCTGCACGGCTGCGCCGAGCGCGACGACTTCGTCCGGGTTGAGCTCGCGATGCGGCTTTTTGCCGCGCGCGGCAAGACCGAAGACCTGCGAAGTCAACTCCCACACGGCCGGGATGCGCGTGGAACCACCGACGAGCACGACTTCATCAATCTGCTCGGGCTTAATGCCGGCATCCTGGATGGCCGTGAGGCAGGGTTCGACGGTGCGGGCTAGGATGGGTTGAATGAGCTGGTTGAACTGCTCGCGCGTGATCTCGCGGCGGTAGGGTTCGACGCCGGGAAGATCGATGGAGATGCGTGCCTTGTCTTCCGACGAGAGCGCGATCTTGGCTTCGATGACGGCCTTGCGAATGGCCTGCACGGCTGCGCCATTGGAGCGCAGATCGACTCCGGTTTCGCCCTGAATGTCGTCGAGCGCGACGGCAATGAGGAGATTATCGATGTCGTCTCCGCCGAGGTGCGTGTCGCCGTTGGTGGCGATGACCTCGAAGATGCCTTCGTGGAGCTTGAGAATGGAAATGTCGAAGGTGCCGCCGCCCAGATCGTAGACGGCAACGATGCCGTCCTTATTACGATCAAGTCCGTAGGCGAGCGCCGCAGCGGTAGGCTCATTGACGAGGCGCAGCACTTCGAGGCCGGCCATGCGGCCTGCGTCCTTGGTGGCCTGGCGCTGCGCGTCGTTGAAATACGCGGGCACCGTGATGACTGCCTTGGTGACGGGTTCTCCAAAGTAGCGCTCCGCATTGCGCTTGAGCTGGCGGAGCACCAGCGCGGAGATCTCGGGCGGCGTGAACTGCTCATCGCCAATCTGCAGGCGGATCACTTCTCCGGAAGCAAGATCGGGCGCGATGTGGAACGGAAAGAGCTTGAGCTCGCCCTGCACATCTTCGATGCCGCGCCCCATGAGGCGCTTGGCGGAGTAGACCACGCGCTCCGGCGACTGGACAAGATACTTGCGGGCCGGATTGCCGACGATGGACTGGCGCTTTTCCGGAATAGCGACGACGGAGGGTACAAGCGGCGAGCCGTCTTCGCCCGGAATGACCACGGGCTGGTCGCCCTGCATGTAGGCGACGAGCGAGTTGGTGGTGCCAAGATCGATCCCGACTATGCGTTCTTGCTGCTGAGCCATGCTTCCCCTTTCAATGGTGTGTGGCGGCAGTGGTTCGTGCGGTGATTGCGCCGCTGCGGGCGGCCTATGCGCCGAGCGCGTCGTTTACGTCACGAACAAGGTTACGAATATAGCGGCGGCGGTCGAGCAGGGCGAACATCCTGTCTTTGACAGGCTCTGCGTCTTCCGTTTTGCCGGCATCGACGGCCGCATCCCACTGCTGCCAATGCGTTTTCAATTCTTCATCCAGGGCAGCCAGTTGCCCTTCAAACTGCGTGCGGGCTTTTTCGAGATCGCCGCGCAGGGTTGGATCGTCTTCGCCCATCTTGCGGTTCATGCGCATTTCTTCGAGCTGCATGTTGAGTTCGAAGACCTCTTCGAGCATGTCCGCGGGAGCGCGCGAGTCCTTTGGCTTGTCGCCTTGTGCGGTTTGCTCTTCGCTGGCGACGGGCTTTCCCTCCAGCTTGAGCAGATACTCGGTGCGCGAGACCGGATTCTTGAGCGTGCGATAGGCGTCGTTCAAGAGTGACGTTTGGTCGAGGCTCCACTGCTGCTCGCCTGCCGAAGCGCGCGCGTAGAGATCGGGATGCAGTTTGCGGCTGAGCTTGTAGAAGCTGCGCTCGAGCGCAGAGGTGTCAAGGGTGAGCTTGCGCGGCAGGCCGAAGACGGCGAAGTAATCGTGGACTGCGGAGGCAGGCTGCACCTTGCCGCAATCGGCGCAATACGATGCCGAGCCCTCGAGCGGCTTGCCGCAGGACCAACAGACAGCGCGAACGGATAGAGTGGCAGCAGTTTGCATAGTTGCTTCCCGAGTTGCGGCGGCGCCGCGCAGCCTAGGCGGTAAACGACGAACCGCAGCCGCAGGACTTTTTGGAGTTGGGATTGATGAAGTTGAAGCCGCGCCGCATCAGGGTTTCCTCGTAGTCCAGAATCATCCCGCTGAGGTAGAGGAACGACTTGGGATCGACGAAGATGCGCACATCGTCAAACTGATAGACGCGGTCGCGCTCGCGCGGCTGCGTGTCAAAGCGCACGCTGTAGGAGAGCCCGGAGCAGCCGCCGCCCTGCACGCCGAGGCGCAGACCGCCCTGATCGGGCGAGATGCCTTCCTGCTGCATGGCGGTGCGGATGCGGGCAATCGCCTTGGGCGTAACTTCAATTCCCTTCACCGCAGGAGCGTCTGCTCCCGCGGTGGATCGGGTTGTCTCTGGAGTAGCCAACGGAAATCCTTCCCTGCGTTACTGGCCTAGCTTACCGGGCTGCAACGGTCTGGGTTGCAGCTTCGGTTTCTGCGACGCCGTTCTTCTTCTTCCAGTCGCCAATGGCGGCGCGGATGGCGTCTTCTGCGAGCACCGAGCAGTGAATCTTCACGGGAGGAAGCGCGAGCTCCTTCACAATGTCAGTGTTCTTGATCTGCAAGGCCTCTTCGACGGTCTTGCCCTTGACCCACTCGGTGGCGAGCGAGGAGGAGGCAATGGCCGAGCCGCAGCCAAAGGTCTTGAACTTGGCTTCCTCAATCACATGGGTCTCAGGGTTGACGCGGATCTGGAGGCGCATGACGTCGCCGCACTCCGGTGCGCCGACGAGGCCGGTGCCCACTGCTTCACTGCTCTTGTCGAGCTGGCCAACGTTGCGGGGATTGTTGTAGTGGTCGATTACCTTGTCGCTGTATGCCATTGGAATCTCCTATCGAAATCTGGTTCGCGGTACGTAGACGAATTTGTTTGGAGGCGGATTAGTGCGCCGCCCACTCAATCTTGGTGAGGTCAATGCCTTCCTTGACCATTTCGTAGAGTGGCGACAGTTCGCGCAGCTTCTTGACCACGTCGATGATCTTGTCGGCCACATAGTCGACCTCGGCCTCCGTATTGAAACGGCCAAAACCAAAACGGATGGAGCTATGGGCTACGTCGTCCCCCAGCCCAAGCGCCTTTAATACATACGATGGTTCGAGCGTCGCAGAGGTGCAGGCAGAACCGCTGGAAACCGCGATATCGTTGATGCCCATGAGCAGCGATTCGCCCTCAACATACACAAAGCTCATGTTGAGGTTGTTGGGCAGGCGGTGTTCCATGGAGCCGTTGACGTGAACATAATCAAGGTTGGCTTCGAGCTTCGCCTTGAGCTTGTCGCGCATTGCGGAGAGGCGCTTTGCCTCGGACTCCATCTCTTCCATACAGAGCTCGCACGCCTTGCCCAGGCCGACGATGCCGGTGACGTTGAGCGTGCCGGAACGCATACCGCGCTCGTGGCCGCCGCCGTTGATCTGCTCAGAGATTTGCACGCGCGGATTGCGCCGGCGCACGTAGAGCGCGCCTACGCCCTTGGGTCCGTAAATCTTGTGGCCGCTGAGCGAGAGCGCGTCAATCTGCATGGCGTTGACGTCGACGGGAATCTTGCCGACGGCCTGCACGCCATCCGTATGGAAGAGCACGTTGCGCTCGTGACAGAGCTTGCCGATTTCCTCGACCGGCTGAATGACGCCGATTTCATTGTTGGCAATCATGATGGAGACGAGGATGGTCTTGTCCGTCATGGCGCGCTTGAGCTCTTCAATGTCGATGAGGCCGTCGGCCTTCACGGGCAGGTAGGTGACCTGGTAGCCGCTCTTTTCGAGGCGCTTGCAGGTGTCGAGCACGGCCTTGTGCTCGGTGACCTGCGTGATGATATGGTTGCCGCGCTCGCGGTACATTTCCGCGATGCCCTTGATGGCGAGGTTGTTGCTCTCGGTGGCGCCGGAGGTGAAGATGATCTCCTTGGCGGTGGCGCCGATCAATTCGGCAACTTGCGCGCGCGCCTTTTCAACGGCCTCTTCGGCTTCCCAGCCAAAGGCGTGGTTACGGCTGGCGGCGTTGCCGAAGACGTCGCTGAAGAAAGGAAGCATGGCTTCGACCACGCGCGGGTCGGTCCGCGTCGTTGCCTGGTTGTCGAAGTAAATCGGCAGCTTGACTCCGGCGGGCGGCGTCAGCTCGCTGGTGGCTACGTTGGTCGCTGTGCTCATTTTGTTGCTTCTCCTGAACCTGAATGTTCGCTCATGCTTGCAATGGTCACGAGCGCCTGCGGCGCTTCTTCACTGCTCGAGTCGAGCAGATGAGAGATGCGGGTTTTGCGGAGCAGTTCGACGATGCTCTCGCTGACCCTGGCAAGCGGTTCTTTGATGGTGCAGCTTGCCGTAAGGTCGCAGACACTGGTGCCGGTGGTGCATGAGGTGATAAAAAGTGGCCCGTCGATGGCGCGTATTACTTCAAATGCTGAAATTTCGTGTGCATCCCGTGCGAGGGAGTAGCCGCCGTTCATTCCTGCATGGGAACGGAGCAGGCCTTCGCGGGTGAGCTTCTGGAGGATTTTTGCCAGCAGCTGGGGCGGAATATGGTAGGCCTCGGCGATGTCCTTGGCGCTCATGGACGGCTCCTCCGTGTGCTCGGCCAGGTACTTGAGCGCCATGAGTCCGTAGTCCGCCTTTTTGGTGAGCCTGAGCACTGGGAATCCTCAATTCCAAGTATAGGACTAAATTAGTCTGCTTTCAACGGAGGGGGGTGGGGTGGATCGAAAGATTGCGCTGATTTTTAATATCGCGATGATCTTAGAAAAGAGGTTTGACAAGAGCAAAGCCCTCGCTAAAATCGGCAAAGCAGCATCTGAAACGTTCGATGCCAACTCTGATGAATACACCCTGCAAGCACCCGAAAGTGCGCGTTGTAGCGCGAGAAGAAGACGCCGAATACGTAGAATGCCAGGACTGCGGCGAAGTGTTTGATTATGCTGAGCTTAAAGACATGCAGATAGAAGAGGAAAAGCTGGACGACGAGGACGAAACGGCCTAGACGGCGTTCAGGTCGCCTCTCCTGACGATGTCATGTGGCCGACGCGGCGCGCCACGCTCCACGCGTAGTGAAAGCCGGAGAGCACGGTGAACAGCACCGTGGCTCGCAAGGACCATGTGCGCAAAAAGCTGATGGCAAAGGGATTGTAAAAGCGGCCCAGCAGAACCGTGGTGACGGCGATGATCTGGACAAGGGTGTTGATTTTGCCCCAGATGCTGGGCGGAAACGACCGCATGCCCACCGTGGCAAAGAGGATGGCGGAGACGGTGAGGATGCCGAGATCGCGCCCGAAGACCAGCACCGTGACGGCCCGCGAGATGAGTCCTTCATGGTGCAGGGCGAGGAAGAGCGTGCTCAGCAACAGCTTGTCTGCCACGGGATCGAGGTAATGACCGAGGACCGTCATCTGGTTGAGCTTGCGGGCCAGGTAGCCATCGAGCGCGTCGGTGAGGCCAGCCAGGAGGAAGATGCCGAAGGCGAGCTGGTAGCGGTCCTGCAGAATGACCAGAACGAGGAACGGGACCAGACAAAGCCGCAGGAACGTAAGCAGATTTGGGGCCGCGCGCAGTGACTTCATCATGGTCAGCAATAGTTTAGTAATGTTGGCAGGCTTTTGGCGCGTGGTTATTCTCAGGGGGATCCTGAATGGGTAGCTGCCGGGGTGAGCGGCCCGGGCATTCGAGGCGACTGCTGTCCGGAATTGGTGGCAGCGCCGGAGCCGCCCAAAACGCCTTCGGCTCTGCTATATTGAGTGGAGCCCCACCGATGGTTTTTGGATGGGGCTCCCACCTTCGCAGGCGCGTAGCTCAGTTGGTTAGAGCGCTACCTTGACACGGTAGAGGTCGCTGGTTCGAGTCCAGTCGTGCCTACCATCTTTTCAATCACTTGCGGCATCACTTCCGGCTCTGGCTCGTGTTTTATGACGTGGTTTGTGTCATAACCCCTCTTTTCTGCCCTTTGTGCCACACGCGCAGACAGCACATTCACCGCTTCCCGTTTGGCATCTTGGCGGATGTGGCTGTAGTGCTCCAGTATTCTCCGCGACACATGCCCGGCAAGGGCCGTAATGGTGCTATCGCTGGCCTGCGACTACGCGAGTAAGTAATACAGCCCCAAATCCGAGTCCCACTGCTCACCGCGGTACAGCATCTCGTTCGGCGTGGTGCCGGTCTTGTTCAGCAGATTGCCAAAGGCGTCGTACTCATACGTATCCGTGACTGCCCCGGCAGCGCTCGTCAACTGCCGCACGCTGCCCATGCCGTCGTACTCATAGAAGCTCGGCGTCCACGTGTTGTTGACGATCTGGTTCTCGCTGATCCGCTGCAGGCCATACGTATACGTCCGCTGCGGAGCGTCGTTGACCGTCTCCTCCACCACCTACGCATAACCCGTCGGATTCAGATCATCTACAAGGTAACGCGTCGTCACGCCGTTCACCGTCTTCTCGACGCGGTTGCCGTCGCCGTCATACACCAGACGAACCGCGCCCCCGTTCATCGCCACCAGCTCGTTCTGCGAGTCGTACTGGTTTGTTAGGGGCGGATCAGCCTTGTTGTAATGCGCAGTGGTGTTGTCATTTCTTACAAGTTGTGGCGATATCTTTTGGCTTTCCCGCGAAATTTACGGTAAATCGTCCTGATTCTATTTGGGTTAACCGTAAATTGAGCCGCAGGCCCGGCCTTCCTGCCACATTCCAATCTCTCGCGCAAAACATGAAAAGTGGATGACAACAGGCTCTTTACGGCTGTGTCTATCTCTGGCTGGCCGGACGTCCTGCCAGCCGGGGGCGAAATTACGTCGGCTGCGGGCGCAGCACCGGTAAAAGTATCCATTGCTTACGTTCCCAGTCGTTCTATTGCTCAGGCCCAATGACCGAGGTTTTGCAAGCCAGTGTGGATGTCCTGTTCCGATCCGGAAGAGTTTTTTGGCCGGGGCCGGGGAGGCGACCGCACGCAGTGTGCAATTTTTTGGAGGTTACATCATGGGACTGAAATGGAAACTGGCCATAGTGATGCTGGTTCTTTCCTGCCTGGCGACGCCTCTGCTCGCGCAGTCAGATCGCGGCGCCATCACGGGCACCGTGAAAGATCCATCCATGGCGGTGATACCCGGGGTGCAGGTGAAAGCAACCAACCTGGGAACCAATGCAGTGACAACAGCAACGACGAACGGGCAGGGGCTTTATCGGCTCAACAATCTGCCGGTGGGGACCTATTCGATTCAGTTCACGAGAAGCGGCTTCAAGACCGTATATCGGGGCAACATTATTCTGCTGATCGGCCAGGTGGCCGAGGTGGATGCCACGTTGCCGGTCGGTTCGGAATCGGTAACGGTGAAGGTCAACAGCGCGCCGCCGATTCTGCAAACGCAGAGCGCGTCCGTTTCGACGTATTTGAACAGCCAGGCGGTGAACGAACTACCGCTGAACGTGCAGGGCAGCCGCAACCTGTCGAACTTTATCTTTGCGTACGTGCCGGGCGCGGAGGGCTCCGACTACGATTCGCACATTGACGGCAGCATGGCCATGACCAAGGAAGTGCTGATCGACGGCACTTCGGCAACCTCGCAACTGGGCGGCTACATCAGCGAGTCGCAGCCACCCATGGCTGCGGTGCAGGAATTCAAGGCCGATACGGCGGGCATCAGCGCCGAAGGGGCGCGAACCGGAGGCGGCGTCTTCCAGTATGAGTTGAAGTCGGGCACCAACAACATCCACGGCGAGTTGTTCGGCTTTATGCACAACACCGGCCTGGATGCGCTGAGCGCTTCGAATCACCTGGCGGCCATTAACGATCCGGCGAATGCGGACGCTTATCTGCACAAGCAGGATTCGTTGAGCGACTGGGGCGGCGGCTTCGGCGGTCCCATCATCAAGAACAAGCTGTTTTACTATGCCGCGTTTGAGCGGTACATGCAGGCGATGTGGTCGCTGGGACCGCTCTCGCGCACGGTGCCGACCGACGCCATGATGGGGTTGGACGCGAGCGGTAACACGCTGCCGTATGCCGATTTGAGTTCTGCGCTGACCACCAGCAACCTGCTGGGCACGGACTCCTGCGGAAACAATGTTTATCAGGGTGCCATCTTCAACCCGACCACCGGCTGCGTCTTCGTTGACAACCACATTCCCACCGAGCTGATCAGCGGCACAACCGCGAAGATTCTTCAGCTATACCACCAGTACTACAAGCCTGAGTCTTCTTTGACGGCGAATGATGCGGGGCCGGCGTACCAGCCCGACCCGTGGTTCCACAACACGCAATCGAGCATCAAGATTGACTACAACCTGAGCAACCGGCAGCACCTGGCCGGCTCCTTCTACTGGGATGACTACCCGCGCATCAATGCCGACCAGGGCGGAGTATGGTCGCCGACCGCGCAGTACGGCGGTCCGATGGCAAACTCCTACTGGCACAACACGACGGCGCCGGGGGCGCGTTTAAGCGACGCGATCACGATCAGCCCGAATATTGTGAACACCATTTATGCGACCTTCAGCCGCTTCCGTAACCCGAGCATCGCGGTTTCGCAGGCGGGCGGATGGGACAAATCGCTGGGCATTACAAACGGCGCGGGCAACTTCCCGCTGATTGTTTTCAGCTCGGGCATGTACACCAACTACGGCAACTACCATAACGGCTGGGATTTCTCGAGCATGGGCAGCCAGTTCAACGACTTCTATGCCGCCAACAACTTCCTTTATAGCGATCAGCTGGTCTGGAACCATGGCCGGAACAACATGAAGTTTGGCGTTGAGTTCCGGGCGATGCAGTTCAACAGTCATCCTGACACGGGCACCTTTAACAACATCACCTTCGACCCGACCTCGACGGCGGGCCAATGGTGGAACTATGGCTGGAACTCGGTCGGCAATGCGTTTGGCA
The DNA here is from genome assembly GCA_049965615.1 of Acidobacteriaceae bacterium. Lineage (GTDB taxonomy): Bacteria > Acidobacteriota > Terriglobia > Terriglobales > Acidobacteriaceae > Acidobacterium. Next base: position 87,511 of record JBMFWD010000001.1, read on the forward strand.
GCTTCCTGCTGGGCGACGTCTACCTGGCGACGGAAATGCCGAACGATCCCCAGTACGGACGGCGGAAGGCCTTTGCCTGGTACGCCAGCGACGACATCCACGTAAACGCCCGGACGACGGTGAACCTGAGCCTGCGCTGGGACTTCAACAGCCGTTACAAGGAGAAGTACGGGCACTGGTCCAGCTTCTCTCTGAACGAAATGAACCCTGTGACCGGCGAGCTGGGCCGCTACGACTACCTGACCAACGGCAGCCAGTCGTTTGAAAAGCGGCAGGACCTTTATAACTACTCACCGCACGTGGGCGTGGCCTACAAGGTGACCAACAAGACTGTTCTGCGCGGGGCCTTCGGCGTCTACTACACGCCGCTGAACCTGAACACGTGGGGCGGCATTCCTTACCAGCAGACCGGCAACCCGGGCTTTTACGAGCACAGCTCTGAGTCGAACTTCAACTGGGACTCGGGCTACCAGCCAACGCTCTCCCAGGTGAAGACGCCGGATTACACGCAGTGGGGTGTGGTCCACATCGACCCTCGCGCGCTAACGCCGGGCAACGTGCAGCAGTACAACCTTGGCGTGGAGCAGCAGCTGGATAAGTACACGGTGCTCGACGTGAACTGGATCCAGAGCCATAGCTATCACCTGCAGAGCGGCACACTGCTGACCAACCAGCCGACGGTGGCCAACATGCAGAACTATGTGCTGCATGGAACGTTCCCCTCTACCTACAACGGCTACTGGGGATACCAGGGAACCGGTCCCGGCTGGCAGGGCATCACGCCTTATCCGCAGGTGGCGGTTTCTTATGGTCCGCTGTTCAGCGTCGGTTCGCCGCTGGGCAACTCGGACTACAAGGGGCTGCAGTTCAGCGTGTCGCGCCGCGCCGCGCACGGACTCTCGATGATGGCCAGCTACACGTGGTCGCGCACGCACGGCGACGTGAACACGGCCTTCGAAGAGCTGTGGTGGACGGGCAATCTGCAAAACATCTACGACCTGCCCAACGAGGCCAAGGATATTGCATCGTTTGACCAGACCCATGTGGTCAAGGGCTACGTCATCTATCAGCTTCCTATCGGAAGAGGAATGTGGCTGCTGTCCAACGCCAACACGCTGACGAACACCCTGCTGGGCGGCTGGACACTGGCCGGCGACTTCCACTACAACACGGGTACGCCGATGTCGATTCACTCGACTAACTCGTATCCTGGATTCAACTCTGTATACATTGACCTGGTGCCGGGCTGCAGCCTGACTAACTCGGGGCAGCGCAAGCTCTATGGTCAGTACCTGAACCGGGACTGCTTCGCCAATCCGACGTTTGGGCAGCTGGGCACGGCGGGCAACTACCAGGCGCAGTTGCGCAATCCTGGGCTTGCCACCGAGGACCTTTCCGCTCACAAGAGCGTGGCCTTCGGACCGGCTGGACGTTACAAGTTCACCTTCCGGGCAGCCTTCTTCAACGTCTTTAACCGTCATCAACTGGCGGGACCGGACACCAACCTGAACGACCCCACCTTTGGCAAGATCATTGACTATGGTGGGCTCGGTGGACGCATCGGCCAGCTTGGCGCGCGTTTCACCTTCTAAACCAAAGGGCTTCGGGCGGCAGCAAACCTGCTGCCCGAAGCCACCGCGGGCGTACGCGGGCAACATGAATTGAAGATCAGAAAAGAGAGCTGTGATGAATCACTTGAGAATCAAGTTTGTGAGCGCGCTTGCCCTGAGTTTTTTCCTGATGGCGGGCTGCGGGAGTGGGGGCGGAAGTATCTCCGGCACGGGTTCAGGATCTGGCACGGGCGCGCAGCCTGCAGCCACACCCACGCTGGCGACGACGCCGGGGCTCAATGGCGCCGAGCTCGTCACGCTTGCAACGACGAGCACGGGCGCGAGCATTTACTACACCACCGATGGCAGCACTCCAACGACCTCTTCTCCGGTGTATGAAGCACCGTTCCTGGTGGACTCCAACGAGACGGTGAAGGCGATGGCCACGGGAGCAACCTACTCGAACAGCCCGGTCGCCAGCCAGAGCTTTACGCCGAACATTGCTTCCGGAACGCTGGTGTGGAGCGAGGATTTCACCAACACGAGCGGGGCCAACGCGCAGCCTGATCCCTCCGTGTGGACCTACGATACGGGAGCCGGGGGCTGGGGCAACAACGAACTGGAGACCTACTGCGCATGGAACTCTTCGTCCGCGCCGTGCTCGACGGCAAACCCGAATGCCTACGTGGACACGAATGGATATCTGCACATTGTGGCAGAGCAGCCCTCGACGGGGGTTTACACCTCGGCGCGGCTCAAGACGCAGGGGCTTTTCAGTTTCCAGTACGGCCGGGTAGAACTCCGTGCTGAAATTCCTGAGGAGCAGGGACTGTGGCCGGCGATCTGGCTGCTGGGCAACAGCATCACCACGAAGAACTGGCCTGCGTGCGGCGAAATGGACATGATGGAGCACGTGAACACCGCGCTGACGCCGGACTGGATCAAGGGCTCGGTACACGGCACGGGATTCACCGGCGACAACCTGGGCACGCAATTCAACTTCCCTGCCGGCGAAACGGCAGCCGGATGGCACACCTACGGCATGATCTGGAACAAGGGCAGCATCTCGTATTACGTGGATGATCCCTCGACGCCCTATGCCACCTTTACGCCATCGAGCCTGAGCAGCCTGAGCGGAGCAGCCTGGCCGTTCGATGACGGGCCGGCCTTTTTGATCCTGAACATGGCAGTGGGCGGTTCGTGGCCCGGCGCGCCGGACAGCAGCACGCAGTTCCCCGCGCAGATGCTGGTGCAGTACGTGCACATTTACACCAACTGATTTTGCAGGCGGGCCGGTATCGCGCTGGATTCGATCCCGGCCTGGCACAAGAGAAAAGTTTTGAACCAGCCGTTCAGGCGGCGGCATGCAGGGTTGATGCACCGCGAGAACAAAAGAGGACGGGCAATGAAGTTGCAAAAGTTAAGCGCGCTGCTTTGCGCCATGTTGATCGTGAGTCCAGCCGTGGCGGCAGCGCAGCAGAACATCGGCGGCAGCCACACCCGCGCGGAGAAGCTGGTCTGGAGCGACGAATTCAACGGAAGCCATCTGGACCCGGGCAAGTGGATTGCGGTGAACAATGATTCCGGTTACGGCAACAACGAGCTGGAGTACTACACCAGCCGCGCCGTGAACGTGAAGCAGCGCAAAGGCGAGCTCCTGCTGACCGCCCGGCGCGAAAAGTACACGGGCAAGGATGGGCAGACGCGCCTGTACACCTCCGGGCGAATTGAAACTCGCGGCCGCTTCCAGTTGAAGTACGGGCGGATTGAGGCGCGCATCAAGATGCCGAAGGGACAGGGCATCTGGTCGGCCTTCTGGATGCTCGGCAGCGACTACGCTCGCGTGGGCTGGCCGAACTGCGGCGAGCTCGACATCATGGAGAACGTGGGCTTTGAGCCCTCGAAGGTGCATGGCAGCCTGCACGGGCCAGGTTACTCAGGCAGCAACCCTTTGACCGGTGCGTACACGCTGCCCGGCGGGAAACGCTTCAGCGACGGCTATCACGTTTTTTCCGCCGACTGGAGTCCGCACGCCATTCGCTTTTATGTGGACGGCGTTCTGTATGAAACGCAGACGGCGAAGGACGTGCCTGCCGGCCATCGGTGGGTCTTTAACCATCCGTTCTACATCATCCTGAATGTTGCCGTTGGCGGGTTCTGGCCCGGCAATCCGGATGCGACTACGAAGTTTCCGCAAACGATGCGGGTCGATTACGTGCGTGTTTACCAGCTTGCCAACGACCCGGCCGGCAAAGGGAAAAACTGAGGCGCCTGCCGGCCGCCTCTTTTTCTGGACTGGTTAAGAAAAGACGCCGCATGCGGACCAGATGCGAGCGCCTGAACGACCAGTGTGCGTTTGTACCTTTCTCGCACTTTCTTCGATACGCTATAATCCCGAATTAAAATCCAGTAGGCAGAAGGCTGACGCAAGCTGCGAGCCTCATGAGCCCAATAACAGGGCGAAATTGCAGTTATGAGTTGCCTGTTGCCGGGATGGCGCAGTAGACAAAATGCAACCAGGTGCATTGCGGGAAGAAGTCGAGAAGGCCGAGGCGGTTGCGCCTGACGGTTCTCCTTCACCCCAAGGCATGGGCGGTGATTTTCACGAGGAGCGGGAAGAGCTGCGGCGCGTACTCGAGCATCCGGAGTTCAGCCGTTCGGCGAACCTGGTTCGATTTCTTTCCTACATCTGCGAGAAGTACTTCGAGGGCAAGGCTGCCGAAATTCGCGAGTACTCCATCGCCGTTGAAGCGCTTGGACGGCACGAGACGAATTTTGATTCCCGCTTCGATCCCATCGTGCGCGTCACCGCCCGCTCGCTGCGCAAGAAGTTACGGGAGCTGTACCAGACGGACTGGCAGGACCATGCCCTGCAGATCGTGCTTCCGCTGGGGCACTATGTTCCCGAGTTCATCCGGCCCGACGCGGCCGCGCAACTGGAAGCTGACGCGCCCCTCGATGCCGCGGAAGACGCACACTCCGTGCATGAGGAGACTGCCAGCGCTGCATCCGCGGCGAAGCTGGCCGGCGCAGGAAAACAGGTTCGCCAGCTTGTTTGCGGACCGATTCTGAAGGTTGGCCTCGGCCTTGCGGCCGCCGCGGTAGTTTTTGTGGCGGGCTACTTCTGGGGCACCAACGCCGTTCGTCCGCAATCGCCTGTGGCGCAGAGCTTTCACTGGGGCAGTCCAGTTTGGGACGCGGAGTTCAACGGTGCGGCCGGGCAACCGCCGAACCCTGCCAAGTGGAAGTTTGACACCGGCACCCGCGACCAGCTTGGCAACCAGGGCTGGGGCAACGACGAACTGGAGACGTATTGCGCGCCGGACAGCACAAATATTCCGGGCTGCGATCCGCACCGGCCCAATGGATTCCTCGACGGCAATGGTCACCTTGTTTTGCGGGCTCAGCGCACGCCGGAGGGCATCTGGACCTCGGCCAGGCTTACCACCAACGGCCTGAAGACATTCCAGTATGGGCGCATTGAGGCGCGCATCAAAATGCCCGTCGGGACCGGTCTTTGGCCTGCTTTCTGGATGCTGGGCAGCAACTACACCCAAGTGGGCTGGCCGGCCTCAGGCTCCATGACCATTGCCGAGAACGTATCGCAGACGAAGGGCAACAATGGCCTTGGTCCGACGATGATCCGCTCCACCCTGCACGGTCCTCATTACTTTGGCGGCAACGGATTGTGGTACGACTACAAGCTGCCGGACGGCGGCCGCATCGACGACGGCAAGTTCCACACTTACGGCGTGATCTGGTCTCCCGGCATGGTCCAGTTTTACGTGGACAATCCCTCGAACGTCTACTTTGTGCGCGACTCTTCTGATCTGCCCGAAGACGGCCAATGGGTCTTCAATCATCCGTTCTTCCTGATCATGAACCTGGCGGTGGGCGGCAAATGGCCTGACAATCCGGACGACACCACGCCCAATCCCGCAGACATGGTCGTCGATTATGTCCGGGCCTATAAAATTCCCGAAGTCGCCGCACCCTCCATTCAATGGCAGCCTGTGGAGGTGCAAGCCGGCTCGTCGGTGGCCAGCATCATCTCGCTCCATGCAAAGGCCTACTCCAGCCGTGTGCATCTTACCTGCTCGGTGGATCCGGGCCCGGTAGGCTGCGCCCTGGCTACCTCGGTGGTGAATCTTTCCAACACGCTTTCGCAGGATGACAGCGTGACGCTTTCCACCTCCTCGTTTTCTGACCAGGGCAACGTGATCGCGCCGCCCGGCCAGTACAAGCTGACCATTACCGCGACCACCATCAGCGGCAACCAGTCGCAGCTGACCGTTCCCTTTGAAGTCAAGGGATCCTAAGGTCGCGGGGTCCCATCCTGCAGCAACACAAAAATCAACAGACGTGTGACGGCCATTACGGTCTCCGGAATTGTTTTTTGGCAATGTAAGGGGAAACGCAGTGTTTCCTGCGAGGGGATCTCATGGACGCGATGCCGTTATTGGGTAGTCTTGCGCTGCTGCTGGCCCTGGTGCTTGCAGCCTTTAACCTTGTGGTGGGCGCGATTGCCCAGCGCCAGCTCTCGACCAAAAGCCGGGGAAGGTTTGCTCCGCAACGGCTGGCCGGCGGTGCCCGCATCGCGGGGCTGTGGTGCTTTGCCGCCGTGTCGGCCGCGGTGGCCGCGCTGCTGTGGGCCATCTTCACCAATGACTTTTCCGTGGCCTACGTGGTGCAGGAGTCCAACCGCACGCTACCGGCGCCGTACAAGCTGGCCGCGCTGTGGTCCGGGCAGGAGGGCTCACTGCTGTTGTGGGCCTGGATGCTTTCCGGCTTCAGCTTTGTCGTTCGCTTTCGCGACAAGAGCAATGCGCGGCTTAACGCGCTGGCGTCGACCATCCTTGCCGGAGTCGAAGTCTTCTTTCTGCTGCTGCTGAACGTGGTGGCGCTTCCCTTTGCGGGCACGCCCGGCGCGCCGCCGGCGGACGGCTTCGGGTTGAATCCGCTGCTGCAGAATCCGGAGATGGTGATTCATCCGCCCATGCTGTACCTGGGTTATGTGGGCTTCAGCATTCCGTTTGCGTTTGTGCTGGCGGCGCTCATGCTGCGCGCGCCCGCCGAGCAGTGGATTGGCGTGACGCGGCGGTGGTCCATGCTGGTGTGGCTGTTTTTGACATGCGGCATTGTGCTGGGCATGCACTGGGCTTACGCCGTGCTGGGCTGGGGCGGCTACTGGGGCTGGGACCCGGTGGAGAATGCATCGCTGATGCCATGGCTCACGGGTACGGCGCTGCTGCACTCGATGATTCTGCAGGAGCGGCGCGGCATGATGAAGCAGTGGAACGTCTGGCTGGTCTTCTCCACGTTTCTGCTGTGCATTGTGGGCACCACGCTCACGCGGTCTGGAGTGGTGAGCTCGGTGCACGCTTTTGGAAAATCTCCGCTGGGCGCATGGTTCCTGGGATTCCTCATCATCGTGTTGCTGGTGTGCGTGGTCACCTACTGGAAGCGCCGCGATTATCTGGAAACTGAGCACCGGGTGGAAGGGCTTGTCTCGCGCGAGTCGAGCTTCCTGTTCCTCAACCTGATTCTTGTAACCGCGTGTGTTACAGTTTTTTCGGGCACGCTGCTGCCGGTATTTTCTGAGGCGATGGGCGGCGGCAAGGCCACGGTGGGCGCCGGCTTTTACAACGCGGCCGTAGTGCCGATTGCGCTGCTGCTGCTCTTCCTCATCAGTACGGGTCCGCTACTGACGGCACGCGGAACATCGCTTACAGAAACGCTGAAGCCGTTTGCTGTTCCGGGGGCTATCGGCGTGCTCACCATGGTCACGCTCACCCTGGGCGGCATGCATCCCTGGGCAAGCCGGGCGGTGCTTTATGCCTGGCTGTGCTTCTCGATTGCGGCTTTTGTGACGGCGTCGATCGTGACCGCCGTGGTGCGGGGCCTGCTCGCCATGCGTGAGAATACGGGGCTGAGACTGCTGCCAGCGGCGGCGCTGCTGGTGCGCTCAAACCTGCGCCGCTATGGCGCGTTCACGGTGCACCTGGGCATTGCGCTCATGTTTGTGGGCTTTGCGGGCACAGCCTTCAACCACACGGTAGAGAAGGGACTCAGCCCCGGCCAGACGATGCAGGCCGGCCCTTACCAGCTTTCGCTGAGCGGACTTAAGGAAATTTCCAACGCAAACTACGTGGCCGAACGCGCAAAGCTGGATGTCTCTCGCGGAAACAGCAAGCCATTTGTGCTGTCGCCGGAGGTGCGCCTGTACCAGGCGAGCCAGTCACGCAATACCAGGGTGGCCAACCACTCCACGCCGCTGTGGGATTTGTACGTGGTGTACGAGGGCAACGATCCCTCCAGCAACCTTGCGGTGATCGAAGCCATCCTGAATCCGCTGGTGGTCTGGGTCTGGATTGGCGGCATCGTGATGGTGCTGGGATCGATGCTGCTGGTTGCCGAGCCTCTGCTCAAGCGGCAGCAGGCTGCGAAGAGCCGCACCACGAGGAAGACCGCAATGGCGAAGTCCTGACGCAACGGAGCTTCCGGCATTCCAATGCCAGCTAGCGCGGATCGCTCCGAATGTTCGCGGCCAGATCGCCTTCCAGATACCAGGCGAAAAGCTTTGCCAGCGGCTCCAGAAACTGATCCGTATTGTGGGTGAGCCAGGCGAAGTCGCGTGATATGGCGGCAAGCTTTGGCCAGTCGGCCACGCGCGGGGCAATCACCTCGTCGTTGGAGGAGTAGAGCGCCACACGGCGCTGCGGCCTCTCGCGCAGAACGACTCCATCGGCCCAGGTGGGCGAGCTGATCGCGATCACATGCAGATCGTCACGGCCTGTCTCCTGGAGGCCCGCGGCAACGGTGCCGCCAAGGCTGATGCCCACGATCAGCGCATTCTGCGGAAGATTCATCTGTCGCAGTTGTTCGACGGAAGCCTCGGCGGGAGCCTCCGGATCGTGGTGCTCCATCTGCGGGCGCAGGAAGGATAGCTGCGGCCAGCGCGGCTCGATCACCTCTGCCAGTTTCTTTACCGTTCCGTTGGGCGAGCCGCCCTTGCCATGCAACAGGTACACAGCCGGAATGGCGGCGATGCGATCAAGAGAGATGCGGTTCACGGGTTCCCTGCTTCTGCAGCCCAAATGCTGGGCGTTGCGTTTGAAGCTATTGTTTCATGCGGTCATTCCTGCCAGGCGGCACACCGCCCGGCATAAATGCTCTTCGGCCCTTTCAGCAAAAAGATAGGGATGGCCGAAGCCATCCCTCGATGAACAGGAGTGAACAGTAGCTAGAACGAGAAGGTCAACTGCACTTCAGAAACCCGGCGGCCAATCTTGATGTGCGAGGTTCCAAAGACTTGCTGATTTCCGTTTACTGCGTTGGCAAGAGCCGTTTCGATCGGCTCATAGTGCGTGTTGGAGTTTGCATTCGTGAAGTTATGGAAGTTCAGAATGAGATTGTTGGGCTGAACATTGGTGTCCAGCGTGGTATTGGCGTGGTTGAGGAAGTTAAAGGCCGTGTAGCGCACCCGGATGCTCCGGCTGCCGCCCAGGCCGAAAGACTTCTGCAAGGACAGGTCGGAGTCAAAGTACGCCGGGCCGTGAACCGAGGGAATCCGATAGGGCCCCTGTGTTCCCAGCGCGGTAGGCAGAGCAAAGCAGCTGCTGTTGATGTACACATTGCTGCCGGTGTGCGCCGCCGGATTGCAGTTCAGCCGCGGCATCAGGTAGACGTCCGGGGTACCGAGCAGTTCCTGCGCGCTGACCGGGATGTTCGCATTGAAGCCGTTGTACAACACGTTGAGCGAGCCCTGCAGGCTGAAGTCGGGATTATCCGTTGCCTGAAGGTCCTGGCCGCTCTGCGCCGTGGTGATGCCGGAGATCATCCAGCGATTGGCCAGCCCAGCGAGCAGGCGCTCGTGGAAGACCTTGCCCACGGTGTAGGAGTAGGAAGCGTTGAAGGCCTGACGGCGGTCAAACGCCTCTGGGCCGTAGTTGTCCTGGAAGCTGAACGGAGTCGCCGGAGTGCCGTTGCCATTGGCGCCGCGCACACCCAGGGCTTTCGACCAGGTGTAGTTGATGCCAAAGGTGAGCGGGCCCGCCTGCTTGTTCCAGGTTAATTGCAGCGCGTTGTAGTTGGCGTACAGGTTGTGACGCGCAATGTTCAGCGAGTTGTATTGGGGGAATGGACGGAAGTCGTCCACCTGCTGCTGGCTGAGTCCGCTGATGGACGTGCAGGAACCGCTGGGAGCGTTTGGCGGACAGGCCAGGGGATAGGTGACGCCGGTAACGGGATCTGCCTTGTACAGACCACCGATCGGAATCGCGTTGATGTTGTCGACGTTAACCGGTTGCGTGGAGCCGTTGTCGAGCATGTGACGGGTAAGGTTGCCGATGTAGGCAATCTGGAAGAGTGAATTCCAAACCGTACGTTGATCGATATCGAGGTTGTAGGTGTAGACCTGCGGCTGCAGTGTGTCGTTTGCAAACAGGCCCGATGCGCTGGTTGTCGGCGCGAAGCCGGAACCGGTGACTGCGTTCTTGGCCAACTGCGGAACAGCCTGCTGGTACAGGAACGGTCCGACGAGCGTGACGGAACGCTGGCCCATTGCTTCACTGGCCGGGGTTTCCACGTCGTTGGTGGAGTCATGCGCGGTGTAGAGGCCGAAGCCGCCGCGGAGGACCGTCTTGCCGTTGTGACGCATATCCCAGGCAAAGCCGGCGCGCGGCTCAAGGAACGGTGAGTGCGTGCCCATGCCCGTGACAGGAATGCTCTTGTCAATGCCGTGCCACAGGAAGCCAGGCAGGGAGGGGTTCTGGCTGGTTGCGTAGCTGGCCGGATCCCAAACCGGAATACCGACGCCGTGCGCATCGCCCCATGGGGTCAGGTGCTCGATGCGAAGACCGTATTCGAGGGTGAGATACGGAGTGATGCGGTAGTGATCCTGCACATAACCAGCGACGTCCCAGAAGTAAAGATTGGGAGCCGGATCGATGTTGGTCTGGCCGTACCAGAAGACGCCGCCCTCCAGGAAGTCGGCCAGGTAGTTGCCGCCGTTGCCGCTGCCGATGGCCCCGGTGGAGTACTCGGTGGTGCCGGTGGGCGCATCGTTGTAGGTGGGTCCAATGTAGTACATGGCAAAGTTGCCATTGGTGGATACAAACGGCGCGGCCTGGTGATTGTTGTCCAGCCCGACATAGATGCCGGCGCGCAGGGTGTGACGGCCCAATACCTTGGTGAGGTCGTCCTCGCCAAAGCGGTTCCACTTCTTGGCGTAGATGCCGCCGAAGCTGGTATCCGGGTACAGGTTCACAGGCAGGCCGTCAAAGCCGTAGTCCTGGAATTCCGGAATGACCTTCGAACCGTTGTTGAAGATGCCAGAGAAGTTCCACTTGCCGTTCAGGGTAAGCGCGTTGAAATCCTTCGCAACAAAGTTCTGATTGAAGTACGCGCCCGAAATGCTGAACTGGTTGGTGAGCGTGGGGCTCAGGATGGTGGTCCAGTTGAGCGTGCCGATTTCAGAGTTCAGATCGGCCAGCATGCCGCCGCCGGGAGTGTTGGTTCCGCCGCTGGGACCATGCGGCGAGTAGTAAGGCACCTGCGGAACGCCCTCTTTGCCACGCTCCGTGCTGTACATGACGAAGACCTTGTTTCTGGGCCCAAAGGAATAGTCGAAGCGCAGCTGACCCTGCCAGTTGTCGTTGTCAATCAGGTTGGTATGGGCATAGTTGTAGCCCTGCGCGTTGGTGGCCTGGTTGGGCAGCGGAAGCGTGTTGATCAGCTCCTGCTGGATGGGATTGAGATTGTTGCCCAGCTGGCCGTTGACCAGCTGACTGCCGTCGATGCCGGTTTGAGGAACGCGAGCAAGGTTGGCGTATGAACCATTATTGATGAGCGGACCGAGGTACTGGTCGATCTGCGTCTGGCTGAAGTCGCCCTGGCGCATCTGCGCCGTGGGGACCAGGGCGGTGACGATCGCGCTGCCCGCATTGCCGTAGGCATATTCGTTCTTCTGGAAGTAGCCTTCGAGGCCGGCAAAGAAGGTGAGCTTGCGATTCTTGTTGAAGTCCACATGCGGAAGGATGACCGGGCCGCTGATGGCGAAGCCGGGATAGATTTCACGGTCAGGCGGAGCCGACTGATGGTTGAACTTGGAGAGCCAGTCGGTCGAGTTCATCTGGTAGGTGCGGCCGTAGGTGTACACCTCGCCGTGGAAGTCCTTGGTGCCGGACTTGCCCACCGCGTTGATGATGATGGGGCCGCCCACATTGTCGGCGGTAACCGCGGAGGTTTCCACCTTCACTTCGGCCACCTGGTCGTAGTTCACGTTCTGCAGTGCGCCGCCGTAGGCGCCGGGATCGGTAATGTTGATGCCGTCGTAGAGCAGTTCGATGGAATTGGTGATGGTGCCCTCGCCGGAGTAGCTTCCGTATCCGCCAGCCACGGAGACCTGCGACGGGTCGTAGCTCTGGTTGGTCACGGTATTGTTGCCGCTCGTGATGGCAAAGCCGGGCAGGATCTTGAGCAACTCGGTTACATCCCGCCCCTCAACCGAGAGATGCTTGATGTCCTGGGCCGAAATCAGCGTGCTGGCCGTGCCGGAGTCAAGCGTAATCTCCTGGGCTGCCGTATGCACCACCACCGTCTCTGTCGCCGCGCCGGGCTGCAGCACTACTTCATGCAGGCTGCGCGAGTCGCCGGGATCGAGATGAATGCCGCCGATGCTGTCCTTCTTGAAGCCGGCAGCCTGAATGGTAAGGACAAAGTTACCGGATGGAATGTCGACGAATACAAATTCGCCCTCCCCGCTGGTCTTCGTCGTGCGCACATCTCCGGTTGCCTCGTTGGTGAGGGCAACGGCCGCACCGGGAATCACTGCATGGGTGGGATCGACAACCGTACCGCTAAAACTGGCCGTAGTACCAACCTGGGCTTGCGACCCGGGTGTAAGCGCTAGAACAAGGCCGAAAAAGACCGCGAAAATTAGCCATCTGCGCAACCAGCGCTCCGAAGGATTCATGGGAACCGCCTCCTGAAAGGTGAGAAACAATGCGTTATTTAGGTAACGCCGTCCGCTGATGGATCTTTTTCACCAGCAATTATGCATTTCCCCATATCGGCAAAATGGTTGTCAACAGTAAACCGATTATTCTTCAAAAATAAATCGGTTTTTTTCATGCGAACATGGGCAATTAGCCTCACCTTTTCAACGAGATACAAAAGATAAGTGGAGGATATGAGTCAGTTGCAAGGTGTAAGCGCTCAGATTGTCCGCTTCGCCAATAGTTGATCTTGCACTCCACCCATCGATGAAGCGATACCTCAACCGTATCCGACCGATTGCGCGTGGCTCACGATACCGGCGCTGAGCTGGGTCGTATCAGTTCTTCTCGCTGACTGGCGCGCCAAAAGACACGCATTCGGAGACGGAGCCATTCTCGCATGTGCTATCTTTTGACTAACTGGTTAATTAATTGGAATCCAGAACGGTACCTCGGGTGAGAGCAAAGCCGCAAAATTCGGATCGTGAGAAGACTGCCAGGTGTGTCGCACGACCTTCTTCCGCAACCGCCAGGTCACGGAATGCCCTGCCCCGAGAAGTGGAGAGCGGAGACGATCGTCGCGAAAGAATTCTGCGGGCGGCCATCGTGGAATTCAGCCGGCATGGACTTGCCGGCGCGCGCACCGAGGCCATTGCCATGGTGGCGGGCGTGAACAAGGCGCTGCTCTACTACTACTTTCATAGCAAGACCGAGCTTTACGCGGCGGCGCTCGACGCATCGGCGGCGCAGATGCTGGAGTCTGCACTGCGCTCGCTCGAACACGAAGGCAGCGCCGGGGAGCGGCTGCTGCGCACCGCGCTCAACCATTTTGACCGCATCGCTTCCCAGCACGAATACCGGCAGCTCATCCACCAGGAGCTGGCTCGCCTGAGAGAGAGCGATGACGAGGCGGTTCCCGCGCCACTGGAGAAGACATTCAGCGTGCTTATGCACAAGATGCGGCTGGTGCTGGCCGAAGGCATGAAGAGCGGCGAACTGATCCGTACGGACTGGATGCAGGTGATTTATTCCGTGCTGGGCGCCAATGTCTTCTATTTTTTGAGCGCGCCGATGATGCGCCGCGTGGCTGACCTCCATCCGCTGGACGAACGTGAAATACGGCGGCGGCGCAGGGCCGCGCTCCTGCTGCTGGGCGCGTCTTTGTTTCAGGACCGCGCGCAGGGCGAGCAACTGGCGCGGCGTGTGCTCCGCGATACACCGCCGCCCGCCTCTGCGGGCACATGGCAACTTTCCACTTCAGGAGTTTCTTCCCGATGAAGGCAAGGCGAGTCATTCTCACTATTTTTGCGGTACTGCTGCTGGTCTCGATCGGATGGTTCTTCTGGTCAACGCACCAACCCGGCGGCTTGCGCCTGGTGGGCACAGTGGATGCGAACGAGGTCATCATCAGCTCGCAGATTCCGGGCCGCATTGCGACCCTGCCCGTACAGGAGGGTGAGCACATCAAGGATGGCCAACTGATGGCGACCATCCAGAGCGACGACCTGCAGGCTGCGCTGGCAGCGGCACACGCCATCACGCGCAGTGACTCCTTCAAGGTGCAGGAGGCGCGCGACACCGAGCACCAGATCTCCGGGGAGACGGCGAGCCAGGTGAGCAATGCCGAGGCGCAATTGCGCGCTGCCCGCGCCGCACTGAAGCAGGCACTGGCGCAGTACGAGCATCAGCAGGCGGACACGCGCAGAATTGTGGCGCTGGCAAAAGATGGCGTCGCCAGCGAGCAGTCGCGCGATGAAGCCGTTACCGCCTCTGCCGCATTGCGCTCAGCCGTGAACGTGGCGAAGGAAAATGTAGCAGCGGCAGAAGCATCGCTGAAAGTGGCGCTGGCGAACACCAACCAGGCTAAGGCCGCGGCCCAGACCACGGCCTCTGCCATAGCCGCCATGCAGAATGCAGACGCCTTGCAGCAGCAGGCGGAAATCGAACTGGGCTACGCTGACGTTCGCTCACCGGTGACTGGCACGCTCAACGTGCTGGCCGCAAGGCAGGGCGAAGTGGTCGCTGCGGGCACGCCGATCGCGACGGTCATGGACCTTTCGCAGACATGGGTGTACGCACCGCTGCCGGAGACCGACGCGGACGCGGTCAAACTCGGCGACACGCTCAAGGTGGAGATGCCCAGCGGCGACACTACTACAGGCAAGGTGATCGCCAAGGCCGCGCTGGCTGACTTTGCCACACAGCGCGACGTAAACCGCACCAAGCGAGACATCAAGACCGTGCAGCTCAAGCTGCTCATCGCGAATCCCGGTGAACGCTTCGTGCCCGGCATGACGGCCTACGTCTATATTCCTAAAAATAAGCTGGGGAAACGATGAGCACTGCCGCCGCAAACACGCAGGCGCCAGTCGCGATGATGGTGGAGCACATCGTCAAGCGCTATGGCGACTTTGAAGCTGTCAGCGATGTCTCCTTCGACGTGAAGGAGCGCGAGATCTTCGGGCTGCTCGGCCCCAACGGCGCCGGTAAAAGCACGCTCATCCGCATGATGACGACGCTCATTCCCGTCACCCGCGGCAAGGCGGTGGTGGCCGGGCACGACGTGATGCGCGAGCCCGATGCCGTGCGGCAGAAGATCGGCGTGATTCCGCAGGCGCTCACCAGCGACATTGACTTGACGGTCGAGGAGAATCTCTCCATCTACGCCAAGCTTTACGGGCTGCACAAAAAGGAACGCGAGCGGAACATGGAAGAACTGCTGGAAGCCGTGGACCTGACCAAATGGCGAAAGGCCCAGACCAAGACGCTCTCCGGCGGCATGCGCCGTCGGCTTGAGATTGCGCGCGGGCTGATACATAACCCGAACATCTTTTTTCTCGATGAGCCCTCGACGGGCCTCGATCCGGTGTCGCGCGTGGCCGTATGGGAGATGCTGAATCACCTGAAGGAAACGCGGAACCTTACCATGCTGATCACCACGCACTATATGGAAG
Source organism: Acidobacteriaceae bacterium (assembly GCA_049965615.1). Taxonomy (GTDB): domain Bacteria; phylum Acidobacteriota; class Terriglobia; order Terriglobales; family Acidobacteriaceae; genus Acidobacterium. The sequence goes on from JBMFWD010000001.1 coordinate 103,012, forward strand.
AGGCAGACCGCCTTTGCGATCGGATCGCCATTGTGGACCACGGCAAGCTGGCGGCGCTGAACTCACCGATGGCGCTCAAGGCCAGCGTGCCGGGCGAGAACATCGTCGAGGCTGGTTTCGCAAAGGACGTGCCCGGCCTGCTGGAGCAACTGGAGAAGCTGCCCGGCGTATCGTCGGTGCAGGCGCAGAGCGGCGGCATGTACCGCATCCTCACGGCAAATGGTTCGCAGACCACCGCGGAACTGGTACACCTGACCCACTCGATGGGGCTCGCGCTCAAGTCGCTTCAGGTGCAAAGCACCACGCTGGATGACGTGTTTGTGCACTACACGGGAAGGCAATTACGAGATGAGCTCGTAAGAGGAACGGCGAGCTCCGTGATGCCGCCACGACCGGGGATGCGCGCATGAATCGCATGCTGGCCATCGTCGAGCGTGAGCTGCGGAAGTTCTTCCGCTCGCCCGCGCTGTTGCTCACGTCCATGCTTTTGCCACTGGTACAGTTACTGATCCTGGGCAATGCATTCGGCGGCAAGGTGCGGAACGTCCATCTCGGATTTGTGAATCAGGACCACGGGTATGCATCGCTGCGCGTCAAGGAAGACTTCGACGCCATCGCCGCCAACATCAAGACGTTTACGGTCACACCCTATGACAACGAAGACAAGGCGGTGCAGGATGTGCGTACCGGCAAAATCAGCGGCGTCGTCATCATTCCCAGGCAATACTCACGGCGCGTCCTGGCCGGGGACGCGCCCAAAATCGGGTTGGTCGTCGACAACTCTGATCAGTTTGTGAGCGGCGCCGTCGAAGCAGAGATGCAGCTGCTGGTGCAGTCCCTCAACGCACCGGAAATTCCAGCGCGCATCTCTAAACAGATTCAGCTTTCTATCGTAGAGCTCTTCCCCTACATCGAGTACATGAAGTTTCTGCTCTCGGGCTCCGTCACGCTGGCCATGTACGTCTCCGTGATGATTGGCGGCGGCATGCTGTACATCGACGACAAGGCGCGCGGCGTGCATGAGGGCTACCTGGTTACGCCCATCACCAAGCTGGAGCTGGTGACCGGACTGAATCTTGCCGGAGCCATCAAGGCGGTGCTTTCCGGGGTGGCGCTCCTCGTGCTGGGCTCTCTCGCCGCCGGACTGGGAACACCCTTCCACCTGAAAGCAGCGCTGGAGTTGCTGCTGCTGGTCGTGTTCGCATCGGTAGCTTTCAACGGCATGATGTTTCTTTTCATGGTGCGCGTGGAAGATCCGCTGGTGCCACGCGCCATGTTTGGCGTGCTGAATACGCTGCTCTTCTTCCCGAGCGGAGCCATCTACCCGGTATCGGCGTTCCCCAAATGGCTGCAGGCCATCGCCATTGTGGACCCCTTTACTTACGCCGTACACGGGCTGCAGTCCGTACTGCTCAAGGGCGCGGGGTTTGCTGCGATTGACCAGGATCTGCTGATCCTGTTCCTCTACGGCGCGGGCACTCTGCTGGTGGCCACGCCGCTGTTCAAGCGCACGCTCTAGCGAGTCATCGAGGTCAGGCTGCGCCGCAGCAGTGTTTCCGCTTGCGGCCGCTGCCGCACTCGCAGGGATCGTTTCTTCCGGCGCGCGTCTTGCCCTCTGCCGCGCGCTGCTTCTCCGCGACGTAGCGCATTACGTTCATGGGCGCGCGACCGGTCTTCAGCTCGGTCGCCATAAAGCGCATCGTCTCGTCAATGTGGTGGAAGAACATTTTGTAACCGGCACAGAGATAATTGAGGCCGGACTCGCCGTCGGGCGTGCGCGCAAAACGATGCTTGGGGCATTCCCCGTGGCAGGCAAAGCGCACGTCGCACTCGCGACACATCTTCGGCAGCGTATCGGCCTTATCCTGGCCAAACTTCTGTTGCTGCGCCGAATCGGCCATGGACCTCATGCTTTGCTCAAGCACGTTGCCCAGCTTGTGCTCGGGATAAACAAAGTGGTCGCAGGAGTACAGGTCGCCATTGTGCTCCAGCGCCATTGCGGAGCCGCAGGTCTCGCGAAAGATGCACAGGCTGGCGGGCATGCCGAGCCAGCTTTCCAGGGCCACATCGAAGTGCTGCACAAACATCTTGCCCACATCGTGGCGCACCCACTCGTCGTAAATAGAGCAGAGAAACTTTCCGTAGCGCCGCGGATCGACGGACCACTCCGTGACTTCGGCAGAGCCTTCAAATGTGGGCTGAATCAGTACAAGCCCATCCGGAGCCGGGCTGTTTGCCTTGCGCTCCACAATCGGGATGAACTGCAGATAACGGCTGCCGATCTCCTTCAAGAATCGATAAACCTCAACCGGATGATCCTGATTTCCGCTGTGGACCGTCGTCAAGGTGTTGAAGTCGACCTTGTGCTTCTTCAGGTATTCCATGCCGCGCAGAACGCGCGTAAAGGTGCCGTTGCCGCCCTTGTCCACGCGGTAGGCGTCGTGCAGCGGGCGCGGGCCGTCAATCGAAAGGCCCACCAGCACCTTGTGCTCGGCCAGCATGTCGCCCCATGCGTCATCGATGAGAATGCCGTTGGTCTGCAGCGCATTATGGATGGTCTTTCCATTCGCGTACTTCTGCTGCAGCGCAAAGGCGTTGCGGAAGAAATCCACTCCCAGCAGAGTCGGTTCCCCGCCCTGCCAGGCAAAGTTCACCGTGTCATGGGGTTGCGCCTCGATGTACTGGCGAATGTAGCTCTCGAGCACGGGCTGGCTCATGGCCCAGCGCTCTTTGGCGTCGTACAAACCTTCCTTTTCCAGGTAAAAGCAATAGGAACAGTCAAGGTTACAAATAGGACCGGTAGGCTTGCTCAGAATATGGAAGGATGTACTCATGGAACGGCTCTGTTCTGCGATTGTAACGCCTGGAGTGATCGACTCGCAGCCTCAAAGGAAGGTTGTGGCAGCGGATTCCTCGCTGAATCGTTGCATTTGAGGGATATCCACGCCCTCGCCCTCCTGCAGGACGATGAAGGGCTGCGGCGGCGGCTCCGACTGCAACGCTCGCTGCAGTTCGCGGACCGGCTCCGCCTCGCCATCATCGGCAAGCGGAAATGTCCCGAAGTGGGTTGCGATGCTGAGTTGTGACTTCAGGATGCGATGCGCATAAAGGGCCTGCGAGGGGGCCATGTGAATGGGCCCCATGAACCAGTGCGGCTTGAACGCGCCGATGGGCAGCAGTGAGAGCCGAATGCGTGGAAAGCTGGCGCCAATCTCTTCAAAGAGGCTGCCGAAGCCGGTATCCCCAGCAAAGTAGATGGAGCCTTCTTCGTTGTCGAGCATCCAGCCGCACCAGAGGGTTTTGCGGCGGTCGAATGGCGTGCGGGCGGAAAAATGCTGCGCCGGCATGCAGTGCAGGTTCAGGCCGCGCCAGGCAACAGATTGCCACCAGTCCAATTCAAAAATTTCAGTAAACCCGATCTTGCCAAGAGGACGGGCCAGGCCGAGCGGGCAAAACGCTGCCGGGTGATCGCGCTGGAGCAGGCGGGTTAGCGTCGCCGTGTCAAAGTGGTCGTAGTGGTTGTGCGAAATCAAAATAGCGTCGATTGGCGGCAGATCTTCCATGCGCAGTCCGGGTGGGCGGCGGCGGCGTGGCCCGGCAAAGGTGACCGGACTGACCCGCTCAGACCATACCGGGTCTGTGAGGAAATTCAAACCAGCGGTCTGCAGCAGGAACGTGGAGTGGTTCACAAACGTAACGCGCAACTCTGCACCGCGAACGCTCCGGGGCGGTGGCGGGCCGGGTTCGCTGGCGGTAAATTCGCTCCAGGGTCCCTGTTCGCGATTGGTAATCCAGCTTACGAACCGCAAAAACCTTTGCCGGGGTGTAGCGGGATTGAAAAAACGCCCATTCTCAAAATGGACTCCACGCCATGGGCTGTTGCCAGCCAATTCACTCACTACTGCACCGCCTTCTCACCGGCATTGCCGGCCCGCGCACGGACAATCCATCTGGCCATGGCGGCAATTTGCGCATCTGGTAAATATTCGTGGCCCGGCATGTCGGTTCCGGGCATACCAAATTTTATGATGCGCGAAAGATAAAGTCGTTGCTCCCCGGAACTCGCATGCGCAGGAAATTGCTTCCACTGGCCCGTGACAAGACTTTGCGGCTTGTGCCGGAAGTCCTCTCCCCAGCGCTGCATGGCCGCGCCGTCGGCGCTGTGGCAGGTTGCGCAGTATTCGCGAGCCAGCGCTTCTCCGTCCAGAGGGCCCGCCGCCTGCCGGGCCTGCGCACTGGGCTGCCACGTGGATAGCTCGTGCTGCAGATGCGGTTTGCTCTCAGGACTTTTCAGACTGGAGAGATAGGCCACCAGATCGTCACCACGACGGTTACGAAATAGATAAGCGTAGGAAGGCATGATGGAGCGCGGGCTGACGGCTCGTGGATCGATGAGATGAATTTTCAGCCACAACGGCGAGCGGCGGCTGCCGACGTTGCTCAGGTCTGGCCCCTGGCGTCGATTGCCGATGAGCGGAGGTTTCTCCTGCTGCACCTGGTGGACGTTGCTGGCAGGACCCCAGAGTAGAACATCGTGCGTGCCGGGCCGCACATATTGGGAGTGGCAGTGGATGCAGCCTTCGCTGATATACACGTGACGTCCGCGCTCGACCGCAGTTTGCGCCGTGGCAGGCACGGGGGGATGCATGGCGTTGAGGCCCTGTTCCACACCGAGGGAGATGAGGCACACGGCTGCAATGGCTGCCATCTCTCGCCAGTAGCGACGCCCGGCGAACCACACGGCCGGGACGACGAAGATAACGGCAACTGTCGCGATGAAGGCCGGCGGCACGCGATGCAGGTGCTGCGCCATGCCGATTCCCATGGCTGAACCAACCCAACCGCCAACGGCGTAGATGGCGCCAGCCTGCCGCGCACGCTGCTTCCCGTCTGCCACCAGCAGGTAGGCGGGATAGGCGACCAACGCCACCGAATAAAGCGAAACACCCGCTGGATAAAGCCACGCAGCGGGGCCGACATGCATAGGGTCCAGCAAAAGCAAGCATGCGCCGGCCAGCAGCACAAATGCGGAGGTCAACGTTACTGCAAATCCGCGGCGAGCCAGCAGCCAGGCTGCAAACAGCGCGGCTACCAGATGAATTGCGCCCGTACGCCACAGGTTCGCCGCACCCACCCATGCGCCGGAATGCAGTTGGGGCGCGTGCTGGATGATGAAAAACGCCGCCGAGTCAAACCACACCAGCGCGGTGAACCATAGCAGCACCAGCAAAAACGGATTCACCCGGCTCGCAGGTTGCGGCGAGGCAGTGGCTTCTGCCACAGGATGCCGAAGTGCAGCAACGGGAATGCACAGCGCCAGCAGGAGTGCGACCGTGATAGCGATGGTGTTGGGCGCGGCGGTAAACAGCGCAGGAATATTGCTGATGAAGTAGGCCGCGCCGGTGCCGAGCGCAATCTTTACCAGCGGCTGCCGGGAGCCCATCCAGAGAGGCAGGTGTGTCACCATCGTGACGGTGAGTACGCCGAGCGAAATCCCAATCAGCGCTGCGAGCACCAGTGCGCCGGCCAACCCCAGCGGCAAAACGGTAAGTGCAGCGGCCAGCGCACACCCCAGCAGTCCGGCCTGCAGGCGGCGTACGGGATTCGCTTCCACGCGCACCCACGCGGCGGCAAAGCTGGCGAGGATTCCGCCGACGGCCATGGCGGCCATGACGGCCTTCAAATGTGAATTGGAGAGACCAACCTCATCCAGCCGCTTGAGGAATCCAAACTGGGCAAAGATGAGGAAATAGGTATATGTACCCGTAATGAGTGCAATTCCCTGCCAGCCGCTCGCGCTGCTGGTAATTTTTTCCTCGACTTGTGTTCTATTATTCGGCAAGGGTAATCCAATCCTTGCGCAAGCCCACCCACTGGATGGCGGCGAACGCACCATCGGTAGCCGCAACGCCGAGCCAGGCGGGCTGCATTGCGTGAATTGCAACCTGCGCGATTACAAACATGGCAATCGCCGAACGAAAGAGAGCGGTGAGCAGCCACTGCGTGCGCCAGCAGGTTCCGCCAACGGCGCGCGCAAGGGCTGTTCCGGGCACCACCAGGTAGCTGGCGCCCACGCAGAGCACGAACACTCCGATGTAGCTGGCGTAGAACAAAGGCTGCGGCTGGCGCGTGACGCCCATCAGCCGCAGCGTGAAGGCCGGCGCAAACAGCAGAAGGAGTCCTGTTGATGTATCGCAGAGGCCCGCGGCATAGTGGTAGAGCAGAATGAGCGTGCGCGGCTTCATGGAGCGACTCCCTGCACAGCGTGCCCTGACAGGGTTTTCGCCTGCTGCGCGCTCTCGGGCTGTGCATATTTGCGCATGCGCCGCGTAAGCCGATAGAACCAGTTGATGGAGCCGGCCGTCATGGCCACGCCCAGCACCAGCCGCAGCCAGTAGATGGCGTTTCGCAAAGGACCGGGCACCATGGTGAAGGCCGGGTGAGCGCCTTCGATCCAGCCGGCATAAAACATGATGGCAACGTAAGCGAAGGTGCCGAACTGCCATGCCCAGAAGGCCCAGCGCGAATCGAAGACGTCCCCGTCCTCGCCGAGCATCATCACCAAAAGAAGAATCAGCAGCGTTGTGACGAAGCCTGCCATCGCCATCAGCGAGTGGCCCACGAGACCGTCAGTGAATTTGAAGCGGTCGAGCACGCCGGGCAGAAAGATGATCCAGCCGGTCACCAGCAGCATCGTCCACCAAACATAGGTGGCCTGCAGCCAGATGCGCGCCGCCGGCCGCCACACAAACGCGCTGTAGTATTTCGGAAGCAGCGGCGCCCACACGAGCACGGTCGCCAGGCCCAGGTACTGCGCCGGGTTACTGTTGCTGGCATCGTAGCGACCAAGACTGATGCAGAGAATGGCTTCCAGCGCGAAGAGTATCCAGCAGATTTTGAGCCAGCGGGTGGGCTGCTGCGTGCGCCTGGTGACGCCGTAGGGCACGAGGAACAAAATCAGAACTGTCACGAGTACAGATTCCAGCTGGCTCGCGCCAGTGGGCCCTCCGGTCGCTGGATTGACCGGCGGATAAATATTTGGATTGCAGGCGATGTAAATAAGAAAGGGTATGACCAGCAGTACGACGAGCCCTGCCAGCTTTGCTGCAAGTGCAATCCGTGATTCCCGCGCCGCGCTCCAGTCCCGCGCCAGGGCAACGGCCAGCACACCCCACAAGTACAGAATCGATGCCGGAAAGAAGACGCGGACGTAGCCTGTCCAATCCAGAAACAGCTTGCCGGTGGTATGCCCGCCCAGCCACGACACCGTGCCCAGCGTGAGGGCCAGCGACCAGAGCACGAGCGCGGTCTTGCTCCACGGGGCCAATGTGCCGCGGTCGGCGCGGTAAACGCGCATCGCCCAGCCCACCAGGGGCAGGCTGATCCATCCATAGAGTTGCAGGTCCAGGTGCGCAGGCATCCAGCGGCCATAGCTGAGCGGCGCTATCCAGTTGCCTGCACCGGGATAGAGCAGCAGAATGGCGATCCACACGCCGATGAGGTTCGCGAAAACCAGCCACGCCAGACTGTGCCATGTGGCCTGCGCAACGACCGAGTGGTCGATGGCAGGATCGGCAATCGGCATCGCGCTCTTGGATGAGCTTGCTGCCATCGCTACTTCACCTCTTGCGGAAGATGGCTCTGCGGCTCCCGCGCATCTACAACCTGTCCGTCGCGCATTTCCACGAGGCGGTGGCAGCGTTCCGCCAGGCCGCGATCATGCGTCGCCATGATGAGGGTAATCTTCTCGGTCTCCACCAGCTCCAGCAGCAGCTCAAAAATCTGCGCGCTGGTGCGCTCATCGAGCGAGCCTGTGGGCTCGTCGGCCAGCAGAATTTCCGGTTGATTCATCAGCGCGCGGCACAGCGTGGTCCGCTGTCGCTCGCCGCCGGAGAGCTTCTGGATCGGCTGCTTCAGACGGTGCGCGATCCCCGTGCGCTCAGTGAGTTGCAGCATGCGTTCCCGTGCCTGGTTGCGCGGAGTACCCGCAGCCACGGCGGGAATCATGCAGTTCTCTTCCAGCGTGAGTCCGGGAATAAGGTGATGCAACTGGAAAACAAAACCGATCTGATGCCGCAACATTTGCAGCGTGGAACGCCCCGGCTCCAGCTTCACGTCATTCACATAGATGCTGCCGGAGGTTGGCGTGTCGAGCCCGCCCAGCAGATGCAGCAGCGTGCTCTTGCCGCAACCGGAAGGGCCGCACAGCGCCACGGTTTGCCCAGCCGCGGCCTCAAAGTTGACGCCGTTCAATACACGGATTGCGTCCTGCTCGTAGCTCTTCCATACCTCTTCGGCGCGCACTACGCTGCGTGAGGGCGGATCTTCCACAAAAACTTTACTCAAAGCGAAGCGCCTCCACCGCGCGGACCCGCATGGCGTAGACGGCCGGATAGAGCGCGCCAGCCACGCCGGTGAGCAATGCCAGCGCCACCACCGCAACCATCACCCACGGCTGCATGTGCGAGTCAATGTAGCCATGCAGCGCGGGAATCAGCTTGAGTCCCACGATCACCAGGCCTCCCATCGCAAGACCCACAACGGCGCCGATGAGCGAGACAATTCCCGACTCACCGAATATCATGGCTGCAATCTGTACGTTCGAAAAACCGTTCACGCGCAGTATGGCAAGTTCACGAATGCGCGTGAAAACACTCATGATCATGGTGTTCGCCACGCCGAGGCCGCCCAACAGCAGGCCGCAAATGCCTACGGCCCAGGCGGTCGCCTTCAGAATCTTGAACTGCGAGTAGCTGTGATCAAACTCCTGATTGCGCAGCGCAATCAATGTGGGGAACTGCTCGGCCACCTTTTGCTTGAAGGCCGCGGCGTCCTTCGTGTTCCTGAGCTTCACCGTGATCACGGAGGAAGAGTCCTGCTTGTGAAAGAACTGCTGCGCCAGCGGTAGCGGCATGAAGACGCCACCATCCTCAAAGCCGTTCTTGAGCCGGACGATGCCGATGACCGGGAACTTCTGGTAGCCAATTGCGACCTGCTCGCCCAGCTTCGCTTTCAAAAAATTGGCGGCGCGCTGGCCTAGAATAACGCCGTCCTTCACCACGCCAAAATCCTCGCGCTTGCCGGCGACCCACTTCGCACTGTTCAGCCGCGCGTCGGTTGACGTTACGCCAAAGCAGGTGATGATGGGGTGATCCGTGCTGCTGACCACGCCAAAGAGCACAGGGTTGGCGTGCTCCACCATGCTCCACGATTGAATCTGATGGACGGCCGAAGCCGGAACACTGCTGAAGAACAGGTCGGAGACATCTTTTTCAAAGACGACGATCTGGCTGTTATCCGAGAGCAGCCCACTGAACATGGCCACAGCGCCCTGCAGAATCGTCACCACGGTGAGCATGGCCGCCACGCTGAATGCAATGCCGGCAATACTGATGCCGGTGCGCACACGATGGCGGCTGAGGTTGGTCAAAATCAGCTTGAGAAAAATCATAGGCTTGCAATTTGTGGAACCCGGGAGAGCGATCGCATCTCCGCCTGGAAGCGCTCGATCGTATCTGCAAGAAACGCCAGCCGGCCACGCTGCAGGGCGAGTTTCGCAATCACCCGGTCGCTCATGCGAATCAACCGATGCGCCCGGCGCAGCGAGGCTTCCATGCCGATGGCAAGCGCCAGGTTGGGCCGCAGCATTTCCGCGTCGCGTGCCGCCGTCTTTCCGCCCTCCTCTGCAGTGTGCAGAATGTCCTTCAGGTCGTCGAGGATCTGGTAGCAAAGCCCCCAGGCGACAGAAAGGCGTTCCAACAAGCAAATTTCGCGCGGGCTTGCCTCGCCCATGATGGCCGGCAATACCAGCGACAGGCGAATCAGCGAAGCGGTTTTGCCAATGGCGATCTGCCGGTAGAGCTGCGCATGGCGGCCATGATCTTCCAGGTACAAATCGCGGCTTTGCCCGTTCAGCAGCCCGGCTACGCCCAGTTGCTGCTCCACGTAGGCCAGCGATGCGTTCCGCGCCTCGGCCGGGACATCGGCAACCGCCTTCCAAAGCAGTCCGTAGGCGCGGTTGATGAAGGCCAGCGCGGAAAGAATCGCCGCACCTTCTCCATAAGCACGATGCACACATTCCGAGCCGCGACGGAGCAGCGCGTCGTCCATGCACGGCAGGTCGTCAAAAATGAGCGAAGCCGTGTGGAAGTACTCCACGGCAATCGCGAGTGATTCCGAGTCATTTTCCGGCAGGTCGTAGGACCGCCCGAGCCGAAAGGCCAGCTCGGCGCGAATCATATTGCCGGGATGCCGCAGAGTCTCGCCCACAGCGCCCGCAAGGTGCGGCTCCAGGTCGTTGGGCAGCGGCAACTGCGACTCGAAGGCTGCTCTCAGCCTGGCGGGGAGAGAATGGTTTACTTCTGATTTCATGCAGGCGAATCCGTCCTGGAGTTGCAGGTGGCGTCCGACTGGCTCCTCAAGGACAATCACATCAACGGGACTCTGCCGATGGCCCCTTACTGGAACGCCTCGCACGCTGTGCAAGGCATGTCTTTGATTCCCAGTGAATCATGGCTCCAAGCCGGCGAGCATGAAGCGCAGATGACACTTTTCTTACAACTTTTCCATCTGCGTTTGGACCGGTGGAAGCGTTCTATTCAAGCCTAATCGGCTTTTGCGTCATATACATGACAATGTGTTCATTCTGCTATGAATCGATTGACCAAGCAGTGTTTCCGTCGTCAGATTGGGGCAGGAAGGGTTCCCTGCTTTTCGTGAAATCAGAGGGAATCTCCAAGGAGAATGTATGAATTTGTTCCCGTTCCGGGTTTCCGGATGCCGCCGTCAGGCTGTTGCAGCTTCGCGACGCACCCTGCTTTCGCTGGCGGTATTGGCGTGCCTCGCTTTCGCAGCCTCAGCCGCTCACGCGCAGGCGCAGTACCAGATCAATCCGGCCAGGAGCAAAGTGGCCTTTGACCTGGGAGGATTTCATGAGGTCAATGGCATCTTTGAAGTCACCAGCGGCCAGATCACCTTCGACAAGAAAACCGGAAAGATGAGCGGCAACATCGTCGTGAGCGCGGACAGCGGCAACAGTGGCGACTCGGCACGCGACAAAGTGATGAAGAAGAACGAGTTGCACGTCAGCAAGTTCCCTGAGATCACCTTTGCTCCCAGCCAGTTCGCTGGCACGCTCAACGCCAGCGGCGAGTCTGCGCTGCAGGTGCATGGAACCTTTACGCTCATCGGAAAGCCACATGAAATCGTGGTGCCCATGACGGTGCAGATCAGCGGAAACCAGTGCACGGCCAAGGGCACATTCACCCTGCCATATGTCTCCTGGGGCATGAAGCAGCCCTCCATGATGTTCATGAAGGAAGCAAAAGACGTAAAAATAGATGTAACGTTCGAAGGTACCCTTTCGGAAGGAAAGTAACCCATGGGGGCCTTTCAAGGCCCCTTCCCAGGGTGTACAACCGGCACACATGAAGCTTCTCGTCATCGAAGACGATCTGGCAAACTCGAAATTTCTTGAGCGCGCCCTGACCGAAAATGGCTACACGATCGACCTGGCGCCAAACGCCGCCACGGCAGAGCGGCTCGCTCTCGACGGCAGCTATGCTGCGGTGATTCTTGATCTGGGCCTTCCCGACGAAGACGGGCTCACGTTGATTACCCGCCTGAAGGCGCGCGGATTCTCAGCTCCCGTGCTGATTCTTTCCGCCCGCCGCGCTCTCGACGACCGCGTGCGCGGACTGGAACAGGGCGGCGACGACTACCTGGTAAAACCCTATGCCCTGCCGGAGCTGCTGGCCCGGGTGCGCAACCTGCTGAAACGCAACTCCAGCCCGACGGATCAGTCCACCGTGCTGCGCGTGCTCGACCTGGAGTTGAACCTGCTGCGCCGTGAGGCCTCGCGCGCGGGAGAAACCCTGCAGCTCACCACGCAGGAGTTTGCCCTGCTGGAATTCCTGTGCCGCAACGCGGGCCGCGTCGTCACGCGCTCCATGATTCTGCAGCAGGTCTGGGGCATGCGCATCCAGCCGGATACCAACGTGGTCGACGTGCACATTTACCGCCTGCGCAGCAAGGTGGAGCGGCCCGAGCTGCCCACGATGATCCGCACCATTCGAGGAGTTGGCTATGTCCTACGCGACAAATAGGCCGCGAGTGAAAACAGCCGCATGGCGCATTTCGCTGTGGGGCACAGCAGCCTTCGCGGTTGGCACCATCATCCTCTTCGTCTTCCTGCACCAGTTTGTGGCGCATGAGATTCAGCGCCGCGCCGACTCCTGGCTCACCGGTGAGGTGGGCACGCTGGGCGACGTGGCGGAAAAAACTCCACAGGGCGTGCTCTACGACCGCATCGTGAGTGAGGTGGCGGAACTCGCCACCAAAGAGGTTCCACACGAGCGCGGGCCGGCCAAAGACCCCAGCCAGTCTGTTTTCTTCCTGCAGACCAGCGCCAGCGGCAAGCTCAAATTGTGGGTCGGCGAGCAGAACCGCGACGCCGTGCTGCACGCGGTGCTCAACAAAAAGATTGTTCCAGACCACCCGGTAGATATCCGGATTCCCGGCGCGGTCAGCGACTTCCGCGTGGCCTCCGATCGGATGGATAACGGGGACGTCATTTATCTGGGCCTGTCTGGACGCGACGAGAGCCAGACCCTCGATACGCTGCGCCTGTACTTCTTCATCATTTGCGTCGGCATCGTTCTGCTGGGTTTTCTCATCATTTTTTTCACCACCAAGCGCATGCTGGGCTACGTGCAGCGCATCACCGAAACCGCCGCGCGCATTGGCCACGACGACCTGCGCAGCCGCGTGCCGGAGGTGGAGGGCGCCGATGAAGTGGCGCAACTGGCCTTTACGCTCAACCGCATGCTCGACCGCGTGGAGAACACCGTTCGCCAGCTGCACACCATTACCGACTCCCTTGCGCACGACATGCGCAGCCCCATCACCGCCATTCGTGGACGGCTGGAAGCAGCCCTCTTGCGCACCGATGAAGATGGCTGGGCCGAGCCGGTGGCCTCTGCCATCGACGAGCTCGACCGGCTCTGCGAGTTCCTCACCAAGTCACTCGACGTGGCCGAGGCCGGCGCCGACGCGCTCCGCCTGCAGAAGGAACCGGTGAACCTGGACGAGCTGCTGCAAACCATGGCGCATCTGTACGAGCCCAGCATGGCCGAGCGCGGGCTCACCCTCACGCTGCGCAGCACCTCGCAGGTGATCGTCGACGCGGACCCCTCGCTCATTCATCGCATGATGATGAACCTGTTCGACAACGAACTGAAGCACCTGCCTCCGGGCTGCACGGTGCTCATCCGCATGGAAGCCGAGAACAGCCACTGCAACATCTTCCTCGAAGACAACGGCCCGGGCTTCCCCCAGGAAGTGGCGTCGCGCATTTTTGAGAAATACGCCAAGGGCAGCCAGACCGGCGGCACCGGCCTGGGCCTGGCCTTTGTGGAGGCGGTGGTGCGCGCGCATGACGGCGTCATCGAAGCGTCCAACCTGCCGACGCGCGGCATCCAGATCCACATCCAGTTGCCGCGCAGCAACGCCGCTGCCATGGCAAGTCCGGCAGTGGCCCAGATCAGCGCTTCAGTCTGAACCACCTGAGCGTCGCAACCTGCGGCGCTCGTCCTCAGCCCAGCGCATCATTTTTCCCTTCGCCTTTTCCGGTTTTGGCATCCAACTGCATTCGTGACCAAAACGGTGCTGCGCAACAGCAGCATCATGAAAGAGTGTTTGAGAGTTCCGTCTGAACCCCTTATGCTGGCCTGACATGAGTACGCCTGCCATCTCCGCCCAGGACGTGACGCGCCGCTTTGGAGACTTCGTCGCCGTGGACCAGGTCAGCTTCGACGTCGCGCCGGGGCAGTTCTTTGGCTTTCTCGGCCCCAACGGCGCAGGAAAATCCACCACCATCAAGATGCTCACGGGCCTGCTGGCGCCTTCCTCGGGCAGCATTCGCGTGCTCGGGGAAGACATGAGCCGGAATCCGGTGGAGATCAAACAGCAGATCGGCGTGGTGCCCGAAGGCATGGCCCTGTTTGGACGCCTCACCGCCGCCGAGTACCTGCATTTTGTAGCGCGCATGTACGGGCTGGACCGCGACACCACCCGCCAGCGGACGGAAGAGCTGCTGGACTTCATGCACCTGGCCAACGAGCCGAAAAAGCTCATCACCGATTTCTCCCACGGCATGCAGAAGAAGCTCGCATTGGCCGCCGCCGTAATTCATGCGCCCCGCGTGCTCTTTCTCGACGAGCCCTTCGAAGGCGTGGATGCCGTGGCCGCCGTCACGCTCAAGAACATGCTGCAGGGCATGATCAACCGCGGCGCAACCATCTTTCTCACCTCGCATGTGCTCGAAATCGTCGAGCGGCTTTGCACCCACGTGGCCATCATCAGCAAGGGCCGCCTGGTGGCTAACGGGTCGCTCGAAGAGCTGCGGCAGGGTGTCGCCTCCAGGCTGCCCGGCGCCCAGCGCGAAGAAAAGCTGACGCTCGAGGAAATTTTCCTCAACGTAGTTGGCGGCAACAACGCGGAAGAGGCGCAGGAACTCTCATGGCTGGCATAGCCTCGCGCCGCTCCATGATGCAGTATGGCGCGGTCGCGCGGATGCGCCTGCGGATGATGGGGCACTCCCTGCGGACCGGCCGCGGGCGGTTTGACATTTTTGCGCAGCTCGCTACCTGGGCCAGCTACCTGGTCATCGGTACAGTCTTTGCAGGCGGGTTTGGAGTGGGCGCGTACTACACCGTGCAAAAGCCGCACCTCACCTACTTTGCGCTGGTGTTGTGGGGCCTGCTGGTCATGTGGCAGCTCACGCCCATCATGGCCATATCGTTCCGCGAAGAGCACGACCTGTCGGGTCTGTCCCGCTATCCGCTCGGCTTTGGCGCGTTTTACATTCTCTTTCTGTTCTTCGGATTCTTCGACCTCTCCACCATCTTCGGATTCGCCGCGCTCTCCGGCATCGTCGTCGGCATAGGACTGGCGCGCCCGCAACTGCTGCCCGTAGCACTGGTCGGCCTTGCGCTGTTTGCCGCGTTCAACATTCTGCTCAACCGCGCCATTTTTGCGTGGATCAGCCGCTGGCTGGCCAAGCGGCGCTCGCGCGAGATGCTGGGCGTCTTCTTCCTGTTCTTTGTGGTCGCCATGGAGTTCATCAATCCGGCGATCCGCCACATCGACGGGCACGTTCCGTTGCCGTTGCTTTTGGTCCTGAAGGAGTTGCTGCCGCTCAACGCGCTGCTGCCTCCTGGCGTCATCAACAGCGGCATGCGGGGAGTTCTGGACTCCCGCATGGTAACCGTCTTCGCTTCACTCGCCGGCTTGCTGGCCTGGACTGCGCTGCCTGCGCTGATCCTGGGCCAGCGACTGCACGCGCAGTACCGCGGAGAGAGCCTTAGCGAAGCACCAGCGCGCGCGAGTGCGCCCGCCCGCGCAAAAACGGAAACACGCGCGGCGTGGTTTGACGTAACCGGCCCCATCGCCGGGGTCATCGTTAAGGAAATCCGCTACCTCATGCGCAGCTACCAGTTGCTGTACGGGCTGGTGGCTCCGCTCATCCTCATGCTCGTCTTCACCGGCACAAGGGAGCATCACGCGGCCGGCACCATGGTCACGCCCACGCGATTCCTGTTTCTTCTCGCGGTCTTTTACGCCTTCCTGGGGCTCACGCGCCTCACCTGCAACAGCCTGGGCGGGGAGGGCTCCGGCCTGCAGTTCTACTTTGTCTCGCCGGTGCCGTTCTGGAAGGTGATGCTGGGGAAGAATCTCTTCCACTCTATCCTTCTGGCGGTTGAAATCGCGGTGCTCTGGGTGATTGCCGTGCTGCGCGGAGGCCCGCCCAGTCCAGGCGATGTATTGCTGACGCTTTGCGCGATGACCTTCATCATCCCGGCAAACTTTTTCGCCGCCGACCTCATTGCCCTGCACATGCCCTACCGCATGAACTTTTCACGCCTGGGCCGCGCGCAGGGCGCCACCGCCAACAACCTGCTCAGCCTGGTTTCGCAACTGGCTGTCGTTGGCATTTGCGCGGCAGTTTACTTGGTCACCATCACCCGTGGCGGGCTGTGGGTTACCTCGGGCGCGTTTCTCGTGATGGGCTTTGCCGCGGCCTCCGCTTACTGGATCATGCTGCAGAGTCTCGGCAGGCAGGCGCAGCATCGCATTGACACCCTGCTGAACAACCTGGCCCGCCCCACCGGCTAAACCGGGCGCACGCCCGGCGTCAGGTACTCCGGTCCCACCGGATCAGTAACACACTCGGTTACAATTCGGTCCACCTCGGCCATCGCTGCCGCATCCAGCTTCCAGCCGAGTATCTCCTTCACCGCATCCAGCTGCGCCGGACGCTTGGCGCCCCACAGCGCCGCGGAGATCCCCGGACGGTCCAGCACCCAGCGCACCGCCAGGTGCAGCGCGCGCTTGCCGAACTGCTTTTGCGCAAAGGCGTCCAGCTCCGCCACCGCGCGCAGGTATTGCCCAAAGCGCGGCTGCTGAAATTTAGGATCGACTCTCCGGATATCCCCATCAGGAATCGGCGTCTCGGCGGTCAGCCGCCCGGCGAGCAGGCTGCGGCACAGCGAACTATAGGTGAGCACCGCAATCCCCTTGCGTTCGCAGTAAGGCAGAATCTCCGCGTCAATCTCGCGCTCAAAGATGTTGTACGGCGGCTGGTTTGAGTGCACCGGAGCAATCGTCGCAAACGCCTCCATCTGCTCCACGGAAAAATTACTCACGCCCACGGCACGAATCCGCCCCTCGTCAAGCAGTTCGCGCATTACCTCGGCGGCGCGCTCTACCGGGATGGTCGTATCGGGCCAGTGAATCTGGTAGAGGTCCACGTAGTCGGTCCCAAGCCGCCGCAGCGAATCCTCAAACTCCTGCCGCAGGCGCGCCGGATCAGAGTTACTGAAGACGCCGCGCTCGTTCCACTCCAGACCCGCCTTGGTGGCAATGTAAAAATCCTCGCGCCGCCCATGCTCGCGCATCGCCTTGCCTACGATCTCTTCCGAGCGCCCGTGCCCGTAAATCGGAGCCACGTCGATCAGGTTCATGCCATGGTCAAAGATCGCCCGGCAGGTTGCCATCGCGTCGGCCTCGCTCACCGCGCCCCATTCGCCGCCGCCAATCGCCCAGGTGCCCAACCCGATCCGCGAAACCCGTGTCCCGTTCAATGAGGAAAATTCCATACCGCCAGCATAGCTGAGCCGAGGCTGCTGTTGGCTTGTCCCAGGCAGAACGGTGTACTCTGGCGAACGATGACGACCTCTCGCCGCAGCTTCCTCAAAATCGGTTTTGCCGCCGCAGCCTGCGCCGCCTCCAGCGGCCCGGCCCACGCGCTGGCATCGCGCCCCTGGCCCATCGGCCTGCAATTGTTCACCGTCCGTAACCAGTTGCCGAAAGACTTTGCGGGCACCCTGGCAAAGGTTGCCGCCATCGGCTACGCACAAGTCGAAGCCGCGGGTTTCTTCGGCCACGCTGCCGCGCAGGTCAAGCGCATGATGCAGCAGGCGGGGCTCAAATGCGTGAGCGCGCACTATCCCCTACCCAACCTGCTCAAGGCCACGCCACAAACCATCGACTACGCAAAGACGCTCGGCCTCAGCTACCTCGTCTGCTCCTCGCCGTGGTCGGCGCATCCGGAGAAGCTGCTGCAATATCCCGGCGGAGCATGGGTCGGCATGCAGCACGCCATGACGCTCGACGACTGGAAGTGGAGCGGCGAGCAGATGCAGCGCATCGGCGAACAATGCCATCGCGCCGGCATCCAGCTGGCCTACCATACGCACACCATGGCGTTTGAAAAACACGGTGACACCGACGGCTTCCACACCCTGCTTGTCAACACCACCACGGAGATGGTCGCGCTCGAACTCGACTGCGGATGGGCCGTCGCCGCCGGGCAAAATCCCGTCGAGCTGCTGCATATGTACCCGAAACGGATACAAATGCTGCACGTGAAGGACATGAAAAAGATGCCGCCCGGCACACCGCCATGGAAATACATCCCCACCGAGCTGGGCCGCGGCACCATTGACTACAAGCCCATTCTTGATGCCGCGGTGCATACCAGCGTAAAGCACGTATTCGTTGAGCAGGATGACATCGACGTGCCCATCTGGGAGGCGCTCAGGATCGACTATCGCTACATGAACCGCATCGACCGCGCCTGAGCTGCGGCCTCACTTGCCCCAATTCCCAAACGGAAGGATCGCCATGCGCGTCTGTTTTCTTTTGAAAGTGAAGCAGGAAAAACTGGAGGAATACCGCGAGCGCCACGCCCACGTCTGGCCCGAGATGCTCGACGCGCTGCGCGCAACCGGCTGGCGCAACTACTCGCTCTTCCTGCGCCCAGATGGACTGCTGGTCGGCTACCTCGAAACCGACGACTTCCAGGCCGCCGTCGCCGGCATGCAGAACCATCCGGTCAACGCGCGCTGGCAAGCCGAGATGGCGCCCTTCTTTGAGAGCCTCGAAGGCAGCAAGGCAGACGAAGCGATGGTCCCGCTGGCCGAGGTCTTCCACCTCGACTGAAAAATCCTTCCCCCAAAACAAAAACGGCGCTGCACCGCAGGTGCGGAACGTCAACGCCGTTTGATTTTTTTGTGGGTTGGCTTACACCAGCTCGCAACCGGCGAAGAAGTAGCCGATCTCAAACTGGGCGGTCTCTTCTCCATCCGAGCCGTGGATGGCGTTCTCTTCAATCGAGCCCGCAAACTTCTTGCGGATGGTGCCTTCCTCGGCATTGGCCGGATTGGTGGCGCCCATCAGCTTGCGCAGGTCGGCAATGGCATTTTCCTTTTCGAGCACCATCGGGAAGATCGGCCCCGACGACATGAAGTCGGTGAGCGAACCAAAGAACGGCCGCTCCTTGTGCACGTAGTAGAACCCCTCGGCCTGCGCCTTGGAGATGGACATCTTCTTGATGGAGACAATCCTGAAACCGGCCTTCTCGATCTCGGCGAGGATGGCTCCGGTGTGGCCCTTGCGGACCGCGTCTGGCTTGATGATGCTGAAGGTGCGTTGGGACACCTGCGATTCTCCTTGATGTAAAAGTGCGTTACTTCCAGTGTATTGCAGAGTGGTGTCGCAAACGATCACCATGCCGCCTTGGGGTAGTGCCTTCTGATCTCTTCCTCTGCGGTTATCAGTACAGCCAGGCCATTGGCCTTGGCGTGAGCCACAATGGTGCGATCGAAGGGATCACGCGTCCACTTCTCATCGATCACCACACCGGCGATACGAGGAAACGACAGATCGCAGACCCGGATCCCCAGTTCGTGCTCCACCTTGATAAGGATCTCCCGCGAGGAAAGCAGAATGCACTGGACCTCATGGAGATATTCCAGTTCGACCAGCACCATGGGCGAAATCAGCAGTTCCGCCTGTTCCAGTAATGCCTGCGCCGTGGTGGAAATACGCCTGAGGTCGCCCTGAGCCAGCCAGACGACAACGTTTGTATCCAGATATGCGATCAAAGACTGGACCAGTCTTTCTCCCAGGCTCGCGTCATATCTTCGAGCATTGAGGCATCACCCTGGACTGGGTCGGGATGAATGACCTGCAACGGTGTAACCCGCGCCAGACGACCGGCTGGTGTGCCTTCCGGGGCAATGCGGAACCTGCGGCCTTTGCAGGAGACCCAGACTTCGCCACCCTCCAGCGCCTGATGCACCAGATCGAAAATGTCCTGCCGGAATTTCGTGATAGAGACTTCCATGTACATCCGCGTACATCCATGAGAGATCTGTACATACATATTCAATCTGGACCGGCCACCAAAACAAAAGGCGCATGGGAGACCCCATGCGCCTTTAAGAAGTAACAGGGATTGGCTTTTACGCCTTCCCAATCACGCGTGCGACCGTCTCGCCAATTTCGGCGGGCGACTGCACTACGTGGATTCCGGCAGCCGTGAGCGCCTTCATCTTTTCGGAGGCAGTTCCCTGCCCGCCGGAGATGATCGCGCCCGCGTGGCCCATGCGGCGTCCCGGAGGAGCCGTCTGTCCGGCGATAAAGCCGACCACCGGCTTCTTCACCTGCTGCTTCACATACTCGGCTGCAGTCTCCTCGGCGGTGCCGCCGATTTCGCCAATCAGGATGATCGCCTCGGTCTCGGGGTCTTCATTGAGCAGCTTGAGCGCATCCACGTGCGTGGTGCCGATGATCGGGTCGCCGCCAATGCCGATGGCGGTGGACTGGCCGATGCCGCGCTGGGTCAGCTGGTACACAGCCTCGTAGGTCAGCGTGCCCGAGCGCGACACGATGCCCACGTTGCCTTCCTTGTGAATGCGGCCCGGCATGATGCCGATCTTGGCCTTGCCCGGCGAAATCACGCCTGGGCAGTTGGGGCCAACCAGCGTGGACTTGGAGTGCTTGAGCACGCTCCACACCTTGACCATGTCATTGACCGGAATGCCCTCGGTAATGCAGATGATCAGCGGCAGGCCCGCTGCGTTGGCTTCCAGAATCGCGTCCGCGGCAAACGGCGGCGGAACAAAGATCACGGTGGCGTTGGCGCCCGTCTCTTCGACGGCCTTCTCGACGGTGTCAAACACCGGCCAGCCCTCATGCGTGGTGCCGCCCTTGCCTGGCGTCACCCCGCCCACAACCTTGGTGCCGTACTCGGCGCAGCCCTTCGCGTGGAAGGTGCCTTCCTTGCCGGTAATGCCCTGTACGATCAAGCGAGTATTTTTATCTACGAGTACAGCCATTAGGCGTTCGCTCCCTTCGCTGCGGCGACCACTTTTTGCGCGGCATCTTGCATGGTGTCTCCGACGATGAAATTCAGTCCGCTGTCCTTGAGGATCTTGCGGCCTTCTTCAACATTGGTGCCTTCGAGGCGCAGCACGATCGGCACCTTGACGTTGAGCTTCTGAGCCGCGCCAACAACACCATGCGCGAGGGTGTCCACGCGCAGAATGCCCCCGAAAATATTGATGAAGACAGCCTGCACGTTCTTGTCGGAGAGCAGAATCTCAAACGCGTGCTCAATCTGCTGCTGGTTGGCGCCGCCGCCTACATCCAGAAAGTTTGCCGGCATGCCGCCCGCGTACTGGATGATGTCCATCGTCGCCATCGCCAGGCCCGCGCCGTTCACCATGCAGGCAATGTTGCCATCCAGCTTGATGTAGTTGAGCGCGTACTTCGAGGCTTCCACTTCGAGCGGATCCTCTTCAGCAATGTCGCGCAGTTCCTTCAGGTCCTTGTGGCGGAACATCGCGTTGTCGTCAAAATTAATCTTGCAATCCAGCGCGAAGAGCTTGTCGTCCTTGGTGGTGATGAAGGGGTTGATCTCCAGCAGCGAGGCGTCCGTATCCATGTACGCCTTGTAGAGGCCCATCATGAACTTCACCGCGTCGCCAAGCTGGGTCGGCTTGAGGCCCAGCGCAAAGGCCAGCGCGCGCGCCTGGTAGGGCTGGAAGCCTACCGCCGGGTCAATGTAGGCCTTGTAGATCGCCTTGGGGTCTTTGGCCGCGACCTCTTCAATCTCCATACCGCCGGCCTGCGAGGCCATAAAGACCAGCTTGGCCGCCGCGCGGTCGAGCACAATGCCCAGGTAGAGCTCGCAATCGATGGCCGCTGTCTCTTCAATCAGCAGGCGCTGCACCTTCTGCCCTTGCGGACCCGTCTGGTGCGTCACCAACTGCATGCCCAGAATCTGCTTGGCGTACTGCTCGGCCTCTTCCAGGTTCTTTGCAACCTTTACGCCGCCGCCCTTGCCGCGGCCTCCGGCGTGAATCTGTGCCTTGACGACGACGCCCTTCGCGCCCTCGGCAAAGAGCCGCTTGGCCACTTCGAGCGCTTCGTCCAGCGTGTTGGCCACCTCACCCCGGGGCACGGCCACGCCGTACTTCGCCAGGATGTCTTTTGCCTGATACTCATGAATTTTCATAGGAAAAACTCGAAAAACCGCTTCCTGTTAAGAGTGGAAATGTAAGTGGAACTACCGTTTGCAGACGTACCCATGCGCGGCAACCGCGCGAAAACGCTATGAAACTGGAGACATTTCAGTGTATCGGACGCGCTCGAATGCGGGCAAACCGGCGGACAGGCCGCGCTCTTGCAGTAGCATGACTTTGGAAGTACCGAAAAACCGGCCATGACCAACCTCCAGGCGCTCGTAGACAAAGCCACCACAGGCAGCTCCCTCACCCGCGAGGAAGCCCGCGCCGCCCTGCGCCAGATCCTCACCGGCGATGCTCCCGATGAGGTCATCGCCCGCCTGCTTACCGCCATGGCCGACCGGGGCGAAACCGCCGACGAGTTGGCCGGCTTTGCCGAATCCATGCTCGCGCTCTCCATCCCAGTGCCTTTTACCCCCGAAGAGCGCCTGTCGCTGGTGGACACCTGCGGCACCGGCGGCGCGGGAGACGGCACCTTCAACATCTCCACCGCCTCGGCGCTGGTGGCCGCCGCGGCAGGAGCCAAAGTCGCCAAGCACGGCAACCGAGCCATTACGTCAAAGTGCGGCTCGGCAGACGTGCTGGAAGCCATGGGGATTCCCGTCGCGCTTACTCCGCAGCAGTCCGTCGAATGCCTGCGCGCCACCGGCTTCACCTTTCTCTACGCGCCCGCGCTGCACCCGTCCATGAAGCGCGTGCAGCCCATCCGCCGCGGCATTGGCCGCCGCACCATCTTCAACCTCGCCGGGCCGCTCACCAATCCCGCCGGGGCGGATGCCCAGGTAATGGGCGTCTACTCGGCGGAAAAAATCGACGTCGTCGCACACGCGCTGGCTATGCTCGGCGTGGGCCATGCCCTTGTCGTCCACGGCGCGGGCGGGCTCGACGAGCTCACCCTCACCGGCCCCTCCGAAGTAGCCGAAGTCCGCAACGGGGCCGTAAAAAAATACCACCTGCAACCCGAGGACACAGGCCTCGCGCCCTGCACGCTGGCCGACCTGCAAGGTGCGGACACCGCCGAGGGCAACGCCGCCATCCTCCACCAGATCTTCGCTGGCGAAACCGGCCCGCGCCGCGACATTGTGCTGCTCAACGCCGCCGCCGCGCTCCTTGTCAGCCGGCTTGCGCCCAACCTCCGCGAAGGAATTGTGCAGTGCGCCGTAGCCATTGACTCCGGCGCGGTCGCCAAAACCGTTATCCAGTTGCAGGAATTCGGAGAGCAGCTTTTCCTGCAGACGCCGAGCTCACAAATTCAGTAGTCCAGCCTCCAGCTTTCCCAACGCTCCCGGAAACCTCTACCCTGTTTCTGTTGTCTTAAGGAGCAGCACGCGCCACTCACCGGCTCGCGCACTCACGGGAGGAAGCATGCACAAACGCATTTCGCCGGCACTGGTCGTCCTCGTTGCCGCAGCCGCCACCGCCGTCTCCGCGCAAACCCTCAGGGTCGATAAATCCAACCGCACCATCGAGGTCACCGCCTCGGCATCGGCCCACGCCATGGCAGACATCGCCATCCTGCACCTCGGATACACGGTCTACGGACCCACCTCCAAAGACGCTTACGCCAAAGCCTCGGAAACCTCCAACGCCATTGCCGACGCGCTCAAAAAGGCGGGCGTTCCCAAGGACCACATCCAGAGCATCAGCCAGTCCGTCAACGAGACCCAGTCCTACGAGAACCAGAACCTCACCCCCACGGAAAAAGCCGCCCGCAAGTACCGCGCCGAGCAGACCTGGACCGTCCGCCTTCCCGCGAAGGACGCCGCAAATATCCTCAACCTCGCCGTGGAGGCCGGAGCCAACAACAGCGGCGACATCGACTGGCAGCTCTCCAATCCGGACGCACTGGAAGCTGAAGCCGCCGCCCGGGCGCTGGCCCACGACAAGCAGATCGCCGCAGCCATGGCCAAGGGGCTCGGCGTCACGCTCGGACCGCTGCTCTATGCCAGCAACCAGGCGCAGCAGCGCGTGGTTTATCCCATGATGGCCGGTCTGCAAATGGCCAAGGCGGCAAATGCGCTGGTAAAACCCCTCGCCATCAACCCCCAGCGCATCTCGCAGTCGGCCAGCATTCGGGCGATCTTCGCTATTCAGTAATCCACCCCCGAGGCCCTCTGAAACCCACGGGGCCTCGGCAAAACCCCATCAGGAACCCAGCAACATGCCCCAAAACCCGACCGAAGCCATCCACCTCGCCGAAAAGCTCGCCCAGCTTCACCAGCACTGGTCGCCGCGCGTCGTCGCCGAGATGAACGACTACCAGTTCAAGGTGGTCAAGCTGCTCGGCGACTTCGTATGGCACACCCACGACCACACCGACGAGGCCTTCCTGGTGCTCGCGGGCGAGATGGAGATCGGCTTCCGGGACCGCACCGTCACCCTCCGGGCCGGCGATCTCTTCGTCGTCCCGCGCTGCGTCGAGCACATCACCCGCGCCCCGCAGGAGTGCCACGCGCTCATCATGGAGCCGCGCGGGGTGATCAACACCGGCGATACCGGCGGCGAACTCACCGCGCAAAACGACGTCTGGATTTAGCCTTCAAACCAGCCAACAGACGTATCGCGGCGCACAACCCCATCTACCCCAGGCTGGTAAGATCTCTTGAGACCCATGAGCCACCAACAGATTGTTCTCAAGATTTTTGAGTATGTCATTCTGCTCTTTGCGCTGAGCCTGCATGAGGCCGCCCACGCCTGGATGGCCTCGCGGCTGGGCGACCAGACGGCCCGCATGCTGGGCCGGGTCACGCTCAACCCCGGCAAGCATATTGACATTCTGGGAACCGTCATCATTCCGCTGGCCATGCTCTTTCTGCCCGGCTACGGGCAGTTCCTCATCGGCTGGGCCAAGCCCACGCCGGTCAACAACCGTAATTTCAAGCACTTCCGCCGCGACGACATCCTCACCACGCTGGCCGGGCCGGGCAGCAACATCCTCGCCGCCATTGCCTGCATGATCGTCCTCATCGGTATAGGCATCTCCAGCTCCACCGGAACCTTCGCCGTTCGCGCGCTCGCCAGCGGACAATGGGGCATCGCCTTCGTCCACGGCGCCAGCGTCCTGTTCCCCATCGCGCTCATCTTCTACATCGGCGTGTGGCTCAACCTGATGCTCTGCATCTTCAACCTGCTGCCCGTGCCCCCGCTCGACGGCTCGCACATCTTCCGCCACATGCTGCCCTACAACTGGCTGCGCTACTACGACTCCATCGGCATCATGGGCCTGGTGTTGATCCTGTTCCTCGGTGGACCGGTCATCGACTTCTTCCTCAGCCCCGCCATCCAGCTGGTGGACCTCATCCTGCTGCACGTTTGAGGAGCTAAGACTCCGCCCAACGCCCATCCGCAGCACCGCCGCCCCGTTCCCTTACAATGAGGGGAGCTTTTTCCGCAGAAGGAATCCGAGTGTCGAACCCCTCCACGCAATCCAGAAAGCGCGTCCTCAGCGGCATGCGCCCCACAGGTAAACTCCACCTGGGCAACTACATGGGTGCCCTCGCCAACTGGGTGCGCCTCCAAAAGGAATACGAGTGCTACTTCTTTATCGCCGACCTGCATGCCCTTACCACCGACTACGCCGATACCTCGCAGCTTCCGGATAACACCCGCGACGTTGCCCTCGATTGGCTCGCCGCCGGGCTCGACCCGGAAAAATGCACCATATTCATCCAGAGCCAGGTAAGCGACCACTCCTTGCTGCATTTGCTATTCTCGATGATCACGCCCCTCGGCTGGCTGGAGCGCGTGCCCACCTACAAGGAACAGCAGGAAAACCTCACGGGCAAGGACCTCACCACCTACGGATTCCTCGGCTACCCGCTGCTGCAGTCGGCAGACATTCTGCTCTACCAGCCGGACTTCGTCCCCGTCGGCCAGGACCAGGTGGCCCACGTTGAGCTCACCCGCGAAGTCGCCCGCCGCTTCAACCAGTTCTACAAGCGGACGGACGGGTCAGAGATCCTGCCCGAGCCGCAGGTGCTGCTCACGCCCGCGCCCAAGCTGCCCGGCACCGACGGCCGCAAAATGTCCAAGAGCTACGGCAACACCATCCTGCTCAGCGACCCCGAGCCGGAGATCCGCAAAAAGCTCAAGCCTATGGTCACGGACCCGGCCCGCATCCGCCGCACCGACCCCGGTGACCCCGACAAATGCCCGGTCTTCGACCTGCACAAGGTCTTTTCCAGCGCGGAGACCCAGTCGAAGGTGCGCGAAGGCTGCACCACCGCCGGCATCGGCTGCATTGAGTGCAAAGGCTGGCTGGCAGACGCCGTGGTGGCCGAGCTGGCCCCCATGCAGGAGCGCCGAGCCAAATTCGACCAGGGCAATCTGGTCGATGACATCCTCAATGAAGGCTGCAAACGCGCCACCGCACGCGCCCGCCAGACCATGACCGAGGTTCGCGCTGCCGTGCACCTGCCACCTGAGGTCAGCGAATGACAGACGAGCAGCGCCCCATCGACGAGCCCACTCCGCCGCAGCAGGAAAACCCTGCCGCCGCTGAGTCGTCGTCTGCCAATGCGTCCACCGCCCCGGCGGAAGCTCCTGCCGCGGAGAATCCGGCCCCTGCAGATACCAGCAGCCCGAAGACCGATCAGAAACCCGACCCCAAATCCAGCAAATCCCGCAAAGACAAACCCCGCGAAGAGGAAAACGCCTTCCCCTTCTCGGTGACCGTAGGCAAGGTGTATGACGGCCCGCTCGACCTCCTGCTCGACCTTATCCGCAAGCAGGACATCGACATCTACGACATTCCCATCGCCAGAATCACGGCGCAGTTCCTCAGCTACGTGGAGCACCTCAAGGAAGCCGACGTCGACACCGCCGGCGAGTTCATTTACATGGCTGCGCTGCTCATCCACATCAAAAGCAAGATGCTGCTGCCGCGCCTGCCGGCGGAAATCGCAGGCGACGAACAGGACGACCCGCGCCGCGAGCTGGTCGAGCGCCTCCTCGAGCACGAGCGCTTCAAGCGCGCCGCCGAAATGCTGGCCCAGAAGCAGCAGATCGAGGCCGCCGTCTTCTCGAATCCGCAAATCCGCGAGTTTCGCAACGCCGAGGGCACCGAGCAGGAGATCGCCGCCGACACCATGGACCTGGCCCGCGTCTTCCGCGACATCCTCGAGCGCATCCGCGAGCGCCCCGTCCTCAACGTGGACGAAGACACCGTCACCGTCGGCCAGATGATCGACTACATGCGCCGCCGCCTCGTCATGGAAGAAAAGCCCGTCTCGCTGCGCCGCCTGCTCGGCAACGCGCGTTCCGAGCGAACCCTCATCGCCATGTTCCTGGCCATGCTGGAACTGGTCCGCCTGCAGGCCGTACTGCTCTTCCAGCCCGCGAATTTCACTGACATTCTCATCAAGAAGCAGGAGCGCTTCGAGGAAATTCTGGGTCAGAGCGACAACCTCATCCGCGACGACTGGACATAAAATGACCTGTCGGGACGAGCGATCCTCGCCCCACCCGGCACCGCTTCGGTAGTATCGAAAGAGCACCCATGAGCCTGAAAGCAAGAATCGAAGCTGTGATTTACGCGGCCGAGGAGCCAGTCACCCTCGCGCAGCTCGCCGCGCTGTTTGGCCCCGAGGCCCTCGAACAAAAGCTGGCCCGCGAAGAGGCCCGCGCCGCCGAGTCCGCCGCCATCGCCGAGGCCGACGCGCAGGAGGCCGAAGAGGTCATCGCCGCTCCCGCGCCCGAACACGAGGCCGAAGCCGAGCCGCCCGCCGCCGAAAAAGCGGAAGCCGCACAGCCGGACGAATCCGAAGCGCAATTCGAAGCGCAGCCCGAGGCCGAGCTCACCCCCGAAGCCGCTGCCGAAGCCGCCGCCGAGGAAGAAAAGCGCATCGCCCGCCAGCGCGAGCGCGAAATCCGCGACGAAATCCGCCTCACCGTCGACGAGCTTATCAACGACTACGCCTCCAGCCATCGCGGCATGGAAATCCGCGAAGTGGCCGGCGGCTATCGTGTCGGCACCAAGCCCGAGTACCACGATGCTGTCCGTGCCTTCGTCAAAAGCCTCAAACCGCCGATCAAGCTTTCGCTGCAGGCCCTGGAAACCCTCGCCGTCATCGCCTACAAGCAGCCGGTCACCGTGCCGGAAGTGAGCGAAATCCGCGGCGTGGACTCCTCCGGCGTCATCGGCTCGCTCATTGCCCGCAAGCTGGTCTCCACCGCAGGCCGCAAGCAGGTCATCGGCCGCCCCATCCTTTACAAAACCACCAAGGAGTTCCTGCTCCGCTTCGGCCTCAAGGACCTGAGCGAGCTGCCCTCCATGGAAGAGTTTGAAAAGATGGCCGGCGAGCTGGCCGAGGGCGACGAAGAGCCCTCCGAGACGGAAACTCTTCCCTTCACCGAAGATGCCCCGGTCGAGGACGGCAAGTCGGATGCCGCCCCCGCCGCCTCGGCAGAGGTCCTCGCCTGGCGGGCCGAACACGGCGAGCCCGTAGCCAGCATCCCGCTGGACATCGACGTCACCGCCGAGCCGGAGCTCGAGACCGAAGAGGACCTGCCCGGCGTCGAAATCGACGCTGCCGCCCTCGCCTCGGAAACCACCATGATCGAGACTGCCGTCGTCGCAACGACCGCGGTCGAAGCCAAAATCGAAGAACCGGGCGAAAATTAAACATGGCTGCTCGCAAATCTCCCAAATCGCCCTCGCAGCCCGCGCCTGAGTCCCTCACCGGCGAGCGCCTGCAAAAGATCATTGCCTCGGCGGGCATCGCCTCGCGCCGCAAGGCAGAAGAGCTCATCCTCGCCGGGCGCGTGCAGATCAACGGCAAAATCGTCACCGAGCTCGGCACCCGCGCCAACCCCGCGGAGGACCACATCCGCGTGGACGGCAAGCTGCTGCAGGGCCCCGAGCGCCTGCGCTACTTCATGCTCAACAAGCCCAAGGGCTACGTCACCACGTCGAGCGACCCGCAGGGCCGCCACACCGTCATGGAGTTCTTCCACGGGCGCGGACGCGGCGGCGAGCGCGTCTACCCGGTAGGCCGCCTCGACTATGCCAGCGAAGGCCTGCTGGTGATGACCAACGACGGCGAGCTGGCCAACCAGCTCACCCGCGCCTCCTCGCAGGTGAAAAAGGTCTATCTGGTCAAAATCAGCGGCCGCCCGCCCGAGGAAAGCCTCGATCAGATTCGCAACGGGATCATGATCGACAAGGGCCGCCCCGGCGAAGGCCGCGTCATGACCGCCCCCGTCAGCCTCACGCTGGTCCGCAATGCGGAAAACCCGTGGTTCGAGCTCACCCTCATCGAGGGCCGCAATCGCGAAATCCGCAAAATGTTTGAGGAAGTCGGCCACCACGTCGAAAAAATCCGCCGCGTCGGTTACGGCCCGCTTGTCCTCGACGTGGAACCCGGCGAGGTCCGTGAACTTTCCGGCGAGGAAGTCGAGCAGCTTCGCCACGCCGCGCAGCGCAGCAAAAGGTCCTCACCAAAATCACCCGCCAAATCTGCATCGAGATCCCGCGCCGCCGCCCTGCCCAAAGCCCGCCAGCCGCGCCGGCCAGCTGCAAAGTCCACCGCCCGCCGCCCGAAGAAATAGCGGTTTTCATTCTTCACGCCGCTTTTACCTTTTCTTCAAACGGTGTTCTAGCTTTGCCGGTATAACCGGAATCAGCAGATGCGTTCCCTCACCCCACGGCAGCAGCCCTGCCCGCGCGTCGCCTTCTTTCCCGACTCCTATTACGAGATCAACGGGGTCGCCCACACCTCGCGCCAGTTTGAGGCCTACGCCCGCCGCCGCGGCCTGCCATTCCTCTGCGCGCGCGCCAGCGCCCGGCCCACCATGGTCTGCCAGGAGGATTCCATCACCGTTCTCGAACTGCGGCGCGGCATCTTCTCCCTGCCGCTCGACAAAGACCTGCACCTCGACCCCGTCTTCTTCCGCCACCTCAACCTCATCGACCGCACCGTCCATCAGTTCCGTCCGGATGTCATCCATATCACCGGTCCCAGCGACGTGGGCCTGATGGCCGCCGCCGTCGCCCTGCTCAACCGCATTCCCCTCGCCGCCTCCTGGCATACCAACGTGCACGAGTACGCGGCGCGCCGCTCGCAGTGGTTCACGGGCCGCCTGCCTGGCCCGGCTTCGCGGTTGGCCTCCGCCTTCATCGAGGAGTTCTTCCTGCGCCTCACCTCGCTGCTCTACTTCTGGGCCGAGGTCAACTTCGCGCCCAATCCCGGCCTGTGCCGCCAGCTCGAGCGCTACACCAGCCGCCCCTGCCACCTCATGCAGCGCGGCGTGGACACCCAGCTCTTCTCCCCCGCAAAACGCGCGCGCCTGGCGGAAGACAGTGACTTCATCCTAGGCTTCACAGGCCGTCTCTCTGTCGAGAAAAACGTCGCGCTGCTCGCGCAAATCCAGCAGGAACTCGAGTCTCGCGGCATTCACAACTTCCGCTTCCGCATCGTCGGCCAGGGGCAGGAAGAACCCTGGCTCCGCGCCCGCCTGCCCCGCGCCGAGTTCACCGGCGTGCTGCGCGGCGAGGCCCTCGCCGCGGCCTACGCCGGCATGGACCTCTTCGTCTTCCCCTCGCACACGGACACCTTCGGCAACGTCGTTTTGGAAGCGCTGGCCTCCGGCGTCCCCGCCATCGTCACACCCGACGGCGGCCCTCCCTCCATCGTGCGCGACGGGGAGACCGGCAGCATCGCCAGCGACGCAGAGTTTTCCTCCGCCATCGCGGCCATCCTCGGCAATCCCGCTCTTCACGCCCGCATGCGGCAGGCGGCCCGCAACTACACCCTCGGCGCATCGTGGGACGCGGTTTTCGACCACGTTTACAGCGCTTACCACACGATCATCACGCCGCACGCCTGACCAGCGCCACCGTCCACACCGCTCTGGCATCGTCGAAAGCTGCTGATTACGCATCCGTTACGGTTGCAAAGGTACGTTTCCCAAGTCGGCACCCCTCGCAGTTGATCGTCCCGAGTGCTAACAATTCGCGGCCCCGCACCAAAAAAGGTGCTTGTAATTCACGACTTTTTCCCTACATTAGGGACTCAATAAGCAGATCGTCTCTGCACCAGATTCGAGGCGTTCTGCAGGAGGGCATCATGGCTGCCGAATCGACCGACCTTCACGAACTCTTCCACGGCATCATCGAGCACTGCTTCACCGCCTACACGCCCGTGCATGACCCCGTGGTCACCGACTACGTGGCCGGCATTCTCACCGAGTTCTCGAAGACCGAGCACCTCTACCCGCTGCGCGACGCCGAAGGCCATCCCATCCGCGAGTTGAGCAGCATGCTTGCCGCCTCCGACCCCATCCACGGCCTGGCCAGCTCCTTTGACGAGGAGCGCAGATTCCGCAAGCAC
Organism: Acidobacteriaceae bacterium; assembly: GCA_049965615.1. Classification (GTDB taxonomy): domain Bacteria; phylum Acidobacteriota; class Terriglobia; order Terriglobales; family Acidobacteriaceae; genus Acidobacterium. The sequence goes on from JBMFWD010000001.1 coordinate 134,213, forward strand.
ATCGGCGACTTCGCGCTCTTCTCCACCGGCATGTATCCGGACTCCACCCACAAGTACGCCGCCGACTCCAGCTTTGCCGAGCTCGTCGCCGCCGGCAAGGAGAGCTACTACATCGTTTCGCAGTTCGATCTCTTCGAGTACGAGCGCGAAGCCGGACTCTTCGCCCGCCTCGCCGAGCAGTTCGATACCTGCCGCTACGGCCTGTCCAAGGTTCGCGAAGAGCTGACCCGCCTGAAAGGCCCCAGGCTGCTCATGTAATCAGCGCAACAAAAAACGAACGGCTCCCTGCGCGGGGAGCCGTTTTCATTTGTACTTCTTACGGTTACAGAATGTAGCGCGACAGATCCTGATTCTTCACAATCGAAGCCACCATCTGCTTCACGTACTCCGGATCGACTACCGCGACTTTCTCGCGGCCTGTCGCCGTTTCCCGCTCCACAATCGGCAGCGGAGCCAGCGGCTCCCACTCGCCCTGCCCGGCAGCGGCCAGGTCCACCACGCCGCTCTCCGGCTTGTCCTTCATGTGCTTGATCAGGTCCGGCGCCAGAAAGCTGATGTCGTCCAGCACTTTTTCCATGATGGTGTGCAACCGGCGCGCGCCAATGTTCTCCGTGGTCTCGTTCACGTGGAAGGCAAACTGCGCCATCTCGGCAATCGCCTCCGGCGTAAACTCCAGCCGCAGCCCTTCGGTCTCCATCAGCGCCGTGGACTGCTTCACCAGCGAACCCTTCGGCTCCGTCAGGATTTTAATGAAGTCATCCACTGTCAGCGACTGCAACTCCACGCGAATCGGGAAGCGCCCTTGCAGCTCGGGGATCAGATCGCTCGGCTTCGACACGTGGAACGCGCCCGCCGCAATGAACAAAATATAGTCCGTGCGCACCATGCCGTAGCGCGTGTTCACCGTCGTGCCTTCCACAATCGGCAGAATGTCGCGCTGCACGCCCTCGCGCGAAACATCCGGCCCATGCCCGCCTTCTCGCCCGGCAATCTTGTCAATCTCATCGAGGAAGACGATACCCGAGCTCTCCACGCGCTCCACCGCCGCGCGCGTCACCTGGTCCATGTCAATCAGGCGGCTTTCTTCCTCCTGCACCAGGTACTCAAAGGCCTCGGCCACGGTCATCTTGCGCTTTTTAGTGCGCTGGCCAAAAATGTTCGGCAGGACATCCTTCAGATTGATGTCCATCTCCTCCACGCCCTGGTTGGAAATAATCTCGAAGGACGGCGCGCCGCGCTCCCGCACATCCATCTCCACCGTGCGGTCGTCGAGTTTGCCCTCGCGGAACTGCTGCCGCAGCTTCTCCCGCGTACGCTGGTGCGAGTCGCTGGGAGGCGGCGTGCTGCTCGCCGGCGGCGGCAGAATAATCGCCCCGTGCGCATCCGGCGTTTCGCTGCCCACGGCAGACTGGCCCGCAGGCGCCGTGGGAGGCGGCAAGAGAATGTCGAGCAGCCGCTCTTCGGCATTCAGTTCGGCCTTGTCTTCCACCTCTTCCAGCTTTTCCTCGCGCACCATGTCAATGGCGATCTCCACCAGGTCGCGCACCATCGACTCCACATCGCGGCCCACGTAGCCCACCTCGGTAAACTTCGAGGCCTCCACCTTCAGGAAGGGTGAGCCGGTCAGCTTGGCCAGCCGCCGCGCAATCTCGGTTTTGCCCACGCCCGTGGGCCCGATCATGATGATGTTTTTCGGCATGATCTCATCGGCGAGATCCGGCGTCAGCTTCTGCCGCCGCATGCGGTTGCGCAGCGCAATCGCCACGGCGCGCTTGGCCGCCTTCTGCCCCACCACATACTTGTCCAGCTCAATTACAATTTCGCGCGGAGTCAGCTGGTCGAGCGAAAGCTCCTGGTCCTCGGCTGCTCCGGGTAAATAAATGGCCATGATGCTCAATCCTTCGTGAAGCGCGGCCTACTCGGCCGTCAGCTCTTCAATCGTCAAATGGCTGTTGGTGTAGATGCAGATATCTCCGGCAATGCGCAGCGACTTTTCGGCAATGTCGCGCGCTCCCAGCTCGGTGTTCTGCATCAGCGCGCGCGCTGCCGCCGTCGCGTAGGAGCCGCCGCTGCCAATCGCCAGAATCGACTCGTCCGGCTCAATCACGTCGCCCGCGCCGCCCACCAGAAACATCTGGTGCGCGTCGGCCACCACCAGCAGGGCCTCCAGGTTGCGCAGCATCTTGTCCGTGCGCCAGTCCTTGGCCAGCTCTACTGCCGAGCGGCCCAGGTTGCCGGCATACTGCTCCAGCTTGCCCTCAAAGCGGCTGAAGAGCGAAAACGCATCCGCCGTCGAGCCCGCGAACCCCGCCAGAATCTTGTCCTGGTACAGTCGCCGGATTTTGCGCGCGGAGTGCTTCATGACCGCGTCGCCCATGGTCACCTGGCCGTCGGCGGCCATCACCACGCTGTTGCCGCGCCGCACGCAGATGACGGTCGTAGACCGGATGCGGGGCGCAGCGGAGGAATTCCGGCTGTGGAGGGAAAATGCGCCGCCGGAGCCAGCGGAAAGAGACGACTTGCGATTCACCATGCTTTCTCAAGTATATCGCCAGCGGCAGCCGCTCCTGCGCCGAACAGGCGGCAAAACCCCACAAAAACAGCCATTCCCGCGCTCTCACTTCCACATGCTGCAACCAAAGTGCATGGCCTCCCGCACTCCCGTCCAGCTCACAGGAAAACTATCTACCCATAAGTTGCCAACCATCCACTCTCACCTGCGGTATCCTTGCCACTAGAAACCAATGCAGCCACTCTCGTTGCGCGACCCCCAGGTATACGGAACCGCTGCCGCCCTCGCCCTTGGCGCCGGCGCGGTTCTCTATCTCGTCTTCCGCAAGAAACCCTCCAACGACGAACTGGAACGCCAGCGCCGCGAAAGCCTCGTCCGCATGGGCCGCATCATCGACGGCACCGTCTTCGATACCGCCGACCTCTCAGAGGAAGAAAGCGGCCGCAAGGGCGGCATGCAGCTTGTGATGTACAAGTACGAGGTCTCCGGCGTGGTCTACGAGTGCTCGCAGGACGTCTCCACCCTCGGCGACTACATTGACGTTCATGCCATGCGTCTCGATTTTCCCTGCTCGGTGCGCTACAACCCGCACCAGCCGGCCAACAGCATCATCGTGGCGGAAACCTGGTCCGGCCTGCGCGACCTCGCCTCCGGCGTTCCCGTCCGCCGCGGCATCCCACCCCGCCGCGAGCCGCACGTCTCAGGCCACCCCACCACGTGACCCATCCCGTTCGTACCGTGAAAAGAATCCCGTCCGCTTCCCCGGGCCGCATCTAAACTGGTAGCAGATGCATGTGCACGGCACACCCACGGCTAAGATGCAGCGCGTACTGCGAATCTCCTTCGTAGTCACCCTCTGCTACACGGTCATCACCTTCATTGCGGGTCTGCACGCGCACTCGCTGGCGCTGGTCTCCGAGGCCGGGCACAATGCCTCCGACGCGCTCGCCCTCATCCTTTCCTTCGTCGCCGTCTATTTCCAGGGCCGCCCGCCCAACGACCAGAAAACCTTCGGCTACCAGCGCGCCGGCGTGCTCGCCGCCTTCCTCAACGCCCTCGCGCTCATCCTCATCTCCTGCTGGATCGCCGTGGAAGCCGTCAACCGCTTCGAGCATCCCCGTGTGATCGAGGCCAACATCATGATGATTGTCGCCGCCGCCGGCGTCATCATGAACGGCGTCATCGCCGCCATGCTGTGGCGCGTCGGCAAAGACGTCAACATTCGCAGCGTCTTCATCCACATGCTCGGCGACACGCTCTCCACCGCCGCCGTCATCGTCGGTGGACTGGCCATCCTCTACACCGGCATGAACTGGATCGACCCCGCGCTCTCCATCGCCATCGCCGCCATGATCTTCTGGTCCTCCTACGGCATCGTGCGCGAAACGCTCAACATCCTGCTGGAAGGCACGCCGCACGGGCTTTCGCTCGACAAAATCCGTGCCAGCCTTGAAGAGATTGAAGGCGTGGATGGAGTGCACGATCTTCACGTCTGGAGCCTCGGCTCCAACAGCCGGGCGCTCGCCACGCACATTCAGATCGCCGATATCCCTCCCTCGGAGAGCTGCGCCATTCTCAGCCGCATTCACAAGGTGCTCCACGACAGATTTCACATCCTCCACGCCACCGTGCAGTTTGAAAATGCAGCCTGCGACGTGGCCGAAGGCTGCGCCGCCCTGCTCGAAGCCAGTCACGACCACGATCACAGTCACGCCCACGGCCACTTTCACTGATGGGAGGCTAGCCTTGCTCTCAAAGGCTCCGCTGATTCCGCTCCTGCTTTCGCTCTTCTTCGCACCTGCCACCATGCTCGCCCAGCACGGAATGAAGTCCGCCCCGGCATCCTCCGCCGCCAGGGCCACCGCACCCCAGAAAATCATTCTCGACACCGACATCGGTGACGACATTGACGACGCCTACGCGCTCGCCCTTGCGCTCCAGTCGCCTCAACAGGTTGACCTGCTCGGCGTCACCACTGCGTGGGGCAACACGCAATTGCGCGCGCGCCTCGTGCAGCGCTTCCTCGACGTCACCGGCCATCGCGGCATCCCCGTCTCCGCCGGACCAGAAACAAAATCCACCGCCGTCTTCTCGCAGGCCAGATGGGCCGAGGCGCAGCCGCTTCCGGTAGAAGGATCACCCAACGCCATCGACTTCATCCTTCGCCAGATTCATCGCTACCCGCACCAGATCACGCTCGTCGCCATCGCCCCCTACAGCAACATCGGCGCGCTCATCCAACGCGATCCGGCTGCCTTCCGCCAGCTCAGGCGCGTCGTGCTCATGGGCGGGTCCATTCATCGCGGTTATGGCGACCTCGGCTACCAGCCCAGCCACGGCCCCGATGCCGAGTACAACGTCGCCATGGACATTCCCGCCTCGCAGGCGCTCTTCACCTCCGGCGTGCCCATCTACATGATGCCGCTCGACTCCACGCAGCTGAAGCTCGACGAAGTGATGCGCCCCATCCTCTTCGGCGCAAGCACCCCCGTCACCAATGCGCTCGCGCAGCTCACCAGCGAGTGGATGGCCTCCAGCGAACAGGCCACGCCCACGCTCTACGACGCCATGGCCATGGCCTACGTCCTGAAGCCCTCACTCTGCCCCACCACGCCGCTGCACGTCACCGTGGACGACAAAGGCTTCACCCGCGTCACGCCTGGCGAGCCGAATGCGAACGTCTGCCTCCAGTCCAACAGCAGCGACTTCTTCCACTTCCTGCTGCCGAGGCTGATGGGAACGGCTCCAAAGTAGCAGTCTCACTTCGCGAAAAGCGGTAAAATAAAGGCATGCAGCGGACCCGCCACCTCGGCGCCCATCGTTAGCGGTTTTCAGCCGCAGACCCACCCGTCCGCCCGTTTTTCCTCATTTATTTTTTCCCGCGACGACTGGAGCGCCAAAATCCCATGTTTGAACGCCTCGAACAAATTGAAACCCGCTATGAAGAGCTGGGCCGCCAGCTGGCCGAACCGGAGATTATCTCCGACCAGCAAAGGTACCAGAAGACCGCCAAGCAGCACCGCGACCTGGAAGGGCTGGTCAACAAGTTCCGCGAGTACCGCGAGGTGCGCCAGGGCATCGCCGACGCGCGCGCCATGCTCACCGAGAGCGACCCCGACATCCGCGCCATGGCCGAGGAAGAGCTGGCCACGCTCGAAGCGCGCGAGCCCGCCATTGAAGCGGACCTCAAGATTCTCCTGCTGCCCAAGGACCCCAACGACGAGAAGAACGTCGTGCTCGAAATTCGCGCCGGCACCGGCGGCGACGAAGCCTCGCTCTTCGCTGCCGAAGTCTTCCGCATGTACCTGCGCTACGCCGAGCAGCGCCGCTGGAAGGTGGAAATTCTCTCCGAATCCGAGTCCTCCGTCGGCGGCCTCAAGGAGGTCATCGCCATCATCGAAGGCGACCACGTCTACTCGCAAATGAAGTACGAGAGCGGCGTCCATCGCGTGCAACGCGTCCCCGCCACGGAAACGCAGGGCCGCGTTCACACCTCGGCCATCACCGTCGCCGTGCTGCCCGAAGCCGAAGACGTCGACGTCAAAATCGAAGCCAAGGACATCCGCATCGACACCTTCTGTTCCTCCGGTCCCGGCGGACAATCCGTCAACACCACCTACTCGGCCGTCCGCATCACCCACCTGCCCACCAACACGGTGGTGAGCTGCCAGGACGAAAAATCGCAGATCAAAAACCGCGAAAAAGCCTTGCGCGTCCTCCGCTCGCGCCTCTACGAGCAGGAGATGGAACGCCAGCAGCAGGAGCTGGCGAAGGAGCGCAAATCGCAGGTCGGCAGCGGCGACCGCAGCGAGAAAATCCGCACCTACAACTTCCCTCAGAACCGCCTCACCGACCACCGCATCGGCCTCACCCTGCACCAGCTCACCGAAGTCATGCAGGGCAAGCTGCAGCCGGTCATCGACGCGCTCACCGCACACTTCAACGCCGAGCGCCTCAAGGCTGACACCGAAGCCGTGGCATAATTCATGCGATGAAACCCACCTCCGCCGGCGAGGCGCTCACACTGGGAACCCAGCGCCTCGCCAGCCTGCCCACTGCCCGCCGCGACGCCGAACTCCTGCTCCTCCACACCCTCGGTCGCGACCGCGCATGGCTCCTCGCTCATCCTGAGGCCGAAATCACCTCCACGCAGCTCGCGCAATTCGAGCGCCTCCTCGCACGACGCGCCCGCCACGAACCCATCCAGTACATCACCGGCCAGCAGGAATTCTTCGGGCTCACCCTCCGCGTCACGCCCGGCGTGCTCATCCCCCGCCCCGAAACCGAACACCTCGTCGAAACCGCGCTCGCCCGCATTCCACCCGATCGAATCCCCGACCAACCCACACGCATCCTCGACGTGGGCACCGGCTCCGGAGCCATCGCCATCGCCATTGCTGCGCATCGGCCTCACGCAGCCGTCACCGCAGTGGACCTGTCGCCCGCAGCCCTTGCCATCGCCCGCGAAAATGCCGCCGCGCACCACGTCGCCATCCGCTTCATCGAGTCCGACCTGCTCGCGGCCCTCCCCAACGAAAATTTTGACCTCATCCTCTCCAATCCGCCCTACGTTCCCGCCAGTGACGAACTGGAGCCCCAGGTCCGCGACTTCGAGCCGCACTCCGCCCTCTTCGCCGGCGAATCCGGCCTTGATATCTACCGGCGGCTCATTCCGCAGGCTCACCATGCGCTCGTCTCCGGCGGCTGGCTCCTCATGGAAATCGGCCACGGCCGGCAGCCAGCTCTCAGCGGCCTGCTCACAGGCTGGCAAAACCTCAGCTTCATCCCCGACCTGCAGGGCATTCCCCGCGTTGTGATCGCACAAAAGCCGCAGCTCGCCGGACCCTGCCCGCCTGCCGGTAAAATGGCGGGTTCGCTAAATAGTGAATAATGGTAAGAGGAGTCATTTCATGAGCAATGCCGCAACCGCGCCCGCCACGGCGCTGACGTTTGAAGAGAAGCTGGACCGCCTTGCCGAAGTCGCGGTCCGGGTTGGCCTTGGTCTGCAGGAAGGCCAGCAGATGGTCCTCACCTCCACCGTGGACGCACTGCCGCTGGTGCGCCGCGTCACCGAGCAGGCTTACAAGGCCGGCGCCAATCTTGTCACCGCACTGCTCACAGACGAACCCTCCTCGCTGCTGCGCTACCAGCACGCCCGCTCGGAGAGCTTCGACGTAGCCGCCGACTGGCTCTACGAGGGCATGGCTCAGGCCTACCGCAACGGCGCCGCCCGCCAGGCCATTTACTGCTCCAACCCCGCGCTGCTCGCCAAGGAAGATCCCGAAAAGGTCAGCCGCGCCAACCGCTCCCAGTCCAAGGCCTACCGCCCCGCCATGGAGCAGATCACCAAGTTCAATATCAACTGGAACATTCTCGCCGCCGCCACGCCCGACTGGGCAAAGCTCGTCTTTCCCGGCATCCCTGAAGATCAGGCCGTCGAGAAGCTCTGGAACGCCATCTTTATCGCCTGCCGCATCGATCAGCCCGATCCGGTCGCGGCATGGAAGGCCCACGACGCCAACCTGCACAAGCGCGCCGACTACATGAACAACAAGCGCTTCCGCGCGCTCGAGTACAACGGCCCCGGCACCAGCCTGCGCGTTGGTCTGGCAGACGACCACAAGTGGCTCGGTGGCGGCAGCTTCGCCCATAACGGCGCCTATTGCATCCCCAACATGCCCACCGAGGAAATCTTCACCACGCCTCACAAGGATCGCGCCGACGGCACCGTGCGCAGCACCAAGCCGCTCTCCCACCAGGGCACCCTCATCAAGGACATTGAAGTCCGCTTCGAAGGCGGCCGCATCGTCGAGGCCCATGCCTCCGCCGGAGAATCCGTTCTGCAGAAGATGATCGACACCGACGAAGGCGCGCGCCGGCTCGGCGAAGTGGCACTCGTGCCCCACTCCTCGCCCATCTCGGCCAGCGGAGTGCTCTTCTACAACACGCTCTTCGACGAGAACGCAGCCTCTCACATCGCGCTCGGCCAGGCCTACAGCTCCTGCTTTGAGAATGCCGAGAACCTCACCCCCGAAGACCTCGCCACCCGCGGCGCCAATGAAAGCCTCATTCACGTGGACTGGATGATCGGCTCCGGCGAAATCGACATCGACGGCGTGCATGCCGACGGCAAAACCGAGCCGCTCATGCGCAAGGGCGAGTGGGTCACCGCATAACCGCAATCATTCGCGCCCTCCCAGGCATCCAAAACCCTAAGGAGGGCGTATTTTCGCCATCCGGGCTGCAAAATTGAAACCTGCAGCCCTCTCCGCGCATTCATAAAAGAGCACATGTCAGCCCCGACCCAGAGAAGCTTCGAAAGCACCCTCGCCAGCGCCAGGCGCACCATGTGCATCCGCGAAATCGTGCACATTGCCGTGGACAGCTTCCGCGCCAGCAAGGTGCGTTTTGCCCTCACCGCCCTGGGCATGGTCATCGGCTCCATGTCGCTCATCCTCGTCGTCACCATCGCCCTCACCGGCAAGCAGTACATCCTGCGCGAGATTGAAAGCATCGGCACCAACTGGATCGACCTGGAGTACGCCGGCGGCGGCGGCGGTACCGTCAGCAATTACCACACGGACTATCTCCGCCTCGACGACATGCGCGCCGTCGATGAGGCCGTACCGGAAATTGCGGCATCCTCGCCCATTCTGCAGATGCACGACCGCATCAACGTCGGCAGCGGCATCCAGCAGGACGTTCTCATCCTCGGCGTAATGCCGCCTTACCGCCAGATCCGAAACCTCGAGGTCACCACCGGCCGCTTCTTCGACGACGAAGACGAAAACACCCACGAAAAGGTCGCCGACATCACCATTCCACTGGCGAAACAAATGTTCGGCAGCGCCGATGCCGCCATCAACCAGACCTTCCAGATCAGCGGCATCCCCTTCACCATCATCGGCACCTTCAAAGAGAGCGTAAACACCTTCGGCCAGTCGGAAATCCGCGACAAAACCATCCTCATTCCCTACTCCGTCGCGCGCTACTTCACCGGCACGGACTACGTGCAGGATATTTTCTTCTCCACACGCGACCGCGCCGACGTGGAAGCCACCGCCAAGGAAATCGTCAAAATCGTCAGCGCGCGGCACCAGCCCAACTCCGTCTATACGGCCTCCACGCTCACGCAGCTCATCACCGTGGCTGGAGTCATCGCCAACGCGCTCACCGTCATCCTCTTTCTCATCTCCGCCATCACGCTGGCCGTGGGCGGCGTCGGCATCATGAACATCATGCTGGCCACCGTGCGCGCCCGCATCCGCGAAATCGGCATCCGCAAGGCACTCGGCGCCACCGCGCATGAAATACGACTGCAATTTCTGCTGGAAGCCATCATGATCTCCCTCGTCGGAGGAGCCGTCGGCTCGGCCATCGGCATCGCCATGCCGCTTTCCGCGCGCTTCTTTACCTCCTTCGATATCCCCATCTCGGGCTGGTCGGTCATCATCGCCATGGGCACATCCACGCTGGTCGGCATCATCTTCGGAACGCTGCCGGCCAATCGCGCCGCGCAGATGGACCCCGTCGAATCCCTCAAATACGAGTAACAACACCCTATTCCGCCAACCCGCGCCAATTTCAGCCGCTTTGCTCTAGAATCTTCTTTCGCCTCCCCACGCGAAAGTTCTTTTTTCTGGAGCTAACCTTGATTCGCCTTCCAAAGCGTAAAGCTGCCTCACTCATTCTCGCGACGGCTCTCGCCGCTATCTGCCTGCCCTCGCTGCATGCGCAGAACATAAAACCCCAAAAGATTCAGCCCTGGACCGTGAAGTCCATCTGGGCCGGCGGCAGCCTCACCGGCAGCGAGCCCTCGCAAATCTACTGGGCGCCTGACTCCAAACAGGTCACCTACCTCGACGGGGACAACAACCTGCGCGAGTTCGTCGTGGGCGGCGCCACCTCGCGCATCGTCATTCCCGCCGCCAAACTCAGCCCGCTCCTCAACGCGCCCATCACCGAGCAGGATAAAGACCATCGCGGCCGCTACGGTGAGCCGGATTACCTCTGGGCGCCGGACTCAAAACAGATTCTCTTTGACACCAACGGCGCGCTCTGGCTCTTCAACGCCAAGTCCGGCAACGGCAGGCAGGTGGGCAACACCGGCATGGAAAGCGGCGACAATCCCCAGTTCTCCCCCAGCGGCAGCTACATCTCCTACCTGCGCAACAACAACCTCTACGTGCAGCCCGCGCATGACGGCTCCCACCCCCGCGCGCTCACGAGTGATGGCTCGCCCACCGTGCTCAACGGAGGCATCGACTGGGTTTACCTCGAAGAGCTCAACGTCCGCAGCAATTACTTCTGGGCGCCCGACTCCAAAAAGATCGCCTACCTGCAGATGAACGAGCAGCACGTCCCGCTCTACCCCATTGAAGACTGGATTCCTGTGCACGCGCGCATCCAGTGGTGGCAACGCTACCCGCAGCCCGGCGACCCCAACCCCGGCGTCCGCGTGGGCATCGTCAACGCCGCCGGTGGCGCAACCCACTGGCTCAACATCCCCATCAGCGAAGGCAACGACTACATCCCGCGCTTCGGCTGGGTGAACAATGACATCGTCTGGATCGAAACCCTCGATCGCGCCCAGAAGCACGAGAACCTCTACTTCGCCAACGTCAACACCGGCGCAGTCAAGCTCGCCCTCGCCCAGACCGAGCCCAAATACTTCAACGACGTTTACGACGTCACCTTCCTCAAGAATGGCCAGTTCCTCCTGCTCAGTTGGCAGGACGGCCACACGCACATCTACCGCTACAGCTACGACATCGCCGCGCCCATGGCCGCTCCCGCGCACCTTGAGAACGAAGTCGAGCATGGCGACTACGAAGTTGAATCCATCCAGTCCGTAGATGACGCCACCGGCACCATCTACTACGTATCGAATGAGGGCGATCCCGCGCTGCGCCAAATCTGGGCGGTGAACCTGGACGGCAGCCACAAGCACCTCGTCTCACAATTCACCGGCGTGCATCACCCCAAGTTCCCGCCGCACGGCTCCTCTTACATTGACAACTACTCCAACCGCGGCACCCCGCCTGCCGTTGCCTTCTGCAATCCGCAGGGCGCGTGCCATCCCTTCTGGACCTCGACACCCATCACCGGCCGCGACCTCCATCAGCCCATCCTGCTTTCGCTCACCGCTGCCGACGGCCACACCACGCTCTACGGCACGCTCATGCTGCCGCAGGGCCATCAGGCTGCACACAGCGTTCCGCTCATCGTGAATCCCTACGGCGGCCCTGCCGTGGGCACCGCCACCGATAGCTGGGGAGGCAAAAACTTCTTCTGGGACGAGCTCCTCACCGAGCACGGCTTCGCCGTCCTCCATGTCGACAATCGTGGCATGGGCGGACGCGGGCGCGCCTTCGAGCAGGTCTGCTATCACAACTTCGGCCCCCCCGAGCTGGCCGATCAGCTCGCTTCCATCGACCAGGTCCTTGCTAAATACCCACAGCTTGACCCGCACCGCCTCGGCTGGTGGGGCTGGAGCTGGGGCGGCACCTTCACCCTCTACGCGCTCTCGCACTCTGACCGTTTCCGCGTCGGCGTCTCCGTCGCCCCCGTCACCGACTGGCGCGATTACGACAGCATCTACACCGAACGCTACATGGGCCTGCCCAGCGAAGACGCAGCCAACTACAAAGCCGACTCCGTGCAGAACTCCGCTGCCGACATTCACGGACACCTGCTCATTGCCGGCGGCACCGGCGACGACAACGTGCACCTCGCCAACACCATCCAATACATCCAGAAGCTCATTGACGCGGGCGTGCCCTACGACTACAACCTCTTCCCGCGCAAAACTCACTCCATCGCCGGAGCGACCGCGCGCACGGAGCTCTTCCAGCGCATCCTCGCCGAGTTTGAGATGTACCTCAAACCTGCGCAGCCTGTGCCCACCAATTGGTAGTCAGGAGAACCGCAGCATGCCTCACCCCGCCGAACGCGCCAACACTGCCGATCCCATCCGGGGCCGCACCAGTGTTGGCGATTTCGAAATCACTGTTCTCACCGACGGCACTTACTTTCTGGACGGCGGCGCCATGTTCGGCGTCGTCCCCAAGCCCATGTGGGAGAAGCGTGCTCCCGCCGACGCACAGAACCGCATCCTGCTCGGCGCCAACACGCTCATCATCCGCACCGGCCAGCACACCGTCGCGGTAGAAACCGGCCTCGGCAACAAGATGAACGACAAGATGCGCGCCATCTTTGAGGCCAAGGAGCAGCTTCCTCACTCCTTCGCCGCCGCCGGCATCCGCCCTGAGGAAATCGACATCGTCATCAACACCCACCTCCACTTCGACCACTGCGGCTGGAACACCACCAGACTTCCCGACGGCCGCATCGTGCCTACGTTCCCCAACGCGCGATACTTTGCGCATCGCGGCGAAGTCGAGCACGGGCACCTGCAACTCGAACGCGACGCCGTCAGCTACAACAGCCCCAACTACGACCCCCTCGTCGAATCCGGCCAGATGACGCTGCTCGACACGCGCCCCAGCCAGATCACCGAGATCGTCCCCGGCATCTCCGTCGAGTGCTACCCCGGCCACACCTCGCAACTGCTCGCCGTCAACATTGACTCTGCAGGCCAGCGCGGCTGCTACATCTCCGACCTCATCCCCACCAGCGCCCACCTCGACATCACCTGGGTCATGGGCTATGACCTTGACCCGCTCACCTGCATTGAACAGCGCAAGCGCTTCTACCAGCGCGCCATCCCGGAGCAGTGGCTCGTGCTCTTCACCCACGACCACCACACGCCCTTCGGCCATATCGTTCTGAACGATAAAAATAAGCCCGTCATGCAGCAGGAATAGCCCATCCTGCTCATGCCATCCCACTTCATCCTTGTCATCCTAATCGTTCTGCTCGCGACCGGCGTGCGCTCCACCTTTGGCTTTGGAGAATCCCTCCTCGCAGTGCCGCTGCTGGCCTTCATCATGCCCGTGCGCCAGGCCGCTCCACTCGCCGTGCTGCTCTCCATCACAGTGGCCACCGTCATCCTCATTCAGGACTGGAAGAAGACCCACTTCCGCAGCGCCATCTCATTGCTCCTCGCCACCTGCCTCGGCATTCCTCTCGGACTTCTGCTGCTGGCCGCAGGCGATCAGACCATCCTGAAAATCATCCTCGCTCTGCTGCTCATCGCCTTCGCCGCGGTGTCGCTCTCGGGACTCAACCGCTGGCAACTCCACAGGGATCACAATGGCTGGCTCCTCGGTTGCGGCTTCTTTGCCGGAGTTCTGGGCGGAGCCTTCGGCATGAATGGCCCGCCGCTCGTCATCTACGGAGCGCTGCGCCGCTGGCCCGCGCCACAATTCCGAGCCACGCTGCAAGGCTACTTCCTGCCCGCCAGCGCGCTATGCATGCTCGGCTACTGGCGCGCCGGCCTCTGGACGCACGCCGTCACCCACGACTACCTCATCGCCCTGCCCATCCTGCTCCCCGTCATCCTCCTGGGCCGCTGGATCAATCACCGCATCCACCCCGATCGCTTCCTCAAATTCGTTTACATCGGACTTATGCTCATTGGCCTGATTCTGCTTGCGCAAAGCACACACGCCACCGCACTCGTGCGGTAGATTCTCTGCAACCTGAACTTATTCGCTTCATCCAAAGGGTTATGCCTATCGATCCGAAGCTCCGTGCGCATCTGGACTCCCTGCCGCCCGCACCGCCCAACGATCAGGTCACACCAGACCTGCTCCGCGCCAGAATCGCGCAACTCATCGCCGGACTGAACTTCTCCGATCTGCCAAATATCCCCACGCGTGACACGCACATCCCCGGCTCCGCCGGCAACATTCCCGTGCGCATCTACTCACCTGAGACCAAAACGCCAGCTCCCGTCATCGTTCACTTCCACGGTGGAGGATGGGTCGTCGGCTCGCTCGACACCCACGATCCCTTCTGCCGCTACCTCGCCGAACTCACTCACGCAGCCATTGTTTCTGTGGACTATCGCCTCGCGCCGGAGCATAAATTTCCCGCCGCAATCGAAGACGCGGAAGCCGCCACCCGATGGGCCCTCGCTCACGCCGCGCAACTCGGCGGCAACCCCCAGCGAGTCTTCGTCTCCGGAGACAGCGCTGGAGGAAACCTCGCCGCCGCAGTTGCCCAGTTGATTGGAAGAGACACCAGTCTGCGCGGGCAGATTCTCCTCTTTCCCGTCACAGACGCCAACCCGGGAAACTATCCCTCATACCAGCAGAATGCAAGCGGCTACGGTCTGGAACGCGCCGCCATGCAGTGGTTTCTCGATCAGTATCTCGACGGCCCCGCCTCACGCCGGGACGTCCGCGCCGCGCCCATCCTCGCAAAAGACCTCGGCAAGCTGCCACCCGCGCTCATCATGACCGGAGAGTACGATGTGCTCCGCGATGAAGGCATGGTCTACTCCGCCCGGCTCCGGGAGGCAGGCGTCGAAGTCACCCACTTCCACTTCAGCGACATGCACCACAACTTCCCCGTGTGGCCGCTCACCGTCGCAGAATTCCCGCAATCCTACGAGGCGCGGGAAAAAATCGCCAGCTGGGTCCGCAGCGCATCGCAATAAGGCTTGGCCATTCCCCTCGCCGCTGCGATACCATCCTGCAGACATGCCGATACCAGAATTCATGGCTCGCCCGTATCGCAAATATGGCCTGCGCGGCATCCTTTCGCTGCTCTTTCTGCGCAGCATCGGGGCAGCACAGGAAGTCAAAGTCTACCCGCCCAGCCTCCGCCACGGACTGCGCCTGCGCATGAAAACTTCAGACGAGCTGGCATTCGTCGAGGTCGTGCTGGAACACGCCTACCACTTCGATCTGCCCTTCACACCGCGAGTCATCATCGACGCAGGCGCCAACATCGGCGTCGCTTCCATTTACTTCGCCAACCGCTATCCCGAAGCAAAAATCTTCGCCGTTGAACCGGAACCGGCCAACTACGCCCTGCTGGTGAAAAATCTTCGCCGCTATCCTTCCATAGTGCCGGTGCATGCCGCGCTCTGGAGTCACGATGGAGAAATCAGCGTTTCCCTTCCCGATCCTTCCACCGGAGCAGTCGGCAACTGGGCCTTTTTCACTCACGAGGGCGAAGGAGTCAGAGTTCGCGCCCTTCGCATGGAATCTCTCCTCAAGGAGTTGGGCCTCGATACAGTCGACTTCATGAAAGTTGACATTGAAGGCTCGGAAATCGAAATCTTCGAATCGGCAGGCTGGGTCAACCATGTCCGTGCGCTCGCCATTGAGACTCACGACGAGCTCCGCCCCGGCTGCACCGCCGCCGTAGTATCTGCCATGCGCAACTTTCAGCGCCGCGACAGCAACGGCATCCTGCTCTTCACCCGCCAGGATTGAAGCCCGCGCCACCGCCTCTAGCTCTTCTGCGCGTTGTCCTCGCCCACCTTCAGCACGGCCAGGAACGCTTCCTGCGGAATATCCACCTTGCCGATCCGCTTCATGCGCTTCTTGCCTTCCTTCTGCTTCTCCAGCAGCTTGCGCTTTCGGGAAATATCGCCGCCGTAGCACTTCGCGATCACATTCTTGCGCAGCGCCGCCACCGTTTCGCGCGCGATAATCTTCGAGCCGATCGCCGCCTGGATGGCCACCTCAAACTGCTGCCGCGGAATCAGCTCGCGCATCTTGGACACCAGCGCGCGCCCGCGTTCATACGCAAATTCGCGATGCACAATAATCGACAGCGCATCCACCGGCTCACCCGACACAAGAATGTCCATCTTCACCATCGGCGAAACCCACGTCCCGGAAAGCTGGTAGTCGAGCGATGCATAACCGCGCGACACCGACTTCAGCCGGTCGTAGAAATCGAGCACGATCTCATTCAGCGGCAGCTCATAGGTCAGCGCCACGCGCGTCGGCGTCACGTACTCAAAGTTCTTCTGCTGCCCGCGCTTCTCTTCCACCAGCTTCAGAATTCCGCCCACGTACTCTTCATTGGTCAAAATCGTCGCCAGGATCACCGGCTCTTCAATCTTCTCGATCTCGCTCGGGTCCGGCCAGCGCGACGGATTGTCCACTTCCACCTCGGTGCCATCTGTCAGCGTGATCTTGTACCGCACGCCCGGCGCCGTCGTAATCAGGTCCAGCCCGAACTCGCGCTCCAGCCGCTCCTGGATGATCTCCATATGCAGCAGGCCAAGAAACCCGCAGCGAAAACCAAATCCCAGCGCCGCAGAACTCTCCGGCTCAAAGAAGAACGACGAGTCGTTCAGCCGAAGTTTTTCCAGCGCATCCCGCAGCATCGTGTGCTCGTGCGAGTCCACCGTGTAGATGCCGGCGAAGACCATCGACTTGATGTCTTCAAAGCCAGGCAGCGGCTCCTTCGCCGGCCGCGCGTCCTCGGTCACCGTGTCGCCAATCTTTGTGTCCGACACTGTCTTGATCGTCGCCACAAAAAATCCGACTTCACCGGCAGAAAGCTCGCCAATCTCCACCGGCTTCGGCGTCAGCACGCCCATCGATTCCACATCGAAGACCTTGCCATTCGACATCAGCCGGATCTTCATGCCTTTGCGCAGCGTTCCGTTCATCACGCGGGCCAGCACAATCACGCCGCGGTAAGCGTCAAACCACGAGTCAAAAATCAGCGCCTGCAGTGGAGCATTCGGATCACCCTTCGGCGGCGGAAGCCGCTTCACCACGGCCTCCAGCACATCCGGCACACCCTGCCCGGTCTTCGCGCTCACCGGAATCGCATCCGTCGCGTCCAGGCCTACAGCGTTCTCAATCATCTCCTGCGTCCGCAGCACGTCTGCGCTCGGCAGGTCGATCTTGTTGATGACAGGAATAATGTCCAGCCCGTTGCTGATTGCCAGGTAGGCATTGGCCAGCGTCTGCGCTTCCACGCCCTGCGAGGCGTCCACCACCAGCAGCGCACCCTCGCATGAGGCCAGCGACCGCGACACTTCATACGAAAAATCCACGTGCCCCGGCGTGTCGATCAGGTTCAGCTGATACGTGTTCCCGTCCTTTGCCGGATACAGCATCCGCACCGCGTGCGCCTTGATCGTGATGCCGCGCTCCCGCTCCAGATCCATGGCGTCCAGCACCTGCGCCTGCATCTCGCGCGCCGTCAGGGAGCCGGTCAGCTCCAGCAAACGGTCAGAGAGCGTGGATTTGCCGTGGTCGATGTGCGCGATGATCGCGAAATTGCGGATGTACTTACTGTCCATGTGGGGTCTTTGCGGCGTTGCGGGGCAGGAAAATGCGCCTTTTCCGGGAAACTTCCCTAAAAGCTGATCTTACCATCGGCAATTGCCCCGCCCCCGGCCTACAATAAGAGAGGCGTGAAGCGATTCGAGGATCACTGCCCCCGAAGGGATGACCTTCCAGTCGATGCGACCAGCAGGGAGCAGCGGCCCGGAAGACTCTCGTCATGGGTCTGCCAATCCTGAAATCGCTCTAGCCCCTTCAATATTGCAATGGCAGTAAATCGAACTCTGGTCGCCGCGACCCTGGCAGGCATTCTTTTCTTCACCCTCACCGGTTGCGGTCCGCAGCGCGTGCAATCCCCCGTTCCCGCGCAGGCCTCCGCGCCCGCCGTGCAGAGCCGCCCCGGCTCCAGCGGACCCGATTCCGGCGGCGCCATCGCGCAAACCGCCTCCAGCGAACCTGTTGACAACAACATCAGCGAACGCGACCAGCAGATCATCAACGCCGTCGAGCTCAAGTACCACGCCGGACTCGACAAATACCAGAACGGCGACATGGCTGGCGCCAGGAAGGACTTTAACGCCGCCGTTGATCAACTCTTGATGTGCGGCGTCAATCTTCAGACGGACAAGCCCCTGCGCGCGGAGTTTGATCGCGTCGTCGGCTCCGTCGATACCCTCGATCTCGACGCCCTCAAGCAGGGCCTCGAATCCGGCCAGAACAACCAGACCCTCGTCGGCATCGCCAACAACGTCACCTTCCCGGTCAATCCCAAGGTGCTCGCGCAGGCCGAAGCCGAACTCAAAACCACCAAGTCCGATCTTCCCCTCCAGCTCAACAACTACGTCGCCAGCTACATCAACTTCTTCCAGAACACCCAGCGCGGGCATGACACGCTGGTCGCATCCCTCCAGCGCGAGGGCCGCTACAAGTCCATGATCGAGGGCGTGCTCAAGCAGAACCATCTGCCCCAGGACCTCATCTACCAGGCCGTCGCCGAATCGGGCTTTCGCCCCACCGCGCTCAATCCCTACTCCGGCGCGGGCGGCATGTGGCAGTTCATGCCCTACGGTCCCTACGGACTCAAACACAATGCGTGGGTTGATGAACGCTTCGATCCTGTCCTCGCCACGGAAGCTTACGCCCGCCTCATCAAGAAAGACTACAACCAGTTCGACGACTGGTACCTTGCCATGGCCGCCTACGACTGGGGCGCGGGCAACGTGCAGCGCGCCGTGCAGCGCACCGGCTACGCCAGCTTCTGGCAGCTCTACAAGCGCGGCGTGCTCCCCGCGGAAACCCGCAACTACGTCCCCATCATTCTCGCCGCGGCCATCATGGCGAAAAACCCCGACCAGTACGGCCTCACCGATCTCAAGCTCGATCCGCCGATGCAGTACGACACCGTCCAGACACACACCGAAATCAGCCTCAACCTCGTCTCCGACATTACCGGCGCGCCCGTCGGGCAGCTCGAAGCCATGAACCCCAGCCTGCTGCGCGGCGTCACACCGCCGGGAGAGGAATTCGACCTCCGCATCCCGGTCGGCACCAAGGAATCCTTCGAGCACGACATCGCCATGGTCCCCGCCGATAAACGGGCTTCGTGGCGATTCCACTTCGTGCAGCCCGGCGACACGCTCGACTCCATCGCGGCAAAGTATCACGTCTCCAAGGACGAGCTCGCGGAAGTCAACCAGATCGACTCACCCTCTGATCTTTCCGACCTGGACGCCGTCGTCATCCCCGAGCGCGCAGCCCAATACATGCCCGGCCACGCCGTGCTCTACCGCGTGCGCCGTGGTGACACCCTCACCGGCATCGCAGACCGCTTCGGCGTCAGCGTGCGCGAGCTGCGCATCTGGAATCACATTCGCGGCAACATCATCAATGCCGGTCACCTTATGCGCATCGCCGCGCCCACGCGCCGGTACTTTCGCGGATCAGAGGACGCTCGCGGCCGCGTCAGCTACTCAAGCCGAGCACATGCCACCGTCTACGCCATTCGCAGAGGCGACAACCTCGGCGGCATTGCCGATCGCTTCCACGTTTCCATCACCGACCTCCGCCGCTGGAATCACATCCACGGAAACCTCATCCATGTCGGCCAGCGACTCTACGTCAGCGATCCCCCAACCCATTCCACCCAACACTCGGCGCATCACTCCCCCCGCCGCTCCTCTCACTCGCACGCCACCTTCTATCGAGTGCGCCATGGCGATACGCTCGGCGGAATTGCCGATCATTTTGGAATTTCTGTCACCGATCTTCGACGCTGGAATCACATCCGCGGAAACATCATTCACGTCGGCCAGCGGCTCCGCGTAGCGCGCTGAAGATTCCAGCGCCGCAATCGCCCCGCATTTTCATCGCACGCTTAAAATCCTTTATCCATGCGGGTTTCATGCATCCTGATCGTGCTTCGCTGCCGCGCTTCCACAACCGCCGCAACCCGCTCCGCCTCAATTGCGCACTCAAACTCGCGGCCTCCTGCGCGTTCCGTTACGGAAAGAAAAACTTCACAAGCTTGCACAGTACATCAGGAAACACTTGCGCGTAATGGCGAGCCGTTGCATGCTGTTGCTATAATCCGCGCGCAGGTAGACATGCGTTCACGGATGCAAATTTGAAGGGAAGCCCGGGAGGGCACACCGATGCAGGACCACCAGAAGCTGTACTCGCACAGCAACAACGAATTCGAACCAGAGTTCGACGAAGCAGACGAAGAAGAACTCGAAAAGGGTTTCCTCGACGAAGAGGAAGAGGAAGAGGAAATCTCGATCTCCATTTCATCGAGCAACAACATCGACGACGAAGCGGAATACCTGGAACCGGCGCCCGCAAGCGAACCCGCTCCCGAATCGCTGGCCGCTTTCCTCGAAGAGCCCGCACCGCCCGCTCCCAAAAAGAAGGCTCCGGCAAAAAAGGCGCCTAAGAAAGTCGCGAAGAAGGCTGCGAAGAAAGCAGTGAAAACACCAGCGAAGAAAGCAGCTAAAAAAGCTGTGAAGAAAGCAGCCAGGAAAGCTGCAAAAAAAGTTCCGGCGAAGAAGGCCGCAGCCAAAAAGGCCCCGGCAAAGAAAGCCGCCAAGAAGTCTGCCGCGAAGTCCAGCAGTAAGGGTGCTCGCAGCGGCAGCAAGGCTCCCGCCAGAAAGGCGGCAGCCAAAAAGAGCGCCAGCAGTAAAAAATCAACAAAACGAGGTACTACTTTGGCAGTCAAAACCGCAACGAAGAAGGCTCCGGCAAAGAAAGCCGCAGCAAAGAAGGCCGCAGTGAAGAAGGCTCCGGCCAAGAAGGCAGCAGCCAAGAAGGCTCCGGCAAAGAAGGCTGCAGCGAAGAAGACGGCAGCCAAGAAGGCTCCCGCCAAGAAGGCAGCAGCTAAGAAAGCTCCCGCGAAGAAGGCTGCCGCGAAGAAGAAGTAGTTCAACAGGCAACGCAGTAATCTGAGGCAAGCAAAAGAGCCCGGCAATGCGCCGGGCTTTTTTGCGTCCAGATTACGCCGCTAGAGCGATTTTCGCTTTTCCAGCTCCGCCAGAACCTCCGCGCTGTGCTTCATCGGGTTCACGCCCGTCCACACCTTCGCAATCTTCCCCTTCGGATCAATCAGGAAGGTAATCCGCTTGTCGAACTTTAACCCCATCAGGTTCGCCAGCACGCCGTATTCCCGGGATACCCGCATCTCTCCGTGGTCGCTCAGCAGCGTAAAGTGCAGGCTGTCCTTTGTGCAGAACTTCGCGTGGCTTTTCACGCTGTCCACGCTCACGCCCAAAATCGTCGCATGCAGCGCCTCATACTTGCTCAAATCGCGCTGGAAGTTGTGCGCCTCAATCGTGCAGCCCGAGGTCATGTCCTTTGGATAGAAGTACAGCACCACCCACTGCCCGCGATAGCTGCTCAACCGGACCGGCGCGCCCTCCTGGTTGGGCAGCGTAAAGTTGGGAGCCATCTGTCCCACCTGCGGCAGCTTCGCTTTGCCGGCTGCGAATCCGCGCACCGCCAAACCACCCGTCACCACAAGCACTACGGCAATCAGTAACGCAATCATCTGAAATTTCGTCATGGGTCGTGTCCTTTGTCAGCAAGGTCACCCCGGCCTGCGGGCGACGCATCTCCATTATCAGGACTCGATTGCAACCATCGCAATGCCGGCCGCGTTGGCCCGCGCCACCACTCCATCCCTGTCAAAAATCAGCGTCCGTTTTGCCTCTATCGCCAAACACGTCGCCCCCGCCGACGCCATGGTCTCTATCGTCCGCAGGCCAATCACGGGAACGTCAAACCGCATGTCCTGCTTCGGCTTGGCCACCTTCACCACCGTAAGCCGTCGAGAGAGCGTGGAAGCCTCATCCTCCAGCGTCCGCATCAGCGCCCCCGCGCGCTCAATCGTCGCGTCCGTGCCTTCCATCGCCTCCACCGCCACGCAGGCCTGCGCCGCCACCACCACCGTCTGCCCCAGGTCGTAGCCGGCAATCGCCTTGCCCACCTCGCGGCCGTAGGCAATGTCCTTCTGCTCGTCCTCATCGGGAGCACGTTCCGTGATCACGCCCGCCTCGGCCAGCAGCGGCTCCAGGTAATGCGTCGAAGAAATCAGCTCGATCCCCTCATCGCCCAGCACCTTCGCCACCGCGCCCAGCAGCATGTCCGTATTGCGCGTCCGCAAACTCATCAGCAGCTTGGCCAGCCGCCAGTCCGGCCGAATGCTCGAGAATATCTGCTTGTGCCGCACCTGCCCGGCCATCACCGCGCGCGTCACGCCCTCGGCGTGGAAGGTCTCAATCAGCCGCGACAACTCACCCAGCGAAAGCCAATGCACGCGCACGCCCGCATCCGCCGCCGCCCGCGCATTCATCTCCTCGTCCGTCTCTTCCTTGATCGCCGCTACCACCACCTCAACGCCGCTCGCTCGCGCCGCCTCCAGCAGCAAAAACGGAAACCGCCCGTTCCCGGCAATCAATCCCAGTCTGTCCATTATCGAAAACCCGCTTGCCTACTTCAGCACGCCCCGCTCTGACCGCTCAATAAACTCCACCAGGTACGCCACATCGTCCGTCGCAATGCCCTCGTCCTTCAGCTTCGCAATCGCCTGCGACGTATTCATCTTCCCCGCCAGCAGCAGCCGGTACGCATGTTGAATCGCCTTCAGCCGCGGCCCGTCAAAGCCCCTGCGCTGCAGGCCCACTTTGTTCAGCCCGTAGGCATGCGTCTCGCGCCTGGCCGAGGTCAACGAGAAGGGCAGCACATCCTGCGTAATCGTCGTGCCGCCGCCCACATAGGCATACCGCCCAATCGTGCAGAACTGGTGCACCGGGCACAGCGCGCCCACCGTCGCGTAGTCTTCCACAATCACATGCCCGGCCAGCGTCGCCGCGTTTGCCAGGATGCAATGATCGCCAATCACGCTGTCGTGCCCAATGTGCGTGTAGGCCATTACCAGGCAGCCGGAACCCACCTTCGTCGTGCCGCCGCCGCCCACCGTGCCGCGGGAAATCGTCACGTACTCACGAATCACGTTGTCGTCGCCCAGCGTCACGCCCGTCGGCTCGCCCTTGTACTTCAAGTCCTGCGGAGCAATCCCCACGCACGCAAACGAATAGAACCTGTTCCGCGCTCCGGCCTTCAGGTGCCCGTCCAGCACCACATGCGAAACCAGCTCGCACTCCTCGCCCAGCACCACATTCGGCCCCACCGTGCAGTACGGGCCCACCATGCACGAGGCCGGAACCACCGCGCCCTCAGCCACTATCGCCGTGGGATGAATACTCACTCGCCGGTCACCGCTCCCGCTGCTTCCGCCTCCGGCGTGGCCTCGGCATTCTCCCGCACCTTGGGAATCAGCTGGCACATCACCGTCGCCTCGCACGCCAGCTTGCCGTCCACCATCGCGCGGCCCTGCATCTTCGCCCGCCGCGGCTTCCAGTTCAGCACGTCGATCTCGATCCGTACCTGGTCGCCGGGCACCACTGGCCGGCGAAACTTCGCCCGCTCAATGCTCGTGAACATGATCAGCAGCTTGTCCCGGTCCGGAACCTCAGGCAGCAGCAGCGTACCGCCCGCCTGCGCAATCGCCTCCACCACCAGCACGCCCGGCATCACCGGAACCCCTGGAAAATGCCCCAGGAAAAACGGCTCGTTCATGGTGACGTTTTTCAGCGCCACAATGCGCTTCTTCCGCTCGATCTCCACAACGCGGTCGATCAGCAGGAAAGGATAACGATGCGGCAGGATCTGCATGATCTCCTGCACATTCAATTCCTGGCGGCCTTCAAGTATCTCGGTAAAAATGTCCATGGTTCGCAACCGCGATTATAAATCGCCATGCCGCGCCCCCGCGAAAATACGGGTGGCCCATTCAAGCCGAAGGCTTGAGTGGGGAAAGAAAATGCCAATCCCGGAACTGCTGTCATTCAGAGGCGAAGCCGAAGAATCCCGGCGACGTCTCTTCCGGCAACGCCATCGAAGGTTTCTACCAGAATCCTTCCGAATGTCGTCGACCTAGGCCGCACCGCACACGCCACCCTGCCGAACTCGAAGAAAATCCCGCCCCCCTCCGACAAGCCGAAGCAACGCGAAGACGCCGCCCCCAATCGGAATGGCGCGCAACGCGCGCGATCGCCCGTGCGGCTAGCACGCCTCATCCACAATCGCCATCATCTCCCGCTCCACATCCGCCGCCAGCGACCCCGTCCTCTCCAGCCCGCTCGCAGAAAACAGGTCCGTCGGATGCACCATGGCAATCACGCATCCGCCTTCATTGCTGTAGACGGCAATGCGGCAAGGCAGCAGCGTCGCCGTAGCAGGATTCTCGCCCAGCGCCTGCGCCGCCGCCTGAGGATTGCAGATGTCATACACCCGCACCTCCTGCCCCAGATCAATGCCCTTGTTCCGGAGCGTGGACGTCATGTCCAGCACACCCAGCACGCCAAACTTGTGCCGCGCCGCCGCCGCCCGCAAAGGCCCATCCACCTCATCCACCGAATAACGAGACTGCTTCTGATAGATCATGATTTCCCTCCAACAAATCTCAGATGCAGGATGGAAACCAGTAGCACCAACCCCACTAATCCACAGGCCCCCAGAAAAATTGTCATTCCGACCGAAGTTGGCTCGCGTCACGCGAGCCAACGCAGCGGAGGAACCTGCAGTTTTGCTCGTATTTACTCATTTGCAAGGAAGATTCTTTCAATACCGAATAACTCAGCCGACAAGAAACTTACATACGCCTAGTCTGAAGGTGTAATTCCGTCCGTAAGGTGCGGATTCCTTCAATTTGGTGTACTTTGATCATGGATTTTCCGATCTTCGAGAAAGAGACTTATGTCTAAACGCTTAGATACCGTTTGGGACTTAGATCCCCACACAGCTAAGAAACACGAGATTCTTCGGGCATACTTCGAAGCATGGCTTCCGATCATGTCTACATGGAACGGCCGCGTGGTCTATATTGACGGCTTCGCTGGGCCTGGACAGTACAGAAACGGGGAAGACGGCTCTCCCGCCGTAGTGCTTAAAGCAGCGCGCGATCACACATACGCGAATATTCGTCAATTAGTCTGCATTTTTGTGGAGGATGACCATAGACGCTGTGAACACTTAAAGCAGGTTCTCGGCGAAATACCCAGCCTTCCGTCTCGAATTGAATATCGCATTGTTGAGGGAAAATTTGATCTGCGTCTCGACGACGTTCTCCAACTCTTGGATAATCAGGCGAGGGACATGGCACCCAGCTTCGTGTTCATTGATCCCTTCGGCTTCTCGCACACGCCTTTCAAGATTATTCAAAGAATCCTTGGGAATCCCCGATGTGAAGTACTTGTAAATTTCATGTACGAAGAAGTGAACCGGTTTCTCGGATTGGAACAACACGCGGCTGACTTCGATGCGCTCTTCGGTACCAGTGATTGGCTGGACGTCCGAGAGAAGTCCGGATCAGTCGAGCGCAGAAAAGCCATCCACGACATTTATCTGCGCCAGTTGAAGACCTGCGCAAAGTATGTGCATTCCTTCGAGATGCGCAACAGGGGTAACAGCACAGACTATTTTCTATTCTTCGCTACCAATAATTTAAAAGGCCTAGAAAAGATGAAAGAAGCGATGTGGAGGGTTGATGATACCGGTTCATTTCAGTTCTCAGATCATCGAGACGCGCACGCCTCTATGTACCTCTTCAGTGATCATCCAAATACTGAGCCCTTGAGAGCATCTGTGGCGAAGACATTTAAGGGGCAACAGATATCAATCGAGAGCTTGAGCGACTGGGTCATCGCTGAGACCGAGTTCCTGCCAAAGCATCTTGAAAGACCTGTGTTAGCACGGATGGAAACAGAAGGCTTGCTAACCATCGTGAATCCGTCACCCAGGCGACGTAAGGGTACCTTCTCAGACGGCACGATTCTCAAGTTCTCTTGAGGCAGACTGAATAGAGTAAAGCGGCAGATTTACAGGCATTTCGTCGTAGGTTCTGCCTTGAAGCAATCTACCAGTCTTCGATTTCTGCCGCCCTCCCCACTGCTTGAAAAAGAACGGGGTCTTAGATCGCCGGCATTGGGTCTGTAAAGATGTAACCCACTCCTCA
Source organism: Acidobacteriaceae bacterium (assembly GCA_049965615.1). Taxonomy (GTDB): domain Bacteria; phylum Acidobacteriota; class Terriglobia; order Terriglobales; family Acidobacteriaceae; genus Acidobacterium. Next base: position 160,458 of record JBMFWD010000001.1, read on the forward strand.
TTCATTGGCCTCGCCCCGGCACCGCTTTCTCCCCCGACTATGACCCACCGGATGCCTCTCAGGTCGAGCGTACCTAGGTCCTCTAGTAGCGGCTCAACTGAAAGGAATTTCACCCTTGCCTTGGCTGCTCTCAATTGCGCAATCCGTGGGATTCCATGCTTTTGGTTCTCCACACTGACGCCCCACCATATGTGCGACAAACGCGCAGTAGCCGCAAGCGGTCCATTGAGAATCTCGGCCATTCTATCCGCGCGCTTCGTCAACACCTGAAACGTATGCCATCTGGCTTGAACCATTACCTTTGCGACTTCAAGAATATAATCGGTCGGAATCTTGGGGTGAAACAGATCGCTCATGGAATTCACAAATATGCGCATTGGCGTCTTCCAACGCAACGGCTCGCCCAGCTTCTCAGGCACCAGCCTCAAATCAAACCCGTGTTCGTATGGATGATTCGGCACGCCCCTAAACCGCTCAGCAAACACTTCCGCATAGCAATGCTTGCAACCCGGGCTGACCTTGGTACACCCCCGCACGGGGTTCCATGTTGCATCGGTCCATTCAATAGAGGATTTCTCTGCCATATTTGTGCCTTTTATTCGCTAAAGCAGGTTATCTCGCTTTAGTGCCATTAGCAAGAAAGCATCTTTTCAACAGTACCTGAGTTAGTACTACGCAAGCTAACAACAAAAGGGTTGAGTGACGCGCGCCGTCGTAGGTCGCCTTGCATCGGTTTCCCCCACCCAAAAAAGCCCAGCCCCTGCGGGGCTGGGCTTTTTCCCAACTAACAGCGACTACTTAGCCCCAACAGGCTCCGCGCTCAGCATCTCTTCCAGACGGGTCGCCAGCATGTGCTCCAGGTTCTCCAGCGCTTCGCTGAAGCCCTTGATGCCTTCCGCCAGCTTCTCATTCGCCATCTTGTCTTCGGCGTGCATCTTGTCGAACGTCGCCTTGTCGATGTGCAGCCGCTCGATCTGCATGCCCTTGGCGGCCTCGGGATCGAGCTTGCGCGGCAGCTCGGCTTCCTTCTTGTCCAGCTCGGCCAGCAGGTCAGGAGAAATCGTCAGCAGGTCGCATCCGGCCAGTTGCTCAATCTCGCCAATGTTGCGGAAGCTCGCGCCCATCACCACCGTCTTGTAGCCGAACTTCTTGAAGTAGTTGTAAATCTTCGTCACAGACTGCACGCCGGGGTCGTCCGCGCCCACGTAATCCTTGCCGGTGTTCTTCTTGTACCAGTCCAGAATGCGGCCCACGAACGGCGAAATCAGCGTCACGCCCGCATCCGCGCAGGCAATCGCCTGGTGCAGGCCAAACAGCAGCGTCAGGTTGCAGTGGATACCTTCCTTCTCCAGTTGCTCGGCGGCGCGGATGCCTTCCCACGTCGACGCAATCTTGATCAGCACCCGCTCCTTGCTAATGCCCGCGGCGGCATATTTCTTGATAATCGACCGCGCCTGCTTCATCGTCGCCTCGGTGTCATAGGAAAGCCGCGCGTCCACCTCGGTCGAAACACGGCCCGGAACCACGGCCAGAATCTTCTTGCCAAAGGCCACGGCCAGGTTCTCAAACGCCAGCTTGGCTACTTCCTTGTGGCTCGCACTGTCGCCCAGTTGGTTCTTGGCTTCCTTCAGCGTGCTGTCCACAATCTCTTTGTAGGCGTCCATCTGCGCCGCCTTCGTAATCAGCGAAGGGTTCGTCGTCGCATCCTGCGGCTTCACCTTCTCAATGGAGTGGATGTCGCCGGTGTCGGCAACCACGATTGTCATTTTGCGTAGTTGTGCAAGCTCACTTTGTCCCATTCGTCCTCCTCAGATCCTGTCTTTATTGTAGCCAGTTCGCACCGGCCAGAAATTTTCCGGCGCGCGCCCTGGCATAGTTTGGGCCGCGCACCATTATGTCCCAGTTTCATGGGTCCTACATGAATTAGATGCAAACCTCATCCCGCGGTCACCTCGTTCCTCAGCGGTCCAATACCCTCCACCGTAACCTCCACCACATCACCGGCTTGCATCGGCGCCACGCCAGAGGGCGTTCCCGTCGGAATCAAATCCCCCGGCATCAGCGTCATCGCGGCAGAAATATAGCGCAGCAGCTCGTCCACCGGAAAAATCAAATCCCGCGTACTGCCCTCCTGCCGAACCTCGCCGTTCAGCCGCGTCACCACGCCCACCCCGGCCACTGGATCCACCTCATCGGTCACCACTGGCCCCGCCGGGCAGAACGTGTCAAAGCCCTTCGCCCGCGACCACTGCCCGTCGGCCTTCTGCAGGTCGCGCGCCGTCACGTCGTTCACAATCGTGTAGCCGCGGATGTACTGCTGCACATCCTCTTCCGGCCCAATCTTCGTCGCCCGCTTGCCGATCACCACCGCCAGCTCGCCCTCAAAATCCACCCGCTCGGACTGCGGCGGCATCACAATCCTGCCGCCCGGAGCCAGCAGCGACGACGGTGCCTTCAAAAACAGCAGCGGCGCCTTGGGAACATCATTGCCCAGCTCCGCCGCATGCGCCTTGTAGTTGCGCCCAATGCACACAATCTTCGAAGGAACCACCGGCTCCAGCAGCTCCACCTGGTCCAGCGGAACCGGCGTGAACTTGCCCTCAAACGGCCGCACGCAGCGGTCTTCCTCAAACGCGGGCAAAATCCGCTCAATCCACCATCCGCCCGTCAGGTCGCCCTTACGGCACTCCACGGCCCCGTATTGCGGCCCAAACTCGGTCATAAACCGGCAATAACGCATCTCGTTCTTCTTGCCTTTCCTGCCCTGCTTCTACCTACGCCTGTCACGGCTGGCCGGGCAACTCTTCTTCTACCGGCGCGGAGCGCGCACTCTGGTTTCCATCGCGATCCACCGCCGCCACGGCATACGCATAGCGCACGCCCGGCTGCGCCGTCTTGTCCGTCCAGGCCGGAGCCGTCACCAGCTTCGCCCCGGAAATCCTCTGCCACGCGCCGCCTGCCTCGCGCCGGTAGACGATATACCCCGCCGTATCGGCCTGCGGGCTTGGCTCCCAGGACAGATCAATCGCTCCAGCCTCGGCATCGGCCACCGCCGCCAGGTCCTGCGGCACCGAAGGCGGAAAAACATCCTTCGCATCCACCGTCACCGCCGCACTCTTCGCGCCGCCCAGCTCCGCCGTCGCGCCGTCCACCCGCAGCCGCACCACGCGCTGCAATACATATTGGTAAACGTGGTCCAGCGCCGCATCCTTGTCCAGCGCCTGCCCCGCATCCTGCTGCGCCAGGCTCACTTCCAGCACCTGCCGCTCGGCCGGGCCCGCGCCCGTCATTGAAATTTTCTCGCTGGAAATCTTCTCCCGCTTCGGCTGTGGCTTTGCCTCCACCAGCGTCCGCACCATCCGCATCTCCATGTTTGGCTCCGGAGCCCTCGGCTGCCACTTCAGCACCACGCCATCGGCCCGCGTCTGGGCCACCACCGCGCCCACCGCTGGCGGAGCAGCCCCCGCCACCACGGTAGCCCGATTCGAATAGCCCGCCACCCGCTTGTACGGCCCATACACCCGTACCGCATACGTCAGCAGCCTCGGCGCGCCCGCTTCCAGCCCCGCCGGCAAATGATCCACAAAGCTCCCCCGCGCGCCCGGCTGCAATATTACGTTGCCCGCCTCGTCGCAAGGCGCTTCCTTTTTATCGTTGGATTGGGAATCAGGGTCCGCATTGCCCAGCCGGCAAATCTCTACCCGCTGCCCGCCCTCCAGCAGCACTTTATCCGTGGTCCGCTCCGGCATTGTCCAGGCCAGCGTCACCGCGTCGCCCGCCCGCGCCGCCGTCAAATTGCTCACCGGCATTGGAATATGCAAACTCGGCGGAAGCGGCGCACTCTCCAGCGCGCAGCCGGTCACCAGCGCCGCCAGCGCCACTCCGCACCCCACTGCCACAACCCTGCGCAACGCCCCCGATTTCATCAATTAGAGGCTAACGCAATTCCTGGGTCGCCGTATCGCGAAGCCACAACCCTTAAGTCGACGCGACCATCAGGGAGCGGCGACCTTGCAACCATCCCTGGACACTACAGCTTCCCCGCAATTGCCGTAGCAGAAGAAAACGCCTCCCTGAGCGTCGCATCCTCAAACCGGAAGCCCTTTTCCTCCAGCCGCTTCGGCAGCACCCGCGTCGAGGCCAGCAGCGCCGCGTCCGCCATCTCGCCAAAGGCCAGCCGCAGCGCAAACGCCGGAGCCGGCAAAAACGCAGGCCTGTGCAGCGCTTTGCCCAGCTCCCGGGTAAACTCAGCATTCGTCACCGGGTTCGGCGACACCACATTGACCGCCTCCACCGCCGAACCATCTTCCGTCCCGGCCAGAAACGCCAGCGCCCGCGCCGTATCCCGCGCACTCACCCAGCTCATCCACTGCCGCCCGTTGCCCAGCGGCCCGCCCATCCCCATCCGGAAAATCGGCAGCATTCGCCCCATCGCGCCGCCCTCCTTCGCCAGCACAATGCCAAAGCGCGCGGAGATTACCCGGATCCCAGCCTTCGCCGCCTCCGCCGCCGCAGCCTCCCAGCGCTCGCAGGTCTCCGGCAAAAATCCCTTTCCGTGCGCCGACGCCTCATCCAGCACCTCGTCGCCCCGGTCGCCGTAAATCCCAATTGCCGAGGCGCATATCAGCAGCCGCGGTTTCTTCTCGATGCCGCTCAGCGCCGCCACCAGGGCGCGCGTGCTGTCAATCCGGCTGTCCACAATCAGCTTCTTACGGGCCTCCGTCCAGCGCTGGTCGGCAATCCCGGCCCCAGACAAATGAATCGCCACCTCCGGCTCGCCCAGCGCTTCCAGACCCGGCCCCGCGCCCTTGCCCGGATGCCACTCCACCTCGCCCGCTCCCTGCGCCTTGCGCCGCACCAGTTGCCGGCACTCCCAGCCCTCGGCGGTCAATTCCGCGCGCAATGCCGTCCCGATCAGCCCGGAGGCCCCGCTCAATAGAACAAACTTTTTCATACCGTCCACATCCTTTCGGACTTCTTTAGGCGTACCAATATGCCAGGGAGAATTTTCGTATTCAATCCCATCAAATTTTTTTGAAGTGGGAAAATAACAATGTGATCACAGGAGGGGAGAAAACAATCATGAAAACCATGAAAAACAGCTCCGCCGTCGTCGAGGAGCCCATTGCCGTAGAGATCGATCCAGAGACTGCGGAAAATTTCATCGCTGAGAAGCGCATCGGCGAGCGCATTAAGCGCCTCCGTCTGAAAAAGTCCATGGGCCTGGTCGAACTCGGCCGCCACACCGGCCTCTCCGCCAGCTTCCTCTCGCAGCTGGAAACCGGCCGCGTCGTGCCCACGCTGCGCAATCTCGCCCGCATCGCCATGGTCTTCAGCAAAGACCTCTCGTACTTTTTCGAAACCGAGCCCCATACCCTCTTCCGCGTGCATAAAAAGAAGGAGCGCGTCCGTCTGCCCCAGACCGGCGTCGAAGACCCAACCTACTTCTTCGAAAGCCTCGGCTACATGGTACCGGACCGCACCCTCGATCCCTACTTCGCCGAATTCATCCCATTAAAGAAAGGGACCGAAGTTCGTGCTCACGTCCATCCCGGCTTCGAATTCCTCTTCCTCATCAGCGGTGAGCTCGAAATCAAGCATGGCGACAAGCTCCACATTCTCGAGGCCGGCGACAGCGTCTACTTTGACTCCAGCACCCCACACGCTTACACATGCGCTGGAAAAACGCCCGCGTCCGTGATCATCGTCACCATGCACCAGCAGGCCATGCAGCACGGCGCCGGACTCCGCAGCCTCAGCGCCTCCCTTGGACCGCGCCAGTCCGCGGCACAGTCGTCGTCTGCCGACGCAACCCGCTCCGCGGCTCCCGGCGCATCGCCGCTGCTGCGCACGTCGAGGAACTGACCTCTTCCAATCTGTCTCTCCTTGGGATGACTTCCTCCTCCACGGAAGTCGGTGCACGCAATAATCCCAACCTCCGGCCGGAACGCGGGTCCCAGTTCCGGCCTTTTTTCCCTGCGTTATGGCTGCGCGCCAATAAAATCCCGCCTTTTCTTCCTCATTCATCAGGCAAAACCCCCAAATTGCTAAACTGGAAGCAGCCCTCCTGAAGTCCCGGCGCCATGTGAGCGCACCCGGCGCATTTTCAGAGACAACCAGATATCAGTACAACTGCAACCACGAAGGGAACCTGTGCCTGTGAGCACGATTCGCAACATCGCCATCATCGCCCACGTCGACCACGGAAAAACCACGCTCGTCGACGCCATGCTCCGCCAGGCCGGAACCTTCCGCGCCAATGAAGCCCTGACCGACCGAGTCATGGACTCCAACGAGCTCGAGCGCGAGCGCGGCATCACCATCCTCGCCAAAAACACGGCCATTGCCTACGGCGGGGGCAAAATCAACATTGTCGACACCCCCGGCCACGCCGACTTCGGCGGCGAAGTCGAACGCGCCCTCAAGATGGTCGACGGCGTCATGCTCCTCGTCGATGCCTCCGAAGGCCCCCTGCCGCAGACCCGCTACGTGCTCGCAAAAGCGCTTGCCGGACGCCTGCCCGTCATCCTCGTCGTCAATAAAATCGACCGCCCCGACGCGCGCCCGCAGGAAGTCCTCAACGAGGTCTACGACCTCTTCATCGACCTCGACGCCACTGAGGACCAGCTCGAATTCCCCGTCCTCTACACCAACGGCAAGCTCGGCCTCGCCAGCCACGAAGCCGACAAGCTCGGCGCCGACCTCCAGCCGCTCTTCGAGCAGATCGTCACCACCATCCCGCCGGCCACCGGCGACGCCGACGGCGCGCTCCAGGTCCTCGTCACCAACCTTGACTACTCGGACTACCTCGGCCGCCTCGCCATCGCCCGCGTCTTCAACGGCACGCTCAAAACCGGCGACGATGTCAACATCTCCAAGCGAGACGGCTCGCTCCAGAAGACCCGCATCACCAAGCTCTTCAGCTTCAGCGGCCTCAAGCGCGTCGATATTGAGGAGACCACCGTCGGCGACATCGTCGCCGTCGCCGGCGTCGAGGGTATCACCATCGGCGAAACCATCACCGGCATTGAAAACCCCGCGCCGCTGCCGCTCATCGTCATCGACGAGCCCACCATCGCCATGCAGTTCATGGTCAACAACTCGCCCATGGCCGGACGCGAAGGTCAGTACGTCACCTCGCGCAACCTCCGCGAGCGCCTCGACAAGGAACTCCTCACCAACGTCTCCATCCGCGTGGAAGAAACCGGCAGCCCGGACTCCTTCAAGGTCCTCGGCCGCGGCGAACTGCAACTCGCCATCCTCATCGAAATGATGCGCCGCGAAGGCTTCGAGCTCATGGTCGGCCGCCCCGAAATCGTCACCCGCGAAGTCGACGGAAAAACCATGGAGCCGGTCGAATACCTCACCATCGACATTCCGGAAAACTTCGTCGGCACCGTCATCGAGCGACTCGGGCCCCGCAAGGGCGAAATGGTCAAGATGCACAACCACGGCTCCGGCCGCGTCCGCCTCGAATTCCGCGTACCCTCGCGCGGCCTCATCGGCCTGCGCAGTGAAATGCTCACCGAGACTCGCGGCACCATCATCATGAACTCCATCTTCGACGGCTACATGCCCTACCAGGGCGCCATCCCGCAGCGGCCCACCGGCGCGCTCATCGCAGACCGGGCCGGCGTCACAACCGCCTATGCGCTGGATGGATTGCAAGACCGCGGCGTCCTCTTCCTGCCCGCCGGCGTCGAAGTCTACGAGGGCATGATCATCGGCGAGCACTCCCGCGAAAACGACCTCGACGTCAACATCGTCCGCGAAAAGAAGCTCACCAACATGCGCGCCTCCTCCGCCGACGACGCAGTCCGTCTCACGCCGCCGCGCCTGCTCAACCTCGAACAGGCCATCGAATTCATCGCAGACGACGAAATGGTTGAGGTCACACCCAAATCCCTGCGCCTGCGCAAGAAAATCCTCCAGGCCAACCGCCGCCCCAAGCGCAACGCCCAACAGGCATAATCTAAATCACACCCCATTCCGGTTCATTTGTGCTGGAATGGGGTCCGAATTCGCCTCATGCGCTCGCCCACTGGCAATCCGGACCACGCTCCCAACGGCCTCCGCCGCCGCATCGGCGTGCTTTACGCCGCGCTCATCGCCTGCAACGCCGCCGCCTGGCTCTGGGCTGTCGCAGCCTTCCATCACTACCCGTTGCTGCTCGGCACGGCGTTTCTCGCCTACAGCTTCGGGCTGCGCCACGCCGTCGACGCCGACCATATCGCCGCCATCGACAACATCACCCGCAAGCTCATGCAGCAGGGCCGCCGCCCCACCACCGTGGGACTCATGTTCTCCCTCGGCCACTCCACCATCGTCGTCATCGGCTCCATCGCCATCGCCGGAGCCGCACTCGGCCTCCAGCATCATCTCGCCTTCATGCAGGGCATCGGCAGCGTCCTCGGCACGCTCATCTCCGCCGCATTTCTCCTCGCCATCGCCGCCGCCAACTTCGTCATCCTGCGCTCGGTTTACGCCACCTTCCGCCGCGTCCGCCGTGGCGAGCCATACGTCGACGAAGACCTCGACCTGCTGCTCTCCGGCCGCGGATTTCTCGCCCGCTTCTTCCGCCCCATCTTCGGCTTCATCCGCGAAAGCTGGCACATGTACCCGCTCGGCCTGCTCTTCGGCCTCGGCTTTGATACCGCCACCGAGATCGGTCTCCTCGGCATCTCCGCCTCGGAAGCCTCGCACGGCCTGCCGCTTACATCCATCCTCATCTTCCCCGCGCTCTTCGCCGCCGGCATGTCGCTCGTCGACACCACGGACAATATCCTCATGCTCGGCGTCTACGGCTGGGCCAGCGTCAAGCCCATCCGCAAGCTCTACTACAACATCACCATCACCGCCGTCTCCGTCCTCGTCGCCGCCGCCGTCGGCGGAGTCGAAGTCCTCGGCCTCATCGTCGGCCGGCTCCACCTGCGCGGCGGCCTGTGGGATCTCATCTCCGAACTCAACACTCACTTCGGAGCCCTCGGCTACGCCATCATCGCCCTCTTCGCCCTCAGCTGGATCATCTCCATCGCCGTCTACAAGCTCCGCCGCTTCGACGACATCGAACTCGAACCCGAAGCATAGTATTGCCCGCCTTTTACTCTGGCGTCCCGGCAACTTCCCCCGCCCCGTGAGAGCCAATCAAATCTGCAATGGTCTTCATGGGCAGCATCAACCGATTCGCTGCAAGCCTGCGAAATCCATATTTTTCGTAGAACGGGACTACACCTTCGGACTTTGCATCAACCACAACCGCGAATGAACTAACGTGGCTCGTTGCCTTCCATGCTTCACACAGCGCAGCAAACAGGATGAATCTTCCCAACCTTCGCTTTTGAAACTCCTTTGCGACAGCCATCCTGCCGAGTAACGTTACACCCACCACGCTGTAACGACCGGTTTTCTTGCGGAGTTCCTCGGGAAGAGCAGCGCAGGCAATCTGCTGACTGGAGAGCGTAAAGAAACCCACGATATTCCTGAGGTCATTCTCGGGAACAACGATGAAGACAGCCGCTAGCCCGTTCTGCATGTCACGTGAGGCCCGCTCACGGAAATATCTATCCAGAGCTTCCTCACCACACGTAAAAGCCGCCCGGCTTTCTTTTTCGAGCGGCTTCACGATGTATTGCGTTGGATCGGTCAATTCAGCGGGCAACCTTCGCAAAGTAGTCTGCGGCGGCGGCGCGGAGCGCGTCATTCGGCTTCGGCGGATGCATGAGCATGTCAACAAATATTTGCTGCTCATTCGCCGAAAGCACCATCTCATACTCCTCAATCGTCCTGACCGCTGCCTCTCGCATCGACACGATCATGAACTCTTTCAGAGTGACTCCACGAAGGCTGGCTGCCCTCTGGAAGAAGGTCTTCTGCTCCGGGTCTACACGCGCTTCGAGCCGTTCGGTTTGGGTTCTCCGTTTTGTGCGGGTGGGTGTCGTCGAAGGCATAACATGCTCCTTAACTGATTGTACGGCTGTCAGCCGTACAATTCAAGGATTTCTCCGACAGCGAGTCGCCGGGTGCCCCATTCAAGCCTTCCTTTGGCTTGAGTGGGGCCACGGCAAGTTCACCAGCCCATGCGCTCCCGCAATTTCTCAATCTGCGCCAGATGGTGCCGCGAATGCCAGTCATACACCGCCACCATCTGCTTCACCGTATGCCTGCCGCCTTCCGGATGCACATAGCCACGTTCCCACTGCTCCGGCGCGAGGCTCTCCAGCAGCAACACCCAGCGCCGATGAAGCGCCTGCAGTAAATCCAGCGAATCGATCACAGGACCCGTCTTCGCATCGGGAAGCTCCGCCCACGCCTTCTCGTTGTAGGGAGTAATCGTCGGCCAGTCTTCGGTCAGCGCCAGCCGCAGCCGTCCATAGGCCTGCGCGTGGCTGTCCGCCACATGGTGCACCACCTGCCGAACCGTCCAGCCGCCCTCGCGGTACGGCGTGTCCAACTGCGAATCATCCAGCCCGCTCACCGCAGAACGCAGGTTCTCCGGCAGAGCAGCCAGAATGGCGATAGCCGCCTTGTGATCCAGCCCACCAACGGAAGCGGGATCAAAGCGGCCAATAGGATAGCGAAATGCAAACAGCGGGTCAGAACCAGAAGTAGCCATATGCCCTGCAAGGTATCGAAACCACTGTACTTTGCGCAAGCCGCACCTTCAGGCCCCGCAAAAATCCCCGAATCCCGCGCGGGGAGCACTCTTGCAAGGTTCGCACCCCGCGCAGAAAAGCCATATCTACATCTTTGGCTTCTTGTGGGTGTCTTTCTTTGTCCAGTGGTGCTTGGCATGATGGGTTGTCTTGGTCTTATGATGGTGCGCCGGCACAGCAAATGCACCGGTCGTCATCAACAGCAACACAGGTAAAAGCAGTGTCTTTTTCATGGCTTCTATGGAATAGGGGCACGGCGCTTCGAATTTGCGGTCGAGCTGCATCACCAGCCCCTGGTGATCTCTTGGACGAACCTCGTTTTGATTGGTAACTCCCGGCGGGTTCTCGAAACCCAACCCTCCGCCGGGTACTCTAATAGAGACATAACTTTCTCGCCCGGCGGGAAACTCAGCGAGGGCCCATGGATCACAAGCAGTATTTCTTCGACAAGTTCGGCATCACCGACCGCCTCCTTGAGCGCTGCCTCGGCGAAGCCCTCTCCGCTGGCGGCGACTACGCCGACCTTTATTTTGAATCGGTTACCTCCACCTCGCTCGGCCTCGACGAGTCCATCGTCAAGTCCGCCTCTCACGGCATCAGCGCCGGCTGCGGCATTCGCGTCGTCAGCGGCGAGCGCACCGGCTACGCCTACACCGACGATCTCTCCGCCGACCGCCTCCTCAAAGCCGCTCGCACCGCCGCCCTCATCGCCAGCGGCCCCGCAAAACAGCCCGTACAGGGATTCACCGAGACCAAAACCGCCGATCTCTACCCCATTCCTGCCGCCGATGCCGACATCGACATCCACGCCCGCCTCGACCTGCTACGCCGCGCTGACCGCACCGCACGCGCCGCCGACTCCCGCATCACCCAGGTCCGGGCCAGCTATGCCGAGGAGCTCCGCCGCATCCTCATCGCCGCCTCCGACGGAACTTACGCCAGCGACACCCAGCCCCTCGCCCGCATGAGCCTCTTCGTCCTCGCGCAGGATGGCGACCGCACCGCCCGCGGCACCTCCGGCGGCGGCGGCCGCATCGAGCTCGACTACTTCCTCACCGAAAAAACTCCTGAGCACTTCGCCCAGGAAGCCACCCGTCAGGCGCTTCTGCAGCTCGGAGCCATCCCCGCCCCCGCCGGCGAAATGGAGGTCGTCCTCGGCCCCGGCTGGCCCGGCGTCCTGCTGCATGAGGCCGTCGGCCACGGCCTCGAAGCCGACTTCAATCGCAAAAAAACCTCCGCCTTCGCCGGCCTCATCGGCCGCCAGGTCGCCAGCTCCAAGGTCACCGTCGTCGACAACGGAACCCTCGCCAACCGTCGCGGCTCCCTCAACGTCGACGACGAAGGCTCCGCCACCCAGGAGACCGTCCTCATCGAAAACGGCATCCTCAAGGGCTACCTCAGCGACAAGCTCTCCGCCCGCCTCATGAACATGCCCCACACCGGCAACGGTCGCCGCGAAAGCTACCAGCAGATCCCCATGCCCCGCATGACCAACACCTACATGCTCTCCGGCGACGATGCCCCCGAAGACATCCTCCGCAGCGTCAAGCACGGCCTCTACGCCGTCAACTTCGGAGGTGGCCAGGTCGATATCACCACCGGCAAATTCGTCTTCTCCGCCAGCGAAGCCTACCTCATCGAAGACGGCAAAGTCACCGCCCCCGTCCGCGACGCCACGCTGATCGGCAACGGCCCCGAAGCACTCAAATACGTCTCCATGGTAGGAAATGATTTAGCCCTCGACGAAGGCATCGGCACCTGCGGCAAAGATGGCCAAAGCGTCCCCGTAGGCGTAGGCATGCCCACCATCAAACTCGACAAAATGACAGTAGGCGGCACCGGACGATAACAACTCCATGCTGTTTCAATGGCTCAGCGAATCACCCTAAGTGTTGTCATCCCGACCGGAGGCGCGAAGCGCCGCAGTAGAGGGATCTGCGGTTTCTACCGCGCTTGGAAGTTATCCTCCACCCCAAACTATCTTCTCCCGCTGATTTACCCTGAAATCAGCCATGAACCCAGCCACGCAATCCCCCGCCGACCTCCTCACCCTCGCCACAGACATGGTCCAGCGCGCCCTCCGCGCCGGTGCCCACGACGCCGAAGTCACCGTCTCGGAAGGCGACGAGTTCTCCACCACCGTCCGCATGGGCGAGGTCGAAAACCTCAAGGAATCCGGCTCCCGTGGCATCGGCCTCCGCGTCCTCCTCCACGGAGACAACGGCTACCGCGTCGCCAGCACCTCCTCCAGCGACTTCACCCCCGACGGCCTCGACCACCTCGTGCGCGGAGCCATGGCCCTCGCCGCCGTCACCTCGGAAGATCCCTTCGCCGGCCTGCCCGAACCCGGCTCCTTCGGCCAACTCAGCCAGGACCTCCACCTCTACCACGAAGACGTCAACTCGCTGCCGGACCGGGGCCCCCACGGACAGGTCCACGTCCGTGGGGTGGCGACCGCGGACCGCATCGCCCTCGCCCGCCGCGCGGAAGAAGCCTCGCTCAAGGGCGACGCCCGCCTCATCAACAGTGACGGAGCCAGCTTTGAAGCCGCCACCGGCTCCACCGCCTTCGCCAACTCCCGCGGATTCGCCGGCGCCTACCGCTCCTCCTACTGCGGCCTCTCCGCCAGCCCCATCGCCCGGGGCGCCGACGGCCAGATGCAGCGCGATTATTGGTACACGAACTCCCGCTCCTTAGCCCAGCTCGAATCCCCCGAGGCTGTCGGTGAGGAAGCCGCCCGCCGCACCCTCCGCATGCTCGACGCGCGCCGCGTCCCCACCCAGCAGGTGCCCATCGTCTTCTCGCCGGAGATGGCCCGCGGCATCATCGGCTCGCTCTTCAACGCCATCAGTGGAGACGCCATCTGGCGCAACGCCTCCTTCCTCGCCGGCAAGCTCGGCCAGTCCGTGGCCGCGCCCCAGCTCACCCTCATCGACGACGGAACCCTCCCCGGCGGCTTCGGCTCCGCACCCTTTGACGGCGAAGGCCTCGCCACCCGCCGCAACGTCTTCGTCCGCAACGGCGTGCTTGAGAGCTACGTCCTCCACGGCTACACCGCCCGCAAGCTCAAGATGGCCAGCACCGCCAGCGCCGGCCGCGGACTCGCCGGCAACCCTTACACCCGTTCTTACAACTTATTCATTGAGGCCGGCAGCCAGACGCCGGAGGAAATCCTCAGCTCCACCAGGACGGGACTTTACGTCACGCGCCTGATGGGCCAAGGCGTCAACATAGTCACCGGTGACTATTCACGCGGCGCAGCTGGCCTCTGGATCGAAGACGGAACACTCACCTACCCCGTCCAGGAAATCACCATAGCCGGCAACCTCAGAGACATGCTCCAGAACATCTCCGCCATCGGCAACGATTTAGTCTTCCGAAGCTCCACCGCCGCCCCAACATTGAGAATCGAAGGCATGATCGTCGCCGGCGGCGAATAAGAAATACGAAACCGGAACAGTTACAACCTCTCAAGCGCACTGGGTTCAGGTCCAGGCGGGGGACGGCGGAAATCGGCGCAACGCCCCTCTGGAACCGGCTCGGAAACTACCTGCCTGTCAGCATCACCGCATCCACAGGAATGGCGCCGAAGGCGCGTTCGCCCGGACGGCCAGTCCCCAGCACCTAGCGCATGCCGTTGAGCAGCGAGCCCACGATGCCGCCGACCGCGCCGGCTTCCATCGTCTGCCCATTGCCACTGCTCATCAGGTAAGGCTGCAGCGCATTGGCCAGCTTCGGCAGCGGAAGCGTCTGCAACCACACCCGGCCCGGCCCCGAAAGCGCAGCCAGAAAGAGGCCGTCGCCGCCAAAAATCATGTTCTTGATGCCCGGCACCCGCATGATCTGGAACGACACGGAGCCCTCAAACGCGCCCACGTGTCCTGGATGCACCCGCAGCAGTTCGCCCGGCTGCAGATCCTTGATTACGACCTCGCCGGAAAGCTCCAGCCACGCATGCCCATAGCCGCCCACCTTTTGCAGCAGGAACCCGTCGCCGCCAAAGATGCCCGCGCCCAGCGACTGCTGAAAGCCCACGCCCAGCGTCACCTGATCGGTCGCACACAAAAAACCATGCCGGTGGATATAAAACTCGCGCCCCTGCCCCACCTCAACCGGAACAATATGCCCCGGCACCTTGGTCGCAAACGCCACTTCGCCCGTCGCGCCCACCGCGCGGTACTCGGTCATAAAGAGCGAACCGCCGCCGGCCACGCGCTTCAGCGCGCCAAAAAAGCCGCCGCCTCCGCCCATCTGCGTATGCGTCTGCAACTGGATCGACGCGGACATCCACGACAACTCGCCGGACTCGGAGATAATCCCCTCATTCGGCTCCAGTAAAAACTCAATCGCGGGCATCGTCGTGCCCAGAATACGGCTCTGCATGGTTCTCTCCTTGTCGCGGCCAGTATAACCGGCCCCCGGTTCCAATACGTCGCGCGGAACCATCCAGTTCCCACGCCGCTCTGCAAAAGCAAAGCGGCCGGTCGCCCGGCCGCCTGGCTCACTCCACTGGAAGCAGCTACCGCTTGCCCTTCGCCGCCTTCTTCGCGGCGCGCTTGGCAGCCAGCTCGCGCATCTCCTGGCCCATCTTCGACTTGTTCATGATGAACTGCTGGGCCACGCCAATCACGTTGCCGCCCGCCCAGTACAGAGCCACGCCAGAGCCGATATTCCACATCATGAACCCGAAGAACGCCGGCAGCATGAACGCCATCATCCGCTGCTGCTTCGGGTCCACGCCCGGTGAAGGCGTAAAGAACTGCACCAGGAACATCGACAGGATCACAAAGATCGGCAGAATGTGATACGGATCCGGAGCCGAAAGATCCGGCAGCCACAGCCAGTGCGCATGACGCAGCGCAATCGTCCCCTCCAGCATCTCGTAAAAACCAATCAGCAGCGGATACTGCAGCAGCATGGGCAGGCACCCGGAGAACATGTTGATGCCCTCCCGCTTCTGCAACTCCATCATCTCCTGGTTCATCTCCTGCTTGCGCGGGTCCGTCGCCTTGTACTTGGCGTACTTGGCCTTGATCGCGTCCATCTGTGGCTGAATCCGCATCATCGCCAGCGACTTCTTCATCATCGTGAGGCGCGTCGGCCACATCAGCGAGTAGAAGATCACCGTCATCAGCAGAATCGCCCAGCCCCAGTTGCGGATGCCGTGGTCATGGAAGAACTGCAGCAGCAGGAACATCGGCTTCGCAATCCAGCCCCACCAGCTGCTGTAATTCACCACGCCTTCCAGGTTGTAATGGTCGGCGGTCGAGATGCTCTTGAGAATGTCCGAAGCCTTCGGCCCCACAAACAGCCGGTCGTGAATCTCACCCGTCGTGCTGCCCACAGCCGCACCCAGAACAGAAACCTGAGTCTTCTTGGCCTTGCTATCCGGCTTCGCCCCGCTCTCAGGCAGATCCATCGCGTTGTGCAGCGTCACCATCAGCGCGTTGGCCGGGTTCTGCGGCAGGAAGATGCTCGCAAAGTACAGATCGCTCACGCCCGCATAATCAAGCGGCCCCTGGATCGTGTTGCCGCCGGAGACTTTCTTCGGCGCAATCTGCTGCACATCCGGTCCGCCAAGGATATGGAACCCGGTCTTGGCTCCGGTCTCCATGTCAATCTGCGCGCTCGCATACTGCGGCAAAGTCTCCTGGTCGCCAAATCCCGCAGGCCATGCCAGCAGCGCCGTCACCGGCTTGCCGTTCTCCGTCACGGTCACGTCGGTCTTCAGTACGTAGCTGTTCTCAAAGTGGAAGCTCTTGCGAACCGTCAGCCCTCCCACAGAGTAAACAAAGCTCACCGTGGCCGGAGCCTGCAGCGTGCCTGTCGCCGAAGGTTTATACAAAACACTGTTCAACTGCGGCGTAAGCTGCTTGTCGTAGGTGTAAAGCGACAGCGGATAGCCGAACTGCTTCGCCGCGGCCTGGTTCACCAGGTCCAGCGGCTTGGTCTGCGCGTCATTGGTGTACTTCTTCAGCACCCACGAGGTGACCACGCCCCCCTTGTTCGAAAACGTCACGCGATACAGAGGGCTCTCGACCACCGTCGTGGTCTCGCTCGCGGCCTCAATCGCAGGCGTTGCCGCGGCAGCGGGAGCCGGCTTGCCGGACTTGGCTGTAGCGCCGGGAGCAGCATTCCCAGCAGATGCTGTCGACGAAGGGCCCGCCGTCGTTTGTGCAGCCTGCTGGCTCGCGGCAGCCGGAGCGTGCTTCTGCGCATTCTGCGTATGCGGCTCATCCTTGCCCCGGAAATACTGCAGGCCAAGAAAGATCGCAAGAAACATCACGGCGTAAAACAGCAGCATCCGTGAATCGGGGCCGCCCTGTTGATTGGGATTCTGTATTTCTGGCAAGACTACCTTTTCCTGACGGTCTGAATAAGAGTAATAAGAAACTGATACCTCTATGTTAACGGTCGACGGGCTTTCGCGGTTCCGGAACACTGCAATTCCGCCCAGATCCAAACCGAATTCGCACAGATTTCACAGCCGGCACGCCCGATTTCCGCACAGCCCATCCACTCACTTGAGCTTTCCAGCCACTCCGTGCCCATCCCGCCGCGCCGGAACAGGATCGAATCCCCCCTTGCTCAGCGGATGGCAGCGCAGCAGCCGCAGCAGCGCCATCCATCCTCCGCGCAGCCAGCCCCACTCCGCAACCGCAATCGCGGCATACTCCGAGCAAGTCGGCTGAAAGCGACAACCGCCCGGAGCCAGCGCGTGCAGCGCAGGCGAAATCGCGTTCCGATAAAATAAAAGCAATCCCCCCGCGAGCCTTTTCCGCAGCTTCACAGGCCCGCACCCTCCGCGGCATCCCTGGGCGCAGCGCCGGCCAGCTCCCGCTCGGCCCTCTGCTTTACAATCCGCTCCGCAATGCGCGCAAACAACGTGCCCACTTCCGCGTCGAGAACGCCAAAGTCCATCGTCGTCACGCTCTTCCTGGGATGCAGCACCACATCCACGCCTGGCGGCAGCGCCTCCAGATGCCTGCGCACCGCCTCGCGCATGCGCCGCTTGATCCGGTTACGCTCCACAGCCTTGCCCAGTACGCGCCCGGCCGTAAGCCCTACCCGCGCCGGAGCATCCTCCGCCGCATCGGGCTGCGGCGCAACAAAATACGTCATCGAGGCGGAAAACTGCTTCCGGCTTCCGGCGTAAACGCGCTGGTAGTCGCTGTGCCTCCGCAACCGAAAATCGCTCCAGGCACGTCCCCCGGGATACTTTGCCTGGCCTTCGGATGGATGCGTCATAGCTTTGCCGTAAACAGGAAAAAGGCAGCGATCCGAATGGAGCCGCTGCCTTCGAAAACTTCGTGAAAGGGTGTGAGCCCGTCTCAAACCTGCTGGCCCGGTCCTGCTGCTAGTCGCGGAAGCCGGCGCTGACTGCGACGCGGTGGCGCCCCTTCGCGCGACGGCGAGAAAGCACGGCGGCCCCGCTCTTGGTCTTCATGCGGGTACGAAAGCCGTGCACCTTGGCACGACGGCGGCGGTTCGGTTGAAATGTGCGCTTTGGCATGGGAAACGCGCTCCTGAATCTTGATTGTTCTCAGCCCTTGGCTGGAACTTTTTCGGTCCGCGGCTACTGTCACTCAAAACAGCGAATGCAGACAGAACTTAAGTATAGCCTGAACCAGCCCGCCAGGCCAAGCACACTCTCTCCGCCAGCCATTCTCAGCCGCAAAACCAACCCCGCCGCAGCCTGCCGCGAGCATCATCCCGCCATCCTTCACCACGAATGGTGCAACCCGCGCACCTAGCACATTCCCGTGTCAGAAACCACATACAAACCGCTGTCGGAGTGTGCTAGTATCGGCTCCGTTCAGATTTAATTTTTAAGATGCCTTGCGGCTGTAAAAAAGGATTCAAAACCAAAACCGAGACGCAGCAACTCGGCAATTATTCCGGCCAGTGATCACTGCAAGTCTGCCCGCTGTTTCCACAGCCAGGCACAGCAGGTGCATTCCCGAAAGCCCGAATCGGTTTGCTTCCCCCAACTTCGCAGGCAGGTTTGCAAGGAAGTCGAATGTCCTCATTTCCCACCGCGCCAGTTGTTCCGCAGAACCCATGGGTCCAGATACTCGGAGCGCTTGAGAAGAAAGTGAACCGGCAGTCGTACGACACCTGGCTCAAGCCCACGCGCTTCAGCCACGTGAAGGATCGCGTCCTCGTCGTTCGCATTCCCACCGCCGATTTCCACTACATCGCCGATCGCTACGACGACCTCATCCGCGAAGCCATCGAGCATCTCGAACTCGAATTTGACGACGTCAGCTACGTCACCCCCGAAGAGGATCCCACGCTGACGCGCGCCCGCGAGGATGGCGGATTTGCGCCTGCCCCCGCCCACGCGCCCAACGTGCAAAACAATCACTCCGCGCCAGCCAGCCCGCGGCCCACTCCACGGCTCACGCCGCCAGGCGCGCAGCAGCGCTTTGACTGGTCCACCGCCGCCCAGCTCAACCCGCGCTACACCTTTGACGCCTTCGTCATCGGCGCAGGAAACCAGTTCGCCCGCGCTGCGGCCGAAGCTGTCGCCGAGCGCCCCTCGCGCGCCTACAACCCGCTCTTCCTCTACGGCGGCGTCGGCATGGGCAAAACCCACCTCATGCACGCCATCGGTCACGAGGTAAAACTCCGCAATCCCGGCGCGTCCATCTGCTACGTCTCGGTGGAGAAGTTCACCAATGAGATGATCAGCTCCCTGCGCTACGACAAAATGACCAGCTTCCGCGACCGCTTCCGCTCCGTGGACCTGCTGCTCATCGACGACATCCAGTTCCTCTCCCAAAAAGAGCGCACCCAGGAAGAGTTCTTCCACACCTTCAACGCCCTGCACGAAAACATGAAGCAGATCGTCATCGCCTCGGACCGCCCGCCCAAGGAACTGCCCGAAATTGAAGACCGTCTGCGCTCCCGCTTCGAGTGGGGCCTCATTGCAGACATCCAGCCGCCCGACCTCGAAACCAAGGTCGCCATTCTTCAGAAGAAGGCCGAAAGCGAACACCTCGCTCTGCCCACCGATGTCGCACTCTTCATCGCCTCCAATGTGCGCACCAACGTACGCGAGCTCGAAGGCGCGCTCACCCGGCTCTTCGCCTGGTGCCAGTTGAACAACGTCGAGATCACCCTGCCCACCGCACAGCAGTGCCTCAAGCAGTTCATCGATCACCAGGTGCGCAAGATCACCATCGAGGCCATCCAGCGCGCCGTCGCCGAGCAGTTCGGCATGCGCGTACTCGAACTCAAGCAGAAGAACAACTCCCGCGCCGTCGTCGTGCCCCGCCAGATCGCCATGTATCTCGCCAAGCAGATGACCGAGGCCTCGCTGCCGGAGATCGGCCGCCAGTTCGGCGGAAAGCACCACACCACCGTCATGCATTCCATCTCAAAAATCGACGAACTGCGCCGCAGCGACAAAAACCTCAACAGCACCCTCAACAAGCTGCAGGAAACCCTCAACAACTAGGGCAGGACAGATCGCAATCAGCGCAATGCGGAGACCATGGTCTCCGCATTGCCATTTCCATCTCCCCGGTAAAACTCGCGCATCTTCCCATCCACTCACGAATCCAAAAACAATACGATGCGACAACCAATAGCGTCGCGCACCGCAATTCCAATCTGCACCCCGGGGTCACTCTTTCATGGCACAATCAAACGTCGCGCAAAGGCCAAAGCCCGCCTTGAGCGATCACGACTTTGATTTCGAGCACTGGACCCCAAAGTTCAATCCCTGGATCATCGCCTTCACCGTCACCCTGGCCACCTTCATGGAGGCCCTCGACTCCAGCATCGCCAACGTGGCGCTGCCGCACATGGCCGGCAGCCTCGGCTCCAGTGAAGTGGAGGCCACCTGGGTCCTCACCTCCTATATCGTCGCCAACGCCATCGTGCTGCCCATCAGCGGATGGATCTCCAATCGCATCGGACGCAAGCGCTTCTACATGTCCTGCGTGGCCACCTTTACCGTCTTCTCGTTCCTCTGCGGCCTTGCAACCTCTCTGCCTATGCTGGTCGTCTTTCGCGTCTTCCAGGGCGCGGCCGGAGGCGGCCTGCAGCCCAGCGAGCGCGCCATCCTCGCCGACACATTCGCGCCGGAAAAGCGCAGCGTCGCATTCTCGCTCTACGGCATGGCCGTCGTCTTCGCCCCCGCCATCGGCCCTACTGTCGGCGGCTGGATCACCGACAACTACACCTGGCGCTGGATCTTCTTCCTTAACATCCCCATCGGTATCCTCTCCCTGCTGCTCACCAGCCGCATCGTCGAAGACCCGCCCTACCTCAAGCACCGCAAAAAAGCAGGCTCGGTCGACGGCATCGGACTCGGCCTGCTCGCGCTCACCATCGGCTGCGCGCAAATGGTCTTTGACAAGGGCCAGCAGGACGACTGGTTCAGCTCCCACTTCATCGTCGCCTGCACCGTCATCGCCATCGTCGGCCTCATTCTGTTCTTCTATCGCGAAACCCACGTCGAGCACCCCATCGTCGACCTCTCCCTCTATCGAAAACGCAACTTCGCCATGACGCAGATCGTCATGCTCCTCATCGGCGCGGCCCTCTACTCCACCACCGTCCTCATTCCCCAGTTCCTGCAGGAACTCCTCGGCTACACCGCCACGCAGGCCGGCCTGGCCCTGTCCATTGGCGGCTTCGTCCTCATCGTTCTCTTCCCCATCGTGGGCTTCCTCGGGCAAAAGATGGACCCGCGCCTCATGATCACCCTCGGCTTCACCGTGCTCACCTTCGGCATCTGGCGCATCAGCAATCTCAACCTCGGCATCAGCTTCATGGACGCAGCAAGCTGGCGCGCCATCATGGTCATCGGCATGCCCATGCTCTTCGTCCCCATCAGCGTCATGTCCTACGTCGGCATTCCGCAGGAAAAAAACAACGAGGTCTCCGGCCTCACTGCGCTCGCGCGCAACCTCGGCGGCAGCATAGGAATTTCCTTCATCACCACCATGCTCACCCGCAGAACCGACGTGCACCAGACCTACCTCTCGGCTCACGTCAACGCCTCATCTGCCAACTACCAGTCCCTCCACAACGGCATGGCCGCATTCCTCGCCCAGGCCGGAGCAGGTACCGCCAACGCCGGCCACGCCGCTGCCGCGCAAATCTACGCCATCATGCACCAGCAGGCCCGCACCCTCGCCTACGTGGACACAGTGCACATTCTCGTCCTCCTCACCGCCTGCCTCATCCCCATCGGCTATCTCATGAAGAAGCCCCGCTTCCGCAAGCCCGCCGAGCCAGCCGAGTAACTTCCTCGCCCCGCACAACGACTGCCAAAGCGTATCGGTCATCGCTGCTTCGCCAGTGATGACATCATGATGACCGCGATGATAGCATCATGATGTGCGCACAACCCTTTCCATTGACGACGATCTCGCCACCCTCCTCGATCAGGAGGTAAAAAGATCCGGAAAATCCTTCAAAAAAACCGTCAACCACCTCATTCGGATGGGCTTGATGGCCACCAGGCAGCCTGTTTCGAGGATGCCTTTTGTAGTGGTTCCCGACGATCTCGGAGTGCCGCTCGGAATCCGGCACAGCAAGGTGGAAGAGTTGCTCGACGAGGTTGAGGGCCCCCAGCACCGGTGATCGTGATCGACGCGAACCTGCTGATCTATGCCTACGACCGCTCGACATCGCAGCATGAACGCGCGAAGGCATGGCTAGAGGAAGTCCTTTCCGGTTCGGACCCGGTCGGGATTCCCTGGCCGGTAATTTCCGCATTTGTCAGGGTCACCACTCATTCAAAGATTTCAGCCCACCCCTGGCCGATGGAGCGGGCCGTCGCCGTAGTGGAGAGCTGGCTTGCGCTGCCACAGGTGTGGGCTTTGTCTCCGGCGGATCGCCACTGGGCCCTGCTGCGTCACTTGCTGATTGCGGGACAAGTGCGCGGCGCACTCGCCTCGGATGCGCACCTGGCGGCGATCACCATCGAACATGGCGGCGTACTCTATACCGACGACGTGGATTTTGCGCGATTCCCCGGGTTACAGTGGGTAAATCCGCTAGGTTGAGGCAGGGAAATCCGTATCGCGCTTGCCGAAAATTTGTCTCTAAACGGCTTTCCACATGTTCGAGAGCGTCACCCAACTCGACCAACACCGCTTCACGCCGAAACGCGCGACCACCCTTTTCCGCGGCCTCTTCGACCCCACCTTTGGCGACGACAACCACCACATCGCGCGCTGGCTCTTCCTCCGCGCGCTCGCCCTCATCTACTTCTCAGCCTTCTATTCCCTGCTCTTCCAGATTCGCGGCCTCATCGGCCCTCACGGCCTGCTGCCCGCCGGACAATACCTGCCGCGAGTCGCTCAGGCATTCGGCATCTTCCGCTTCTGGTACGCGCCTACCCTGCTGTGGCTTTCCGCCGGACCGCACATGCTCATGGGCCTCTGCTGGGCCGGCCTCGCGGCATCCGTGCTCGCCGTCTTCAACCTCTGGCCGCGGCTCAACTTCCTCATCTGCTTTGTCTGCTATCTCTCCTTCATCGGCGCGGCCCAGGCCTTCGCCTCTTATCAGTCCGACGGCATGCTTCTCGCCGCGGGCTTCCTTGTCCTCTTCCTTGCACCGCGCGGCCTCGTTCCCGGCTGGGGACTTCGCTCCACGCCCATCCGCGCCGCCCGCCTGCTCCTGCTCTGGGAGTGGTTCCGCATCTACTTCGAATCGGGCGTCGTCAAGCTAGGCAGCGGCGACCCCACATGGCGCAACTTCACCGCGATGTACCACTACTACCAGAACGGCCCCCTGCCCACATGGATCGGCTGGTACATCGAACACCTGCCCCACTGGTTCCAGAAAGCCACCGCCGGCGCCACGCTCGTCATGGAACTGGGCCTCATCTTCCTCGCCTTTCTGCCCCGCCGCTGGCGCATCGCCTGCTTCTGTCTGGTCACCTTGTGGCAGGCCGGCGTCATCCTCACCGCCAACTACGCCTTCCTCAACTATCTCGTGCTCGCCCTCGGCATTCTCCTGCTGGAAGACCGCACCCTCCTGCGCTTCGTCCCCGCTCGCTGGCGCAAGGGATTCGCCTCGCCGCAAGCCAAGCCGGAAATCGAGCCGCAGAGCACACCAGAGGAAACCATCCAGCCGGAAGAACCAGAAACCCCGGCAACCAGCCCGCCGCGCGTGCGCACCCATCTGCGCACGCTGCGCCTCAGCGTCGTGGCCTTCACCCTCTGCTGGATCTCTTACGCCACCACGCTGCCCCTGCTCCAACTCTTCTGGAGCGGTGTCCCGCTGCCCGAGCAGCCCGTCTACGCGCTCGCGCCCTTCCGCATCGCCAACCGCTACGGCCTCTTCGCCGTCATGACGCCCGCCCGCTACCTCATCGAATTCCAGGGCTCAGACGACGGCACTCACTGGAAGCCTTACCCCTACCGCTACCAGCCGCAGAAGCTCCACCAGCCGCCCGGCATCTACGCGCCCTACCAGCCCCGCTTCGACTGGAACCTCTGGTTCGCCTCGCTCGGCGACTGGCGGCAGTACCCCTTCGTCCTCAACTGCGAAGCCCGACTCCTGCTGCAAAGCCCATCCGTGCTTCAGCTTTTCGCCGGCAATCCCTTCCCCAACGGGCCAAAGTACGTCCGCACCATCGTCTGGCAATACTGGTTCAGCACGCCGGAAGAAAAGCGCACCCAGGGCCTCTGGTGGACGCGCAAACCGCTCGGCTACTACGCACCACCCCTCGAATTAACCCCCGACGGCCACGTCGCGCTCTTTCAAACCGACATCACGCCATCCACACCCGACAATCAACAACCCTAATCGCCCCTCCCACACCCACGTCGTAAAATAAGATCTGAGTGAGGACTATGGCACACACAGTATTTTGCGTACGTCACAAGCAGGAAATGGAAGGCCTCGACGAGCCTCCCTTCGACACGGACTTCGGACAGAAGATCTACAACAGCGTCTCCAGGAAGGCATGGCTCGAATGGGTCGAGCATCAGAAGATGCTGCTCAATGAATACCGCCTGCAGCCCTGGACACCCCAGGCTCAGGAATTCCTCGTCGAGCAGATGAATCAGTTCTTCTTCGGCGAAGGCGCAGCCTTACCCAAGGAATACGTTCCACCCTCGTCACACTAGCGACAAAGCACCCGGATAGGTCCCGGGTTGCCCCATTCATGCGCGCTCTTCAGCGCATGAATGGGGTCCGGGAAACGCGAGTCGACGAATTCAAAATCCAAGCGGAACATCTCCGAGCTTTAGGACATTGTTCCCCCTGGATGGCAACGAAAACGCCGGTACCTCGAACGCTGTCATTCAGAGCGAAGCGAAGAATCCCGACATTCCTTCGACAGAAATCGCTCTCAAAAGTTTCTCCCGGAACGCCCCGATCTCCCGCGCGGAAGCGCTGGACCCAATCCATCCCAGGCATCCACGGTGACAAACTTCCAACCGTGTGCCCCGTTCAAGCCAGCTTTTGGCTTGAGTGGGGTCGGGACCGCATCCTGCGCCAGCAGCATCTCCACTGCGAGCACGGTGCGGCTGCGGTCGGCTCCCATCGTCAGGTGCCCGCCATCGTGCAGCAGCACATTCGATCCCGCACCGCGCTTCTCATTGCGCGCGATCCCCGTCTTCACAATCCCATGCACTTCCTCGGCTGACTTCCGCGCCCAGTCATAGCCGGTCACATTCCACGTCACCGGAACCATCCCCAGCTCTCGCGCCGTCCGCAGCACATCCGGACGCCTGCCCCCGAACGGCGGGCGAAAATACCGCACCGGCTCGCCCAGCGTGTCTTCCAGGATCGCCTTGCACCCCGCCAGCTCCTCGCGCACACGCCGCCCAGAGGCCCGCGCCAGCAGCGGATGCGTCAACGTATGGTTCCCCACCACGTGCCCGGCCTCGCGCACACGCCGCGCCAGCGCAGGACTCTGCCGCACATACTGCCCCACCATGAAAAATGTCGCCCGCACATCATGCTTCGCCAATACGTCCAGCAGCTCACCCGTGCAGGCGTCGTTCGGGCCATCGTCAAAGGTCAGGGCAATCTCGCGCGGATCATCTCCGCCCCGCATCGTCCAGCCGAAGATCTGCGACTCCGGCCACAGCGCCGCGTACATCAATCCACCAGCCGCCAGCCCCGCCACGCCCGTCGCTGCCAGGGCCGTCGCCAGAATACTCATGCCGTTTGCCATCGTGCAGATGCTCTATTTCCCGTCAAACACGTGGTACATCGCAGCATGCACCGCGCTGTCACCCGGCAACCGATTCGCCGCCGTCATATCCGGGCCATTTTTCCCGGCCACGCCCAGCTTCACGTGCAGCACCAGCTTGCGCTGGCCCCGGTACACCGTGATCGGAATCACCTCTCCCGGTCGCAATCCATCCATAATGTCGGACATGTCCCGCTGATTCGTCACGGGCTGGCCATCCATCGAAACAATCAGGTCGCCGCCAATATAAATCTGCTGGTTGCCAAGATAGGCAATCTGGTTTCCGCCCTTCATGCCCGCCAGTGCCGCCGGCCCGCCCGGCATTACACGTTCCACCAGCAGTCCATAGTTCGCCGCCAGATTCATCTGCTGCGCCAGGTAGGGCCCTATCGGCAGCGTCTCAATGCCCAGGGTCGGCCGCATCGCGTGACCGTACTTCTTCAGGTCCAGCAGCACCGCCTTCGCCGTATCAATCGGAATCGCAAACCCAATGCCCGCGCTCTGCTCCACCTGCACCTGGTTGTTCGGGTTCGTCGCAATCATCGAGTTGATCCCGATCACTTCCCCCTGCGAATTCAACAGAGGTCCCCCCGAGTTGCCCGGGTTGATCGCCGCATCCGTCTGAATGGCATTCTGGATCAGCACGCCCGTCGGCCCGCGCACCGACCGAACCGCGCTGATAATGCCCGACGTCATCGTTCCGTTCAACCCAAAGGGATTTCCGATCGCATAAACACTTTGCCCCACCTGCAGATTCCGAGAGCTCGCCAGCGTCGCCGGATGCAGATTCGGCGCATTGATTTTAAGCAGCGCCAGATCGTGATCCCGATCCCCGCCCACCAGCTGAGCCTTGTATCGGCGCCCATCCGAGGTCTGCACTTCAATATTCTGAGCACCGGCGATCACGTGGTAATTCGTCAGAATGTACCCCGCCTTGTCCAGAATGAATCCCGAGCCCTGCCCCTGCTGCGGCACCAGCCCATAAAAAAAATCCATCTTTACCGACGTCGAAGTAACATTCACCACCGAAGGAAGCACCCGCTTGTACACATCGATGCTGTTCTGCTCTTCCGGCAGATACTTCGGCTGCGTGTTCACCACGTTCAGCGTTAACTGCGAGGGATCAGGCTTGGCAAAAACACCAAAATCCCCATTCGAGCCGAGGTGAGAAAGAACAAACCAGAAGCCGCCCACCATGAGCAGCACCAATGCAATTGGACGAAGTTTCATGCGTATCCTTACCCAGAATGCCGGCAAGAGCCACGTACGCCACCGGCTAAAATGCGCCATTTTCAGTCTAACGCGTTAGTTACGATGCAATTTCGACGCCGCGCGTAACTGCGCCGCAATCCTCGCCACCTGCGCCCGCGTCGCAT
The DNA here is from genome assembly GCA_049965615.1 of Acidobacteriaceae bacterium. Classification (GTDB taxonomy): domain Bacteria; phylum Acidobacteriota; class Terriglobia; order Terriglobales; family Acidobacteriaceae; genus Acidobacterium. The sequence goes on from JBMFWD010000001.1 coordinate 187,658, forward strand.
CCACCGTTCCCGAGTTATCAATCACCGCGTCGCACAGCGGAATCTTCTCCGCATCCGGAATCTGCCGCGCCAGCCGCGCACGCGCATCCCGCTCCACCTCGTCCGCGCGCGCCTGCGAGTGCCCCGGCTCACCGGCAAGAACCCGGCGCACGTACCGCGCAATCTTCCCCTCATCGGGAGCCGTCACCAGCAGCACCCGGTCAAACCGGTCCCGCCACCCCGGCACGCTTGCATCCTCCCCGCGGCTCGCCTCAAAAATCAGCGCCGACTCCACCATCGCCACCGCATCCGCATCGCCCGCGAAAATCTCCCCCATCCACGCCTCCTGCGCGGCAATCACCGGCGGATGCACCAGAGCATTCAACTCCTGCAACCGACCCTGCCGAAAAGCCATCTCCGCCAGCCGCCCGCGATCCAGCCGCCCATCCGCCTGCACCACCTCCGGCCCAAAATACTCCACAATCGCGCGATACACGCTCTCGCCCGGCTCCATCAGCGCGCGCCCCACCGCGTCCGCCTCAATCACCGGAATCCCCAGCTCCCGAAACATCCCGGCAACCGTCGATTTGCCGCTCCCGATCCCACCCGTCAATCCCACTCGCAACAAATCGCTCTCTCCCGCTCCGCACCAGTAAACTGGAACCATGCACGCCGCTCCCAGTATCGCGCGAATGCTCGACACGATTGTATGTCCTGCATGTCGCGGCAGGCTCGCCATCGGCCCGGAGCAAACCTCCATCATCTGCATAGCCTGCGCCCGCCGCTATACCCTGCACGACGGCATCCCCGTCCTCATCGCCGAACGCGCCTCTTCTTAAATGCACCGTCGCAAACGGTGCAAACATGGTCTTTTATATGGTCAAGGCGTAATGCCAACTTCATCTCCCTGTCAGCAACACTCACACCCTGTATGGTGTCTAATGAGCCAGAGGACAAGACCATGAACCTACGGCCCGATCAAGTCGAGAAGTTCTCCGCCGCCGAGCTCACCAACCTGCGCACGGACCTGCTCCGCGCAGGCATTGACAGCCGCCAGGCCGCCGAAATCCTCACCTCGTTCCTCATGGGCCGCGGCTACGGTGTCGACTCACAGAGGGTCATGGACGCCGCCCTGCACATCGAGAGAATGACCTGCAATGCAGACTGCATGCAGGCCGAGCTCGAACGTGTCGCCATGGTCATGTAGCAAACCCCTGGGCGCAGCGCCCCAGCCGCATAACCCGCTAAAGCAGTCGAGCCTTGAGGGATACGTGTCTTTAGTACCGTTTCCCTCCAGGCCCCATTCGGGTAAACCTGAAGCGCGAACCCTCTTATGCTCTTCAAAGCGCTCAGCGCCGCCGTCTATGGCATCGACGCCAACATCATCGACGTCGAAGTCGACTTCTCCGGCATCAAGTCTCTGGAGCCGAGCTTCCACACCGTCGGCCTTCCCGATGCCGCCGTGCGCGAAAGCCGCGACCGCGTGCGCGCCGCCATCAAAAACTCCGGCTTCGACATTCCACCCACCACCATCGTCATCAATCTCGCTCCCGCCGACATCAAAAAGGAAGGCTCCGGCTTCGACCTCCCCATGGCCATCGGCATCCTCGGCGCCTACGGCGCGCTGCAAATTCAGGACCTCAGCCAGTTCCTCCTCCTCGGCGAACTCGGCCTCGACGGCTCCCTCCGTCCCGTCCCCGGAATGCTCCCCGTTGCCGTCGCCGCCCGCGAGCGCGGCATCCAAAACCTCATCATTCCAAAGGCCAACGCCTCTGAGGCGGCCGTCGTCGACGGCGTCTCCGTCTACCCCGTGGAAACCCTCAACCAGGCCCGCGAGCTCCTCAACGCAGCCGGCAACGGCGGCATTCATACCCCCGCCTTCAAAATCGAAGCCGAGCAGGTGCTCTCCGACGAGCAATACCACGGCCCCGACTTCGCCGACGTCCGCGGCCAGCAGGCCGCCAAACGCGCCCTCGAAGTCGCCGCCGCCGGAGGCCACAACATCCTCATGATCGGCCCGCCCGGCTCCGGCAAAACCATGCTCGCCAAGCGGCTGCCCTCCATCCTCGCCCCGCTCAGCTTCGACGAAGCCCTCGAAACCACCAAGATCCACTCCGTCGCCGGCATCCTCGACACCGAAACCGGCCTCGTCACCCATCGCCCCTTCCGCTCGCCCCACCACACCATCTCCGATGCCGGCCTCATCGGCGGCGGCGCCATTCCCCGCCCCGGCGAAGTCTCCCTCGCTCACAACGGCGTGCTCTTTTTAGACGAACTCCCCGAATTCCCCCGCAACGTCCTCGAAGTCATGCGCCAGCCCCTCGAAGACCGCAACGTCGTCATCGCCCGCGCATCCATGTCCCTCAGCTTTCCCGCCGCATTCATGCTCGCCGCCGCCATGAACCCCTGCCCCTGCGGCTACTTCAACGATCGCTCCCGCGAGTGCCACTGCACCCCGCCACTCATCCAGCGCTACGTCGCCAAGGTCTCCGGGCCGCTCCTCGACCGCATCGACATTCACATCGAAGTCCCCGCCGTCCAGTACCGCGAACTCCGCTCCGGCACCGCCAGTGAAAACTCCGCCACCATCCGCCAGCGCGTCCTCCAGGCCCGCAAGGCCCAGGCTGAACGCTTCGCCCACGAGGCAAAAAGCAGCAAATCCCGCACCTACTCCAACGCACAAATGACCACCCGCCAGATTCGCCGGCACTGCGAACTCAGCCCCGACGCCGAACGCCTCCTCGAACGCGCCATGCAGCAGCAGGGCCTCACCGCCCGCGCTCACGACCGCATCCTCAAGGTCGCCCGAACCATTGCCGATCTAGCCGGAGAAGCTTCCGTCTCCGTTCCCCACATCGCCGAAGCCATCCAGTACCGCACGCTCGACCGCAGCTACTGGAATTGACCCCCAAAAAGAGCCAACTTTCCTATGATTTTTAGAATATTCGCCACGCAGAAGTATCCAGAAAGCGACACAAACCGCCTTATCGGCTTCGAATAAAGTGATTTAGCAGAAAATTCCAAACCTGGAATTACAATCTCGCAATTTGGTAAAAAAAAGATTGACCTTCGACGCAACTCCATTTACGGTACTCATGGCTGGTAGCTGGCGGAGCCCAAATTCAGGCTTTCGTGCAATTCTCGCCTCTGGCTTCCTGTTTCAGACAATCCGATCCTGGCTGCTCATCGAACCCCCGGCGATGCAGCCGAGTACCTCTTTGTCGAAAATTCAGGCCAGATGCAGGAAGTTACCGATTCACGTTACTACCGGGGCAGTTTTTTTGCCTTCAGCCTTCAAGAATTTGTGACCAAAGCGGCAGTGAAAAGCGTCTAAGTATATGTCTGGCAGTTTTCAATACCAGGCCTTTCCACAAAAAATGGCCGTCGAAAGTACACAGGAGGATTTTGACTTTTATGCGCTCTGATCTGGTTTTTGGGGCACTCACCCACGTGCAAAACCGTTATAACCTTTGCCAGCTGGCTTCCAAGGCGACTCGCAAGCTGCACAAGCCCAGCACTCGTCTCCAGGACACCACCAACGAGGTCCTGGCCCATTTCCACCAAGCCAACCCCATGCGTGGCTCCTTGCCCCCCGCTGCTGCTCACAAAGCTGCTTCTCAGTCCCAACAGCGCCGCGCTGCCTAAGCGCGGCCTGTTGCCCGGGCCTTTTTTCACCCATCCCATCCCCCCTGATTCCTCCTCATCCTCCTTCCTCTTCTGCTTACTACCCCTCATCTGATCCAGAATCTCACCGCAGGTACCCATGACAATTTCCGAGTTAAAAGAGAAAAATATTACTGAGCTAAGCCGCATCGCGCGCACGCTCGAAATCCCCGGAGCCAGCGGCCTCCGCAAGCAAGACCTCATCTTCAAGATTCTGCAGGCGCAGAGCGAAAAAGAAGGTCACATCTTCGCCGAGGGCGTTCTGGAAATCCTCCCCGACGGCTACGGCTTCCTCCGCTCGCCCGATTACAACTACCTCCCCGGTCCGGACGACATCTACGTCTCCCCCTCCCAGATCCGCAAGTTCGATCTCAAAACCGGCGACACCATCAGCGGCAACGTCCGCCCGCCCCACGAAGGCGAAAAGTACTTCGCGCTCGTCAAGATCGAGGCCATCAACTTCGAGTCGCCGGAAGAAACCCGCAACAAGATCCTCTTTGACAACCTCACGCCCCTCTATCCGCAGGAGCGCATCAAGATGGAAACCGTCCGCGAAAACATCAGCGGGCGCGTCATGGATCTGCTCACCCCCATCGGCAAGGGCCAGCGCGGCCTTATCGTAGCCCCGCCGCGCACTGGCAAAACCATGCTGCTGCAGGCCATCGCCAACTCCATTACCACCAACCATCCCGAGGTCGTCCTCATCGTCCTGCTCATCGACGAGCGCCCCGAAGAAGTTACCGACATGCAGCGCTCCGTCAAGGGCGAGGTCATCAGTTCCACCTTCGACGAGCCGGCCGCCCGCCACGTCCAGGTTGCGGAAATGGTCATCGAGAAGGCCAAGCGCCTCGTCGAGCACAAGCGCGACGTCGTCATCCTGCTCGACTCCATCACCCGCCTCGCCCGCGCCTACAACACCATCGTCCCGCCCTCGGGCAAGGTGCTCTCCGGCGGCGTCGACTCCAACGCCCTCCAGCGCCCCAAGCGCTTCTTCGGCGCGGCCCGCAACATTGAGGAAGGCGGATCGCTCACCATCTGCGCCACCGCACTCGTCGACACCGGCTCCCGCATGGACGAGGTCATCTTCGAAGAGTTCAAGGGCACCGGCAACATGGAAGTCATCCTCGACCGCAAGCTCGTCGACAAGCGTGTCTTCCCCGCCATCGACATCCAGCGCTCCGGCACCCGTAAGGAAGAGCTCCTCATCAAGAAGGAAGACCTCCAGCGCATCTGGGTCCTTCGCAAGGTGCTCAACCCGCTCTCGCCGGTCGAGGCCATGGAACTCATCGTCGACAAGCTCGGCAAAACCCGCAACAACGCCGAGTTCCTGCTAAACATGTCCTCCCTATAGCAAAAAGCACACATCACCCAAAGCAAAACGGCGTTCCCACCAGGGAACGCCGTTTGTTTTGTCCACACCGCTAACCCAACCAGGATGGGGGCGCCCCGTCCAAGCTCCGCTTGGGCGGGATAGGATTCAGATCGGATGTCCCATTCATCCTAAAAACCGCAGTCGCTAGCCAGCAGGGCGCATGTTTTGAGGAGTTTTTGAGGCCTATGCGGAAGGATTCTGG
>JBMFWD010000002.1:0-163122 GCA_049965615.1 Acidobacteriaceae bacterium
ATTTCCGGGTCACCTCGGGCGTTGAGGTGATCCCGAGTAGTTTCTCTAGTAGCATTCTTGGTCTAAGGCGGCGCTAGTGAAGCGTCGGCGCGGATTTTTTCTGGCAGTTTCCTTCGCGCTTAGCGGCCTTTTAATTTTTGTTCTGATCAAGGTCGGGAAAATTCATCTGGGCGTAACGCTGGCGCATCTTCGCAATGTAAGCGCGAGTGCTTTCGCGCTGTTGGTGGCTTTGACCGCGCTGCACATCTATCTTTCCAGTGTGAAGTGGCGAAAGATCGACATTTTTTTGCGCAGCGGCTCGGATTCGGCTCCTTCTGCATTTGCGTCTTTTGCCTTCACAAGCGTGGGTGTGGTCTGCGGGCAGATTCTGCCGGTCCAGATTTCGATGTCGGCGGCTCGCACGCTCGGGACCTACTTTTACGGCAGCGCGTTGAAGCGAGGTACGGCAGGCAGCCTGTTTGAGCAAAGCTTCGACGTATGGATCATGGGCTTTCTTGCGGTGGCCTCCGGAGTGACCTGGCTTGCCGGAGGCGGCGCTGTCGTCTACCTGATTTCCGCATTCGTGATGACGGCAGTCGCTATTTTCGCAGTTGGACCGATAATTCAGGTTGCTCATTGGGTGGTCAGGTCAACTGCAAGAAGCCGATGGGCGCAAAGACGAATTGTGCGGCGGATTGGTGAATTGGAAAGGTCAGGCTTTTTGCATGCGGGGTTGGGGCGTCAACTGATGCTGCTGTCCGCAATGCGATTTGCCGTCCAGATATGGATGCTAAATGAGGTTACGGTGGCTGTGGGGGCGCACATTCCAGTCTGGCAAGTGGCTGCGGCCACTCCGCTGGCCACCCTTGCCTATGCGCTGGCTCTTACGCCGGGAGGGATTGGTGTCACGGAGCTTGGTTACGCCTTCGCTTTAAACCTCTTTGGAACACGTGTTCCGGTCGCCGCCCAGTGGGCTCTGGAAGCTCGAATATTGGTATTCGGATCATGCCTGCTAGCGGCTGGTATCGGAGTGATAGTCCTTGTAATTGAGCGGGTTATGAGGCAAAGAGTCGCGCGCGATAGAGGGGGCGTTATTTAATGCCGGAGAACAGCAACGAGATTAGTGGAACCGTCTGCGCGGTGTGCGGAGCAGATCGTTGGGAATTCCTGCGAGAAGCGCGCGATTTATGCAGACCGGGCTATGACGCTCACTTCCAGCTTTCGGAATGCCTGACCTGTGGTCATGTTATGCAGACACCCCTGCCGACGGATGCGGAGCTTCGAGCAGCATACACAACCGGATATGCCCCTTATCGCGTTACGTGGAAGGAACGCGGATGGCCGCTTTGGAAGATTCTGCGCCGCGTTACCACCTGGAGGAGGGTGCGACGATTAAGCCAGTATGGTCGGGGAAGCAGACTGCTTGAGGTTGGGGCGGGAGCGGGAGATTTCCTCGATGCCGCCCGTCGTAAGGGGTGGGACGTAAAGGCTGTTGAGTACAGCGACGAATTGGTCGAGGCTATGCGCTCTGACTTGGGGTTGGATGTGCAGGCCGGGGAGCTTCGACCAGAAATGTGGGAAGACGGCAGCTTCGACACCGTCGTGCTCTGGAGTGTTATTGAGCACGTGCCGGATCCTTTGGCGACTCTGCAGCTCATCTGTTCTTATTTGAGACCGGGCGGACAACTCTTACTTCAATTTCCGACACTTTACGGAATCCAACGTGGCAACTGGTTTGGGGAACACTGGACACTTCTTGAACTCCCTCGGCACTTAAACTTCTTTGGCAGTGAATCGCTTGCGAAGCTCTGCAAGCTTGCAGGCATGGAGTTAGTCGTTTTCAAGACGCCGATGCTCGATGCCTTATGGTGCTACTACGCGAGCAGCTCAAGTTATGTTGCGCATGCGAAAACCTTGAAGGAGAAATGCGTTCGTCTCCTAGGCGTAGGTGCTCAGGCCCTGATCATTTTGCCTGACCTAATCGTTCAGGCTTGGCGAACCCGCGGCACGGAAGCTCTGGCCGTGGCCGTGAAGAAACCAGTATGACCCCATTGATTTCAGTGATCATTCCGACTTACAACGGAGAGGAATACCTCGGCGCTGCGCTGGAGAGCGTGCGTTCGCAGTACTGCAAAGAGCTCGAAGTGGTTGTGGTGGATGATGGCTCGACGGATGGCACGATGAGGATTCTCAACAATTTCAGAAGGTCACTTCCTCTGCGGGTGTTGAATCCGGGCAGGCTTGGGAACTGGGTTGCCACCACCAATATCGGATTGCGCGAAGCACGCGGGGAGTGGGCATGCCTCCTCCATCAGGATGATCTATGGCTGCCGGGCAGGGTGGGCAGAATATTGCCCGAGTTGGCGCGGGCTGAAGGGGCAATGGTGTTGCACCATTCGGTTTTTATCGGTCCCAGGGGGGAACGGCTGGGACCTTGGAAGTGTCCGCTAAAGCAGGGCGACATACCCGCGAACCGCTTTCTTGAGCGGCTTCTGGTCCAGGACTTCATCGCCATTCCAGCTCCAGTCTTTCGCCGCAGTGCGGCAGTTGATTCCGGCGGCCTGGACGAGTCGCTGTGGCTGACCGCTGATTGGGAGTTGTGGCTGCGGCTTGGCGCTTTGGGCCCGGTTCGATTTGTGCCGGAGACACTGACAGCTTTTCGCGTCCACCCTGAATCGCAGACGATTGCGCGCAAACTGAGGCCGGGCGAGTGGGAACACCAGCTGAGCATTGTGCTGGAACGGCATTTCGGCAGATGGCAGGCTCCAGATAAGTTAAGGAGAGAGGTGAGACGGGCAGCCTTGGCGTCCAACGCCATTAACGCCACGCTGGCCGTTGCAGCTCGGGGCGAAAGGGTATCCCTTGCCAGAGTTCTGCGACAACTAATTGCTTTAGGCCCAGGGGGCTGGCGGAGATATCTGCGCGACTCGCGAATTGTGGAAAGAATAGGTTCGCGGTTGCGGGTAAGACTGCTGGCAATGACCGCCGAAAAGGCGACAGGCGGATGACGATCCGCAGAACCTGAGGAGGCAGCCTGCAGTGTCTCTGGAATGAGCAAGAAGCATCCAGCACCTCTATAAACCGAGCCAATGACACACGAAAATGAGGAGCGTGTATTGCAGATTTCAAGGAAGACCTTCAAAGCGGCTGATCCACATTCGGCGCGGGCAGGATTTGATCCATGGCATGTCGAATTTGTGATTTACGCGGTGGGACTCCTTACGGCGATTTCGTTATGGCTGTTTGCCATTAGCTCCCCGCTCTGGCTGGACGAGACGGGCTCCTATTGGGTAATTGCTAAGGGCCTTCGGCAAATCGCGGCGCGGCAAGGTTCCTTGGCCGACCCACTTTACTCTTACATTCTCTGGTTTGTGACGCGGGTGACGGGGACGAGCGAGATCGGGATGCGGGTGCCTTCGGTGCTGGCGATGCTGGGGGCCGCGTATGTCCTCTACCGTTGCGCGCGCCATCTTTTTGATCGCGAGATGGCGCTGGTCGCGACCCTGCTTTTTTGTCTCAATCCGATTGTGATTTCCGAGTCGATTGACGCGAGGCCGTATGCGTTTGAGATTCTGGCGACGAATCTTGCGATTCTGGTTCTGCTGCGGCTGCGCAAGAGCGACTCGCTGTGGCTGGCGGGGCTGTTCGGGCTGCTGTCTGCGCTGATTGTGTACTTCCACTTTCTGGGAGCGGCGGTGCTGCCGGGACTGCTGGCAGGCTTTATCGTCTGGAAGCGGCGCGAGGGGAAGATCTTCTGGCAGCAGCTTGGCGTGGGGCTGGCTGCGTGCGGGGCGGCTTTTCTGCCGCTGATTCCGGATTTGCGAGCGCTGTTTCATCACCCGGGGACGCACGTTTTTGAGAAGTCGCCGAGCCCGGTTCTGCTGCTGTGGATTTTTCTGCCGGGGCTGCTGCCCTTTGTCGGCGCTGTGGTTGCCGGGCTTTTGATGGCGGCGGTGACTGTCCGGACCAAGCCGCAGGTGAGCGTGGACCGCAGGGATATTCTGCTGTGCTTTTTCCTGGCGCTGTTTCCCGTCGGCCTGCTGTACGGGATCAGCGTGGGGACGCCGATCCACATGTTTGCGTTTCGCCATGAGCTGACGGCGGTTGCAGGCATTTCCCTGTGCTGGGCGCTGGGGCTGGAACGGCTGGGCGGGCGCGCGGTGAGGATGGCGTTTTCGATTGTGCTGGTGGGGGCGACCGCCACACTTTACCTGGCCTCGCCAGGGGCGCGACAGCATGACTACTCCTGGAAAGGAGCAATTGCGGCGGCGGAGCGGAGTGCGGCTCCGGATGATGCGCCGGTTCTGGTGTGCAGCGATTATCCGGAAGCGAATTTTGTGCCGATGCCAATGCATTCCGCCAAGGAAAGCCGGTACTTCTCACAGCTTGCCTACTACAAGCTGAGCGTGCCGGTGGTTCCGCTGCCGAGAGCGCTGAATGCCGAAGCGAAACAGGTGGGCGGGGAGTTTTTACGGCAGGCGGTGCCGAAGCATGAGCGGTTTCTGGCCATGGGCTACAAGCATTCGTATAAGACACTGGACTGGCTGGAACAGACGGCGGCCCCTGCCTACCGGGTGAAGGCATTAGGCGTGTATGACGGGGTGAAGGTGCTGGAGTTTGAGCCGAAGAGTCCGGGCGCGTAATTCCGCGGGATGGGTGTACCTGCATCGAAGGGTGCAGGGATTCTTGTTTTGCTTGTTTGCATGGGTTACTTGCAGGGGGAGGGAAGTTTCTTTTCTTTTGCGGGAGGCTGGCGGGGAATCCTGTTTTTCCGTGGAAAGGAGAGGTTCTTTTGCTGCATGACATGGCTATTGGCAATTTACTGCTCTCGATCGGGCTGGCTTTGTGGTGCGTGGTGGATTTACGGAGGCGTCCGCCGGCGATGACGGTAATGCGGTGGGTGTGGCCGCTGACGTTTTGTGGGGAGGCGTGTTTGCGCTGGGAGCTACGCACTGCGGGGCGGGTTGTTCTCTGGCCGATGTGCTGGTGGAGTCGGCAATGTTTGTGCCGGGGATTGAGTTTGTGGTGTGGGGGCATGCAGTTTTTGGCAAGTGGATCGTGGATTATGTGGCCGCGCTGGTGATCGGGGTGATCTTCCAGTACGCGGCGCAGGCGCCGATGTCGGATGAGCCGAGGGCGAAGGTGTTGTGGAATTCGTTCCGATCGGATGTGCTTTCAATGACCTGCCGGCAGATTGGGATGTATGGGTGGATGGCGATCAGTATCTTTGTGCTGTTTCCCGGGGGTGAGATGCATCCGGACCACTGGCTTTTCTGGTGGATGATGCAGATTGCGATGCTGTGCGGGTTTTTGACGGCGTATCCGGCCAACTGGATGCTGATTCGGCTGGGCGTGAAGGAGACAATGTAGCGCGCCGAGCCGGGGCAGGGTATAGAGTGGAAGCCTGACAGAAAACGTACGAGGTGGTTCCGGATAGGTTCTGCCGGGACTTTGATCTCAGTATGTTGACGTCGATGGCCGTGCCGGAGGAGTTATCGAAGATACCTATCTTTCCTTAGCAGGGCGGAGATTGTAACTGGATGAGGATGGCATGGAAGTGCCATTGCGCCGTTGTGAGGAGACGCGGATGGTGGTATCAGAGCGATTTTCAGGATTGCTATGCCCATTTTGAGACCCTCGAGGGTCGCGGCTCCCTGCTGGTCTCATCGACTGGAAAGTTGTTGCTTCGGGGACAGTTATCCTGAAATCGCTCAAGCGCCGGGTGGTCAGGATCTGCTTGCCATGGGAGTGGGCTTTGATCGGGGTGACGGCAGCCTTTCGATGGAGGGATGCGCATGCGCGGAGGGTTCATTATCAGCTTAGTCAAGGCAGTAATCTCCAGCAGTTTTGCAGATGCTGCAGAAGTCGCGTGTTGGTAACATGATTGGCAGCCGCGGATCGGAATCGATGGCTGGATTGAGATGGAAGGTGGATTGGAGTCCGAGATGCGAGATGGAGGATAACTGTGGAAGGTGCGGGGCTTGGAAGGGATTTTGGCAGGGCAGCAGTGCCTGCGCGAGTTCACCAGGCTATTTTCATGGGATAAATATGCGATTCCGGATAAATTGCAGATATCATGCTTGTGCCAAGGTGGAAGGCTGAAGGTATATCATGCAGAGGTGAAAGCTGGTTCCTGAGCTAGTTGAGGGTGTAAACGGTCGTGAACATCCGGAAGCCGGAATTTTTCGTAAATATTGGCATTGGAAGGCATTAGCGGCGGTGTAGCATTTGGAATGACGATTGCTACTCTGCATTTATTGAACTTTCGTCTGGGGAGTCTGGGATTTTGGAGATGCACTCGGTAGCCTGGTGGCCTACTCTGGGAGTTGTTGCCGTCGCCACATTTACCGATATCCGGAGTCGCAGGGTTCCCAACTGGCTGGTGTTGCCGTTTATGGCGGCCGGTCCGATTGTTTCCATCGTTGTCGAAGGTGGCCATGGCCTTTGGGAGAGTTTTTTAGGCTGGGTTCTGGCGGCGCTGGTTTTTGGTTTTTTGAACTGGCTGGGAGGGATGGGCATGGGCGACGTAAAGCTGATGGCGGCAATCGGCGCCTGGATCGGTCCTGACCAGTTGTTTATAGCGATGATCATGACGTTTCTGGCCGGCGGATTGATGGCGATTGTGTGGTCAGTGTCAAAGGGTTTTGCTGGGGAGTTGTTTGGTAATACGGGAGCACTGGTCGGTTCCTGGAGGGGCGGCATCAAACCGCATAAGGAACTGAATCTGAACAACCCGTCAGCCAGGAAAATGCCATATGTTCCGGCAATTGCCATTGGTGTTTTCCTTTCATTTTTTGCCGCGGTGAAGTAGCGCAGGAGAATCAAGAATGTCGCAAGAAGGTCTGTCTGCTCTGGATATGCTGATTTCCGGGAGAACGCCGGCGGGTCGGCCGGGGGGCCAATCGCCTGAGCCTTTGAAGGCCCACTCGATGTCGATCATCGTAATTTCGCCGGACGAGGGGCGGCGCAAGGAGATTATTTCCGGGATGAACGGGCTGCCGCCCCAGAATGTAAGGGAGTGCGAGAGCTATCCGGAAGGCGATTTTCTGGAGAACCTGATTCGGGAAGATCATGACGTGTTCATGATTGACCTGGATGGAAATCCGGCGCATGCGCTTTACCTGGTGGAGACGATTTGCGCCCGAAGTGCAGCCACGGTGATGTTGTTTTCTCAGGCGACGGATTCTGATTTGCTGGTGCAGTGCATGCGAGCCGGGGCGCGAGAATTTTTGAAGCTCCCGGTAGAGCCGGCTGCCCTCGAGGTCGCGATGGCGCGGGCCTTTGCCCGCCGTCCGGCGGATCGTCCTGCGAAGGCGAGCGTTGGGAATCTGTATGTGTTTTCGAGCGTGAAAGGCGGCTCCGGCGCAACGACGATTGCGTGTAACTTTGCGGTTGTGCTGGCCCAGATGGCGTCAGCCAGCGGACAGCGCTGCCTGCTGGTGGACTTCAGCCTTCCGCTGGGGGATGCGTCGATCCTGCTGGGTGTGTCGTCGGCATACTCGACGATGAACGCGCTGCAGAATCATGAACGGCTGGATTCGAACTTCTTGTCCACGCTGTTGTCGAAGCATGAGTCGGGGCTGGATGTGCTGGCGGCGCCGGATCGTTATGTGGGCGCGGACGCCTCGGAAGAGGCGCGCATGCGGCTGATTACGGTGGCGCGCCAGTCCTACGATCATGTGGTTCTGGATGTGAGCAGCACGCTCGATCCTCTTTCCCGGACGCTGTTCCGGGAGGCGACGATCAACTACCTGGTGACGCAGGTGAGTGTGACGGAGTTGCGCAACGCGAACCGGATTATCGGCGAGTTTTTCCCGATGGGGACGAGGCGGCCGGACGTGGTGTTGAATCGCTTCAATCCGAAGTCGGCCGGCATTGACGATGAGAGCATCCGGAAGGCGCTGACGATGGAGCCAAAGTGGAGGATTCCGGGAGATTACATTGCGGTGCGCGACTCGATCAGCATGAAGAGCTCGGTCGCATTGTCAAAGTCTCCGATTTCAAAGGTGATTCACCAGATGGTGGAGGACGCTGCCGGATTGACGGCAGCAAGCAGCAGCCAGGGCCAGCGAGGCGGATTCCTGGGAATATTTTCGAAGCAGACAAGGTAACAGGACGGATCTACCGTGGAAAACACAGGTTTTGAGACACTTAAATCCGAGATTCACCGGTCACTGATCGCTCAGCTGGACCTGGAGAAGCTGTCACGGGTTGACTCCGGGCAGGCGCGGCAGGCTGTCTCCAACATGGTGAACGAGATCATTCTCACCAAGAAGGTTCCGCTCAGCTTCAGCGAGCAGGAAAAGATTCGCGTTGAGCTGCTGGATGACGTTTTCGGGCTGGGTCCGCTGGAGCCGTTGCTGGCCGACGAGACGATCTCCGACATCCTGGTGAATGGAAAAGATAACGTATTTATTGAGCGCGCCGGCATTCTGTCGCGGGTGAACGTGACATTCCGGGACAATCGGCATTTGCTGCAGATTATTGACCGGATTGTCTCGCGGGTCGGGCGGCGCATCGATGAATCGTCTCCCATGGTGGACGCGCGTCTGCCGGACGGTTCGCGTGTGAATGCGATTATTCCGCCGCTGGCGCTGGATGGTCCTTCGGTTTCGATCCGTCGATTTGGAACTGCGCCACTGGATGCGCAGAAGCTGGTGCAGTACAAGACGGTGTCGCCGGGGATGCTGGAGATGCTGAGCGCCGCGGTGAAGGCGCGCATCAGCGTTTTGATTTCCGGTGGTACTGGCGCCGGCAAGACGACGTTTTTGAATTTGCTTTCGCAGTACATTCCGCGCCACGAGCGTATTGTGACGATTGAGGACGCGGCAGAACTCCGGCTGCAGGTGGATAACCTGGTGCGACTGGAGACGCGTCCGCCGAATATTGAAGGTCAGGGTGCAATCCGTCAGCGACAGTTGCTGATCAATAGTCTACGTATGCGACCGGATCGGATCATCATCGGCGAAATGCGCGGCGAGGAAGCCTTTGACATGCTGCAGGCCATGAATACGGGCCACGAGGGGTCGATGACCACGATCCACGCGAATTCGCCTCGCGACGCGCTGAGCCGTTTTGAGTCGATGGTGGCCATGACGAACATGAATCTTCCGGAAAAGAGCGTGCGGCAGCAGTTGGCGTCGGCAGTGGGCATCATCGTGCAAGTGTCCCGCATGAGCGACGGCTCGCGTAAGGTCATGAGCATCTCGGAGATCACCGGCATGGAAGAGAACATGATCAGCATGCAGGAGATTTTCGTGTTCCGCCGCAAGGGGATCGGAGCGAATGGTAAGGTGGTTGGCATCTTCGAGCCGACCCGGATTCGGCCTCGGTTCCTCGACAAGCTGCGTGTGGCGGGGCTGTTCCTTTCGCCGAGTATTTTTGAGGAAACTGTCGAAGTGAAGTAGGTATCTTTTTATGATTGAACTGATTGTCATCGTCTTTCTGGGTGTTGCGTCCATCGTGATTCTGATCATGGCCGCCACCGGTGGAGCTTCGACGCGGGTTTCGAAAGAGCGAATCCGGGTCCTGCAGTCAGTTCTGCTCCAGTCGCGCCGGCAGGACGAGCCCGAAGATATTGACGTCGGCGACCTGCGCAAGACAGAGGAATTGAGCTCCATTCCCTGGCTGAACCGCATTCTTCTGCGCTTCGAGGTGGTTCCGCGGCTAAGGCTGCTTCTGTATCAAGCCAACGTGCGCTGGACGGCGTCGTTGCTTCTGCTTTTGACGGGTGCCTGCTTCATTGTTCCGCTTTACCTGATTCAGTTAATTACGGGTCAGTTTCTGGCAGCCTTGCTGGCCGGAACCATCCTGGCCTTTGCTCCCTGGATCTACGTCTTCCAGAAGCGCAATAAGCGATTCAAGAAGTTTGAAGAAGAGTTGCCCGAGGCTCTGGATCTGATGGTGAGCGCGTTGCGCGTCGGTCATTCGCTCAATTCCACGATGAGCCTTGTATCGACGGAATGTCCCGCGCCGCTTGCCGGGGAGTTTCGCATCTGCTTCGAGGAGCAGAACTACGGCCTTGATTTTGGTACGACGCTGGATAATCTGATCACGCGCATGCCGCTTCCTGACTTGAAGATGGTCGTGACCGCGATGGTGATTCAGCGGGAATCAGGGGGAAACCTGGCGGAGATTCTGGACAATACGGCACGCGTGATTCGCGAACGTTTTGCATTGAAGCGGCAGATCCGCACCCACACGGCGCAGGGTCGATTGACGGGATGGATTCTCACCATTTTGCCTCTGGTGATTGCAAGCCTGATGTTTCTGATTGCTCCGAACATCATCGGCAAGCTCTGGACCGATCCGATTGGCCGCAAGCTGATTTATGCCGGTGTTGTTCTGATCCTGATTGGCGGCCTGGTCATCCGCAAGATCGTGAACCTGGAGGTCTAGACAGGTATGGTTTTAGCAATTGTCGTATTCGTCGTCCTGTTTGGAGCCGTGGCTGCGCTTGGACTGGTGCTGGGCGCGCGCAACCCGATGTCAAAGCGCGTCGAGGACGTGGTTGCCGGTACTCCCCAGGTTTTGGAACTGGATGTTACACGCGGAGGAGGGAGTTCGACATCTCCGTTCGCCAGTCTTCTGGAGCGGGTGGGAACGACCCTGCCGCAAGGGAAAAAAGAAAATGCGGGCCTGCGTCAACAGTTGATCCAGGCGGGATATCGCGAATCGAATGCCGTCAACATCATGTACGGCATCAAGATTGTGTTTCCGGTATTTCTCCTTCTGCTGGTGACCTTTGCCTGGCATCCTTCCAGCCCGCTTCCCTATATTGCCGCGGCGGGTCTTGGGTATCTGCTTCCCGATTACGGGTTGCAGCGGGTGATTCATAATCGGCAGAAGAAAATTCGGAAGGGGCTGCCGGATGCTTTGGACCTCCTGGTGATCTGCGTGGAGGCTGGCCTGAGTCTGGACCAGGCGCTTGCGCGCACTTCCAGGGAGTTGGGCATTTCGCATCCGGAAGTGAGTGACGAGTTGAACCTCGTGGTGCTGGAGCAGGCGGCCGGCGCAGGAAGAGGCGAGGCCTGGCGCCATCTGGCAGATCGAACTGGGGTGGACAGTGTCCGGCACCTCACGACAACGATTATTCAGGCGGAACAATTTGGAACCAGCATTGCTAAGACTCTTCGTGTACACTCCGAGACAATGCGTTTGAAGCGCAAGCAATTGCTGGAGGAAGAGGCGGCCAAGACGAGTGTCAAGCTGGTATTTCCACTTGTGCTGTTTATCTTTCCTTCGATTTTGCTGGTAACTCTCGGTCCGGCACTGATCCAGATTTACAAGGTTCTGCCGACGTTGGTTCATCACTAATATCAATAAGTTAAGAAAGGAACATTTCCCATGGATTCACAATCGATTATTCGCATCGTTGCCGGTGTGTTGGCCGTCGTACTGCTGGCCATCATTATTCAGCGCCGAAAGATGAAGGCCCGCTAAGCGAGGGGTTCAGATCAGCGCGAACTCTGCATGGCAGAGTCACGATGAATCTTGCGACAGGTCAAGTTTTCACTTATACGTACACCCTTTGGCGTGCGAGTGGTGATCTGTCGCGTCAAGCAGATAGAAATGATAATGATGTCGAGAATCCCGACCACGCGGAAGTCATGGCGGGCCATCTCGCGGAACTCTTTTGACCTTGGATGAGACGGCGATGGAACGGAAACACTACTATGCGTACAACAAAACACGCGAAGCGTTTCTGAGCCTTGGCGTCTCTGTTGCCCATCAAGCGGGCGGATCCTTCTGGGCCGCCCTTTCCAAGCGAGAGCTGAAGACGAACGAAGGCATCTGGGTTTCGAGCTCTACAAGCCGGCGAGAACTTGGATTCCAGGGGCCTTGCGATCGGATTTTCCTCGATTCGGGCCTGCGAGTGGTCGCATTGACGGAAGGCGGCATGCCGAGTTTGCCTGCAGGCGCAAGCCTTCCGCAGTTCGAGAGCATCCTGCTGCTGCCAGTACACACCATTTTTGGATCTCAAACCCAGGTGGGGGATCAAGTTTTAATTGGCACAATTGAAGACATCGGAGCTATTCTGGACGGAATCGAACCGATTCCGGATGGTCTTTTTCCAATGGAGTCCCGGTCCGAGAAGCGAGCCATGGAGGCGCCGATGAAGTGGTTGTCACGTATCTTCAATCTTCGCGACCGCCGAAGGGATGAGCGCAGGCTTTCCCCACCCTTGATGGCATTCTATTGGGACGGTGGTATTCCTGTGCCTCATGCAGTTCCAGATATCAGCCGCACAGGGCTATTTTTGAAGACGCCGGATCGCTGGCATCCTCGCACACTTCTGCGGGTAACACTGCAGAGGAGAACACAAGATCCCCTGGAGCCGGAAGAGACGATCACGGTACAGTGCCGGGTGGTAAGGGCGGGCCACGATGGCGTCGGCATGGCGTTCATGCTTGCGGATGGTTATCGCGACGGGAGCCCGACCAGTGTTGGCCGACTGGCCTCCCGCAAAGATTTGCACCGCTTTTTCGAGCGCCTTGCTCTGGGGTTCAACGATGATTCTCATACGGTCGACCACCCGTTCCTGCCATTTCCGAATGGGACGCCACCTGGCGGAAATGCAGGCGATACCCACGGTCCATCTTATGCGCCACGCGGTCTGAGCCAGGACACGACTCCAGCCAGCCAGGCCAGCTAGACCACCTCGACATATCCTGAACGGTCGGATCCAAAAGCTCCACGTTCAAGTTTCCGGATAGATCTGAGAGATATCCACTCCACTACAAGCGTACTTCGACTTTCTTTTTCCAAAAGGAATGCGGGCGCCCACGTGTAGCTGTGAGGGCCATAGTGCGAGGTCCGGTTGAACGAAAAGGTGCGAGCTAACCGGGGTGGTTGGGAATGATCAGCAGAACTTCGACCTCTGTGGGTGTGCCATTCAGCATGGCGGGGCGGAACTGCCATTGATCGAGCGCTTTCAGAACAAGTTTGGCCAGCGAGAATCCAGGGGGGAACTCCACTGCCAAATGCTTCAACTTGCCTTCTGCGCTGATGAAGCCGTGCACGAGGAGCGCGTCTGCGTTGAGCTCTGAGGGAGCAAAATTTGGTCGCAGGATGATGTAGGGATAGGGTGCGGCGAGCTGTGCCTGGAGCTGGGCAGGCGAGGCCGATTTGGGAAGAGAAAACTGGAGTATCCAGCTGGTATGCATGCCCACATCGACGTATACGGTATAGGCAGTGCGGCCAGTCCACAGGTTGGCTGTTTCCGGATAATCCTGTTCGGGGGAATCACCCATCAGGACAGCGCCGAAATGTCCGGTTGCGGCCTTGGTGAGATGGGTAAAGCTGATCTTGCTGCCTGAGCCGCTGTCGGCCGCTGCCTGCGAGTCGACCTTTCCATCAGCGGTTTTGAGGCCATGGGAGCCTTGCGCCAGACCATTGCGTGCGGATGCAATCTCCTGCGCGCCCTGCTGATGGCTGGCTGTGCCGGTGGTGGCAACGGCCTGATACATCTGGTTGGTGGCGCCCGTGCCGGAAAGGGCGGCGCGCAGAATGCTGAGGCCGTTTTGTGCGCCGGAGCCGTTGCCGGGGGTTTTATTCTCCTGTCCGGAGGTCAGAGAGCCCTTGGCCGCAGTCTTTTGAATCTCGTTTTCCGACTGGGGAATCGCAATGGTGCCCTTGGCCATCTGAACGTCGGAAATGGCCAGCAGGCGCGTGGGCGTGGGAACATGCTGGGTGGGAGACGTTGTTTCGACGATTTGTGCTTCTGTGTCGGGGTTATCGAGTTTGTAGGGAACGGTTGTGCTGTCGGGCAGTACCAGGACCGGGTGCGTGATGGACTCGGCGCTGAGCATCACGTCGGCCACGTGGATTTCCGCGTTGGGCAGCGTCAGCAGCTTCGGCGTGGGCGCGGCAGGGTGGGGGCGCGGCGCCGGTGTGAAGATGCGCTCTGTGATGATGGGATGAGCGGCGGTCAACAGCACGGTAGGAATGACAGCATGCGTGGGGGGCGGCACATGATTGGCGTGCGCCTGCAGAATGGTCTGCTTACCGGTTTTGATCTTGGGATTGGGCGGCAGAACCCTGCGCTGGGGACGGGGCGCGCCACCGCGGGACTTCATCGCATGGGTGTTCTTTGCCAGCAGGTGCATGCTATGGCTGCCGGCCGCTGCGGCCTCGTCCTGCTGCGGGTTGTAGGTGAGAACGCGGACGACTGAGAATTCCTGAGGCGGAACATGAACGACGTGGGGAACGCCCACCTTGACCAGCACGAACAGCAAACCAGTGGTGACACAATGGGCCACGACGGATGCCAGCATGGAAGGCGAAGCTCCCTGCGCAATTTTCTGTTCGGAGAACAGGGTGAGGATACTTGTGGACATCCAACCTCCGGGGGTGAGGGGCGACGGCTGATCGGTTGCGGGCGATGACGCCAAATTTCAGGAAGCCTGATGAAGTGTATCGCGAGGCTTGTGAATAACAAAGCAATTATCGAGCCAGAATTGCTTGAGGAATCCATGTCAGCACGAAGCCTCCGCGATGGCGATGCTCCTGACCGGTGACACCGGGAGATAAGGTTGGTAAACATTTGTCCACACTTTCCGGTTGCAGTTTCTGGGAATTCCGGCAAGAATTCGTTTGGGCAATTCAGAAGCTCTGGAGATGAGCTATATTTGCCGGGCGAGAGAGCCTGCCTGCTCTGAGTCCCTGACTGCTCGCAGTTTTGAATTTGTTTGATGTGCCAGGAGAACTTTCGTTCTATGCTTAGGGAACGTTCCAATTTGGTATTCAGATTGCGGACAGGATTTATGAAATTCTGCGCAAAGGTCGCCGCATGACTCGAAGACTTGTCACCATCCTTATAACTGCATTTGTTATCGCTGGCCTGTGCAGTTACCTTGTCGTCCGGATCGTAGGGAACCGGCTCACGACTCCTGTGGTTAAGACCACTACCGTCATCGCGGCCGCAAATGATCTCCCTCTTGGGACGATCATTACCGCGCATGATCTTGGCACCACCGAAATTGCGGGAGCCCTGCCTCCGGGCGTCTTCACGAAGCAGTCTGACGTCATCGGACGGGGCGTGATTTCGCCTATTTACAAGGGTGAGGCGATTCTGAACAGCCGTCTCGCCATCAAGGGAGCCGGCGGCGGTCTGGCTGCGACCATTCCTAAAGGCATGCGCGCCTGCGCGGTTCGCGTGGACGATGTAGTTGGCCTGGCCGGTTTTGTTACGCCGGGCAAGCGGGTGGATGTGTTGATTTCGGGCACTCCTCCGGGGAGCACAGGCGGCAATAACCCGCTGGTGCACACGCTGCTGCAGAACATTGAAGTGCTTTCAGCGGGCACCAACATTCAGAAGGATGCGAACGGAAAGCCGGAACAGGTTCAGGTGGTGAACCTTCTTGTGACTCCGAAGCAGGCGGAGAAGCTGAGCCTGGCCTCGACGCAGACCCACATCCAGCTGGTTCTCCGCAACCCTCTGGATACGAAGAAGGACAAGCTGCAGAACTACGATCTTGCGAATATCTACGAAGGTGGTGCATCGCCCGCCATCCGTCCTGTGTATCGAGGACGCATCATTCGGCATGCTGCCCCTCCGCCGCCCTTCGTGATGGAAGTGATCAACGGAACAAACCGGAGCGATACCAAGTTCGCTTCCCATAAAGGACAACCGTGAGAATGAGTGTGAAAAGGTCATTCCCCGTAGAGGGCTTCCTCGCGATCGTTCTGCTGAGCGCAACCTTGTGTGCGGCGCAGACCATGAGCACCAACGCGTCGGGTCAAACGAGCCAGGTAACCAACGACTTGTCGGTTACTGTCGGCAAGTCCATGCTGATCGACACGCAGAGCCCGATCATCCGGGTGGCTGTGGGTCCCGGCAACATGGCGCTGGTGCAGGGCATCAGCCCCACGGAAGTGCTGGTGAACGGCGAGAAGGAAGGCCAGACCAGCCTGATTATCTGGGAACAGGGTGGGCAAAAGCAGCTGTACAGCCTGACGATTCGCCCCAGCGAGGCAGATATGGATGCCAAGCTTCGGGCGGTGCGCCAGGAAATGTACGATGTGTTTCCGGACCAGCACATTACCGTCTCCGGTTTTGACGGCACCGTGTTTTTGCGCGGCACTGTGGATAGCCTGGATGCTTCGAACCGTGCCCAGCAGATTGCTGCTACGGCCGGCAAAGTGGTCAACCTTCTTTATGTGAAGGTGCCGGCGTCGAAACCGCAAATTCTTTTAAAGGTACGCTTCGCCAGCCTGGACCGCTCGAAGGAGCGCGATCTGGGCCTGAATTTCTTCAGCACGGGCGCGACCAACTCGATTGGCGGAATCACGACCGGACAGTTCAGCCCGCCGACGATTTCGTTCACTGGCGGGGCAGGCAGCGCGACAGTCAGCAACGGTCTGAACCTTGAAATTTTCCGTCCCGACCTGAACCTTGGCGCTACCATTGAGGCCCTGCAGACGCTTGGTGTGGTGCAGGTATTGGCAGAGCCGAATGTGCTCGCGGAAGACGGCAAGGAAGCCAGCTTCCTGGCCGGCGGTCAGTATCCCTACCCGGTGGTGCAAAATGCCGGAGCGGGCGGTACGCCTACGGTTACGATTGAGTTCAAGGAGTACGGTATCCAATTGAACTTTATTCCGACGATCACCCCGAGAAACACCATTCAGTTGCAGGTGGCTCCTTCGGTGAGCGAACTGGACTATGCCAATGGTGTTTCGCTGAATGGCTTCCAGGTTCCGGGTATCGACGTTCGAAACGTGAATACCGAGGTGGAACTGAAGAACGGCCAGAGTTTTGTGATTGGCGGGTTGCTGGACAATCAAGAAACGAAGACCTTCGAAAAGATCCCCTTTATCGGAGATATTCCCATTCTCGGCAAGTTCTTCCAGTCGGTGAAGGATACGAAGAACAACACCGAACTGGTTGTGATTGTCACGCCTGAGATTGTGAAGCCGATTGCACCCGGCCAGCCTCAGCCGACGATTACCTATCCTGACAAGTTCCTGCCGCCGACTGACAAGACCCCCTTCCGTAATCCGGAGCCGGCGACCGCGGAGACACCCCAGCCAAGCGCCGTCATTCCTGTGGAGACTCTCCAGAAGGACATGCAGCCGGAGAAGAAGCTGTCTGCCCCCACTTCGATGGGCGCGACCGGCGGTGGCGGCGGTGGTGTGGGTATCGGTGGAGGAATTTAGCCTGACAACCATGCACGACAACCCAGTCGAGATGCAAGGAGCCCGGTCCATCCTGCAAAGGATGACCGGGCTTTTTCGCAAGGAGCCGCCGGCTCCGGCCTTGGCTGTGGCGTTGAATGAAACCCGCGGAAAATCTCTTGCGACCCATCTGGAAGTAGCAGACAACTCGTACACGCGGCGCAAGGGACTGCTGGGGCGCGATGGGCTGGAGGCGGGATCGGGATTGTGGATTTATCCCTGCGAGTCGGTGCACACATTTGCCATGCGGTTTGCGATTGACCTGGTGTACCTGGATCGGGATGGAGTGGTGAAGAAGCTGCGGTCCAGTGTCCCGCCGGGGAGGCTTTCTGCCTGTTTTTCAGCGCGGTCGGTGATCGAGTTGCCGGCGGGGACGATTGAGGCGACGGGGACGGAGATTGGTGATCGTATTGCGATAGGCAGGGTGCAAGCGAAAGGAGTACGTGAGGCGCCGACTCCGTAAATGGTTTGTGAACCATGACCTTTGGCGGATGTGATCTTCCGGTCGGGGAGACCTGCCGAGTGCATCTGTAAACGTTTGAGTTCACTATAGTTTTTTGTGTAAACAGATTGGCGTACCACCTTGTTTGCGGTGATGGTGTTTCGAGAGCAACCCCGATGGCGAACTACGCAGGAATTGGCACTTGGGTTGCTACCACTGTTCATAATGTTACTTTGATCTTTCTGCGCCCGGTATGAGGAGAAGGCACTATGAAGGCCAAGCTAAATCTGTGGATGATGCGCGTATGGCACGAGCTTAAGGGTGACGAGGCGCAGGATCTGATTGAATACGCACTGCTGGTGGGATTTATTTCCCTGGCGGTTGTCGCTTCGATGAAGCCGTTCGGGGATATTATTTATCACTACTATCTGATTATGAAGAGTAATATCGATAGCAATTTGGCTTTGCACTAGATCGCTGTCATATCCTGACAGAATGTCGTGCCTGCAAGCCTCACTAGCCTACTTATTTCAGTCTCGATTTTTTATGTATCAGTGAGCGATGTCTCACCCTTGTTCAAGGTCATACATCTTTACTAGGTTCATTTCGTCCTCTGATTATTCCGTGGCTGTTTTCAGTTCACCTCTTAAAAAGAACCTGCCTCTCTTCTGCGCTGCTTGACTGCTATTCCTCCTTTGCCCGGTCATTCCGTATACAAGGGCGACCACTCCACAATGGCGTTGAGCGCCGATAAGTCATTGATTGCATTGGCTGATCAGATTTTTCTGAGGTTTGGTGGCTGATTTGCATGTATATTCGTGAGGGCCTGTCTGCTGACAGTCACCCCACTTTTGTGTGCGAGGGTAAACGCTATGAACATGCTCTCCATGCTGGCTCTGAAGGCTCAGATGATCCTGAACAACGAAGAAGGCCAGGATCTCATCGAATACGCTCTGCTCGTCGGCTTCATCTCACTGGCTGCGGTCGCTGCGATCTCCGGCATTTCTGCTGAAGTCAGCTCGATCTACAGCGCAATTGCAAGCCAGCTTGCCATTGCCTGATTGGCAAGCAGCACCTTGAGAATCAGAGGCTTCGTTCCAACAGTCGAGCCTGGCGGAGCCTCTGCAATCTCCCTTTGTTTTTGTCCATAACTTCTGTGCCCCCTCGTAGCTCTGTATACGCGGGTGAACATAACACGAATGTGCTACTTTCCTGCAAGTTATTGATTACAAGTGATTGGCAGAGCGAATGCAGGTTTGGCTGCTTACTTGCAAAGCTACTCACCAAGGGCTTGTCTCTGGACAGGCACCCACTTTAAAGTGCGAGGAAAAATATTATGAACATGCTCTCCATGCTGGCTCTGAAGGCTCAGATGATTCTGAACAACGAAGAAGGTCAGGATCTTATCGAATACGCTCTGCTCGTCGGCTTCATTTCACTGGCTGCGGTCGCTGCGATCTCCGGCATTTCTGCTGAAGTCAGCTCCATCTACAGCCAGATTGCAAGCCAGCTCCAGAGCGCCTAATTGGTAGCAGTAGCCTAATACAAAGACTCCGGTGAGATGCTTGAAGCTCTCCGGGGTCTTTCGAAACAACCCCTCGCCTTTGAGCACGACTGGCTGCACCAGCAGTCCGTCGTGCTCACCGGCGAGTTTTTATTAGTAATATGATGTGCAGAGCCGCTGATGGCTCTTTGAACTGCCTGTGCTGCTCTCCCTTGTCATCCCGGTTTTGAACGAAGAGCAGACGCTTCCGATTACGCTCGGCCGTCTGCGTGAGGTGCTGCAGGATGTTCACTGGGAAGTGATTTTTGTCGATGACGGCAGTACCGATTCCACGCCACAACTGATTGAGCAGATTGCCGCAGAAGATGCCGGCGTAAAGCTGATCCGGCTGAGCCGGAACTTTGGGCACCAGACGGCAATCACAGCGGGGCTGGACTTTGCCGATGGGGATGCCGTGGTGGTGATGGATGCGGACCTGCAGGACCCTCCGGAACTGCTGCCGCGCATGCTGGAATTGTGCAGGCAGGGGTATGACCTTGTCTCTCCGCAACGGATTTTGCGGGAGAGTGATACGCCGTTCAAGCGCTGGAGCGCTGCGGTGTACTACCAGATCATGGCGCGGATGGCGGACCAGAAGCTGACGCCGCAGGTGGGCGACTTTCGGCTTTACAGTCGCCGGGGCGTGCAGGTGATGCGGAGCCTGCGCGAGCAGCACCGTTACATGCGGGGGCTGGCCGCCTGGTCTGGGCTGCGGGAGATTGTGATTCCCTACGAGCGCCAGCCGCGCGCCGCGGGCAAGACGCACTACTCGCTTTGGAAGATGATTCGTTTTGCGTGGACGGGAATTTCTTCGTTTTCGGCGTTTCCATTGCGGCTCAGCATCGCGGCCGGGTGCGTACTCGGTCTGATTGGATTTACTTATCTGATTGTTGTGGTCGTGCTTGCGCTGGCCGGCTCCGATCTGGTGCGCGGCTGGGCTTCGCTGATTGCGCTGCAGTGCATCTTCTCGGGAATTATTCTGCTTGCGCTGGGAGCGATTGGCGATTACGTCGCGCGGGTTTATGAGGAGTCCAAAGGGCGGCCGTTGTATGTGGTTGCGGGCACGCGAAATCTGCCAGTGGAGACGATGAGTGTTCCACGGGCCGTGATTCTTACCGAGCCGTTCGTGGTTTCGGGGCCGCTTAGCAGTTCTGGCGTAACCGGCCCGGATCATTCCGCCGATGTTACGACGAGGGAGCAGGTGGACGAGCGGCTTGGCATATCCTGAACATGAACGGACGCGAATCTTTCATCCATAATTTCAGGACGGTCATGAGTTCCAGGTCCAAGGCCCCCACCTTAACAATGAATACAAGCCGGAGCGAGACAGTCCCCGGCTGGATCCAGCGAAATCGCAGTCTGCTGATTTTCTGCGCCGTTTCCGCCATTTATCTACTGCCGTTCATGCTTTTCTTCCAGGCTGCGCTGCTGGAGTCGGGCGCGGTGCGGATGCTGCATGGCGACGTGTTTGCCAGGAATTTTGTGGAGGATGAAGGCCCGGGCAGCTTCTGGTGGAATGCGCTGTTCATGCGCGTCTTCGGGGCGGATTTCTTCGGCGCGCGCGTGTGCCTGTTTGTGTCGTCGTGGGGCACGGGAATCGCCCTGTATCATCTGGGCCGGCAGGTGCTGCGCAAGTATGCGTGGCTGCCGCCGGTGACGCTGGTAGCGGCCTACTTTGGCGGCATGTGGCCGCTGATGAGTTACCACACGGACAGCAATTTTTTTGCGTTGCTGGGCGTGATCTGCGTGGTGCTCTGGTACGAGCGTAAGCGGAGTGTGTGGCTGTGGCTGGCGGGTTTTTTGGCGGCGTTTACCACCTACACGCTGCAGCCGAGGGGCGTGTATCTCTACGGGGCTGTGATTGCGTGGATGCTTGTGCTGCTGTTGCAGAGACAGATCCGCTTTAAGCCGCTGCTGACCTTTACGGCCAGTTATGCCGTGTTTATCGGCGTGGGTTTGCTGTACTTCTGGAGCCAGGGTGCGTTGTGGGACATGATCTACGACAACTACATCTGGCCGATGACCAGCTACTCCACCGTGAACGATGTGCCCTACGGCTGGGGAACGATGCAGCAATGGCAGGAGTTTACCCATACGGCGCACGGTTGGTCAGTGCTGGCGGTTTTTGGGCCGATTCTGACGGCGCCTTATTTTCTGGTGGACGCGCTGCCGTTCCTGCTGGTGATACTGGCTGCGCTGCGCTGGAAGGATGTGCTGAAGCCGAAGATTCTGTTGTTTCTGCTCTGCGGCGGTGCTTTATGGTTTTCTGAGATACATCGCAAGGAGTTGTTCCATCTTGCCTGCGGCTCGCCGTTGTTCCTGGTGTTGCTTTACTACTTCATCATGGAATACCGGAACAAGGCGGCGGATATTGCCATGCAGTTGATCGCCATTTGCAGCGTGGCTCTGGCGATGTTCAATTTTTTAATGATGTTCGGCACTCATCCAATGCACACGAGGGTTGGGACCGTCTGGGTATACAAGGATATGCCGGAGCTGAAATATCTTGAGGATCATACAACGCCGGGAGAGTACATCTTCTGCTTCCAGTATTGCCCCAGCTATTACTTCCTCGACAAAAATCCTGACCCTACCCGCTTTAACCTGCTCACTTACGGCTATTACACGAAGGCACAGTTTGAGGAAGCAATTCGTGAGATTGACGAGCACAAGGTGAAGTACGTGGTCTGGCAGGGCGGTGCGGCGCTGGCGGAAGTTCATCGTCTGCTGCCGGGTTCGGACAAGAAGCCGCCGTATGGTTTCCTGATGGATGACTACCTGCACAGCCACTATCATGAGGTGAAGTCGTTCTCGAACGGCATGCAGATATGGGAGCGGAATGGCGATGCCTGACGCGGGCAAGCACAATGCGGAACCGGAGTTTGACCGCTACTCGGCGAGCTACAGCGATCTGTTGGCCGACCCCATGCGAAGCCAATTCTCGAGCGATCCGCTGTATTTCCACCGCAAGAAGGTGGAACTGATTGACGGGATGCTACGCAGGCAGAAGATGGACCCGGGCAGCATGAAATGGCTGGACGTGGGTTGCGGACAGGGCGATCTGCTCACGTTGGGGCGAGGGCTGTTTGCCGAGGCCACGGGGTGCGATCCTGCCAGCACGATGCTGCCAGAGGGAAGCGATATCGCCGTGCATGTGCAGCCGTTGCTGGAGGAGTTGCCGTTCGCGGATCGGTCGATGGATTTTGTGACCGCTGTGTGCGTGTTCCACCACGTACACGGCGCAGCGCGGGGGGCGCTGGCGCTTGAGATCAAGCGGGTGCTGGCGCCGGGCGGATACTTCTGTCTGATTGAGCACAATCCCTGGAACCCGGTGACGCGCGGTATTGTGAAGCGGTGCCCTGTGGATGTGGATGCGGAACTGCTGACCGCGCCGGAGGCCAGAGCATTGTTTTCTTCCGTCGGGATGACCCCGGTGGAGACGCGGTACTTTCTGTACGCTCCGGAAAAGCTGAAGCGGCTGGCCTTTATGGAAAGCTGGCTGGCCAGCCTTCCGCTGGGCGGACAGTACGCGCTGCTTTGCCGCTGAGCGAAAGCTAACCAGTTATTTACTTACCTTCACGGGCAAAGAGAACAAATCCGTTTTGCTCGCCAATTTCCTTCCATCCACTGGTGTGCTGGAGGAAGTAGGTCATGGAAGAGTCTTTTTCGAACAGAACATGGTCGATATGGAACTTCTTGAAGACGCTCAGCGTGTCGTGAATGTACATCGCGCTCAGGAATGGCCTGAGAACCCCGTTGTAATCGAAGATGTCGTATCGGGTATCGATGAACTCAGGCTTGTTATGCAGAGCGAGAAAACCGCCGATTTCTATGGAGTTCATCACCCTCCAACTCGGTTGTATTTCACTGACCAGTTGGGTAGGAAAGCTCTTGGCATAGGCTGCTTGCAGATTTGCGGTGGAAGGAAGACGTGAGACTCCAAACGCCCAGAAACCGATCAGGAACACGAGGTTCAAGAGCGGGCGCTTCTGGTCAGGATTTTTCCCTCCCAGCCAGATGCGATGAAATTCATAAGCAAGACTGGGTGTGACGAAGATGGCAAGCAGGCATGCGAATCGGCTGTGATCGACTGCCGCGTAGACTCCAAACGTTACCAGGAAAAGCTCGAAAAGATCCCATCGGCGCCTGCGGATTCCATTGGTCAACAGGAAGAGCACGACGATAAGGGCGACTACTTTGCCATCAAAGGTGGTGAGTTGCAGCGGTTGCCATTCCTGCACGATGGCAACGCTGAGCTTGAGACGCATTGCATATTTGACGGGATACCAGACTAGCTTCCAGCCGTACGGGTTGACGAACAGCAGTGCGAACGAAGCGGCGGCGGCGATCCAAAGTTGACGCAGTTGTGCGAGCGGCAGCCGTTCCGAATAGAAATCCCCGAGCGAAAAGGAAATATGCCGCGATACCGCAAACAATATAAAGAGGAAAAACCCCATAGCCCAGGAACTGTGGACATTAATCCAGAGGCAGAACAGGGGTGGGAGAAGCCAGAGCAGGCGACGGTGTCCGCGGCCCCATGCTTCGAGGATTGCGAGTTCCAGGATCAGGCATACGTAGCCCCACAGAATGGTGCGGGTGCCGAAGTTCAGAAAGAGCAGTGGGGTTCCCAGGAATGCAGCTGTGAAGGAACTCCACATATGGCCGGTGCGGAGCCTCGCGAGCAGATAAATGCCGAGAATGTTCAGGCATCCCGCGATAACGGCCACGACGAAAAGTCCATGAAGTCCCCAGTTTGAGTAACCCAGCCAATAGGGAAGTTCCGCTCCCCATTCGGGGTTGATCCAGGGTTTGCCGGCAACGGTGAACGAGTAGGGTTCGGTGTGAATGAAGCCGGAGGTGAACAGGTGCCGTGCGTTGGCCAGGTGCCACCAGATGTCGGGGTCATTCAGGAATGACTTTGCGCTGGTGAACGTGAGCGAAACAAACAGGGGCAGGATGAGCAGGGTGGAGATCATCAGCAGTTCGAAGCTGAAGATGCGAGCGAACCATCGACCTGCGGCGGAACGATCCCAGATAGTTGGGTTGGGCGCGAGGGTGTCTTGGGAATCCTGTTCAGTGGTGGGCATCTTTAGTTTTCCGGTATGGCCAGTATGGTATATCGCGCCGGGAGTTCGTTCGCAGGTTTGTATCCCTGTTGATCAACGGCAGGACGATTGGGCGGGAAAAAGCCGCAGCGGTCAGGCTGCGGCTTTGGAGATAGCGGCCGGTTGGCCGGTTACATGATGGTGATGGAGTTGCCGGACTCCGGCTCGTCGAGTTGTTCGGGCTCGTTGTTGTCGGCGAGGCGAATGAGGCGATGGAGGTAGGCGCGCGAAATATTGAGGCTGCGTGCAGCCAGTGTTTTGTTGCCGCCGTTTTCGCGGATCGCTGCGACAGCCAGCTTGACCTTGTAGTCGCGCAGCTGGCGTTCGAAGGAGCCGGAAAGCTGGTCTTCGACCAGTTCCACTGCGGACTCGTCGCGGAGATGCTCGGGCAGGTCTTCTACTGTAAGCTTGCTTCCGGCGGACAGGAGGACAGCGCGCTGGATGACATTTTCGAGTTCGCGGACATTGCCGGGCCAGGAGTAGGCCATGAGCTGACTCATCGCCGCAGGATCGATGTCCTCGATGCTCTTCTGGTAGGCCTGGGAGTACTGCATGAGGAAGTGGAGGGCGATCTTGCAGATGTCCTCGGCGCGCTCGCGCAGCGGGGGGGCCTCGATTTTGACGACGTTGATGCGGTAGTAGAGGTCCTGGCGGAACTGGCTGCGGGCTACCATCTCGTCCAGGTCGCGGTGCGTGGCGAAGATGAGGCGAGCCTTGAGGGGGATGAGCCGCGAGCCGCCGAGCCGCATGAATTCTTTTTGCTGCAGGACGCGCAGCAGCTTGACCTGGGTGAAGAGGCTCAGTTCGCCAATCTCATCGAGGAAGACGGTTCCTTCGCCGGCTTGTTCGAGGAGTCCGGCGCGATTGCCGTTGCTGCCGGTGAAGGCTCCCTTGTCGTAGCCGAAGAGCTCTGACTCGATGAGGGTTTCGGGAATGGCGCCGCAGGAGACGGCGACGAAGGGACGCCCCGCTCGATCGCCGAGGTTGTGTATGGCTCGCGCGATGAGCTCCTTGCCGGTGCCGCTTTCGCCTGTGACCAGAACGCTGTTGTCGAAGTTGGCCACGCGGTGGATGAGGCTGTAGACCTGCCGCATTTGCGGGCTGGAGCCGATCATCTGATCGCAGGCGGTATTGTGCTCGAGTTTCTTTTGCGTGGCGCGCAGCTCGCGTTTGAGCTGATTGGTTTCATTCGCCCGGCGCAGCATGGCCTTCATTTCGGCCACGTGCAGAGGTACCCGGCAGTATCCGTAGGCACCCTCTTTTACAAGGTCTGAGGCGCAGGCGCGCATGGTGTCGTCGGCGAGCAGAATGAGGGAAGCGCCGGCCTCGATATATGTGCGTGCAAGCTCTTTGCGGGATTCGAGAGAGCCAATGGCAGAGT
The DNA here is from genome assembly GCA_049965615.1 of Acidobacteriaceae bacterium. GTDB lineage: Bacteria > Acidobacteriota > Terriglobia > Terriglobales > Acidobacteriaceae > Acidobacterium. The sequence goes on from JBMFWD010000002.1 coordinate 25,626, forward strand.
TCAGATCAAAAATGGCGACGTCAAAGGTGTCAGCCGCGAGAAATTGCTCAACGGGGTACCGATCCTGAATCTGACGGATCTCGAAATTCGCTCCCAGAGATGCTTTCAGCGCAGCATACAAAGTGTGTTGCGTCGTGATTAGAGCGATGTTCATTTCGGCAGATGCCTCCGAAGGCGGGGCGAAATTTTCCAAAGTCGGAAGGAGTTGTCGACAAGTGATTCGTCTTGAAGCTTCCCCCGGAAGCAGTAATGGAGTCAAGGAATCATCAGTTATCATGCAATAGTTACTTTTGTCGATTGAGATTAATCAAAGTGTAAACCAAAAGGCGGTTCGCAGCGCCGGGAGTGTCTTTCCACCGCCTCGTGATCTTGTGGAATGAATATCTTCTGAGGCTTTTGGTGTTGATTGTTGATATACGATGAGCTGGTTTATGGTCCCTGATGGTTTAGGCTCCAGTAATTTTAGAGGATTAGTTTCTTTCCAAGGTAATCATCTGCGTTGTTAAAAATTACCGCTACTCATGCCTATAGTGCTTTTCGTGGGCATGGCAGTTGCCGTCCGGGGCAACGCTATGTATGGAAACCGCTACTCCGCTACATTCCTTAAATCGCATGCGGTATATTGATCGAACGCCAGGATGGAGGACGAGTTGTTGGATCTGGACGCGCAATCTTCGTTTGAATCGCCGAGCGGCCTTCCGCTGGAGCAGCAGGTGGCTCGATTGCAGGCGTTGCTGGAGGCGACCCGGCAGGTGCATTCGACGATGCACGCGGAAGAGGTGATGCAGCGGGCGGCTCGGCTTCTGGTTCTTGAGCTGGAGATGAATGGCGCGATATTTGTCGAGCCTGGTTCGGAGGAGCCTAGAGTCGCCTATGGGGATGTTCCGGGATCGCCTTACGAGGGTTGCCGGCGTTTTCCGCTGCTTTCGCGGGAGAACCACACGCTGGCCGAGCTGATTGTTTCGAGTCCCGACTGCCAGGAGTTCAACGTTTACGAGCAGGATTTTATCGAGGGTCTGGTCCTGCAGACCGCTGTAGCCCTTGAAAATGCTACGCTGCACGAGCGCGACCTGGAATGGGCGCGGGTGCAGCAGGATTTGGATGCGGCGCGATCGCTGCAGATGTCACTGCTGCCGAAGTCGATGCCGACGATAGAGTCGTTTTCAATCGCGGGGCGTTCGACGACCTGCTACGAGGTGGGTGGCGATTATCTGGACACCATGCGACTGCCGGATGGAACTCACCTGATGGTAGTCGCCGATGTGGCTGGGAAGGGACTAGCCTCGGCGATTGTCGCCACCAGTTTCCGGTCAGCCCTGCGTTCGCTGGCTACTCATCCGCTGCCTCTGGCTGAACTGGCGATGCGGATGGGCCAGCACCATTGGGATGAAGGCGCAGAGGCGCAGCGGCGCTACGTAACGGCGATTCTAGTTCGTCTTGATCCAGAGGGTCCGCGGATTGAAGCGGTCAACTGCGGTCATAATCCGGGGATTCTGAATCTTCCCGATGGAACTTCGCGTGTGATCGAGGCCTCGGGAACTCCCCTGGGATTGCTGCCGGGGATGAAGTACACATCCGAGACGTTTGAATTTCCGCCCGGAGCGAAGCTGCTTTTGTATACGGATGGACTGTCAGAAACGCTGCAGGCTGGAGTTGACGAAGAGTTTGGCCTGGAAAGGCTGATAGAGACTTTTTCTGGATGCGCGCAACCGCAAGCTGAGAGTATTCTCGACGTTGTATGGGATGCTATCGGCTCATTTTCAGACCACGCACCACAAACCGATGATATGACCGCACTTGCGATCTGCCATCTGGATTCCTCCCGGTAGGAGAAGATTGCCTCATGAAGCATGGAACGTCTGTCCAGGTCTGTCTGCCGTCGGAACTGGGCTTTGAGAAGGTAGCCATGAGCACGGCAGCCAGCATGGCAGGGTTGATGGGATTCACCGAGGATCGCATTGACGACCTGAAAACGGCCGTAGCCGAGGCCTGCATCAACGCCATCGAGCATGGGAACCAGTTGAATGAGTCGCTGAGTGTGGCGGTGGTTCTCTCGATGAATCCCGAGGGACTGGAAGTAAAAGTGATTGATGACGGCGTTGGCATTCATAACAAGCCGCCGTCTCCGGATATCGACCGGAAGCTGCACGGTGAGGAAGACACGCGGGGCATGGGAATGTTTCTGATCCAGGCGCTGGTCGATGAGGCTGAGTGGTACGCCGGGCCTCCGGGAAAAAGCTACGTCCGCCTGCTGATCAAGCTGGCGAAGGAGACGAAGTAATGCAGGATACTACGAGAATCACGCAGCGCACGGCGAGCACCGCATCCGGTAGCTCAGTCTGTATTTTTTCCTTTGACGGAGACATTACGTCGACCGCAAAGGATGTGATTCTGAGCCATTATCACGGGCTGGATGGCTCGACGACTCAACTTCTGCTCGATTTCACCAGCGTGGAGTACATCAACTCTTCCGGCATTGCCATTATCATCCAGATGCTGCTGGAGGCCAGTAAATCTGGCCAGCGGAGCGTGGGGATCTACGGGTTGAGCCCGCACTTCAACAAGGTGTTCACGATGGTGGGCATCAACAAATACGCGAAGTTGCATCCGGACGAGTCAGCCGCGCTCTCGTCGATCTAGAAACAAACCAAATAGAAACTCAGGACTGGGAGCATCTGGCTCGCAGGAAAGCCCTTTTTTAGAGGCTTTCCAGCGAGATGGTTGTGCCCAGCGTGTGCGTGTGGCCGGGCGCGATGGTGAGCGCGCAGTCCATCACATTGCTGGCTTCCACGCAGGCAAAGTGCGGCCAGTCGTCATCGCCGAGATCGGGAATCCGGCGCGCGCCTTCGACCGAGGGGTTCCAGACGACGGTGGAGCTGGAGCCGGATTTGCTGATGCGGATGCGGCGCTTGAGGACGGGATCGGTGAGAAGGACGTCGCTGGTGGTGTCGAGAAAGGCGTTGTCTGTCTCTTTTGTGAAGTGGAATGTTCCCTCGTGCCGCTTTTCGCGGTTATTGTCAAGATTGTCGCGATAGCGGACCCCGTCGAGCCCTTCGAGGCTGACCTGCCGCACGTCGCCGACGGCGAGGTAGGTGTGAAGCGCTTCGGCTACGGGGACGGACTCCGCGGCCTGGTTGGTGTAGTCAAGTTCCACATGCAGACTGGCGCCGAAGGTGGCGCGGAGGCGCATGGTGAAGTCATAGGGCCACCACTGTTTGCCCTCAGCGTCATTGCTGGTGGCGAGGGTTACTCGGACTCCGTCGCCTGCGGCTTCGATTGCTTCGAGGTTCCAGGACTTGATGCGCACCGGCCCGTGCTTGGGGGCTCTGGGGTCGTCGTCCTTGGCGCGAAACCAGGGTCCGCAAACGGGGATGCCTCCGCGGATGGCATCGTGCTCGCCCCAGTGAGCGTGGCTGCTCATGAAGATGACGTCTGCCGCGCCGGCGGGACGCCATGCGGCGATGTGCGCGCCGTGGAGGTAGATTTCGCCGGTGGCCGCCGGTGCTGTGATGCGAATGCAGGTTTGTCCGCCGTTGCCGGTGGAGACGTGCGCCAGTCCTGGCAGGCCGAAGCGGGCCTGCAGTGCTTCTGCGGAGGTAAGAGTCATGGAAGCAGTATGCTCCCGCGCGAGGAAATCTGTCCTGTGGAATCGAGATGGAAAACCAGACCAAAGGTTTTGATCGCGGAGAATCGCCGAATGCCCTTATGATGGGGTGGCCACGCTTATGACGGAACTTTCTGCTCCAGAGCCATCTGCTGCCTCCACGCCTGCACGGGGGCAACTGTCTGACCGCGCCGATATCCTCATGCGCAGCTTCATCCTTGCGCTGCTTTATTCGGTCATGGCGATTATCGCCGTCCGCAGCGTCCCGGGTGTCAACATCGACATGTGGTGGCACATGAGCTCGGCGCGGTGGATGCTCGAGCATCATGCTTTGCCGCACACGGCGATATACGCCAACCTTCATCCGGTTCCGGCCTGGCATGCTTACAGCTGGCTTTATGACCTGATGATGCTGGGCGTCTATAGGGCGTTTGGCCTGGTGGGCGTTCTGGGATACATCACGGTGATGGTGCTGGCGATCCTTACGGCGCTGCACAGGATGACGGGGCGATTGCAGCATGATTTTCTGCCGGCGATCGTGCTGGCGCTACTTGGGGCCATCGTAATGATGCCTGTCTATACGCCCCGGTCATGGCTATTCTCGGTTTTCTTTTTCATTGTTCAACTGGATTTGTTGCACCGAGCGCGGAGTTCCGGGCAGTGGAAGCTGCTGCTGTGGCTGCTGCCCTTGTATGCGCTCTGGTCCAACATCCATATTCAATTTTTTGACGGCCTGGTGGTGCTTGCAGCGACAGCATTGGAGCCGGTGCTCATGCGGTTCTGGTTCTGGCCGGAGAGGCCGCCGATTTCCGCCGGTAAGCTTTTCGCAATTCTGGGCGGCTGCATTGCGGCGACCTGGGTCAATCCATACGGTTGGTCCTTGTATGTTTCTGCGTTCAAGCTGGTCTCGGAGCATTATGTGTTCAGCCACATTCAGGAGCTTGGATCGATTCCATTCCGGATGTGGCAGAACTATGCATTCCTGGGGCTTGTGATTGGCGCGGCCGTGGTGCTGGCGCGGCGCGAGAAGCCGGATTTATGGCGCTGGATGCTGTTTTCCGGTGGCCTGATTGTGTCTTTCCGTTCGTACCGGGACATATGGTTTCTGACGGCGATTGCGGTGATGATTCTGGCGGAAGGCGTGTCCTCCAAGGCCCCGTTAGTGCGGCCGATCCCTCGCTACTTCCGGCCGGTGATTGCGGTTGTCGTCCTGTGCGTGGCGCTGGTGGAGTCGCACATGATCGGAGTCAGCAACTCTTTTTTGAGCAAGGTGGAGTACGAGGCCATGCCGGTGAGAGCGGCGGATGCGATTTTAGAGCATCAGTATCCCGGACCGATCTTTAATACCTATGAGTGGGGCGGTTACCTCATCTGGCGTACGCAGCGGCCTGTATCGATTGATGGAAGGGCGGCGGTTTACGGCAGCAAAATCATTCGGCGCAACTTTCAGACATGGGGTGGAGGGCAGGACTGGGAGAAAAACCCGGAGCTGAAGGCCGCCAACCTTGTGATTGGTCCCGTAAGTTCTCCACTGACGCAGATTCTGCGGATGGATTCGAACTTCCAGCTGGTCTACCAGGACAAGACTGCCGCGGTATTTGTTCGAAAAATCCCGGTGAATTCTTCCATCCATCCGTAAACTTGCCCGCAGTCGGGGGATATGCTGCATCCGCTAGGCTTGGAGATCATCTTCAGAGCATATGCATTCCGTTTATCCAGCAGGTTTCCAGTGTGCCGGTTGCGGCGAGTGGAATGAGACGCAGGTGGACCCCTCCGGCGGCGGGCGGCAGTCTTACGTGGAGGATTGCCAGGTTTGCTGCAAGCCGAATATGCTGGATGTTCGCTGGGACGGGGAAGGGTATTTGATCCAGGCGGAGCTGGAGAGCTAGGCCGCGATCTGGGGTTCGCCGCGCAGGAAGGTCTGGATGACGGCGCGTTCCGGGGACAGGAGCAGGAAGTTCGCGCTGCGGCCCGTGGCGATTTCTCCGATGCGGTCGTCGAGGCCGAGCATGCGAGCCGGGTTGCGGGTAGCCAGCGGGAGAACGTCGGCCAGCGGGGCTCCGGTGAACTGGGCAAAGTTGCGCAGGCCAGTGTCGAGAGTGAGGGTGCTGCCGGCCAAGGTGTTTTCCTCAATGAGGCAGCGGCCGCCTTCGACGCGGACATCGAGTTCGCCGAGCTTGTAGGGGCCGTCGGGCATGCCGGCGGCGCTCATGGCGTCGGTAATGAGGATGCCGCGCTCGCGGCCTTTCATTTTCCGGAAGAGGCGCACGGCGGCGGGATCGACGTGCAGGCCGTCGCAGATGAGTTCGGCAAAGAGGCCGTCGTTGGTGAGGACTTCGCCCACCAGCCCGGGCTCGCGATGGTCAAACGCGCGCATGGCGTTGAAGGTGTGCGTGGCGGAGGCCGCTCCGAGTGCGACGCCGCGACGAGCCTCGGCCAGCGTGGCATTGCTGTGGCCCAGGCTGACGCGGATGCCCAGCTCAACGGCGCGGGCGATGGTGGCGTCGGCTCCGGGCAGCTCCGGGGCAATGGTGAGCAGGCGAACCTGTCCTTCGGCGGCCTGCCACATGCGGTCCAGAAGCTGCACGGAGGGTGGCTGCAGCAGCCGCGCCGGATGCGCGCCGCGTTTGTGCGGGGAAAGAAACGGGCCCTCCAGATGGATGCCGACGGGCTGTGCGCCGAGTTGTGGGCGGCGCATTTCGAGGGCGAGGCGGGCGAGTGACCGGAGGGTGACATCGATGTCTGCCGTGACGGTGGTGGCGAGATAATTACCGACTCCGTGGCGGCCGAGAAAGCCGCCGATGGCGCCGAGCGCCTGGCAGGTGGCTTCCATAACGTCGTGCCCGGCGCTGCCGTGGATGTGGACGTCAAATAATGCGGGCAGGATGGTCGCGGTGGGGAAGTCGAGCACTTCGCCTTTGGGCAGAGATGCGGCGGGCTGTTCGCCGATCTGCGCGATGACTCCGTCTTCGATGACCACAAAGGGATGGGGGATCTCGCCCTGCTCGGTCAACATTTGCGCTGCCGTGATGATCGTCCGCATGACACTCTGACTCTACACTGTTAACGAATGACCATGCGCAGAATTGGTATCCATCTTTCGACCACGGGCGGCTATTACAAGGCCGCCGAGCGCGCCAACGAGATTGGCGCAAACACTGTCCAGATTTTCTCTTCGAGCCCTCGGATGTGGCGCGCGCCGAGCGTGAAGCCGGAGGACGCGGCAAAGCTGAAGGAGGCATGCCGCAAGCATGACTGCGCGCCGGTGGTGATCCACGTGAGCTACCTGGTGAACGTGTGCAGCCAGTCGGAGGAGGTTCGCGCCAAGTCGGTTGCGGCCTTTCGCGGCGAGGTGGAGCGCGCGCTGGCGCTGGGTGCGCGGTACCTTGTGCTGCATCCGGGCTCATGGAAGGGCATGACCCGCGACGAAGGGCTGGCGCTGGCGGCCGAGTCGATTGGCAAGGCTACCGATGGCATCGACTTTGCGGGGACGGATTTTCAGATTCTGATTGAGAACACCGCCGGGGCCGAGTTTTCACTGGGCGGCAGCTTTGAGCAGGTGGGCGAACTGGTCGCCAGGCTGAAGCCGATTGTGCCGGTGGGCGTGTGCCTGGATACCTGCCATACGCACGTGGCGGGGTATGACATTGTGAGCGCGGAAGGCTACGAGGAGACCGCAGGGCTGGCGGAAAATACCATCGGTCTGAAGACGGTGCGCGTGTGGCACATGAACGACGCCAAGGCTCCGCGCGGGTCAAAGCTGGACCGGCACGAGCATATAGGCGAGGGAACGATCGGGACGGAGCCGTTCAAGCGGCTGCTGCACGACCCGCGTTTTGCGCACTGCGCGTTTGTTGCGGAAACCCCCGTGGACGAAGACGACGACGACGCGCGCAATGTGGCGGCGCTGCTGGGGCTGGCCGCGGGCTGAAGGCGGGATTTTCCCGGCGCGGCGAAGTTACAATCAAAGGTGATTATGTCGAACGAAAAGACGCAGAAAGCCGCTTCGGCGGCAGGGGCGGAGACATCTCCGTTGCCGACCCCCGAGGTCCGCTACAACCCGGCCGAGATTGAGCCGCGCTGGCAGGAGCGCTGGGCCGCGCAGCCTGACCTTTACGCCGCCGAGCCCGCCACCACGAGCAAGCCCAAGTACTACGTGCTGGAGATGCTGCCGTATCCCTCGGGCCAACTGCACATGGGACACGTGCGCAACTACGCCATTGGCGATGCGCTGGCCCGCTATATGTGGATGCAGGGCTACAACGTGATGCATCCGATGGGCTGGGACGCCTTCGGCCTGCCGGCAGAGAACGCGGCCATCAAGAACAACACGCCGCCGCGCGAGTGGACGCTTTCCAACATTGCGGCCATGCACAAGCAGATGGACCGGCTGGGCCTGAGCTACGACTGGCGCAATGAAGTGACGACGTGCCTGCCCGAGTACTACCGCTGGAACCAGTGGTTCTTTTTGCGGATGTACGAGCGCGGCCTGGCGTACCGCAAGCAGAGCAAGGTGAACTGGTGCCCGCAGTGCGCCACCGTGCTGGCCAATGAGCAGGTGGTGGATGGCTGCTGCTGGCGGCACGAGGATCAACTGGTGGAGCAGCGCGACCTGGAACAGTGGTTTTTCCGGACGACGAATTACGCGCAGGAGCTGCTGGACGGGCTGGACCAGTTGGAAGGCTGGCCGGAAAAAGTGCGCACCATGCAGCGCAACTGGATTGGCCGCAGTGAAGGCGCGGAAGTGGAATTTGCGGTGGAGGACCCGACCTCGGTACCCGAAGACCAGCATCAGCTGTGGCATGCGGGAACGTCGATTCTGCCGGCGCGCGAGGATGTGAAGGCCGGGCTGCACAAGATTCGGGTATTTACCACGCGCATTGATACGATTTACGGCGCGACGAGCCTGCAGCTTGCTCCCGAGCATGCGCTGGTGAAGGAGTTCTGCGCGTCGAACGATAAGCTGGCGAAGGAGGTAGAGGCCCTGCTGGAGCAGCAGCGCAAGGCGAAGGAAGCCGGCGACGTGGGCGCGATTGAGAAGCACGGCGTCTTTACCGGGCACTACGCCATCCATCCGTTCAACGGAGAGCGGCTGCCCATCTGGGTGGGGAACTACATCCTGGCCGACTACGGCACGGGCGCCATTATGAGCGTGCCCGCGCACGATGAGCGTGACTACGAGTTTGCGAAGAAGTATGGGCTGGCGATTCGAATTGTGGTGCTGCCGCGCCGTAGCGGAGAGCCCATGCCGGACGGCGAACACGAGGAGCCCTTGCTGCCCTTCACCCAGGAAGACAGCATCCTGATGAACTCCGGCGAGTTTGACACGCTTGGCTGCGTGGAAGCGCAGCACAAGATGGCTGCCTATGCCGAGCAGCATGGATTTGGCAAGGCGCAGGTTACATATCGGCTGAAGGACTGGGGCGTGAGCCGCCAGCGCTACTGGGGCACACCCATCCCCATGCTCTACTGCGAGAAGGACGGCATTGTGCCGGTTCCGGACGAGCAGTTGCCGGTGCTGTTGCCGGACAACGTGGAGATTACGCAGCAGGGCGGCTCTCCGCTGGGCAAGGTGAAGGAATTTGTAACCGCTACGTGTCCAAAATGCGGCGGCCCTGCGCGGCGCGAGACGGATACGATGGATACGTTTGTCGATTCGTCCTGGTATTTCTACCGTTACACGAGCGCGCGGAACGAAAAGGTTCCATTTGATACTGATACGGTTGCGTACTGGTTTCCCATTGACCAGTACATTGGCGGCGTGGAGCATGCGATTCTGCACTTGATTTATTCGCGCTTCTGGACGCGGGTGATGCGGGATCTCGGGCTGGTGAAGAATGACGAGCCTGCCAAGCGGCTGTTTACGCAGGGCATGGTCATCAAGAACGGGGCGAAGATGTCCAAGTCCAAGGGCAACGTGGTATCGCCCGAGGATATGATCGCGCGCTACGGCGCGGACGCCACGCGCATGTACGCGCTGTTTGCCGCTCCGCCGGATCGCGACCTGGACTGGCAGGAGGATGGCGTGGCGGGCGTGAGCCGCTTCCTCTCGCGCGTGTATCGGCTGGTGATGCGTTATGCCGAGCGTGCGAAGCAGGCTACCGGCAGCGTCGAGGCGAAGACCACGACGGAGCAGGCGCTCCTGCGCAAGCTGCACCAGACCATTCGCAAGATTACCGAGGACTTTGGCGGGCGCTGGCACTTTAACACCTGCATTGCGGCCATCATGGAGCTGGTGAACACCGTGACCGGCGCGGAGAGTGCGATCCAGGGTGGGGAAGTTGCGGACGCGGTGATCGCGGAGTTGTTGAAGAACCTGGTGCTGCTGCTGCAGCCCTTTGCGCCGTATCTGGCGTGCGAGTTGTGGGAGCAGCTGGGGCAGCCGGACAACCTGTTGCGCGCTCCGTGGCCGAAGTTTGACGAGAGTCTGGCGCGGGAAGATGAGATTGAGATTCCCGTGCAGATCAACGGCAAACTGCGGTCGGTGATTCGCGTTGCCGCCGGCGCATCGCAGGAAGTATTGCGCGATGCTGCGATGGCGGATGAAAAAGTAACCGCGGCGACTACAGGAAAACAGGTGGTCAAGGTCATCATCGTTCCGGCCAAGCTGGTGAACCTTGTGGTGCGCTAAAGGGCCCTCATGAAGGGGCGCGGGCCAGCGACACTCGCCGGGGTTATGGCGGAGTGCCGGCGCCGTCCCGGCCTGCTGGCCCGTGAACTGGCCTGGCGGTGGCTGTACGGCATTCCGGCGCTGGCTGCGGTTGGCGCTGCGTGTTATCACATCTATCAAGTCACCGCAGACACGCTGCAGAGTGCAGGGACGAGCCGGATTTCACTTGCGCATCCATGGCAGGGCGCCGCGGTTGTTTCTGTTGTGGCCGGGTTAGTTGGCCCGGTGGTGACGAGGATCGCCCTGTGGCTGCTGCCGCTGCTGGGGCTGGGATGGGCGATTGCGGCCGGCGTGGGGCGGAACCTGGTGCTGCGCGGCTACGATGCGGAATTGCCCTGGCGGCCCGCGGCGATGACGGTGATTCAGTCGCTGCGCGTACTTGCGCTGGCGGCTACCCTGGCGTTGTGGTGGGGCGGTCTGCGCTGGTCGGCGCAGGTTTCCACCGTGGCTGGCGTGCCGGATATTCCTGTTTACTTTGGGCTGGTGACTGCGTTGACCATCGGGGTTCTGGTGCTGTGGTCGCTGTGCAGCTGGGTGTTTTTTATGGCGCCATTGTTTTTGCTGATCGAGCAGCGGAGCCTTGCGGGGAGCCTTGGGCGTGCGATACGGCCAGGTTCTGCACGGGGACGGCTGGTGGGGGCGAATGCGGTGGTGGCCTTGCTGCGGTTTGTGGCGGCGGCCGTGTTCACCGTTTTGAGCCTGCTGCCGCTGGGGCTGATTACCGCGCCGCACAGCCTGCTTTTGTGGCTGTGGCTGGCCGGGATGACGGTGGCTTATATGGCCCTGTCGAGCTTTTTCCAGGTGGTCCGGCTGGTGGCCTTTGTCGCGTTCTGGGGGCCGGAGGCGGCGGCGCAAAATCCGGTATCTCAGCGGTATTCCAACCACGTAAACTAGAGAACGTGGACACCTCCTCGATCGTTATTCTCGACTTTGGCTCCCAGTACACGCAGCTGATTGCGCGCCGTATTCGTGAGCAGAACGTTTTTTCCGCCGTGCTGCCGTGCACGGCCAGCTTGGATGAAATCAAGGAATACAAGCCCTGCGGGATTATTCTTTCGGGCGGGCCTTCTTCGGTTTATGACACGGATGCGCCGCCGGCCGACCCGCGCGTGCTGGAGATGGGGCTGCCGGTGCTGGGCATCTGCTACGGCCTGCAGTTCATTACCTATCACCTGGGCGGCAAGGTGCGCTCGGCGGAAAAGCGCGAGTACGGCCATGCCGAGGCGTATGTCGAAGATGCCGCGAATCCTTTGTTTGCAGGCCTGCCTGCGTCGATGAACGTGTGGATGTCGCACGGGGATGAGGCGCTGGAGTTGCCCCCCGGATTTCATCGCATTGCGAAGACGGCGAACGCCATAGCGGGTATTGCCAATGCGGAGCGCCGCATCTGGGCCGTGCAGTTTCATCCCGAGGTGCGGCACACGGCGCATGGCTCGGAGTTGCTGCACAATTTTGTCTTCCACATCTGCCAGGCCAGGCCGGACTGGACGCCGGAGCTGTTTATCCAGAGCACGGTGAGCGCGATTCAGGAGAAGGTGGGCGATGGGCATGCCATTTGCGGGCTGTCCGGCGGGGTAGACTCGTCGGTGGCCGCCGTGCTGGTGAATCGCGCGATTGGCGACCGGCTGACCTGCGTGTTTGTGAACAACGGCGTGCTGCGCAAGGACGAGTTCCGCAAGGTGCAGGAGAACATGCGCGACAAGCTGGGCCTGAACCTGGTGGCCGTGGACGCGAGCGATCGCTTTTTGTCGAAGCTGGCCGGCGTGACCGACCCGGAGAAGAAGCGCAAGATCATCGGCAATGAATTCATCGAGGTTTTTGACGATGAGGCTGCGCGGATTCTGAAGTCGTTTGGCGACTCGGGGAAGGATGTGGCGTGGCTGGTGCAGGGCACGCTTTATCCCGACGTGATTGAGTCATCTTCGGTGAAGGGTCCTTCGCAGACGATCAAGAGCCACCACAACGTGGGCGGTCTGCCGGAGAACATGAAGCTGAAGCTGATTGAGCCGCTGCGCGATTTGTTTAAAGATGAAGTCCGCCGCATCGGCGCGGACTTGGACATGCCGCAGGATATTCTGCAGCGCCAGCCGTTTCCGGGCCCCGGGCTTGCGGTGCGCATTCTTGGCGAGGTGACGCCGGAGCGGGTTGCGATTCTGCAGGAAGCCGATGAAATTGTGGTGACGGAGATCAAGAATGCCGGGCTGTACCAGCAGATTTGGCAGTCGTTTGCCGTGCTGCTGCCGGTGAAGAGTGTGGGCGTGATGGGCGACCAGCGGACGTATGCGTACACCTGCGCGATCCGCGCCGTGCACTCCGAGGACGGTATGACTGCGGACTGGGTTCCGCTGCCTTACGACGTGCTGAAGAAGATTTCCAGCCGGATTGTGAACGAGGTGCGCGGTATCAATCGCGTGGTGTACGACATTACTTCGAAGCCGCCGGGCACGATTGAGTGGGAGTAGGATTTTGGCGTTTGGACAGAGCTGTAGCTATGCAAGACAAAAGGCCGTTGTTCCGAGATGAAACGGCGGCCTTTTGTTTGCAATCGCGCTCAGGCGGACTTGCGTTTGCGCCGCACGATGAGGATGGCGGCGACAACAACGAAGAGAACACCGGCGAGGATGCGGATGGTGGTGGTGGTCAACATGGGGAGGTCTCCTTTTGCGTAGTGGGTGAAATCAATGATGGAGGTGGTGGAAGGTGTTGACGACGGAGATGCCTGCCGGGCCCAGCAGCACGATGAAGATGCAGGGAAAGATGAAGAGCACGAGCGGAAAGAGCAGCTTGACGCTGGTTTTAGCGGCCTTTTCTTCCGCAACCTGCTTACGGGTGAGGCGCATGCCGTCGGAGAAGGTGTTGAGTGCGCGGGCGATGGGTGTGCCGAAGCGCTCGGTCTGGGTGAGCATGCTGACGAAGTTCTGCACGTCGGGAAGCTGGGTGCGTTCTGCCATGCCCTGCCATGCTTCGAGGCGTGGGCGGCCCGCGCGTTGCTCGCGATTGATCTGGAGAAATTCCTGGTGGATGTCCGGATGGCTCACGGTAAGCTCCTGCCCGACGCGCATCATGGCCTGATCGAGCCCGAGGCCGGCGTCGACGCAGATCACCAGCAGGTCGATGGCGTCGGGCATGCTGCGGTGAATCCTGTGGCGGCGGCCTCTGATTTTGCGTTCCAGCCAGAGGTCGGGCCCGAGGTAGCCGACGGCGGCGAGGACGACCATGGCGAGGAAGGTGTGGGTGTGGAGGAAGGTGGCGCCGATGACGCCCGCGATGGGTGCGAGGATGCGCGCGGTGAGGTAGATTTCGATCGCTTCCGGCTTGCGCATGCCCGCACAGGCAAAGCGTTTGGCGAGCTTGTCATTGCTGGCAATGCCGAGGCGCAGGCGCAGATGGCTGATCCGCTGCATGAGCCGGCGTCCGGTGGCCTTTGCCGCGGAGGGCCGTTTGACCGGCTGGCCCAGCGTGACCTGGATAAGGCGGCGGGCGGTGCGCGCAGAGCGCATCTGCAGGAGGAGGTAGAAGGCCAGCGCGACGAGGAAGAAGAGGGTGGAGCCGAGCGCGAGTTGGTAGAGCAGCGGCATTGCTGGTTACACCTCGATTTTGACGATGCGCTGAATGATCAGCGTGCCGATGGTGATGAGCCCGGCACCGGCGATGAGCAGCTTGTGGCCAATGGGCGTGGCAATGAGCGGCTTTGCGTAGCCAGGATTGATGATGTTGATGATGACGCCGAGGATGATGGGCAGCGCCGCGAGGATCATGCCGGTGAGGCGGCCCTGCGCGGTCTTGGTGCGCACTTCGCCGTAGATGCGCAGGCGCTCGCGAATGACATAGGTGGTGCGGTCGAGAATTTCCGTGAGGTTGCCGCCTGTCTCCTTCTGCACCATCATGGCGGTGATGAGGAAGCGGAGGTCGGCGGAGGGGACGCGATCGGCGAGCTGGATGAGGGCGTCGCGATACGGCAGACCAAAGTTCTGCGCGCGAAAGACTTCGCGAAATTCTGAAGCAACCGGCTCGCGCCCCTGCTCGGCGACCACTTCGATGGCGGACGATACGGAGTGGCCGGCCTTGAGCGCGCGCGACATCAGGTCGATGGCGTCGGGCAGCGCGTCATTGAACTGCTTGACGCGGCGCTTGCGCTGGAAGAGGAGCAGCGCGAAGGGGCTCGCCAGCCCGGCGATGGGCGCTGCGACTTCGACGATGAGATGCGGGTAGAGCAGCCGTGCCGCAAGTGCGCCGCCTGCGGCGGTGAGCGCGGCCTGCAGCAGCACGCGCGCAGGCGTCACCGGGCGATGAGCCTGCTCGATGAGTTTTTCAAGGCGCGGATAAAAGTCGAAGCCGTCGAGGATGCGGTCGAGATGCGCAACGCTTCCGGCGGCGAGCGGCTGCTTGAGCAGTTCGTCTACCTCGTCGCCGGCTTGCTGCGCTCCCGCGCCGGAATGCGTGGCCTGTTGGAGGCGCTTGTGAATGGTCTTTTCCTCGGCACTGGGCCGGGTGAGCAGCGCGATCACGGCGAAGCTGAAGAGTGCGATTCCGGCGAAGATGAGCAGCAGCGTCATGGCTATACCTCGACCACCTGTTCCATGAGGCTGGGATTGAAGGGGATGCCGGCGGCTTTGAGCTTCTCGGCAAACTTGGGCACGATGCCGGTTGAGACGAAGCGTCCTTTCACTTTTCCGTTGGGTCCGAGGCCTTGCTTTTCAAAGAGGAAGATGTCCTGCATGCTGACGACTTCGCCGCTGGTGCCGGTGATTTCGCTGATGTGGGTGATGCGGCGGCTGCCGTCGCCGAGCCGGTGCGCCTGGATGAGCACGTGCACGGCGGAGGCGATCTGATTGCGGATGGCTTTTTCGGGCAGCGAAATGTTGCCCATCATGCACATGGTTTCCAGGCGGGAGATGGCGTCGCGGGGCGTGTTGGCATGAATGGTGGTGATGGAGCCGTCGTGGCCGGTGTTCATGGCCTGCAGCATGTCGAGCGCTTCTTCGCCGCGCACCTCGCCGAGCACGATGCGGTCCGGGCGCATGCGCAGGGCGTTGATGACGAGCTCGCGCTGGCGGATGGCGCCCTTGCCCTCCACGTTGGGCGGGCGGCACTCGAGCCGCGCCACGTGCTCCTGCTTGAGCTGCAGTTCGGCCGAGTCCTCGATGGTGACGATGCGTTCTTTGGCGGAGATGAATCCGGAGAGCACATTGAGCAGCGTGGTTTTACCGGCACCCGTGCCTCCGGCGACGACGATGTTGAGCCGTGCTTTGACTGCGCCTTCAAGCAGCTCAAACATCGCCGGCGTCATGGCGCGAAAGCGGATGAGATCTTCGGCAGTGAGCGGCGAGGACGGAAAGCGGCGGATGGAGATAAGCGGTCCGTCTACGGCCAGAGGCGGAATGACGACGTTGACGCGCGAGCCGTCGAGCAGTCGCGCGTCGACCATGGGTGAGGACTCATCGACGCGGCGGCCTACGGCCGAGACAATCTTGTCGATGATGTGCATCAGGTGGGTGTTGTCCTTGAAGACGACGTTGGTGCGTTCGAGCACGCCGCGTCGCTCCACGTAGACCATGCGATGGGTGTTCACGAGAATGTCGTTGACGGTGGGGTCCTGCAGCAGCGGTTCGAGCGGGCCGAGCCCAAAGACCTCGTCGAGCACCTCCTGCGCGAGGCGGTCGCGGTCGGCGGCGCTGAGCGGCACGCCCTGCTCGCCGATGAGCTGCTGAATGAGGCTCATCAGCTGATTCTGGCTGCCGCGCTTGCCCTGCAGCACGCCGAGTTTTTCGAGGTCGGCCTTCTTGATGAGCTCGTGGTGCACGGCGGACTTGAGCTCGTGATAGCGCTCGGCGGGCTGCGCACCGGCCGGGCGCGCGGCAGGCTCCGCAGGGCGCGTGGCCGTGGCCAGGCGCAGAACAGGATCGGCCATGGGTTATGCCTCCCTGGGTTGTGCGTGCTTCCAGAAGGACAGGCGCTTTCTGGAGGCACGCGGGCTGAGCGTGGACGCCGGCGTCTGCCGGCCGGCCAGTTGCATGGCCCAGCGCGTGAGCCGCGCGGTGTACTCGGAGCGGCGCTGCGGCCAGATGGGCTCGCCGGCGTTGACCGCGCGCAGCAGCTCTCCGTAGTTGTTGGGGATGCTGATGGAGACGGGAAACTTGACGACCTTTTCAATCTGCTCCTGGCTGATGGCGTCCTGCGAGGAGGAGCGATTGATGGCCACATGCAGCTTGCCGGCGGAGGTCTCGGTGAGCCCGAGGTGTTCGATGTATCGGGAGAGGTCGCGCAGCGCGGCGATGTCGGGTGTCGCGACGAGATAGACGCTGTCCGAATGCTGGATCATCGCGGCGGCATCGTCGTACTGCAGCGAGGAATCGATGACAACAAGGTCGTACTCGGTGCGGAGAAAGGCGAAGATGCGCTCCACGTCTTCTGGCAGGGCGCGCTGCCGGACCGTGCAGGTGGAGGGAGAAGAGATGACCGCCAGTCCGCTGGGGTGGCGGGCGAGGAAGCCGTTCAGCAGTTCGGCGTCGAGCCGGTCCGCGTTCCGGATGAGGTCATCGAAGTGGTAGTTGTTTTCTTCGAGTCCGAGCAGGAGACTGACGTGGCCCAGCTGATGATTGTGGTCGATGAGTAGGGTTTTTTTGCCGTGCAGCTTGGCCAGGTACGCAGCCAGGTGCACGGCCAGCGTGGTGGTGCCTACGCCGCCCTTGGCTCCAAAGAGGGAGACGATCTGGCCGCGCGTGGACGAGGACTCCATGCGCACGAAGATGCGGCTCTGGATGCGCGTGAGCGTTTCCTTGAGCTGGTCTACGGTGACTGGTTTCTGCAGAAACTCGCTGCAGCCGGCGCGCATGGCTCGCTGCAGCAGGGCTGTGTCGAGCCGCGAGGCTGCGCCGATGCAGGTGATGGCCGGAGCGTTCATCGCGTGCAGCACCTCGGCCGTTTCCAGTGCCGCCTCCGGATCCTGATCAAAGTCAATCCACGCTGCGCATCCCGGAGCCTGGCGCAGGCTTTGCGGAAACTGCGGGCGCTGCCCGGTGTGGATATAGGCCTGGAATTCGCCGGCAAAAGCGACGCCTTCCATCTGCGCGGGCAACTGCTCGATGAGTCCGTTGAGCGCCGGGTCGGCGCAGACCGAGAAGATGGCGAGCGTGTGTTCGATGTGGAGTGTTTTGCTCATCGCGCTACTCCCCCTTCCCGTGCTGACTGGCTGGTGCGGCCTTGCGGTGCGGGTTCAGTCTTTGGTCAAAAACTTCGTCGTTCATGTAGGGCTTGACGGTTTTCGGCAGTTGCGGCGGCGATTTTGCTTCTTCGAGCGGGTTCACAATCTCGGGTGTGATGATGACGATCAGATCGGTGGTGGCGGTCTGGACCTGCTTGGATTTGAAGAGCCAGCCCAGTACGGGAATCCTGGAGACCTGCGGCATGTGGCGGAAGTCGTCGGTGAGCCGGTGATCGAGCAGGCCGGAGATGGCGAAGCTCTGCCCGTTGCGCAACTCGACTTCGGTGTTGGCGCTGCGGGTGTCAATGGCGGGAATGGTATAGCCGGAGATCTGCACTTCGTTGGTGTAGTCGAGCGCGCTCACCTCGGGCGCAACCTTGAGGCGGATGGTGCCGTCGGAATTGACGTAGGGCGTAAAGGTGAGCCGCACGCCGTAGGGGCGAAACGCGACCGAGACGGAAGCGAGGCCGCCGGTGCCGCCCTGCACGACGGGGTAGGGAAATTCACCGCCGGAGAGAAAACTGGCCGTGACGCCGCTGAGCGAGGTGATGGTGGGCTCGGCGAGAATCTGCAGCACCTGGTCGTTTTCGAGCGCCTGGATGGTCGCGGCGATGTTGAGGTCCGAGTTGTAGAGCAGCAGGTTGAGCGGGTTCGTCACGTTGGCCAGGCCGGACCCGGCTGCGCCGGCGAGCGCGTAATTGCTGAAGGAGGGGAACTGCTGCGTACTGACGGCCGCGCTGGTGCGGTTGCCTTCGACGAAGTTGAAGCCAAGCTGGCGGGCGCGCGTGCGGTCCACTTCCGCAAAGCGGACCTTGAGGCGCACCTCGACCGGATGCTGCGGCGCGAGCACCAGCGAGTTGGTCACAATCTTGCCGTAGCCGGAGGCAATCTGCTCGGCGCGGGTGATGTCGTCTTTGTCCGCGACCACGCCGGAGAGGGTGACCCGGTTCTGCCGGGCCACGGCGCGAATCCGCTCGTGCGGGAAGGCCTGGTCGAGCGCCTCCTGGAGGCCGGCAACATTCATGTTGGCCACCACGTTGTAGAGCTGGCAGTGACCATGCTCATCCCAGATGGCCAGCGTCGTGGTGCCGGGCACCTTGGCGGAGAGCAGCAGCTGGTGAGGATTGACGGTCAGCGAGTCCAGCACCGCCGGATTGCTGATGTAGACCTTGTGCAGACGGGCCAGCGTCTGGATGACAATCGAGCGGCCCACCTTGATCTCCAGAGAACGATCGGGTTGACTGAGCTGGATTGCGTCCTCGGGAGTGGCGGCCCGGTAGCCGGGGCGCTGGGCGCGTGCTGCTGGAGCCAGCGCCATTGCGATGAGCGCGAAGCTGAGGCCAAGGCAGAGTGTCCGGGTCCGAGTCTGGGACTGGATTCGAGTCTGGGTTCGTGCCCCGGGGACCGAAAGAGCGGACTGCCGAATTGGAGCAGGTGTTCTCATGGCGTTAAAACGAACTCGTTTCCGTGTGATTGCCGAGAATGGTCACCACCGTGTAGCGCTTCGGTTTTGGGCTGATGTGCCGGGCTGCGGCATGCCCTGGCTGCGAGGCCATCGCCGGCATGGCGGCCAGTTCGTCGAGGTTGATGGGCGGGGTGTTGACCTGCTGCTGGTCGGCGCCGTTGCGGAGCACGATATGGATAGCCCCCTTTTCGCTGGCGAGCACGGCGCGCTCTGCCTGTTCGGGCGTCAGCAGCAGGGTCACAATATCCACGCTGGTGGGTTTGCCCTTGGGGTCCGGCTCGGTCTTCTGCCCGGTGGCCAGCACCTGAACGTCCTCGAGCACCACCTCGGTCACGGGAACGGAGTTGTTGGTGACCCCGAGGGTGACCAGCACGTCCACATGCGAGCCGGGATAGATGAATCCGCCGACTGCGACCACGTCATTGGTGCGCAGGGCGACGGCACGCATGCCCTCGGGAATGCGGGTGGCGATGCCCAGCCCGCTGCCGGGAGTGGCAAGGTCGGCCGAGAGCAGAGGCTCGCCGGCGGCGACCGGATAAAGCGCAGCGCGCCCGGTGACGCTGGCCGCGTTCTGGAATCCGCCCTGGAGCGGAATGCTTTTGGGCCACGCCACCTGCTTGAGCGACGCGGCCTGAATGACTTCGCCGGCGGCAATCGGTTTGGCGGCAATAACATAGGTGACCTGGGGAATGGCAGTTGCCCGGGGCTTCCTGCTGATGTGCCGCCCGATGAGCAGGGTGCAGGCTCCGGAGATGGCCAGCGCGGCCACCAGTGCGATCATCATGCGACGGTTATTCATCGACTGCCCGCCTTCGATTTCTTTGCCGGCAGGCCTGGCTTGCCGGTTGCGGTGCGCTTCATAGGAGATACTTCGGCAGAAACCGTGATTTTCGTGACTCGATGACGCCCTGGTTTTGCTGCAAGTGAAACGGGCGTCTGCATCGCTGCAGACGCCCGCCGGTTGCGTTGACTCCGAGGCTAGAGAATGGCCGAGGAGAGCGTGCTCCCGATGTTGTTGAACAGGCCCGTGACATCGCCGGAGAGCGTGTTCAGGGCAGCGACGGCAGCGAGGCCGATCAGGGCGGCAACGAGAGCATATTCGATCAGATCCTGACCGTTTTCGTCCCGCAGCAGATTTTGCATGATGGTGCGAATGTGTTCCATGGTTCCCTCACGATTCAGCCCTGAGGCTGGGTGCGTCTTTCAGGCTGAATTTTTCGATTCCAGTAACCTACTTTTACTACCGTTTGTAATCCGTCAACCTGGCACTAAGGTGGTATTACGCTCCCACATTGATGGACAACCTGTGCCGGTTTCTGGCGAATCTTCGGACAATCAGGGGAAAGCTCATCGAATGGACCCGATTGCAACCGCGAAGCATCCGCACTCCAGAAGGGCGGCACGAAGTGGTTATCGGCAAAAAATTAAAAGAATTGAATGAAATTGGCCGGGAGGCGGGATCAGTTCGAGGCGGGGCCTGGGTGCAGGCGGGTTTCGCCGGTCAGGTCGTGGTCCAGCTGGAGGATGTAAGCATCGGTCATGCCGGCAATGTAGTCGGCAACGACGCGGGCGGCGCTGGTTTCCGGTACCAGGGCGGCGTGGCTGGCGGGCAGCCGCGAGGGGTCTTCCATCCACCAGGCAAAGAGCCGGTGAATCACCGCCGAGGCCTCCTGATGGGCCCATGAGAGATCCGGGCTGAGGTAGAGGTTTTCGTACAGAAAGCGCTTGGTGGCCATGCGGAGGGATTCCATGGCGGGGCTGAACTGGCAGATGCGGCCGGGTGCGTGGCGGATATCGTCCAGGCTGTTCAGCCCGCGTTCGCGGACCTGCAGGGCGGTGTGCTCGATGAGGTCGGTGACGAGCGCGTGCAGCATCCGCCGCAGGGCCTCGTTGAATCTGAGCTGGCTGCGGGCTTCCGGGTGCTCGCGTTCGAGCGGGGCGTAGTAGCGCTCAAAGAGTTCAACGCCGCCGCGCACCTGCTGGAGCGAGAGCATGCCGGCTTCCATACCGTCATCGAGGTCAGCGGTAAGGTAGGCGATCTCATCGGCCAGATCGATGATCTGGGCTTCGAGCGGCGGGTAGAGGTCGAGGAAGAACTCGCTCAACTCTGGGTGGTCCGTTGCGGAGTAGTCGCGGGAGTGCTTGATGATGCCTTCACGCACGCCGAGGGTGAGGTTAAGGCCGCGAAAGTCGAGGTAGCGCACCTCGAAGTGGTCGACGATGCGGAGCGCGTGCAGGTTGTGGTCGAAGCGCAGGCCATACTGCCGCATGGCTTCGTCGAGTGCGCGCTCGCCGGCGTGGCCGAAGGGAGGGTGGCCGATGTCGTGAACAAGCGCGAGAGTTTCAGTCAGGTCCTGGTTGAGGCCGAGCGCGACGGCGATGCTGCGCGCAATCTGCGCCACTTCCATGGTGTGGGTGAGGCGGCTGCGGAAGTGGTCGGAGTAGCGTTCGGTGAAGACCTGCGTCTTGCCGGCGAGACGGCGAAAGGCGCGGGAGTGAATGACGCGCGCGCGGTCGCGGGCAAAGGGCGTGCGATAGGGTTGGGCCGGCTCGTCAAAGCGGCGGCGAGAGAGCGATCCTTCGTCGGGGACGGCGCAGGCCGGGGCCAGCGGGATCACGGCTGCCGCGGCGCGGGAGATTCCTTTGCCAGCCGGATGCGCACCTGGTCCAGTTGCTTCTGGACGCGGGCCTGTTCACCGGGTTCGGCATCGGCGGGCAGGGTGTGCGCAAACTCCTTGAGCGAAAGCTCCCATTGTTCGGCGGCCAACTTGAGTTGTCCCATTTTTGCGTAAAGCTGACCGAGATGATCGTGCACCGTGGGGTCGGTGGAGTCGCGATCGCAGGCCTGGCGGAGGTTTTTCTCCGCCTCGGCATAGTTGCCCAGCTTGAAATAGGCCCAGCCCAGCGAGTCCAGGTAGGCGTAATTCATGGGGTCGAGCTTGACGGCCCTTTGAATCAGCGCCAGCGCCCTGGGCAGGTCCTTGCCGCGATTGGCCAGCAGGTAGCCGAGGTAGTTGAGCGCGACTGGATTCTCGGGTTCGAGGGCGAGCACCTTGCGGGCCTGGGCTTCGGCGGCGTCGAGGCGGTTCTGGCGCTCGAGCAGCGAGCCGCGCAGGAAGTAGATGAATACTTTCTGATCGTCGGTTTTGGCGAGCTTCTCCGCCTGGTTGAGCGCCTTGTTGGCGTCGCGCCAGTGGCCGAGGCGAATCTGCATCTGCGCCAGCGCGAGGTATACCTGGCGGTCGTCGTCGGGCTTGCCGTCGAGCAGCGATTTGTCCATTGCGATCGCCTGGCGCGCGTCGCCGGTATCGGCCATGGTGGCGGCCAGCAGAATCTTCATGGAGCGGCTGTGGGGCAGCCCTTTTGCGGCTTGCTCGGCTGCGTTCCGCGCCTTGGCGTACTCGTGAGCGCTATCGTAGGTATCCACCTGCGACTGGTAGGCCTGCTCGGTGAATTTACCGCCCAGGTCGATCATTTTCTCGTAGACGGCGATGGCTTCGTCCACCTTATTTTGTTCGCGGTAGACGTGAGCCAGCCGGTCGAGAAAGAGAAAGCGGTCTGTCTTTTCGTCCTTGGAAAAGTCGCTGGAGGGCCGGTCAGAGATTTGCACCAGCTTCTGGAAGTTGGCCGCGGCCTTGTTCAGGTGTCCGAGAGCGTCGTTGAGCAGGCCTTCGTCGTAGGCAATCTCGATGGACTCGGGGCTGAGAGTTTTGGCCTTCATCAGGTTGTCATACGACTTCTGGAACTCGCCTTTGTGGCGCTCGATGTCGGAGAGGCGCAGGAACGCGGTCGAGTCTTTCGGGTCGGCGGCTGCAATGTCCTGGTAGTAGGGGAGTGCCTTGTCGTATTGCTGGTCGGCGAACAGGTTCTTGGCGAGCGCCTTTTCAATGTCCAGATTGCCGGGGTCGAGCACCAGCGCGCGTTCGAGTGCGGTGACGGCCTCTTTGGTTTTCTTCTGGTGCGCGTAGGTCAGCCCCAGGGCATATTCCATGCGAGGCGTTTGCTGGCCGGCGGGCACGGCATTGAGGATGGCAATTGCCTTGTCGGTCTGGCCGGAGTCGCTGTAGAAGCGCGCCAGGTTGAGCACCGTATTTTCTGAGTAGGGGTCGATCTTCTGCGCAGCTTCGAACTGGGCCTGCGCCTTGGCCTGCTGCTGGTTGGCGGCGTAGAGGCGGCCAAGCATGAGATGGTCGGGCGCGCTCTTAGGATCGAGCTTGACCAGCGTTTCGTATTCCTTTGTGGCGAGGCTGAGCATCTTCTGGGCGGTCTGCTGGTCCTGCTGGCTGTTGCTGAGCGAGTCCAGATAGATGCGCGCCAGTAGCTTGTGGCCTTCCAGATCGTTGGGGTCGCGCTTGATCTGTTCCTGTGCGGCTTCGATGGCTTCCTTGATGTTTCCGGTCTGGAAGTAGAGGTTCGCCAGGTGGTCTTCGAGGAACCTGGAGCCGGGATCGAGGCGCATGGCCTGCTTGTACTCGTCGATGGCCCTGGTGGCGTACTCGGGACGGCCATAGGTGGCCGACAGCTGCTCGTAATAGTGCGCCATCATGTAGTGGTAGTAGGCGCTTCCCTGGTCGGGAGTGGACGCCGTGTCAGTCTTGGCGGTGCTCTTTTGCGCGGACTGGACTGGAGCGGTCTTTGGGGCCGACTTTACCGTTGCGGAGGGGTTTTTTGCGCTCGGCCCGGGGCGGGTTTGCGCCATGGCTGCGCAGGAGAGCGAAAGGGTGGCGATAAGGAGCAGACGGGCGCTGCGATGGGATGCACGGCTCATGAATGGGGTCGTAACCGGACCTTTCCTGGCAAATGGCCGACCGGGGCATGAGAGGTGCCGCATTCGCAACCGGAAAAACACCATTTGTACCTTTGATTGTAACCCTGTGAGCAGAGACGCCGCCTCGGGAGCTACTGGTCTGTGAGCGATGGATGCAGCCGATAATCCACGATGGCGCAAGACTTTAGGTGGATTGGGGCCGGCCAGGTTGCCGCGGGTCGGATGCCAGCAGCTCCAGCAGGCGCTTCTGGCGGTAGCGGAACAGCGAGCGAATCTGTGCGGCGGCACCCAGCGCGTGGGCCACTTCGCCCAGCAGCCCGAGGGGCAACTCGTAGGTGAGCTGATCGGTGATGAGCGTGCCGGCCTTGCCTTCGCGAAGCTCTTCCTTCACCTGGTGGCAGTGCTTCCAGTAGGCGAAGGGGCCGCGCCGCTCCTGTTCGTCGCAGAAATGGTCGTTCCATGCAAATTCGGTGATCTTTGCGTCCCAGGCCAGCCGGATCGGAACAAGAGGCACGGGACGAAAGCGGATGGTCATGCGCGTGCCTGCGCCTGCGACGATGGTTTTGGGAGCCGGACCGGGCAGGGACGGCGGCCTGAGAGGAGGATCGACCACGAGCAGCCCTTCCATCCGCACCTGCTGCCAGCTCGGCATCAGGGGAGCCAGGTTCTGCGGGTTCGCAAAGAAAGCGAAGACTTCGCTGACCCCATAGGGAACCCACTGGCTCGCAATGTAGTGGTGCCTCATACCTTCACACTAGCAGCGCTGCGGTGTGCGGGTATTCGCAATTTGCGGCATGTACCGGGCGGCGGGGCGCGATATTGACGGCAGCAAAACGAACCCGGCAGGGGTGATCCGTGGCTACGCGGGAGATGGCGAGGAGGCAAGCGGGATGGTGATCGATTCTGTTCTTGCTTCCGTTACGGCTTCTCGCGTGAGCGTGAGCACGGTGATGCCGCTTTCCCGGCCATTGGAGCTCAGGTCGCCGAGAACCACCTTTGCGCCGTCATGGGGCTGCAGTGATGTCTGCGTGGGGCAGGGAAGCGTGGCCGGAATGGCGCATGCAGCGAGATCCAAAAATGATCTGACAACAATGGCAAGACTTGCCCGAGGCAAACTTTCGGCGCATGCAATCCCCTCTGATTGGCAGTGGACGGATGATTTCATAGCGGGAATTCGATCGCAGGAACGAATGGGCGGCACTCGCTTGTCGCGGACAATCTCGATATGCTGGTCGCAAGCAGTGTTTATGCCGAGTTCTACGCAAGACCCTCGTACCCCTCCCGCCATGGACGTCTCTCTGGGTGCAGAACGTCATGCGGAAGAGCACCATGACAAGTGG
Organism: Acidobacteriaceae bacterium; assembly: GCA_049965615.1. GTDB lineage: Bacteria > Acidobacteriota > Terriglobia > Terriglobales > Acidobacteriaceae > Acidobacterium. Next base: position 50,677 of record JBMFWD010000002.1, read on the forward strand.
CTGGTGCTGATCGGCGTGCTCAAAGTATTGAAGGGCCTTGGGCTGGTCCTGCTGGGCGTGGGAGCTTTGCGCCTGCTGCATCGCGACCTCGTCAGCTTTCTCAATCACTGGATCGTCGTAGTGCTGCGCTTTGACCCGGAAAGCCACATGGTCAACTTCATCCTGACCAAGGCGGCGCTTGTCAACACCCGGGAGCTCCGGATGCTCAGCCTCGGCATCTTTGTGTACGCCTCGCTCGAACTGATTGAAGGAACCGGGCTGGTGCTGGAAAAGGTCTGGGCTGAGTACGTCACGCTCGTCTTCACAGCAGCCTTTCTACCGTGGGAGTTCTACGAGTTGCTCCTGCACTTCTCCCTCTTCAAGGTGGGCCTGGTTACCGCCAATCTGCTCATTGTGCTCTACCTGTTGTGGTTGGTGCAGGCGCAGGCGCGGCGGCGGGTTCAGCGCTTCGTCCATAGAAAGTCTCGTCATTAAGCCTATTCTGGCGATTGCAAGGCCCGGACTTGCGCAGTGAACCAAGTAAGATAACCGCAATATATTGGGTTACCTTATCTCTTACCCCTTACGCATAGACTTCCCGATTTGGGTCTTCGCCACCCCTTCGCCCTTTTGCGATTTCCACTCTAAATCGTTGATTTTTTGCGTTTGACTCTGCGGCTGCGTGGGTTACGATGGTGGACAAATGTGGTCAAAAGTGGAGTAAAGTTCACGAATTTTCGTAAAAAGCCGATAACGGCAACAGATTACAGCACCTTTCGGCATTTTCGGTTTCTTTCCTCCACAACGAATACGGGTCATCAACAATGTTTCGTGGCAACCATCCAACCCGGGTCGATGAGAAAGGGCGGCTGAAGCTGCCGGCGGAGTTCAAGCGCCGGATAGACGAGCAGTATGGCACCCAGTTCTACATCACCAGCAAGGACGGCAAGGTGGCCGAGGTTTATCCGCTGCAGGAGTGGGAAAAGATCGAGCAGAAGCTGGCTGCGATTCCGAGCATGAATCCTGCGAAGAAGAAGTTTCTGGACCGGGTCAATTACTACGGCCAGGTGGCCGAGATGGATGCGCAGGGCCGTGTTCTGCTGCCGCAGATTCTGCGCGAGTCGGCCAAGGTGACCGGCGATGTTGTTGTCTTCGGCATGCAGACCTACCTGGAGGTCGCGAATCGCGAAGCCTTCCAGCAAAACATGGAGCAGAACCCGCTCACCGCGGAAGATGAGCAGGCGCTGGCTGATTTTGGTTTGTAAACGCCCCCAAGGGGGAGCACATGGAGCGTGAGCGTCATGTGCCGGTTCTTTTACAGGATGCGATCCAATTCCTGAACGTGCGCCGGGGCGGCACCTATGTGGATGCCACCCTGGGATTCGCAGGACACTCGACGGCCATAGCAAGGTTGCTTGGGCCGGAGGGCACGCTGATCGCCTTTGACCGCGATCCGGAAGCCATGAGGCTGGCCCGGGAGCGTATCGAGGCACTGCGTGAGGAGTCAGGGGCGGAGATGCCCCGGGTGATTCTGCACGACACGGAGTTCAGCGAGGCCGGGCAACTGATAGAGCCCCGCAGCCTCGACGGCCTGCTGGCCGACTTCGGCGCCAGTTCGATGCACTTTGACGAAGCGCACAGAGGATTCAGTTTTCAGGCGGAAGGCCCACTCGACATGCGGATGAATCCGCGGGTGGGGACAACCGCCGCACAAGTGGTAAACCAGTTCGGCGAAAAACAGCTCGCCGACCTGATTTACGAATTCGGAGAGGAAAGGAGGTCGCGGAGAATCGCCAGAGCCATTGTCAGGGCACGGCCGATCAGCACTACTGCGCAGCTTGCGCGGGTTGTTTCGGCCGCTGCCCCGGCGATGAAATCCGAGCGAATTCATCCGGCGACGCGAACCTTTCAGGCGCTCCGAATCTACGTAAACCAGGAACTGGGGCAAATCGAGGCGCTGCTCAACGCGGCGCCCGCGCTTCTGAAGCCCGGAGGAAGGCTGGTGGTGATCAGCTTCCATTCCCTCGAAGACCGCATTGCAAAAGATGCGCTGCGCGAGGGCGGGCGAGATGGGATTTACGAGGTACTTACCCGCAAGCCGGTTACGGCCGGCCCGGAGGAAACGGATCGCAACCCGCGCGCACGCAGCGCGAAGCTGCGCGCCGCGGAACGTAAGTAGCAGTTAGCAGCAGCAAGACAAGATATCGGGCCCAGGGTCGTCCCGCCGCAGTAAAAACAGCGAAAGTTACACCTCAGACGACTTCTGCAACACCAACGCCTTCCAGAACTCAGCGGCCCTGGCCCGGTCGCAAGGAAGGGAAACAGCAGTACCGGCAAGGGAATCAGGAGAAGACCATGGCGACACAGGTCATGACAGGATTTGAGGGGATGGACGCAGGGCGCTCGCATCGCGATCGTGTGCAGGATCGCATTCGGGAGCGCAATCTCGCGCTTCTGGCCGCGCAGCAGCGGGCGCGCCGCGGTCCCACGCCCGAGGTTTTCTTCGCCAAGAAGATTGACAACAGCCGTCTGGTGAAGGCGGATGATCCACAGCGCAACAAAGAGATGCGCAGCTTCGCCATGGCGATCGGGATTCTTTGCTGCCTGATCCTGATTTACGGCTGGCAGCACTTCAGCGCCATCGAGTACGGCTACAGCATCGCCTCGCAGAAGCAGGAGCTTCGCAAGCTGCAGGAGTCGAACTATCACCTGCGGTTGACCGAAGCGCAGTTGAACAATCCCGGCCGCATTGACCGGCTGGCCAACCAGCTTGGACTGGCGGCTCCCACGCCCGGGCAGGTGGTGCGTCCTGACGGCGCGCTGAACGCCAATGCGCCTGTGCTGGCTGAGAACACGCCTCCGCCGATGCGCTAAGAGACCTTGGGGAAATCGTCTCCAATGCGTTTTAAGGGAGGGACTTTATGCCGGCAGTAGCAACGTCAGCAAAGCCCTCCCGCCCCCGCACGTCGAATAAAAATTCCAGTTCCGTTCCGCTCTCGACGCCCATGCAGCGCTGGCGCGTCTTCAGCGTTCCGCTGTTCTTCCTGTTCTGGACGGTGGTGATCGTCCTGCGCCTGTTTTTCGTCCAGATTGTGGAGCACCACAAGTATGTGGAGGAGGCAGCCAACCAGCAGGAGCGCACCTTCCAGGTAGAACCGCGACGTGGCATCATTTACGACCGCGACCTGCATGGGCTGGCGATGACCGTTTATGCCGAGTCCGCTTACGCCGTGCCGTGGCAGGTGGGCGCGGACAAGGCGCATGACGCGGATGTGCTGGCCGCGATTGTCCATACCAACCCCGAAGACCGCTACACCAGCGCACACGATATTCTGGCGCGCCTGAATGCCTCGCGCGACTTTGCATGGGTAGCGCGCAAGATGGACTCCTCAGTCTACGAACGCGTGAAGGCGCTTCATCTGAAGGGCGTCTATTTCCAGCGCGAGTTCAAGCGCTACTACCCGGATCAGAATCTTGCGGCGCAGATGCTGGGCTTTGTGGGCTCCAGCGGCGAAGGTCTGGGCGGGCTGGAATACCAGTTCAACAAGAAGCTGCAGGGTACGCCGGGCCGCATGTATACCGCCGTAGACGCGCGTCGCCACGTGCTCGGCAGCAAGGAGCGCGACCCCAGGCCGGGTGAAAATCTGGTTCTCACCATCGACGCCAACATCCAGTACATGGCCGAGAAGGCGCTAGACGAGAATATGGAGCGCACGAAGGCGCGGCGCGGCATCATCATTGTGCAGGATCCGCATACCGGGCAGATTCTGGCGCTGGCGCAGTGGCCTACCTTCAATCCGAATCACTATCGCTACAACAATCCGGACAGCCTGATCGACTGGGCTGTCAGCGACGTCTTCGAGCCCGGCTCGATGTTTAAGATCGTCACTTATTCGGCCGCGCTTCAGCAACATGTGATTACGACGGATTCCCTGATTCACACGCTCGGCGGCAGCATCAATGTGCATGGGCGCGTTGTGCATGACGACCGCGACGTGATTCGCTTTGAGCACCAGCATGGCAATGTGCTCACCGCACGGCAGGCGCTGGCGCAGTCCAGCAACGTGGCTGCGGTGGAGATTGGAGAGCGGCTCGGCAAGGACGAACTGTACCACTACATTCGCGAGTTCGGCTTTGGCCAGCGCTCCGGCATTCGCCTGCCGGGAGAGACCGCGGGTCTGCTGCGCCCGCCCAATCGCTGGGGTCCCACGGCCATTGGCTCGGTGCCCATGGGCTACGCGGTGGGCATTACGCCGATCCAGCTTGTTTCCATGGCTTCGACCGTTGCGAACGGCGGTGTGTATCTGCCCCCGCGCATCGTGATGGATGTGACGCCGAAATCTCCGGGACAGGGCCTGCAGGCAGACCCATATCATCCGGAAACAAGTGTGCCTAACCCGCTGCCGCCGGGCGCGCACCGGGTCATCTCAGAGCTGACGGCGGCCAAGATGCGCTCCATGCTGGAAGGCGTGGTGGATACGGGCACGGGCATTCCCGCGCAGTTGAACGGTTATAGCGCAGCCGGCAAAACGGGCACCGCGGAGAAGATCGATCCGCGCACGCATACCTACTCCAAGCGCCTGTACGTGGCCTCGTTCGTCGGCTTTGCGCCGGTTAATGATCCGGCGGTCACCATTGCCGTCATCACCGACGCGCCGGAGTACAAATACCGCTTTGGCACCTCGGCCAGCGCACCTGTCTTCCGCGAACTCGCGCAGGAGATTCTCGAGTACCTGGGCGTGCCGCACGACCAGCCGGTGAAGACGCCCAAGGAAATTGCCCAGGAGATCAAGAACGCGCCGAAGGAGTCCGATCCGCAGGAGCAGACCGACGACATGAACTCGCTCTTTGCCGAGGTCAATCATCTGCCTGCGAATGATCCATTGCGCTCGACAAGTCTTCCCGGCGTTGCTCCGGTTGTGGACCAGCGTGTGGCCGAGGACAAGTCGCACGGCTTAGACAACACGCCTGCTGCCGCGCCTCGGCCACAAATAAAGATGCAGGCGCCTGCCGCACCTTCTACCGTCTCAGTACCGGAGCCGCCTGCCGCACCCGGCGATGTTACGGTGAACGCGAAGCCGACAGTTACGGTGCCTTCGTTTGCCGGCGAGTCGGTGCGTGAGGTCATTGAGAAGGCCGGAGCCACGGGGCTGGGCGTGCAGGTGCTGGGTTCCGGGATGGCCGCCGAGCAGGTTCCAGCGGCGGGAACCAAGGTTCCGCAGGGCACGCAGATTGTCGTTCGCTTTCATCCGTAAAATGCAGTTCGGGAGCGATTTCCGCCCGGCGCAGCAGAAAACAATTTCCACTTGCGTCAACCCCCTGAGATTCGTTCTTCTTGCACTATGCAATTCAGCAGCATGCTTGACGGCGTGGCGGTGCTCCGCCGCTCTGGACCAGACCCGGAGATCACGGGCATCGAGTACGATTCGCGCCGCGTTGCGCCGGGCGCGCTGTTCGTGGCCATGCGCGGGGAAACCGTGGACGGCAACCGCTTCATCGCCTCAGCGATCGAGAAGGGCGCGGCTGCCATTCTCACGGACTCGGCCGATGCCATGGCCGAGTGGTCCTCGCGGGCCGAGGTAACCATGGCGCAGATGCCGCATGGCCGCAACGCCATGGCTGTGGCGGCGGCGAATTTCTTTGGGCATCCGGAAAAGCAGCTTGCCATCACCGGCGTGACCGGAACCAACGGCAAAACCACCACGGCGTTCCTGGTGGAGGGGTTGCTGCAGTGCGTGAACCGCAAGACCGTCCTGGTGGGCACCATCGAGTATCATCTGGCCGGGCAGGTGCTGGCCTCGCCGCACACCACGCCGGAGTCGCGCGATCTGCTGGAGCTGTTCCGGCGCGGCGTGGATGCCGGAGCGACGGAGGCGGTGATGGAGGTCTCATCGCATGCGCTGGCGCAGGGCCGCGTCTTTGGAGTGCCGTATGACGTGGCGATCTTTACAAATCTAACGCGCGACCATCTCGACTTCCACGGCACGATGGACGCTTACTTTGCGGCCAAGCGGAGGCTGTTTGACGCCAGCCTGGGGCGCGCCCCGCGCGTTGCCGTGGTGAATGCGGATGATGCTTACGGCGCGCAGCTTGCCGAATACGCCCGTGCGCAGGGAAGTGAAGTATTTACCTACGGCATCGAGCACGGCGACTTTCGCGCGGAGGCGGTCGAGATGGGCAGCCGCGGCATGCAGTTCCGGCTGCGGACGCCCTTTGGCGCGGCGCAGGTGACGACGAAGCTCATTGGCCGCGTGAATGTGTACAACCTGCTGGCGGCCTCGGCGGCGGCGCTGGCGCGCGGCCTTACGCTCTGCGAGGTGGTCTCGGCGATTGCCACGCTGCCGAGCGTTCCGGGCCGCTTCCAGACCATTGACGAAGGCCAGTCCTTCGCCGTGGTGGTCGACTACGCGCACACCGATGACGCCCTGCGCAACCTGATTGCGCTGGCCCGCGATCTGGTTCGCGAGAACAACGGCCGCGTGATTACGATGTTCGGCTGCGGCGGCGACCGCGACCGCACCAAGCGCCCGCTGATGGGCCGCGCCGCGGCGGAGGGCAGCGACCTGGTAGTGCTGACTTCGGACAATCCGCGCAGCGAAGAGCCGGAGGCGATTCTGGTGGACATCCTGCCTGGCCTGGATGGCCTTGAAACGCCTTATGTGCAGGAGCCGGACCGCATTCGCGCCATCTACGCCGCCGTGCGCGCGGCGCGCGCCGGAGACATCGTTCTGCTGGCCGGCAAGGGGCACGAGAAGACACAAACCCTCCGGCAGGGTACGATTCCTTTTGACGATGCTGCCGTGGCTGCGGCCGCTCTGCAAGAACTGAAGGCTACTGGAGCCTCCGCATGAAGCTCACGCTCGAACAGATTGCACGCTGGTGTGGCGGCGAGTTGCGCTGCGCCAATCCCGCGCATCCGGCTACCGGATATTCGATTGATTCGCGCACGCTGGAGCCCGGCGACCTGTTCTTCGCGATTCATGGAGAGCGCTTCGACGGACATGAATTTATTGCCGCGGCGCAGGAGCGCGGAGCCGTTGCCGCCGTGGTGGCGCGTTCGTGGATTGCCGGGCTGGGTGCCGCTCCGGACTATACCCACATCGTGGTGGAAGACACGCTGGTTGCCCTGCAGCATCTTGCCTCGGCCGTGCGTCGCCACTGGGGCAAGCGCGTAGTCGGCATCACGGGTTCGGCAGGCAAAACCACGACAAAGGAAGCCGTTGCCACCGTGCTGGGCGTTGGTTATTCGGTGCTGAAGTCGCGGGGCAACCTCAACAACAATTACGGCTTGCCGCTGCAGTTGCTGCGGCTGGAGCCGGAGCACGACGTGGCCGTGATCGAAATGGGCATGAACCACGCGGGAGAAATCACGGCGCTGGCCCGCATTGCCGCGCCCAACTGGGGCGTGGTCACCAACGTGGGCCGCGCTCACATTGAGAATTTCCCTGACGGCATTGCCGGCATTGCGCGCGCCAAGTATGAGCTCATCCAGTCGCTGCCGCCCGACGGCATTGCCTTCCTCAACTGCGACGATCCTTACGTTTCGCAGTTTGGCCGCGACTTTCATGGGCGGGTCATCCACTTCGGGCGCGGTCCCTGCGCCAACCTGCGCGTGGAGCAGATTGAAAACCTTGGCCCGGACGGCCTGCGACTGGCGGTGCATGCGGACGGCCAGCGAGCGTCCCTGCACCTTCATTTGCTGGGCGAGCATAACGTCTCAAACATTCTGGCCGCGCTCGCCGTGGGCCTGGCGGCGGAGATTCCGCTCGACATGGCGGCCCGCGCCCTCGAATCGCTGCAGCCGGAGGACAAGCGCGGCGAAGTGCTCACCTGGCACGGCGCGACCATCATCAATGACTGCTACAACTCGAACCCCGAGGCGCTGAAGGCCATGATCGCCACGCTGGCCGGCATGCCCGCCGGGCGGCGCATCGTGGTGGCGGGAGAAATGCTGGAGCTGGGTACGGAATCGCCAGCGCTGCATGCCGCCTGCGGCAAAGCTGCCGCGGAAGCAGGGGTGAATCTTGTCATCGGCGTGCGTGGCGCGGCCAACAGCATGGTGGACGCGGCACGGGCAGCCGGCGTGGAGGCTCAATACCTGGAAACGCCCGAAGAGGCGGGCGAGTGGCTGCGTGCAAATCTGCGCGAGGGCGACGCCGTGCTGCTGAAGGCTTCACGCGGCGTGCGGCTGGAGCGCGCGGTGCATCTGCTGCTGGCCAATGGAGAAAATTCCACCTGGGCAGGCGCGGCGCATTAGCCATCGCGATTCCCCCACCCGCGATGCACAGGCCAGCGGCGCGCGGTCCGCGTTAAGATAGTCACTACCGCCCGTTCACTTCGCCGGAGGAAGTTTGCTCTACTGGCTTCTCTATCAAAAGCTCTATCCGCACTTCAGCCCCTTCCGCATCTTTCGCTATCTCACCTTTCGGACGGCGTTTGCCTCGCTGACCGCACTGCTCATCGGTCTGCTCATTGGCCCGTATGTGATTGAAAAGCTGCGCGAATTCCAGATTGGCCAGTACATTCGCGAGGAAGGCCCGCAGGCTCATCAGAAAAAAGCCGGCACGCCGACCATGGGCGGCGTGCTCATCTGCACGGCCATCCTGCTGCCCACGCTGCTGTGGTCCGATCTTTCCGATCCGCTGGTGTGGGTCGTGATGCTCTCGACCATGGCCTTTGGCGCCATCGGTTTTGCCGATGATTACATCAAGATTGTCCACCGCAGGAATCTGGGTCTTTCGGCCCGCGCCAAGATGGGCCTGCAGATCCTTGCCTCGGCGCTGGTCGGCATTTCGCTCGTGTACCTGGAGTGGCAGGGCAGCTACAGCACGCAGTTGATGGTGCCATTCTTCAAGAACCTGCGGCCGCGCTTCATGATTCCCGCGCTGGCGCAAATCCCGCACTTCGGGCTGCTGGCTTTCATCCCCTTTGTGCTGTTTGTGATTCTTGTCATCGTGGGATCAAGCAATGCGGTAAACCTCACGGACGGGCTGGACGGACTCGCCATCGGCTGCACCATTATTGCGGCGGGCGCGCTCACGGTGCTCACCTACGTCAGCGGCCACGCGGTTTTTGCCGACTACCTGGAGCTGCAGCGCATGCCGCTGGTGGGCGAGCTCACCATCTTTTGCGGCTCCATGGTCGGCGCGTCGATTGGTTTTCTCTGGTACAACGCGCATCCGGCGCAAATCTTTATGGGCGATGTAGGCTCGCTGGCCCTGGGCGGCGCCATCGGCACCATGGCGGTGGTCATCAAGCAGGAACTGCTGCTGCCCTTCATCGGCGGCATCTTCGTGGTGGAGGCCCTGTCGGTCATCCTGCAGGTGGGCAGCTACAAGCTGAGGAAAAAGCGGATCTTCCGCATGGCGCCGCTGCACCATCACTTTGAGCTGATGGGATGGTCGGAGTCCAAAGTCATCGTCCGCTTCTGGATTGGCGCGCTTGTGTTTGCACTTTTTGCACTGACCACATTGAAACTTCGCTAACGTGAGTGCCGCGTGGGACAATACTGGTGTTCGCGCCCGGCTTTGATTTTTCGTCCAAGAGCTAAGGGTCACAGGAATCTGTATGGAGTTAAAGGGTAAGAAAGTTCTCGTCGTGGGCCTTGGCAAATCGGGACTTGCGGCCGCGCTGTTTCTGCGCCGCCGGGGCGCGCACGTCACTGTTTCCGACATTCGCAGCGCACAGGCGCTCGGCAAGGAGATTCCCGCGCTCATCGAGCAGGGCATTGCCGTGGAAGCCGGTGGCCATGGGCTGCTGACCTTCCGCCGCCAGGACCTCATCGTCGTGAGCCCGGGCGTACCGCTGACCACGCCCGAACTGTCGCAGGCGCAGAAATTCGGCATTCCCATCATCGGAGAAGTGGAGCTCGCCGCGCGCTTCCTCAAGGGCAAGGTGATTGCCATCACCGGCTCCAACGGCAAGACCACCACCACCAGCCTTTGCGGCGAAATTCTGGTGAAGGCCGGCCAGCCCGTGCATGTGGGCGGCAATATCGGCCAGCCGGTCATCGGCCTGGTGGAAGACACCCGCGAAGATGGCTGGTCCGTGCTCGAAATCTCCAGTTTTCAACTGGAGACCACCGAGACCTTCCATCCCAACATCGCCGTCATTCTCAATATCACGCCCGATCACCTCGACCGCCACGGCAGCTTTGAGAATTACGTTGCCGCCAAGGAGCGCATCTTCGCCTCGCAGTCCGCGGACGACATGCTCATCCTCAACGCCGATGACGACGTGGCCTCCCGCGCCGCAGCCCGCGCCAGATCGCAGGTTTTCTGGTTCAGCCGCAAGCGCGCCATCCGGCAGGGAGCGTTCGTGCACGAGGGCGTGATTCTCTTCCGCGCCTCGGAGCAGGCCGCGCCGGAACCGATCCTCAAGCTTGAAGAAATTCCGCTGAAAGGCGCGCACAACGTGGAGAATGTGCTTGCCGCGGTCTGCGCCGCACGCCTGGCTGGAGCCTCACCGGAAGCGATCCGCGCCGCCGTTGCCGGGTTCCGAGCCGTGGAGCATCGCCTGGAGTTCGTCGCCGAAATCGACGGCGTGAGCTACTACAACGACTCCAAGGCCACCAATGTGGATGCGGCCATGAAGGCGATCGAATCCTTCCCCAGCGGTATTCATTTGATTCTGGGCGGCAAGGACAAGGACTCGGATTACCGCCAGCTTCGCCCGCTGCTGGCCGGGCGCGTCAAGGCGGTGTACACCATCGGGTCGGCTGCGGAAAAGATCATCACGCATCTGGAGGGCTCCGTGAAGCTGGTATCCGCCGGCACGCTGGACACGGCTGTTTCCCTGGCTGCGGAAGCAGCAGAGAAAGGCGACGTGGTGCTGCTGGCGCCCGCATGCTCCAGTTTTGATCAGTTCGATAACTACGAACATCGAGGGCAAACTTTCAAGAGCATAGTTCTTGCCCGGCGAGGAGCCGTTGCATGGCAAAACGCGTCGGCGTAGACAAATCACTTTTCTACGCAACGCTGATTCTTGTCGTCGTCGGCCTGCTGATGGTGTTCAGCGCCTCCGCCGTATTGTCCAAGGTGATGTACGGCTCCGCATATACCTTTCTTATTCGGCAGTCCATCTATGCGGTGGCGGGCCTGGCCTGCATGACCGGGTTGATGCAGATTGACTACCGGCGCCTGAACCGGCCCAGCATCATCTTCCCCTTGGTCGGCCTTACGGTGCTTACCCTGCTGTCGGCTTTCTTCATGCGAGATTCGCATAATACGCACCGCTGGATTCGCTTCGGCATCTTTTCATTCCAACCCTCGGCGCTGGCTACCCCCGTGGCGGTGCTGTTTATTGCGTGGTTTCTGCAGAACCGCATGCACACCATGGAGGACTGGCGCAACACCATCCTGCCGGCCGCGCTGCCGAGCCTCATCTTTACGCTGCTCATTTTGAAAGAGCCGGATCTCGGGACAGCCATGGTGCTGGCCGCTGTGACCACGTTGCTGCTGTATCTGGCCGGGCTACGCCTGCGCTGGATTGTCGGCGCGTTTCTGGCCTTCACGCCGATTCTTTACTGGATGCTCTTTCGCGTGGCGTGGCGGCGCGAGCGCCTGCTGGCCTTCATGAATCCGGAAGCCGATCCGCTCGGCAAGGGCTTTCACATTATCCAGTCGCTCATTGCCGTGGGCACCGGCGGGCTGTATGGCCTTGGGTACATGGAAGGCCGCCAGAAGCTCTTCTTTCTGCCCGAGCCGCAGACCGACTACATTTTTGCCAACATCTCTGAGGAACTGGGCTTCATCGGCGCCATCGCCATCGTCAGCCTTTTTGTGTACATCGGCTATCGCGGCTTCCGCGCGGCGATTCTCTCTCGCGATCCCTTTGCCCGCTTCACGGCCTTCGGGCTCACCTCGGCGATTCTCATCCAGGCCTTTTTCAATATCAGCGTAGTGATTGACCTGCTGCCCACCAAGGGCATCACGCTGCCCTTCATCTCCTACGGCGGAACCTCGCTCATCATCATGCTCTGCTGCATGGGGGTGCTGCTCAGCATCACGCGGGAAGTGGAATGAAGGTACTCATCGCCGGCGGTGGTACCGGTGGCCACATCATTCCTGCCATTGCCGTTGCGCGGCAGATGCAGGCAGAAGGCCCGGTGGAGGTCATGTTTCTGGGCACGCCGCGCGGTCTGGAGTCGCGGCTGGTGCCGCAGGCCGGTTTCCCGCTTACGCTCATCAAGGTCGGCCAGCTCAACAATGTTTCGCTGCTCACGCGCGTGCGCACGCTCGTCGATTTGCCGTTGAGCATCCTGCGCTGCGTGGCGCTGCTGCGCCGCTTCCGGCCGAATGCGGTCATCGGTGTTGGCGGATATGCCTCCGGCCCGGCGATGCTGGCGGCGCAACTGCTTCAGATTCCCACCCTCGCCTTTGAGCCGAACGCTGTGCCCGGCATGGCTAATCGGCTGGTTGGCAAGCGCGTCAGCGCCGCTGCCGTGAATTTTGCACCCGCCGCCGCATACTTTCGCAATGCCAGGGTGACGGGCATTCCCGTGCGCAGCGAGTTTTTTGCCCTGCCGCCGCGCCCCGCTGAGGATGTCGCTGCGCATCCGCATCTGCTGGTCTTTGGGGGCAGCCAGGGAGCGCGTGTGCTCAACCAGAACATGCCGCAGATCATCTCCGCATTGCTGGCCGCTGTGCCTGGGCTCACCGTGCTGCATCAGGCTGGAGTGCGCCACGCAGAGACCACCCAGGCGGCCTATGCCGCATCGGGCGCAGACCCCGCACGCTGGCAGGTGCAGGCATTTCTGGATGACATGCCCGCGCGCTTTGCCGCTGCCGACGTGATCCTCGCACGCAGCGGAGCCAGTACCGTGGCCGAACTGGCCGCTGCCGGCAAGCCCGCCGTTCTGGTTCCGTTTCCGCAGGCCGCCGACGACCATCAGCGCAAGAACGCAGAGGTATTTGCGGAAGCAGAAGCCGCCGTCATGATTCTGGAAGCGGAGCTCACCCCGGACCGATTGCTGCAGGAGCTTACCCGCCTGCTGGCCTCGCCGGATCGGCTTGCGCTCATGTCAGAGTCCGCCCGCAAGCTCGCGCATCCTGACGCCGCGGAAGTCATTGCCGGGATGGTCCGCGGCATCGCGCGCTGAGGTAGCTCACAGCTCGCAGCACGCAGAGTTTCGAGCAAAAAAGAAAAGCCCCCGCACTCGCAGGGGCTTGTTCTGTTGATCGGATTACCGGTGTCCGTGACCTCCACCGTGGAAGCCACCGCCTCCACCGTGGAACCCGCCACCGCCACCACCGTGGAAGCCACCGCCTCCGCCGTGGAACCCGCCACCGCCGTGGAATCCGCCTCCACCGGCGCGCATGGGCGCACCGTGGAATCCGCCTCCACCGTGGAAGCCGCCACCGGACCGCATGGGCGCACCGTGGAATCCGCCGCCACCGAAGGCCGGTCCACCGCCAAAGTTACGGGCTGGCCTTACGCCGCCGTAATTCGAAACGGCATGCAATGCCGGGCCGTTAAAGCTGCGTGCCGGGCCACCGTGGAATCCCCCGCCGTAGCCGGGCCGGAAGCCGTTGCCTGCGACGACACGACCACCCTGGTTGCCGCCGCGATAGTTCGGGTGTCCGCCAAAGTATGTGCCGCCGTGGAAGCCGCCATAGTAGTGTGCCCTGTCGTCGTCCCAGCCGCGATGCCATCCGTTGTCGTGGTCGCCCCAGCCGCGATGCCATCCATCGCCGTCGCGCCAGTCATCGTCGTCGCGATACCAGTAGCGCGGGCCGTACCAGCCGTAGTAGCCGATGTTGTATCCCCAGCCCCAGGGCCGGCCGTACCAGCCGCGGAACCACGGGCCGGCGCCGATGAAGACGCCGTCGTCAAACCAGTCTGCGCCGTAGTATCCGTAAGGAGCGCAGGCATAGGGGTAATAGGGGTAGTAGCCCCACTCGCAGACCGGCGGGCCATATACCGCAACCGGTGCCGGGTAGGCATAGACCGGGCCAATGCCGATGGCCACGGAAACCTGTGCCTGGGCTGGTTGCACTAAGGCCAGCGGAACAGACAGTAGCGCGACTACCAGTGTTGATCGCAAAATCGAGCGCAATCCGCGCATCGCAATCCTCCCGCCAGAGGCCGGCTGCTCATCGATTCCGGTTCTGGCTGTAAACAGACATGCAATTCAAATGCCTGCCTGACTCTATAAACGATTCAGGGCGGCAAAAGTTGCGGAAAACCCGCTCGGCCACAGTCTGCCGCCATATTTCAATAAGATGCCACACCCGGAGCGGTGGTGCAGCCGGTTTTGCGTCATCTTTGCTTCATCTTTCGCGGCTCTGAAGCCAGCAAAAGCGCACCCGGCAGTTGCCGGGTGCGCTGCGTTGTCGAGTTCAGGACCGGACCGCATGAGTGGCGTTCGCCGCGGTTGTCGTGCTGATTGTTGCGGCCGTTGCCATCGTGGTGGTTGCGATCATTGCGGTTGTGGAAGTCGCGGCCGTGGTTGTATCCGCCCTGCCCGTAACGGTTGTCATATCCGTACCCCTGGTCGTTCTCATAGCGGCCCTGGTTATCGCCGTAGTATCCATCGTGGTCATCGCGGCGACCGTTGTTGTAGTACCGCCCATCGCGATCACCGTAGTAGTTGTTGCGCTGATATCGTGAATCCTCGCGGCCTACCCACTGGCCAGGCATCCACTCATTGCCGCTGTAGTAGCCGGAAACTCACGTGTAGCCAGCTTCCGGAGCCTGCTGCATATAGTTGACAGCTACGCCCGCTGCGGAAGATCCAAACCGCACCATGACTCTTGTCTGCGCCTGGGCTGCCATCGCGGCTATGCTGAAAAGGCCTGTCAGAACGAATGCGCTAAGTACACGATCGAGTTTCACGATGAGACCTCCTTTGGGTTTCCCCATTTCGTCTCTGCATGTTTGAGTAGCTGGGAAGAAATATGTCGCAAAGAATTGAAAAATATACTTTTAATTAAGGATATCTTCATAGATCTTGCAAATATCCCTATAAATAGAGGATTTCATGGATTTTCGGCGATCTTAAGTGTTGTTTGAGGATAAGTCGAAGCATGAGTTTGAATAGCTTATGACTTATCCATCGATCTTGCCTGGAGCATCTCTGAAGCAACAAAAAAGCACCCGGATGGTTCCGGGTGCTTTCCTGCGGTATCG
The DNA here is from genome assembly GCA_049965615.1 of Acidobacteriaceae bacterium. Lineage (GTDB taxonomy): Bacteria > Acidobacteriota > Terriglobia > Terriglobales > Acidobacteriaceae > Acidobacterium. Next base: position 65,785 of record JBMFWD010000002.1, read on the forward strand.
CCTATGCCGCCCGATTAGTGGTCGTCGTCTCCCCATCCACGATGCCAGCCGCGGTCGTGGTGGTCGTCGCCCCTCCAGCCACGGTCATCGTCGCGCCGCCATCCGCGGTCGCGCCAGTCATCGTCGCGGCGCCAGTGGTTGTCATCATCGCCCCCATAGTAGCCGCGCCCGTAATAACCGTAGTAAGCACGGCCATAGTCGTCATCGTCCCCGCGGCGCCAGTATCCCTGCACCCAGTAAGGGCCGTTGTAGTAGCCGGAGACCCAGACGTAGCCAGGGCCCGGGCAAGGTGGCTGGTAGTACTGCGCCGCCACCACGGGACCGCTCCCACCACCGAAGCCAAAGAAAATGTGCGTCTGAGCCTGGGCAACCATAGTAGCTCCGCTCAAGAGACCAGTAAGAACCAACGTGGAAAGCACTCGATTGAGTTTCATCTGGAGACCTCCTCTGGGTTTGCCCCAATTTGTCTCTGCCTGTTAGAACACATGCCGCCGAATAAGTTGCATGTACTTTTTGTCATTTTCAAATCCTTAAGTCTTTATTCATGAAGGGCTTGTCATGGTGCGGCAGAAGTGATCACCTGATCGTAAGAGTTACACATTTTGTGTACTTCTTACTTGTTTCGGCGGTAAATTCTGCTCACGCTTCACAAGTCCGATTGCGAAAAAAAATTAGAAAATCTGTATCTCTGTGTCCCGGCAGGAGCGCAAATTTCGTTTTTGTCACGGCTTCCGGTCGGCTTCCCGCCTGCGTGGAGTTGCTACATTAAGTGAGGGAGATTTTTGCTTGTTCGCCAAAGTGCAGCGCGTCCACTTCATCGGGGTCGGCGGTATCGGCATGAGCGGCATCGCCGAGATCGTGCTGAATCTCGGCTATGCGGTTTCCGGCTCCGACTTGCGGCGCACGGCCATCACCAGTCGTCTGGAGTCGCTGGGCGTGGTGCTCTACGAAGGGCACGCGGCCGCTAACGTAGTCGGCTCGGGCGTTGTGGTGGTCAGCTCTGCCATTGACGAGCGCAATCCTGAAGTAACCGAAGCGCGCGCCCGCAAAATCCCTGTGATCCAGCGCGCGGAGATGCTCTCCGAGCTGATGCGCCTCAAGTACGGCATCGCCATCGCGGGCATGCATGGCAAGACGACGACCACCTCCATGGTAGCCTCGGTGCTTGCGGCCGGCGGGCTCGATCCTACGGTTGTCGTCGGCGGGCGCGTCAACGCGCTCGGTTCCAATGCGCGCCTGGGCAAGTCGCACTATCTGGTTGCCGAGGCCGACGAGAGCGACCGCTCCTTTCTCAAACTGGCGCCCATCCTGGCCGTGGTCACCAATCTCGACCGCGAGCACATGGACTGCTACCGCGACATGGCCGACGTGGAAGACGCTTTCGTCGAGTTCATGAACCGCGTTCCGTTTTATGGCGCCAGCGTCGTCTGTGCGGACGATCCGCTGCTGGCCAGCACCCTGCCGCGCGTGCGCCGCCGCTTCTTTACCTACGGGGCCTCGCTCAGCGCGGACTACATTGTTCGCTCGTTGCCGGCCGATGGCGAAGTCCGCTCCCGGTTCGAGGTGGCCACGGGGCAGGGAATTCTCGGCCCGTTTGAGCTGCATGTGCCCGGATTCCACAATGTACTCAATGCCACGGCAGCCGTGGCCATCGCCACGCAGCTCGATCTTCCCGGGGCGTCCATCGTCGAGGGCCTCGGGTCTTTCCGCGGCGTGGAGCGCCGCTTTGAGTTGAAGGGTGAGGTCGATGGCATCACGGTTATCGACGACTACGGCCATCACCCCACGGAGATTCGCGCTACGTTGCGAGCGGCCCGCGAGTGCGGCTACTCCAGCATTCACGTGCTCTTCCAGCCGCACCGGTACACGCGCACCCGCGACATGATGGACGAGTTTGCCGGCTGCTTTGCAGACGCTTCCAGCGTGGAGATGCTGGACATTTATGCCGCCAGCGAAAAGCCCATCCCGGGCATCGACACGCCGGCGCTCATCCAGCGCATCGGGCGGAAGGATGTTCGCTATGCGTCCTCGACGGAAGAGGCCATTCAGTCCATCCTGCGGCGCGCCGCCTCCGGGGATTTGATTCTCACACTCGGCGCGGGCAGCGTTTCGCAACTGGCCCCGCTCATTGTGGAGCGCCTGCAGCAGAGTCGTTCCGCTCAAGGCTGAATTGCCGGCAAGCTGAAGTTCTTCTGATGCCAAGTCGTTGAAAAAGGAAAATTAAGGGTTCCCTCTCTTGGTTCCATCCCTCATTCGGCGGTTTCGCTGCCGCCCGCCAGGCGATATAGTCGATCTTGGCGATTCTCACGACCTGGCTCGGCCGTGGCGAAAACAACTCGGACCAATCCGGCATCGCGTGGCGGCCTCACTCTCATGGATGATGAGGCTCTGGACGACTCCCGCGAAGTTGCGCCCGTGCGGCGCAGGGCTGCCGGCTTCGCGACAGAGGAGCGTCTTGCGGAAGACGCCTCGCACCGTCTGCGCGCATTTCAGCCGGTAGACCCCACTGCGGAAGACGAGTCCTTCCTTCGTGTCCGCCGCCGCGTTCCCGTGCGGCGCGGCATCGTTCCGGGCTGGGCGCGTAACCGCTGGGGGCGCATCCTTTTTGTTGCGCTGGTGCTTGCGGTATTTGCCGCCGGCATTCTGCTTGCGCTGGCGGTTCGCAACTTCTTCCTCCACGACCAGCAGTTCCGCATCGCCTCCACGGACTCGATCCAGACTGTCGGCAACACCGAGGTGAGCCGCGACGCCATCCTTTCGCTGTTTGGCGCGGATGTGGGCCGCAACATCTTTTTTGTGCCGCTGGCCGAGCGCCGTGCCGAACTGGAAAAGCTGCCGTGGGTGAAGAGCGCCTCCGTCATGCGCATCCTTCCCGACCATCTCCGCGTTTCGGTCGTTGAGCGCACTCCGGTTGCGTTTCTGCAGACCGGCAGCACGATCTCTCTCATCGATGCGCAGGGCATGGTGCTCGCCCTTACGCCGCAGACCATGGCGCGCCATCACTTCAGCTTCCCGGTCATTACCGGGCTGGACCCCGGTATTCCGCAGCCGATGCGCGCCGCTCGCATCGAGCTTTATCTCAAGTTTCTGCAGGCGCTCGACAGCAGCGGCAAGCATCTCTCCCGCCAGATCAGCGAGGTCGATCTTTCCGATCCGGAAGACGTGCGCGCCACGGTCACTGCGAGTGGCCGCGATCTTCTGCTGCACTTTGGCCATGGAGATTTTCTGGCCCGCTACCAGCGCTACGCCGCCAATATCCAAAACTGGCTCCAGCAGTACCCCAAACTCGCTGCCGTGGACCTGCGTTACAACGACCAGGTGGTGCTGACCATGGGGCATCCCGCAGGTTCGCAGGCCGATGGCGCCTCCCGGACCAGTCCTGCTGTTCCCGCAAAGCGAGGCCACCGATGAGCCAGCGCAACAATCATCTTCTGGTTGCCCTCGACGCAGGCAGCAGTAAAACCCGCGTGCTGGTTGCCGAGGTCGTGGAGGGCGCGCTGCGCTATCGGGGCCATGCGACGGTGAATTCCGCCGGAATGAGGCGGGGGCTCATCGCCGATCTGAATCGGGCCTATGGCGCCATCAACAACGCTGCTATCGCCGCGGAGCAAAGTTCGCAGGTGGCGATTGAGAGTCTCGTGGCGGGCGTGGGCGGACCGCATCTGCGCGGCGTGAACAGCCGCAGCGGCATCGCCCTCGGCACCCGCATGCGTGAGATTACGCGCGAGGACGTGCGTGCTGCCACCGACCGCGCCCGCTCCATTTCGCTGCCTGCCGACCGCGAAATTCTTCACCTGCTGCCGCAGCAATATATTCTCGACGAGCAGCCCGGTATCTACGATCCGGTCGGCATGATCGGCAATCGGCTGGAGGTGAACATGCATCTGGTGGTCGCCTCGTCGAGCGCCGTGCAGAGCATCGTCACCTGCGTGAATCGCGCCGGTATCGAGGTGCGGGATACCGTATTCGAGGGGCTGGCCGCGGCTGAGGCCACTCTCTCCGCCGACGAGCGCGAGTTGGGCGTCTGCCTGCTCGACGTTGGCGCCGGCTCGACCGAGATCATTGTCTACTTCGAGGGCGCGGTGCAGCATACCGGCGTCATCCCCATTGGCGGCGACCACTTTACAAATGACCTCGCAGTCGGCCTGCACGTGACTCCGCCCGAGGCCGAGTGGCTCAAGTGCAACTATGGCCATGCGGTGGTGACGGCGGTTCCCGCCGTCAATGAACTGGAGCTGACCGGCCTGCCGGGCCACGACCCGCGCATTGTGCACCAGCGCCTGCTCAGCGAAATTCTCGAGCCCCGGGCCCGCGAGTTCTTCCAGATGGTCCGCGACAACCTGCGCCACGGCGGCGTGCTGGAGGCCCTCGGTGCCGGCTGCGTCCTTACCGGCGGAGGTGCGCGACTGGGCGGAATGCTCGATACTGCAGAGAGTATGTTGCGCGTGCCGGCGCGCGTCGCCAATCCGGTTCCACTGTCTCGAATGCCTGCCGAGCTGGCTGTGCCAGAGTGCTCCACGCTCGTCGGCATGCTGCTCTACGCCCACCGCACCAGCGTGACCCGTGCGGCGGAAGACCAAAGTCTGCGCGCAAAGCTGCGCGCAATTTTCGCCGGGAGCGTATAGCCCGGTCTGGAGTTGAGCCCATGAATCCTGCTGACGAAATTCGCATCCAGTACCACGACGAAGTTCCGCGCGGCGCCAAGATCAAGGTCATCGGCGTCGGGGGCGGCGGCGGCAATGCCGTCAATCGCATGATCACGGCCCGGGTCGAGGGGGTCGAGTTCATCGCGGCCAACACCGACCGCCAGGCGCTGCAACTATCGCATGCGCCCATCAAGCTCCAGCTCGGCACGCGCCTCACCAGCGGTCTCGGCGCGGGAGCCAATCCGGACGTCGGCCGCCAGGCGGCGCTTGAAGACTCGGAAAAAATCATCGAAGCGCTCGAAGGCGCGGACATGGTCTTCGTCACCGCTGGGCTCGGCGGCGGCACCGGCACCGGCGCGGCTCCGGTGATTGCATCGCTCGCCAGCGAAATGGGCGCGCTCACCGTCGCCGTGGTCACGCGGCCCTTCGGCTTTGAGGGCAAGCGCCGCATGATGCAGGCCGAGCGAGGCATGCAGGAGCTGATCGACAGCGTCGATACCATGATCGTCATCCCGAACGAAAAGCTGCTCGCCGTGGCCAAGGACGCCGGCTTCTTCGAGTCCTTCCGCATTGCCGACGACGTGCTGCGCCAGGGCGTGCAGGGTATCTCCGACATCATCACGATCCCCGGCATCATCAATCGAGACTTTGCCGACGTAAAGACCACCATGGCCGGCATGGGCTATGCCGTCATGGGCGCTGCCGTCCGCAGCGGCGAAAACCGCGCCATCGAGGCTGCCCAGGCTGCGATGTCCTCACCGCTGCTGGAGAACGTCGCCATCGACGGCGCACGCGGCATCCTCATCAACATCAGCGGATCGAGCACGCTCAAGCTCAGTGAGGTCAATGCCGCCTCCACGCTTATTCAGGAAGCCGCCCACGAAGATGCCAATATTATCTTCGGAGCGGTGCTCGACGAGTCGCTCGGCGACGAGGTCAAGATCACCGTCATCGCTACCGGATTCGACCATGAGTCGCAGGAACGCCGCGAGCGTATGCTGGCCAGCGCCGTGCAGCCCGCCATCGCGCGCGAGGTGGCCCGGGTGCCCGATGCGCAGCCTGTGAAGGCGCGCTTTGCCAGCGAGGAAGAGTTCGAGCCGGAACTGGTGCCTGTTTCTACTGAGCAACTGGTGGAGGCCTTTGCCACGCCTGCGCGCCAGCCGGAACCCGCAGCCGAGCCGTTCTATGATGCGCCTCGCCCCGCGCCCGCGGCACCGCCGGTGGCCATCGAGCCTGCTCCGCAGCCGGAACCCTCCCAGGCTCCCATTTTCAGCGAGGCCTCCGTCGCCGCCGACCCCGGTTTTGAAGAACTTGCAGAGCCGAGTCACGACGATCTTGAGATTCCCGCATTTATGCGTCAGAATGGCATGCGTCCATGAAACGTCTTGCGATAGTTCTGTTTGCCCTGGCTCTCTGGGTTTGTCCGGTGATGCTCCACGCATCTCCCCGGCACGTAAAACCGCGCTCAGCTACGCGCCACCATGTCGCCGGCCATCCCCGCACGCGCCACTATACGCAGAGGGCGCAACGGCATGCGGTTGTCCGGCCCGTGCAAGTGCGCCACTACACGCGCAAGGCGCATGTGGACAAAGCTGCACGCCACGCACACAGAAAGCACAAGAAGATCGGCCACAGGTAGACACGGACTCGCGTCTGCATCCGAAACACCCGCCGGATTGGAATCTGCCGGGTTTTTTTGTGTTGTTCTTAACTTGTCAGCATCTTCTCCAGCTCTTCCAGCCGGTCTCGCTCGCCCATTACGATCAGGTAATCGCCGGGTGCGATTTCGAATTCCGCCGGCGGATTGAAGACCATCTCGCCTTCTTTGCGCCGTACCGCCAGCACAATCGCCCCGGAGTGGTGCGTTTCCATCAACTGCGCCAGCGTGCGCGTACCGAAGGGCGTTTGCGGAGCTACGCATACCTGTTCGATGGAAACATGCGGCCCGAGATCGCTGTGCTCAAAGTCCAAAAACTCGACGACGTGCGGCCGGAGCAGGGCATTGGCCATCTGGTTGCCGGCAATCGCGTACGGAGTGAGCACCGTATCGGCGCCCGCGCGCCGCAGTTTATCCCCGGCTTCTTCTTCTGAGACGCGCGTCACCACCTTCAGTCTGGGGTTGAGCGCCTTGGCCGAGAGAATGATGAAGAGATTCTCGGCATCCGAGGGCAACGCCGCAATCAGCCCGCGAGCACGCTCCACGCCGGCCTCGCGCAGGCTCTGGTCGCGTGTGGCGTCCGCCGCCACGGCAATCATGCCCATGGCGGTGGCGCGCTCCACGCGCGCTTCGTTGCGGTCCAGAATCAGGAACGGCGCCCGCGCCTGCTGCAGCTCATACGAGGCGTGCCGCCCCACGCGGCCAAAGCCGCAAACTATCACGTGGTCGCACAATGAGTGAATCATGCGCTTCATCCTGCTTTTTCCAAACCGGTCCTGCAATTCCAGTTCGATGATGGTTTGCGTCATCGCGCCGACGGCGAGAAACATCGACGTGACGCCAAAAAGAATCAGAAAAGCGTTGAATATCTGGCCATTCCTGCTCAATGGACCCAGTTCCTCGTGTCCGGAGGTGCTGATGGTGGTCACCGTGCGGTAGAAGGCGTCAAAGACGGAGTCGCCCTGCACAATCGTAAAGCCGACGGTGCCCGCAATCAGTGTGATGAACAGCAGTCCCGCAATGAGCAGCACGCGATACAGCAACCGTCGCGAGCGCAGCGTATGCGCTGTGATTTCCACCGATTGCCGTGGTCTGGGCATCTGCGGCATCCTCCTCCGGACGCCTCATGATAAGCCTAACCGCTTCCGATTCCCTTGTGGAAACTCGATCCTGCGCCGATCCGCTTTGAAGAACAGCGTCCGCGGACATTCGCCGGAAAGCGTAGATCACCGTGGAGTAGTACCGCCGCCCGCGGCTCGATACACTGGAGCCAATGGCCGTCGCATCCATGACGCTGCAGATTCGCATTGAGCACAGCCGCTCGCTCAAGGATCGCCGCCAGGTGGTGCGCAGCCTTAAAGAAAAGCTGCGCCACGGCTTCAACATCTCCGTGGCCGAGCTGGACGAGGCAGTTACCTGGCAGTCCGCCACGCTCGGCGTTGCGGCGGTTTCCGGTTCGAGGGACTATCTGGCGGGCCTCATGGCCGAAGTGGAATCCGCAGCCCATCGGATTGCCGGCGACCTCGGCGCGGAAGTCGCCGACGCATGGTGGGAACTGCTCGACTGACGGGTCGGCACCCAATCAAAAAGCAAAAGGGGCAACGGAAATTCCATTGCCCCTTTTGCTGATACTTCGCGTTACTTCGATTCGCCCCTGGCCTTGTCGCGGGCTTTGCGGCGCGACTGGAAGACTTCCATCCCAACGCGCAGCCCGGTCATTACAGCCCCCATCTTGCGGGAGGTGCCGCCCGTGGCACTGTGAATCAGCCCTCCGGCGCGGCCAATGCCGCCCAGCACCATGCTGAGCGTTTCGTCCACGCGGCTGGCCTGCGTATGCGTCCGGTCCACAATGTCGGTCAGCGCGGTGTTGACGTGGTCCACCTGCCGGCGAACCGCGCGGGAGACCTCCAGCATTTCGTCCGTGGCATCCTTCAGCTTGGGCGCGGCATCTTCGAGAATCTCGCGCACGGTCTTCACCGCCGGCAGCACATCTTCTTCCACGCGGTCGGTGAGAGCCTGCACGCGCTTCTTCATCCGCATCATGCCGGTCGCTGCCACGATCATCGCGATAGCCTGCATCAGCGCCGATGCGGCCACCACGACCACGCAGATCAGGATTCCTTGATTGGTCGTCAGGTGCATTCCTTACGCCTGGCCTTCAGGAGCTTCCACTGCCTGCGGACCAGCCGTGGGCGCTGCCTGGCCGGCTGCGGCTTCGTAGGCCTGTTTGCCCGCCTGCACGGCCGCGGTAACCTTGTTCGACTTTTCGTGAACAAACTCCCGGCCCTGCTGGACGAAGTCACCCCACTGCGCCCGGCTGCGGTCTACGTACTCGTTGAGCCGCTCCCGGCCCTGCTGGGCATACGTGTTCACCTGGGTGGCCGCTTCACGGCTGCGGGTGCGAAGGTATTCCTGGCCGTCGCGTGCGCTGTTCAAAAGCTCTTCGCGCGTCTCCCGGCCCGATTTGGGAGCATACAGCACGCCTACCAGCGCGCCAATTCCAAGCCCTGCAAGAAACCAGCTGAATCCACTCGATTGATCTGACATTCTTATCTCCTTCTTGTTTCAGCTTCTGGAAATCCGCATACTACCACAGTCCGGCTGTGCCTTCCATGGGGATACATCCCTGTGCTTTGAAGCGGAAAATCTTCTTGCACAAGTAGATGCGCCTGCCTCGCGCCTGGCTGTATCCACTTTCTGGAACTCCGTTTGCCGTCTCATACTGCGCCCTCCTGCTCGATCATCCGGCTCAGTGAGAACGGCGGTCTTACCCATAGCATCGCATCAAATGTGCGCAGACGCGAAAATCCCAGGTGCTCGTAAAGCCGCACCGCTCCCACGTTCTGCTGGGTCACCGTCAGCGTTACGTCCCGGAACCTGCGCTTGTGCAGATATCCGGCGCAGTCTTCAATCATCAGCCCGCCCAGCCCGTGGCCCTGGCACTCCGGAGCCACGCAGATCTGCGTGATGTGCGCCACGTCCTCCTTTACCTGTGAGCAAAGCAGCACTCCCTTCAGCGCGCCCGTCTTGTCCTGCACCAGAACCCGGGAGGCCGCCGGATCAAACAGCCCGCAGCCGGGAAAGCGGATGATGTTGTGCAGAAAACGCATGGACCCGGCAATGCTCTGGTACTGGTCGTTGATGCGGCTGTCCAGGTGACCCGCGTAGGCGCCGGCAATCAGGTGAGCGGCGGGGGTAAAGTCCGCCTCGTTCCAGGGACGCATCCTCAGCCCGGGTGGCGCCTGTTCGAGCAGCATCGGCTTGTAGCCCGTCAGATCGAGCTGCATGAAGGAGCGACGGAAAATCTCAAACCCCGAGGCGCGAAAGACGCTGGAGAGGCTGCCGGAGGGATGCAGCAGCAGCTGCGCCTCAATCCGTTCGGTGCCCGGCGAGTTCTGCAGCATCTCGATGAGGTGTTCGAGCAAGCGCTTTTCGATCTCCCGCGCCGAATGCCGTCCGTCGCTGGTTGCCATGGCGTACACATCGCCAATCACGGCCTTGGCTTCTTCGTAGACGCAAAAAGAGTAGCCCGTGATCCGCTTGCCGTCCGTGGCCACAAAGCCAGGCAGCACACGCGAATCCAGGTAGTGCAGAATCATCTCAATCGATGTCCGGTAGTTCCAGTTGAGTTGCCGGCTCCACTCCTTGTTCTCCATGTCGAGCAAGGGCTTGAGGTCGGCCGCGGAAAAGTGGCGGAGATCGAGAATATCCAAGGGAAGCGCCTGCGTCATCGTCTGCAGCTCATTCTCCTTTTCGGGCCCCCGCCGGGCGCAAAAGCCCACAGCGGAACCGCTGCCCGCATCATGATTCCGCGGCAGCGGCTGTCTACTGCTTTGCGGCCACCTGGTAAACCACTAGATTTTGTGCAGGATACTTGAAAAGCTCCTCGTATGTCCTGCCCTGCAGCAGGGTTTTCAGCTTTCCAATGTCTCTCATCTTGGTTATCAGGATGTGCCGGGTCGCTGGAATGTGGTCCGGGCCCTCCTGCCACACCTGCTGGTCGCGGTAAAACGCCAGTCCAAAGGCCATCTCCCGCCGCACATCGTACAGTGCCACAATTTCATCCTTCGGCGCAATCTGGTTGATGATTTTTGCCATGGGCCGCGCGGAAAAAGTCAGGTCCATCAGGTGGATATTGCGCTTGGTATTGCTCATCGGCCCCAGCCCGAAGACCGGGCCCACGCCGAAGATGTAGAACATCAGCACCACAATCGGCAGAATGGTCGCCGTGCGCAGCTTCTTCACTCCATACTGGCTCACCATGATCAGGATGAACACCACGGTCGCAAAGCCCGTCAGCCCGCCGGCAATCAGCGCCCGCCCTGGCGGAATCTGCTTCGGATTCAGCAGGTGCAGGGGCATCAGCAGCACAAATGTCACCAGGAAGCCCACCGTCAGCGCGTGCAGCACCAGCAGCCACGCCTGCAGGCCACGCCCCTTGATGCGGTTGATGTAATCGCCCGCCAGAATGGTCAGCGGCGGGATCGACGGCAGAATGTAGCCCGGCAGCTTGGATTGCGAAAGAGAGAAGAAGACGATGGGCAGCAGAGCCCAGACCACCAGGAACTCAGGGAAGGCGTCTCCGGCGCGTCCGTGGCCCACGTAGTGGCCTTTCCTGCGCCGTGCCCGCCACTCGTTCAGAGAGGTCCGCACCGCGTCGGCAAAAGCCGTCAGCGCAATCACCACCCAGGGCATCAGCGCAAGGATCACCACCGGAAGGTAATACCAGAACGGCTGCTCGTGCTGGTACAGGTTCGTGCCGAACCGTTCCAGGTTCTGCTGCAAAATAAATTGCTTCAGGAAGGATGGATTTCGTATCTGTACCTCGATGTACCAGGGCAGGACAATTGCCAGGTACAGGGCAATGCCGGGCCACCAGATGGTCCTTCGCAGCACGGACCACTCCCTGCGCAGGGCGGCGAACACCACGAGGATGAGCAGGGCCAGGAACGGAGCCACCGGGCCTTTTGCCAGCGTGGCCGTCGCGTTGAAGAAGTACAGGTCAAACAGCCAGAACTTGCTGCCCGTTTCGTACCAGGCGTACCAGCCCAGCATGCCGATGCAGAAGGGCGCCGCCAACTGCATGTCTGTGGAAGCGCCGCGGGCAAAGCTCAAAATCGCCACGCAGGTCACGGTGATCAACGCCGCGTCCACCTCGCCTCCCCGGCGGAAGCTGCGCATGTGCATGTAGATGAGCACGATCAGAGTCAGCGCAAAGGTGGCGGAAGGCAGCCGTGCCGCCCAGTCATGCACGCCAAACTCAATGAAGGAGAGCATCGCGCGCCAGTAATAGAGGGCCGGCTTCTCCAGCCACGGATGCCCCCACAGCATCGGCGTTACCAGGTCGTGCCGCTGGAGCATCTCGCGGGCCACCTGCGCGTAGCGAGGCTCGTCTGCGCCCACCAGGCCCAGCCCGTCGCCGCCAAAGGCCGGCACCAGCCCGTAAAACAGGAAGAAGATGCTGAAGCCCAGCATCGTGATCACCTGGGCGACCAGGGCAAAAGCCGGGTAACGCGCGGAGATGCGACTCGGCGCGTGCTTGAAAGCGCGAATCCAGGGGGCAGTGGAAGAAGTTGGTTTACTCTCTGGCACGATCCGAAATCAGGCTAACAGATTGGAGCCCACCCGGCCCCATCGATGTTTCCGGGCCGACATTCCAAAGCGCGGTTTCAGCCCAGCCCGTACATGCTTTCCCGCAGCATGGCGCGCAGCCTTTCCAGGATCACGTGCGTGGCCACGTGCATGGGCCCCTCCAGCGTGCAGCCGGCCGCGTGGGGATGCCCGCCGCCTCCAAACTCCTCCGCCACGCGGGCCACGTCCACCCGGCCCTTGCTGCGCAGCGAGAGCCGCACCCTGCGATCCTTCAACTCGCGCAGAAATACCGCCGTTTCCACGCCTGCGATGCCGATCGCGTAGTTCACCACGCCTTCGCAGTCTTCCTCTGCCGCCCGAGTCCGCAACATGTCGTCCTGCGATACGGAAAGCCACGCCAGCCGCCCATCACGCCGCAGGTTGCTCAGCGCCGCGCCCAGCAGCATCATCTTTGACGTGGGATTCGAGAAATACACCTGCTCGGCAATGGCCGCGGGCCGCGCGCCGTGCCGCACCAGGTTCGCCGCCAGCTCAAAGGTATGCGTATCCGTCCCGTCGTAGCAGAAGGAGCCCGTGTCGGTGAGCACCGCCGCGTACAGGCAGGTGGCCATCTCGGGTGTAATCGCCACGCCGGCTTCCAGCGCCAGCTCATACACCAGCTCGGCCACCGCGCAGGCCTCCGGCTCAATCCAGTTCACGTCGGCAAACTTTTGCCCGCTCACGTGGTGGTCCATGTTGATCAGCTTTCGGCCTTCCAGCCCGCGCAGCCGCGAGCGCGGAATGCCGTCGCACTCCAGAAGAATGACTGCGTCGTAATCGCCTTCGATGACAGCCCGGCGCTCAATCGTCCGCGAGCAGGGCAGCCCGTGGTAGATCAGCGGCAGCCCGTCGCAGGAGACCAGTTCGGCCTCCTTGCCCATCTGCTGCAGAATGCCGCCCATCGCCAGCATGGAGCCGATGGCGTCGCCATCCGGACGCGCATGTGCGCTCACCAGGAATCGCTGTCCCTCGCGAATCGCGTTCAGTACCGCATGCAGACCTTCCGGCTTGCCGTAAGCCGTTCCGGCAGGCTGGTAGCCTGGGGTTACGTCATAGAAGGTTTCTGACGACATTGCTCCTAGGCATCCTTCCGTCTCCGTTTCGACCGGCCCAGCAGCTCGTCAATCCGAGCTTTCATCCGCTCCGATCGATCTACGTGGAAACTCAAGTCAGGAACGTGGCGCTTGCCGGTGCGCTCCTGCAACTCATGACGGATGTAGCCCCGCGCCGCGAACAAACCTTCCACGGTCTGCTCTTCCTCCTCCGGACCGCCGTCGACGGCGATCCATACCTGCGCGGACTTCCCACCCGGATTGAGAATCACTTGGCTTACGTAAGCAAAGCTGATGCGCGGATCGCTCAATTCTCCCTCGATCATGGCGCTGATCTCTTCGCGCAGCGACTCGGCTACACGATCCTGGTGATACTTTCTGCCTCTGGCTTCCTGCATGTTTACTTCCTAGGGGGTAAACCTGAGAGGATAACAGAGACTCGACCGTTACGATCACAAATCTGTAACAGAAATTGCGATTCCGGCGGGTTTGGGCAGGGTTGAGGGAGAAGGGCCGGCATAAGTGCCTGTAACAGCTCCATTTCCCGTAATCTGGCGCAGAAGCCTGAAAATTCTGGTTCCCAGGGGCGATGTTGCGGCAAATCAAGATGGAATCGACGAAAATCGCTGGTGAGGACTACTCGGGCTCCTCCACCCGATCGCGATCTGTCACTTCGGTCAGCTCGGCCAGCTTGTCTGCCAGCCGCACCTTCCATGCGCCCTCCGGGCAGCGCCAGCTCCAGTTGCCCCTGGGCAGCGCCGGAACGTTCATGCGCGCCTCTGAGCCAAGATCCAGCACATCCTGGGCAGGGAAGAGGCAGATATCGGCCACCGAGGCCGCCGCCGCACGCATCAGCGCCCACACCACGTCGTCCGTGCCGGGGTGCAGGTAGGCCTTCACCGCTGCCTTCTCCACGGCCGATGCGCCGTTCTCCCACCAGCCGCGTGTGGTGTCATTGTCGTGCGTGCCGGTGTAGACCACCGCGTTGCGCTCAAAGCGGTGCGGCAGGTACTGGTGCGCCCCGCGCCCGCCAAAGCCAAACTGCAGCACCTTCATCCCCGGCAACTGGAAGCGCTCCCGCAGCGCATCCACCTCGGGCGTAATCAGGCCCAGGTCTTCGGCAATAAACGGCAGCTCGCCCAGCTCGCGGCCCAGCGTCTCAAAGAGCGCCTCGCCCGGAGCCTTCACCCACTCGCCGTTGACCGCCGTGTCTTCCTCGGCAGGAATCGCCCAGAAGGCTTCGAATCCCCGGAAGTGATCGAGCCGGATGGCGTCATACAGCACGCGCGCCCGCCGCACCCGCTCCACCCACCACGGAAAGCCGCGCGCCTTCATCTGCTCCCATCGGTACAGGGGATTGCCCCATCGCTGCCCGGTTGCGGAAAAATAATCCGGCGGAACCCCGGCCACCCGCGTCGGCGCCAGTTGTTCGTCCAGCTCAAACAGCCCCGGCTGCGTCCACACATCGGCGCTGTCGAAGTTCACAAAAATCGCCAAATCGCCCAGAAACTGGATGCCGCGCTCGGAGCAGTAAGCCCGCAGTGCCGTCCACTGCTCGTCAAAGGCAAACTGGATCGCCTCGGCAACGGCAATTTCTTCGGCCAGATCCTGCCTCGCCTGGGCCAGTGCCGCGGCCTCGCGCCGCGCCAGCGGCTCCGGCCACTGGTTCCAGCAGGCGTTGTCGAACTTGCGGCGCAGCACGCTGTAGAGCGACCAGCCCGGTAGCCACCCGGCATTCGCCGCGCGAAACTGCTCAAAGCGCGCCCACTGCTCTTCCGGTTTGTTTGCCAGAAACTGCCGGGCCGCGGTTTCCAGCAGCGGCAGCTTGCGCGCCGTGACTCCCTCAAAGTCCACATTGCCCGAGCGCCCCGGCAGCCCGGCAATCGCGTCGCCGTCCATCCAGCCCCAGTCGCAAAGGAACTCCAGAGAAATCAGCAGGGGATTGCCCGCAAACGCGGACAGTCCCGCGTACGGCGAGTTGCCAAAACCGGTCGGCCCCAGCGGAAGCACCTGCCACCACTGCTGCTTGCCCGCGGCCAGAAAATCGGCAAACTCATACGCCGCAGGGCCAAGGTCGCCAATGCCGCCATACGAGGGCAGAGAGGAAATGTGCAGCAAAACTCCAGAGGATCGAACAAAGGGCATAAAAAATCTCTCCTGATAACTTCTACAGTTTCTTAGGATGCAGCGCGATAAAAAGACCCGTGCCGAAGCACGGGCCCTAACTTGCCTGGATGAAAGGATCGCTCAGCCCTGGCTTCCGCCGCCGGCCAGCGCCGCCGCGTTCTGGTTGATGTGGATGCGCCCTTCCTTCTGGTACTTTTGTTCGAGATTGGTAAGGAAGACGGCGAACATCTGGTTGCGCTCCCGGTTGAGCAGTTGCTGGCGAGTCTCTTCGAAGTGCGCCTGGATCTCGGCCGCATCCGGCAGCTGCTTCTGCGTGATCTGCGCCACCACGCCGCTGCGGCCGGTGTTGATGGCCTTGCTGATGTCGCCCGGACTCAAGGAAAAGAGCGACGGAGCCACCTGTTCCAGTTCGCCGATCTGCGGCACCTGGTCGGTGCGTCCTACCAGGCCGCTGGTCATCAGCGTTGCGCCCATGGCCTTGGCGGCCTGCGCCAGGTTGTTCAGCGAGTGCGCCTTGGCGGCCAGCTCGTTGGTCTTGGCCGCGAGCAGGGCAGGCAGGTGGTCGTCACGATAGTCCGACAGAACGTGGCTCTTGTAGGAGTCAAACGTCGGCGCGTGCGCCGGGTCGATGTTCGTCAACTGGAAGACCGCAAACCCGTTGCCGGTATTCGCTATCTCGGGAGCAGCGCCCTGTTTGGCGGCAAAAGCCTCGGCCACCAGCTTGGAGCTGTCCTGCATGTTGGGCAGGTTCGCGCCCTGCTGGAAGGGGCCGCTGTTGGTCACTGTAAGGTGATGCGCCGCCGCCGTCTTGGCCAGGCCCTCCTGCGCGGCCTGTTTGGCGAGCTGCAGGGCATAGGCCTGCGCCGCCTGTGCTGTCTTGTCCTGCGTCAGCGTGGAGAGAATCTCCGCCTTCACGTCGGCGAGCGGCTTCAGGTGCGCGGCTTGCTTCGCTTCGGTCTGGATGATGTGGTAGCCGAACTGCGTTCGCACCAGCCCGGAGATCTGTCCTGGCTGCTGCGAGAACGCCGCCTGCTGGAAGGCCGGAACCGTCACGCCCTTTTTGATCCAGCCCAGCTCGCCGCCCTGCGACGCGCTGCCCGGATCGTCGGAAAACTTCTTCGCCAGCTCGGCAAAGTTCTTGCCGTTGTCCTGTCTGATCTGGTCCAGGATCTTCTGCGCCTTGGCCTTGGCCGCTGCGTCCTGCGCGGCGGTCGCATTCTGCGGCACTGAGATCAGGATGTGCCGCACCTTGACCTCTTCCGGAACCTGGTACTGGCTCTGGTTCTGGTTGTAGTACTGCTGAATCTCTGCGTCGGTCACCTTCGGCGGCCCGCCCGGAATCTGCGAATTGTCAAACGCGATGTACTGCACCGTCCGCGTTTCGGGAATGGCCTGCGCGTAGCGGCCCGCATTGGCCTTGAAATAATTTTCCAGCTCGGCGTCAGACGGGTTGATCGTCTTCCGCAGCGTATCCGAGTCCAGCACCGCGTACTGGAAATTGATCTTCATGCCCTGCCGGGTGTAAGCCGCGCGGACCTCGGCTGGAGACACCGTCACCGCGCCGCTGATGAGCGCGCGCAGGCGATCGGCTTCAATCTGGCTCCGCACTTCGTTCTCAAACTCGGTCTGCGACAGGTTGAACTGCTGCGAGAGGAACTGCGCATAGGCCTGGTCGCCGATGAACTTGCCATGCGGAAAAAGCACCATGCCCCATTCGCCCGTATGCAGAAAATGTCGCACATCCGCGTTGGTGGCATGGATGCCCAGCTTGTGCGCCGCATCCATCTCCATATGCTGCTGGATCAACTCCTGCCCTGCCTGCGGAATCATGAAGCGCAGGTAGGCGTCCGGCAGATTCTGCTGCTGCAGCACACGCGAGGCCAGTTGCTGCACCTCGGTCATCGAGATCGTGTCCTTGGCCGGCAGAAAGCGCCCCAGCGGGCCGCCGTAGCCGATGGTGGCGTACACATCGCTGTTGGTCGCCTGGCTGCTGAAGATGCCCGGGATGAGCGTGATCACCATCGTGACGCATGCAACCGTGATGATGATGACGAAAATGGCTTTGACGAACCGATTGTCTTTCTGGAGAAAACGAATCATGTGTGGCTAGCGACCCTTGAATTTTGAGAACCTTCGTCGCGGCTGGTGTCCAGTCTGGCCACCCGGCCGCGTGCCCCAGGGATCTGGAAACCCCCGGGCAAAAGTACTTTCAGTATACAGACCTTGCCCCATGCCCTACAGGAGGATGAACCCGGCAACCTCAGGCCGGCAGTTCCGGCGCACCGGCCCCCAAAAAAGAAAGCCGGACATCTCGCCCGGCCCCATGGAAAAACGAAATCTGAGATTTACCAGCCCATGCCAAACGAGTAATACATCGGCCCGTAATAGGGGTAGGGAGCATAGTAGTACGGCGGAGGATACGCATAACCGTATGGATAGGGCCGCACATAGCGTCGCCGATACATGGGCCGCGTCCGCAGTTCCGGCACATTCGAGGCCAGGCGTCGCGCCTCCTGCCAGGAAACCGGCTGCACCGTTACCGGCTCCGCCAGGTGGAAGTTCAGTACCGCCTCGGACGGGATGTAAATATGCGGTCCCTTGGTCGCCGACGAGACGCCCAGTCCGGTCATCGCGCCCAGCCCCGCGCCCACGGCCGCGCCCGCGCCGCGTCCGATAATGCCGCCCACAATCGCGCCCAACACGCCGCCTGTGATCGTGTTTCCGGCCGTGTAGCCGGCCTTGTCGGGGCCTCTGCCCGACCACACATTCGTATTCAGCCGGTAGATTTGCCCGCTCAGGTTCAACGACGTGAGCCGCAGAGCCATGTGCGGCTTGCCGCCCAGCTTGCCCTCCGGCTGCTCGGCATTCACCACCACGCCCTCGACCGTGGCTCCGCGCGGAATCGCCAGCACATTGCCTTCCCACACATCCCGCGCCACGGTGGCGTCAAACCGCTGCCCCGGTTGCAGATGCGCGCTGTCCAGCGGCTCTACCGTGCGAACCTGCAGCAGCGTCCCCGCCGGCACGCTCACCGGCCCGCTGGCCTGCTGCGGCGGGTACTGTTCGCGGTTGTTGTACTGATTCTGGTTGTATCCCTGCCCGTTGTAACCCTGATAGTTCTGTGAGCCGTAGCCCGCTCCATAGGATTCTCCCCGAGCGCCACCCTGGTACTCTGGCCGCGCCTGCTGGCCGTAATTCTGCCCACCCTGGCCGGTCTGTCCGCTCTGGCTTGCCTCCTGGTCCGGTGGCGGAGGTGGCGGGTTGCCCGCATCATTCATCTGGTAGCCGGGCGAGGCCGGCGCCGGCGGCGCGGGCGCAGTCTGCGCATCCGGCGGAGGCGGCGGAGCCATCTGGTCATTCGGGCCGTAGCCCTGATTCCCGTAGTTCTGATTTCCGTAACTTTGGGACGGCGTGCCCTGGCTCTGCTCGGCAATGGTCAGGTTGTTCAAAATGGTGCGCACCCCGCCCACATTGGCGGTTACGCTCTCGGCCTCCTGCCACTGCTTTGGCGTCTGCACCGTGCCGCTCAGGGTCACCTGGCTGCCGCTGGCGTTCACCATGATGTTCTGGCCCTGCAGCAGCTTGTCCTGGCTCAGCTTCGAGGCCACCTTCGCCTGCAGCTTCAGGTTCACTCCTGCCTGCGCAAAAACCTGCGGCACTGCGGCGGCCATGGCTCCGGCCAGCAACACAACCATTCCAAGGCGAGAAAGCTTCATCCGTTCGCGATGCGTAGTCATTTTCCTCGTTTCCCTCCGCACCGGGAAGTGCGGCCAGCAGCTGCCATGCAGCCTGCCCGCGATACCCTACCGTGCTGAACACTTATATAGATGAAAAGTTGTGCCGGCAAGACGCAGTCCACGTCTGCCGGCACAGGTTTTTTCAGCATTTTTGTCGCAAATTTCAGGCTTGCTTCATCCTGCCGTCATCCCCGCAGCTGCTTGTAGCGGGTAATCAGGGTGTTGGTGGAGCTGTCATGCTTCAAATCCGCGGGCCCGGCCAGCTCTCCGGCGATTTTCTTCGCCAGCACCTTGCCCAGCTCCACGCCCCACTGGTCAAACGAGTTGACCTGCCACACCGTGCCCTGCGTAAACACAATGTGCTCGTAGAGAGCCACCAGCTTGCCCAGCGCCTCGGGCGTTAACTCCTTGAGCAGCAGCGTGTTCGAGGGGCGATTGCCCTCAAACACCTTGTGCGGAACCAGCCAGTCCGCCACGCCCTCGGCCTTTACTTCCTCCGCCGTCTTGCCAAAGGCCAGCGCCTCGCTCTGCGCAAACACATTGGCCATCAGCAGGTCATGGTGGTTGCCCAGAGGGTTCAGCGTCTTGCCGAAGCCGATAAAGTCGCAGGGAATCAGCTTTGTTCCCTGGTGGATGAGCTGGTAGAAGGAGTGCTGCCCGTTCGTGCCCGGCTCGCCCCAGTACACCGGCCCGGTCTGGTAGCTGACAGTCTCACCGCTCAGCGTCACGTGCTTGCCGTTGCTCTCCATCGTCAACTGCTGCAGATAGGCAGGGAAGCGCTTCAGGTATTGCTCGTAGGGCAGCACCGCGACCGTCTGAGCGTCGAAAAAGTCGTTGTACCAGACCGACAGCAGCCCCATGATCACCGGCAGATTCCGCTCAAACGGAGTGGTGCGGAAGTGCTCGTCCATTGCATGGAAGCCCGCCAGCAGCCGCCGGAAGTTCTCCGGCCCCACCGCCAGCATCGTTGAAAGTCCAATCGCCGAATCCATCGAGTAGCGACCGCCCACCCAGTCCCAGAAGCCGAACATGTTCGCCGTATCGATGCCGAACTTTGTCACCTCGGCGGCATTCGTTGAAACCGCCACAAAGTGCTTCGCTATCGCCTTTTCATCCTTCAGGCTTTCCAGCGCCCACTTGCGCGCCGTCTGCGCATTGGTCATTGTCTCCAGCGTCGTAAAGGTCTTTGAGGAAACAATGAACAGCGTCTCGTCCGCTGCAAGGTCATGCGTCGCCTCGGCAAAGTCCGTGCCGTCCACGTTCGACACAAACCGGAAGTTCATATCGCGCCGCGTGTAATGCCGCAGCGCCTCGTAGGCCATCACCGGACCCAGGTCCGAGCCGCCGATGCCGATGTTGATCACGTTCTTGATCGGCTTGCCCGTGTGGCCCTTCCACTCGCCGCTGCGCACGCGGTCGGCAAAGGCCGACATGCGATCCAGAACCTTGTGCACCTCCGGCACCACGTCCTCGCCGTCCACTTTGATCGACGCGCTCTTCGGCGCGCGCAGCGCCACGTGCAGCACCGCGCGGTCCTCGGTAATGTTGATCTTCTCGCCCCGGAACATCGCGTCAATCCGCTCCCGCAGACCGCTCTGCGCGGCCAGTTCCAGCAGCAGTTGCATGGTCTTGTCGGTGATGCGGTTCTTCGCGTAGTCCAGATAAATTCCTTCAGCCTCTATGCGGAACTTCTCGCCACGCGCGGCGTCGCTGGCAAACAGCTCGCGCAGGTGTTTCCCGCGCAGCTCTTCGGCATGTTGCTTCAGGTCGTTCCAGGCAGAAAGCTTGTCCAAAGGAGTCTTCGGTGCTGGCACTGTGCTCATTTCACTCTCCGGCAGTCTTGTTAGCGATGTGTAAGAAAAACGGCTTCGGGCGCAGGCAAGCCGCCGCCCTTCATTTGGATGCGCGCGAGCAGCTTACCCTATCCGAAGCCTGAGGATACAACGTGTTTCTGTAAAAATGCAGCGAACGTCCGCAGGAATCTCAATCCAGGCTGTGCAGTGCGAACTCGCGGCCCGCCTCCAGCAGCTTGTTCACAGCCTCCGGCGACCCGGCCTCGGAGTAAATCCGCAGCAGGGGCTCGGTGCCCGAGGCCCGCAGCAGCAGCCACGCCCGCGCGGCATTCTCCACGCCCTTCGCCGCAGGGTCGTCCACAAAAAACTTGATGCCGTCCATGGTGTCGACATGCTTGACCGGCATCCCGGCAAATTCCTTCACCCCGGCCCTGGCCTTGGCGATGGTCGCGTTCTTCAGATCATCGGCAAGGTGCAGGTCAATGCGCGCATAGTGGTGCTCGCCGTACTTTTTCTGCAGCCGCGCAACGAGTTGCCCCAGCGTCAGCTTCTCCTCGGCCATCACGTTGGCCAGCAGCAGCGCATTCAGCAGGCCGTCACGCTCCGGCAGGTGCCGCTGGATGCCGATCCCGCCCGACTCCTCGCCGCCCATCAGGATGTTGTTTTCGAGCATCAGGTCGCAGACGTACTTGAAGCCGATACCGTGCTCGTACAGTTTGCGCCCGTAGCGCTCGCAGATGCGATCAATCATGCCCGTCGTGTTGAAGGCGCGCGTTACGTCGCCCTCCCATCCCTTGCGCTCCAGGATCCACTCCAGCAGCACGGAAAAAATCTTGTGCGGATCGACAAAAATCCCATTCTCGTCCGTCGCACCAATCCGGTCGGCGTCGCCATCCGTGCACAGCCCGGCATGGCATTTCTCGGCGACCACCGTCTCGCCCAGCAGGCGGATGTGCGGCTCGATCGGCTCAGGGTTGATCCCCGGAAACAGGGGATTCGCTTCGGCCCGAATCTCCACAAAGTCCACGCCGATCCTGGTGAAAATATCCGCCAGAATGCCGCCGCCGGCGCCATACATGCTGTCCACGGCAAACTTCAGCCCGGACTTCGCAATCCAATCCAGGTTTGCAAAGGCGGAGATTGCCGCTACGTACTCCGGCACAAAGTCCACTTCGTCAACCTTCGCCGCCACGGCCTTCGGCAGCGGCTTGCCCAGCAAACTGGAAATCTCCGTCATGATCGCCGGACGCCCCGAGCCCCCATACCAGGCTTTGTACTTCACGCCATTCCACTGCGCAGGATTATGGCTCGACGTAATCATCACGCCTCCTGCGGCCTTGCGCTCCCGCACCGCATAAGACAGCGCCGGAGTCGGAGTTACCCGGTTCGCCAACTGCACCGGAATTCCAGCACCGGCCAGCACCTCGGCCACCGTGCGCGCAAAGCGCTGCGAACCAAAGCGCGTGTCCCATCCAATGCAGACGCCGTTGCCCGCCTCCGGATGCGCGAGCACGTAATTCGCAATGGCGCTGGCAGCTATCCCCACGTTCTCAAACGTAAAGTCGTCGGCGATGACGCCGCGCCATCCATCCGTTCCAAATTTGACGGGATAAGTCTCGCTCATCGTTCCCTGCTCACGGTTTGGTACGGGCCTCTTTCGAGGCCCGGAAAAATAAACGCTAAATAAGATTCTCGCGTCCCTGCCTCGCGAGCTCTTTCACCACTTTGCCTACATCCTGCGCGTGTTGCCGGGTCGTTATCAGCAGAGCGTCGGCGGTTTCCACCACCACCAGGTTTTCCACGCCCACCAGCGCCACCATCTTGCCGGTGCTGTAAACGTAATTGCCCCGCGCCTCCATGAGCACAGGGTCCGGCGTGTCCAGAACATTCTCGTTCTCGTCGCCGAGTCCCTGTTCCAGCTTGTGTTCGTACAGCGCCGACCATGATCCCAGGTCGTTCCAGCCGAATTCCGCCGGAATGCAATACAGCTTCGACCGCTGCCCGCCCTTGGCCGAGCGCGGCTCCAGAATGGCGTAATCCACGCTGATGTTTTCGCACTGCGGATACAGCCGCGCGAACACCTCCGCGAACTGCGGCGTGCCATAGGCGGCGGCAATCTCTTCCAGCAGCGGAGCCATCTCCGGCAGGTGCTCGCGCACCGCGTTGACCAGCGTCTTTGCCTGCCATACAAAAATGCCGCTGTTCCAGAAGTAGTTGCCCGCGGCCACAAATTCCTCGGCCCGCTCGCGGTTTGGCTTCTCGGTAAACCGCCGCACGTGCATGATTCCGTCGCGCAGTTGCGCGCCCGTTTCAATGTAGCCGTAGCCGGTCTCGGCATGCGTGGGGTGAATCCCCAGCACCACCATGTTCGCGTCTTCCGTGGCCAGCGCAATCGCCGCGCGCAGCGTTTTCACAAACGCCGCTTCCTGACCCACCACATGGTCGGAAGGGAAGATGCCCAGCACTGACTCCGGCGCAACCTTCTCCAGCAAAAAGGCCGCCAGCCCCGCCGCCGGAGCCGTGTTCCTTGCCGCCGGCTCGCAAATCACGCGTTCCCGGGGCAGCACGTCGAGCTGCTGCGTGATGGTTCCGGCCAGCAGGTCGTTCGTAATCACCCACATCTTGTCCTGGCCGGCCAGTGGGAGCAGCCGGTCCATGGTTTGCTGAATCATGCTGCGCTCGCCATCGAGCGCCAGCACCTGCTTGGCTGCCGAACGGCGGCTCCGTGGCCAGAACCGCGTGCCGCTTCCGCCCGCAAGAATAATCGGTCGAAAATCAATCATGGAGTTAATGTCTAGCTTCTAGACTGCACAAGGCGCAATATGAATTATTTCCGATGCACCGCCGCTGCTAACCTTGGATGCAAAACCAGCCGGAATCACCGCCAGTTGATTGCGCTTCAGTTCAAATTCCTCAAAGCCCTCACCGCCCAGCATGACTGCGCCATCCCGGCAGAAGAGCATCTGCACGGCCCTGGAAGGCGCACACAGCTCCGCCGGAGCTTCACCCGCTGCCAGCTGCCATCGCTCCATCACAAAATAGTGCTCGCGGATCAGTACCGTGTGGTTACCTTCCGCAACCGGCTGCACCTTGCCCGCACGCGTCTGCAGCCGCGTTGCCTGCAGCGACTTCTCCACATGCAGCTCGCGCCCGCGGCCGTAGTCATACATCCGGTAGGTCAAATCGCTCGACTGCTGCGTCTCCAGCAGCACCGCTCCCGGCCCAATCGCGTGTACCGTGCCCGCGTCTACATAAATCATGTCGCCGGTCTCAACAGGTAACCATCTCAGATATTTCTCCAGCGTCTCATCGGCAATCCCCGCGCGAACCTGGTCGAGCGTCGTACCGTCCACCAGCCCCAGAGCAACCGTGGCGTCCGGCGAGGCTTCCAGCGCATACCAGCACTCCGTCTTGCCGCGCGGAAACCCATACTCCTGCGCCAGCGCATCGTCCGGATGCACCTGCACGCTCAGTTTTTCCCTGGGGAACAAAATCTTCACCAGCAGCGGAAACTCACCCGCCGCCGCGGCTTCGCCGAGCAGCCCCTGCATGTGGTCGGCGGTAATGGCCTTCAGCGAGTGGCCGGCATGAGGGCCGGTTTCTGCAACGCACATTTCGCCAGTCAGCCAAACCTCGCCAATCGGCTCTCCCGAGGTCTGGTAATCGAACCACGGACGCAAATCACGAAAACCCCATGGCCGCGTGCGAAAGTAAGGCGCCATGCGAAAGGGACCCAATGTACTCATACAACAAGTATGCCTCAGGCTCCCGTTCTTTCATGCCCTCGCCGGTGGCATCGCCAGGGCGCAAAAAAAATAGGGAGCCATGACGGCTCCCCGTTGCAGTGGAGATATTTTTGCCTCTGGTTACTTTTCCAGTTCAATCACCGTGAAGGAATTGGGCACCGCCGTCGGCCACGGGTGCGGATGCGCCGCCGTCGGCTTGGGCCGCGGTCCAAACTTCACCGTCACCGTGTAAAGCCGGCTGCCGCCGGGCATCATCGCCATGGTGCGCGCTCCCTTTTCCGTCTTCACCGTCTCCACGTGGGAGTAGTGGTCCGGCGAGTCTTCGTGGATCACCCACATTTCGCCGGACCCGCCCGTGCTGGTGAGCACGTACTGGTCCTTCGCGTCGAAGCGCGCCGCGTCCGGTCCATCGCCAATCTTCGGTGTCGCCACCACCTTGCCGGTCTCCGCGTTCACCACCGCCATCAGGCCGTTGTCGCACACCGAAAACAGCCGCTCATGCGGAATATCAATCGCCAGCCCGGACGGATACTTGCACGGCGCTACCGGCCACACCGCTGTAATCTGGTGCGACTTTGCATTGATGCGCACAATCTCGCTCTTGCTCTCAATGTTGTCGTAGATGTTGCCCTTGCCGTCCGAGACGGGAAACTCCGGCTTGCCCGGCAGCGCGACCGTCGCCACAACCTTCTTCGTGGCTGCGTCAATCACCGTCGCCGAGTCGCTGCGGCCGTTGAAGGCCCACACCGTGTTCGTGTAGGGGTCATAGGTGTCCCCGTCCGGCCCATTGCCCGCCGGAACCGTACCCTCAATCTTGTTGGTCTTGCGGTTGAAATACGCCACGTCATTGGCCCCGCCGTCCGTCACAAATCCCGTCACGCCATCTTTGGCGAAGACCACCCCGTGGGTGCCCTTCAGCCCGGTCATGTCCGCAATCACATGCCCCGTGTACGGATTGAGCACCATCACGTGATTGCCGCGCGTGATGTAAAGGTCGTGCGACACCGGATCGATACTCATGTAATCCCACCAGCCGGCTCCACCCACGTGCCAGCGCGCCGCCACATGGTAGGGCTTCTGCGCATTCGCCGCGGGAGCCGCCGCCAGTCCCAGCAGCGCCGCTGCCGCCAGCGCGCCCTGCCACCAACCTGTTCCAATCTTCATCGTTGCCTCCACGATTTCGGAATCAAACCACCGCTCATCCTACGGGAAGATCATGAAGAGAGCCTGAAGGCTGCGCAGGGGCTTTCCGTCTCCTCAAATTCACCGGAAAATGACCACTTTTCTTCCCGTTCCGGCATCCATTCCCCCAGAAAGTATTTTTCATTCGCGCGTAGTCTTCCGGGCCTCCGGTTACGTCCATAATGCGTAGCAAAGGTAATATAAAGGTCCACAGCAACTTGTGCCATCGCATGCGGGTTCAACCGTCTGCGGCTTTTGGCCGCACCTTTTTTTGAGGCTCTACGACCAACATCATGCCAATCGCGCTCCTGTTGTTTCCCTCTCTCCGCATCGCGCTGCTGGGAATCGCAGCGATTCCGTTCATCTACTACGGGCTGGCTCTATTCAGCTCCCTTCGATTTTTCGCCGCCCGCAAGCCCCGTCCCTCGCAGTCCCGAGCCTCTGATGTTCCCTCCTCCGGCGAATTCCTGCCTCCGGTCAGCATCCTCAAGCCCGTCCGCGGCCTCGACCCCGAGGCCTACCAGAACTTTGCCAGCTTCTGCCGCCTCGACTATCCCGAGTACGAAATCCTCTTCATCGTCGGCGACACCGCCGACCCGGCTTTGCCGGTGATTCAGCGCATCGCATCCGATTTTCCTCACGTCAATATCCGCACCATCATCGGATCCGGACGCGAAGCCACCAACGACAAATGCGCCAAGCTCGCCCGCCTCACAGAAGAGGCTGCCTACGAGCACCTCGTCATCAATGACAGTGACGTGCGCGTCGAACCCCGGTACCTGCGCCGGCTCATCGCTCCGCTGGCCGACCCTAACGTGGGCGCCGTCACCTGCCTCTACGCGCCCGACCAGAACTTCTCCGAGAAAGCCACCTGGGTCCAGAACCTGCAGGAAGCCGGCATGCTTTCCGACTTTTACCCCGGTCTCTTCGTCGCCAAAGAACTGGACGGCATCAAGTTCGCCCTCGGCCCCACTATCGCCACCCGCGTCTCCAACCTTCGCGAGTTCGGCGGCTACGCCGCCATTGAAAACCGCCCCGCCGACGACCTGCTCATCGGCCGCCTCATCGCCGAGCAGGGCAGGGAAGTCGTCCTGCTGCCCTACGTGGTCAACACTGTGCCCGACTTTCAATCTTTCGGCGAGCTCTTCTTCAAGCGTCTTCGCTGGATGACCGTCATGCGGCACATGCGTCCTGCCGGCCATCTGGGGCTCATCTTTACCCTTGGCCTGCCGTGGACCATCCTCGCGCTCGCGCTTGCGCCCAATGCGGAGATCGCCCTCAGCTTCCTCTTTGCCTATCTGTTTGTCCGGTCGCTGCTCACCGTGATCGTCGGCGGTGGATTACACCAGCGCGGCCTCTGGAAGCAGATCCTCATGGTGCCGCTCTGGGATGCCGTGGCAACGGCGATCTGGGGCGGCAGCCTCTTTCGTCGTACCATCCGCTGGCGCGGCCACGATTACGTCATCGTCAACGGGCAACTGGTTCCTGCTCGATCTCAGGACGCATTGGCTGCGGCTGCTCAGCACGTGGAGCGCTAGGCCGCGGCTTGTTTCCGCCGCCAATCAGTTGGCTCAGCTCATAAAATCCGCTGGCGAAGGCATGCTTCATCGCCAGCGACGACTCCACCCCGCACGTGCAGCCCGGGCACTCGCGACGCACCATGGCCTCGGCCTGCCGGCGATACGCCTCTGACGCCAGCACCTCGCCGAGGCTCGTCTCCACAATGTTGCCCACCGGCGGCAACGGATAGCACCCCGTCAGCACATCGCCATTCGACAGCACGAATACCTGTAGATAGCCCAGCACGCAGGCCGGCTCGTCCAGCGGCTCGTGGCCATAGTACTTGCGCAGGTATTCCACCTCGAACTCCGGCCGCTGCATCGTCTCGCGCGCAAACTTCGCCACCTGCTGCGCGGCCTGCTTCTTCGGCCACAGCGTTGCCAGGTCCGCATTCGCGAGGAAAAACAAATTCCGGCTCAGGATGTTGTACCCCAGCCCCGCGCCCAGCTCCCGCGCCACCTCGGCCAGCCGCTCCAGCTCGCCGGCAGACTCGCCATTCAGCGTCACGGAAAACGAAACCTTCTTGCCTTCCAGCGCGCGAATGCCGCGAATCGCCTGGTCGAAATACCCATCCACGCCGCGAATGCGGTCATTCGTCTCCGGCATGCCGTCAATCGAAACATTCACATGTGTAATGGGGGATGCGTTGATCTTTTCCTGGAAGCGCTCCAGCAGCAGCCCGTTCGTCTGGATGACCACCTGCTTCAGCTCGCGCGCCCGCGACCGCTCCAGCACGTCGAACAGGTCTTTGCGGATCAGCGGCTCGCCGCCGGTCAGCCGCAGCGTGCCAATCCCCAGATCCACAATCTCATCGATCAGCCGCACCGCCCGCCCGGTGGTGATCTCGTCCTTCCAGCGCGTCTTCCAATAGTCACAGCTCACGCATCGCGCCTGGCAGTTTTCCGTCAGCTTGATATGCGCGGAGAGCGGATGAATTGCTTTGGGAAGCAGGCCGGGCACAAACTGGCTGCCCGCCCACACACGCGGAAGATAGGTAACTGGAACTTGCAACACTCAACTCCTGAACCGTGAAGTTCTTCTTATTCGCCTTACGGCGGCAATCCGATCATGGAACCTTGCCGTAACCGCTGTTATCACTTTGGATGCGGTAACAAAATACGCCGTTTCTGCTTCTTTGTGTTCTATTACTGCGATTGTCTAACTTCCACGCAATGCCCTTCGGTACACAATCCCATCTCCACGCAGCCTGAAAAATGCATCGAAATTGAACCGAGTGTATCCCCACCCCCTGAAAAGTAACGGCGGAATCGGGTAAGTTAGAGGATTTTCGGGCGGAAAATGAAACCGGCTTTGCGCACAAAAAACTTCCACTTCTTAACTCCATAACTGGCATGGAAAAGAAGTGGAAGCGATAGTTTGTCGGCTTTCTGTTTACTGCGGCGCAAACTCCTCGCCGTGCGGAAACTCAACCGCTTTACCCGGCACCGGCTCATTCGAAAACAGAACCTTGTCCCCGGCCCGGTCCAGTATGTACAGATGGTCGGCGCCTACCAGCGATACCAGGTCCGCCACCTGCGACTTCTTGGCAAACATGTACCAGCGCTGCGGCTGCTTCCACATCTCCTGAAACTGCGTGTTGTCGATAAAAGGATCTTCCGTTCGCGGCGAATACGACCCGTACACCAGGTTCATATACCGCCCATTCAGCATCAGCGCCTTGCGGTCGGTATAGAAAAACAGCGACGAAAAGAAGTAGTAGTGATGGTCGATCATCAGCTTGCCCGGAGGCGAAGCCTTCAGCGTGCGAATCAGCGGACGCGACGACATGTATGGATCAAACGTCCCCATGGCCGCGTGCGCCGCCTGGAAGAAGACCACCATCATCAGCGCCACGCCCAGGTAGCTGTTCTTCCATTTCGTGCGCAGCGTGCTCACTGCGCCAATCAGGAAGGCAAATGCCGCCAGGCCCAGCGGAAACCGCAGGTACGCGAACGAGTCCAGCGTCAGGTCTTCCATGTGGCCCAGCGAAAGCTTGTAGGCGCTCGGATGCCGCACCAGCGCATGCGAAATATCGCCTGGTGTCGGCACATGCCGCACCGCGATCAGTATCCCGATCGCCGCAACCGCGCACGCCGTGCAGATCAACGTCAGCGCGCGCGTGCCCCAGCGCTTCGCCCGGCTCTCCACCAGCAGCGCCGAACCAATCAGCAGCGCCACCGCCGGGTAAATCGGCATCGAGTAGTACTCCTGCGTCGTCGAGAAGGTGAAGAACACCATCACAAAGGCAATCCAGCACACGGCCAGCAGTCGCGTGCGCCCTGCCCGGTCCACCGGCTTGTAGCTCAGCTTGAAGGTCGCCGGAATGTACACGCTCCACGGGAACAGCCAGATCAGATTGAACAGCCAGAAAAGGTAGCGCGGCACCGTCGCATAGTCACGCGGATAGCGCAGGTTCAAAAAACGCAGCAGTTGCTCGTTGATAAAGAAGAACCAGAAGAACCCGTGCCACTGCCCGGGGATGCTCTTCATCGTGAACTCAAAATACGGAGGGTTCCGAATCGTGGCCAGGATGTGCCACGGCGCGGCTACCGCCAGCATCACCACCGTCACCAGCACCGGATGCAGCCGCTTCCACGAATCCCACTTGAAGAGCCGCTTCGTGAAGGCAAAGTACAAAATCCATGCGCCGATGGGGAAGACCACCCCGATCAAACTCTCCAGCAGCAGTCCCGTGCCAAAGCACACGCCAATCAGCACGGCCCACCATCGCGGATGTTTCACGTCGTCTTCCATCAACCGCAGGAAGGCCCACATGGTGAGAGTAATCGTAAGCACGAGAGTTACATTTGGAATCTGGATGCGCGTAAACAGCCACAGCCCGACGCAGGTGGCCATGCACAGGCCCGCGTACAGCCCGGCTTTTCGCTTCTCGAACGCCCATATCCCGAACCACGCCGTCACCAGGCACAGCCCAATGGCCGAGAGCACCACCGGCACGCGTGCCGACCACGTATGAACGCCAAACAGCTCAAAGCTGCCGGCCATCATCCAGTAAATGAGAGGGGGCTTTTCGAGATACGGTACGCCGTCCAGCCGCGCCGTCACCCAGTGGCCAGACTGCATCATGTTGACCGCAATCTGCGCCTGCACCGCGTCCACGTCGTCCATCAGCGAGGGCGGCGAAAAAATGCAGCCGATGTAGACGGCTGCGGCAAATAAAAAAACGATCCAGGTAACCCGGCTGCGGGCTATCCTGCGCGTTATCCCTTCAGGGCGATCATGGCTGCGCTCGGTCGCAGCTGTGGGGCTGACTGTATCTTCCATTCCTTCATCCACAGGAACAAAACCATCAGGCCCCAAAGGTGAAAGCCAATGTTGATGCTCCGATTCATATGTAATTGAGTCAGGTCGTAGATCTTATCGAAGCGGAATAACTCACCATATTCCGCCTCCCCTGATTCTAATGTCTCCATGAGCAATTCGCGCAGCGGTCCGCGAAACCATTCATGGGCAGGAATATCGAAGCCAACTTTTTTGCGCTGCAGAATCGTGGGCGGCAGCTTATCCCGCATCAGTTCCTTCAGCAGAACCTTCTGCCGCGAGCCCTGAATCTTCAGCTTCGCTGGCAGCTTCGCCGCAAACTCAATCAGCCGGTGATCCAGGAATGGTGGCCGCACTTCTATCGAGTGCGCCATGCTCATCCGGTCCGACTTCACCAGGATGTCGTCGGTCAGGTAGTACTCCTGGTCGAATTTCATGTACGGTCCAAGCCCGTCGCCGGGCAGGTCTGCTTTCAGGCTGGAAAGCAGCCACTGCAGCGCCCCCGGCAGCGGCTTGCGCACCAGCGCCGCCTTTTCCGCCGCGGAAAATGTCCCGTTCCAGAAAATGTGGCTCTCTTCGGGCGGCAGCAGGCTGCCTTCCAGCAGTCGCTTCACCTTGTAGTCCAGCCCAATCTTCTCGTCCGAGGCCGGCCATGCCTTCAGCCCATGCAGCAGCGTCTGAATCACTCCATCGGGCAGATGCCGCGCCCAGCGCGCCATCCGGTTCGCCCGGTAGGTCAGGTAGCCGCCAAATATCTCATCTGAGCCCTCGCCGCTGAAGGCTACTGTGCAGCTTTGCCTGGTCAGCTTCGACAAAAACCATACCGGCAGTGCCCCCGAATCGGCACTCGGCTCATCGGAGTAGTACGTCAGTTCCCGGATCGCTCCCTCCAGGTCCTGGTCCAGGTTCAAATCCAGTTGCTCGTGCCGTGTGCCATACTGCCGGGCCATCTCGCCAATGTAGGCAGACTCGTCAAAGCTCCGGCCCTGGAAGGAAATCGAGAAGGTCCGCAGCGACTCCCGCGAAGCACGCGCCGCGTAGTGCAAAATCGTCGAGGAATCCATGCCGCCGCTCAGCCATACGCCCAGCGGCACGTCCGACAACATCTGTTCGGCCACCGACTCGGTCAGCAGCCGGTCCAGCTCCTCTTTGGCGTCTTCCAGCGAAATCCGCTCTGGACGAATCTCCGGAATCTCCCAGTAGCTCTCCGTCCTCACCGTTCCGTTGCGCCACTCCAGCCAGTGCCCGGGCGTCAGCTTCTCCACGCCCTCCACCAGCGTCCACGGCGAAGGCACGTAGTTCATGGATAGGTAGCAGTCCAGCCCCTGCAGGCTGAGGCGCCGCTCAAATTCAGGATGAATCAGGATTCCCTTCAGCTCCGAGGCAAACAGCACGTCCTCGCCCTGCCGTGCAATGTACAGCGGCTTAATGCCCACGCGGTCGCGCGCCAGCACCAGCCTGCGCTGCTTCTGCTGCCACAGCGCCACGCCAAACATCCCGCGCAGGCGCGCAAAGCAGTCGGTGTCCCACTCCAGAAACGCATGCAGCAGGGTTTCCGTATCGCAGGTGGACTCAAAGCGATGCCCCAGCCCTGCCAGCTCCTGTCGCAGTTCCAGGTGATTGTAGATTTCCCCGTTGAAAACAATGACCGTATTGCGGTCAGGCGAATAAATCGGCTGGTCTCCGGCGGAAAGATCCAGGATCTTCAGCCGCGCTCCGGCCAGGCTGCATAGCGCAGAGTGGTGCGTGCCCTGCTGGTCCGGTCCACGGTGCACCAGCGTCATGGCTGCATCGCGAATCCGCTCCACGGGGGCGTACCAGTCCTTTGTGGTGTAACCAACTATGCCGCACACAGAGCTTGCGCCTCGCTGCGGCCGGTTACATGCCGTACTGTAACCACCATTGCAAGACGATACCATGCCCCGCAAGGCTCCGTGCATGAAGATTTATGACGGAATCATTCCGGTCCTGATCGTTTCCCGGCCCAGAAGCCCCGTGGCCGCACTGCCGGCTTGCAGGAGTAGGCCCCGTTCCATCTACACGCCCAGCACATTTTCGTAGGAGTTTTCGCTCAGCCAGCGCAGCGCGTCCCGTATCACCTGCTCAAAATCCGTGATGGACCCGTCCGCCAGCCGCAGCACAAACCGCGGCTCGCGCTCGTCCTCCAGCTCCACGATCGGGGAAAGCGCGGCCAGCCCCTCGGCCGGCATCGTCTCTTCCATAATCGTGCCGCTGACCCCTATCTCCATTCCTTCCCGAAAGTTGTAGGTCAGCCCGATCTCCCGCCGGTGCAGCTTGCTGAAGGCCTGCTGGAAGTTTTCCAGCCGCGTATAGGCATCAAACATGGTCAGCGAGCCAGGAATCTCCTGCTCGTCCACATAGACCCGCACCGGCCCGGTCGGCGTCCTGACCCACAGCTCCAGTCCCTTGCAGAAGTGATCGCTGAAGTCTCCGGTCTCGGTACCCTTCTGGCCGGGCTGGGGAGGATGCGTCACATCCAGCGCCAGCACCGCGTTTACCCGCACGCGGCTGCGCAGCGCATGGCTGTGCAATTCCATGGCACAGCGATTCCGTCGCAATATCACCGCATCCGGCTTCTCAATCAGGGTCCGCAACTTGCTGCTCGCCGGTCGTACCCGGGGAACGTGCAATTCAAGCGCTGGCATCTACTTTCCTCAATTCCGCAATGGCTTGCCCGTCTTCAGGGTAAAGTGAATCCGCTCCTGCGTCTTGCGTTCTCCGCAAAGTGACAAAAACGACTCACGTTCCAATTGCAGCAGGTACTTCTCGTCAACGGCAGAACCAGGAGAAATTGAGTTTCCGCAAAGAATTTGTGCCGCGTGGGTCGCCACTTTTACATCGTGGTCGCTGATGTACTCCCCACGCCTCATCATGTGGATGCCAAGCTTCAGATTGGCCAGCGCCGCATCTCCGCCCGCCGGAATCGTCCGTTCCGCCGGGGCAGAGTAGCCGGCCTTTGCCAATGCCAGGGCAGCCTCGCGGGCGTCCATCAAAACCCGCTCGCGATTCATTGTAATGTGGTCGGCATCCGTTACAAATCCAAGTTTCCGCGCCTCCTCTGCCGAAGTGGATACCTTTGTCATCGCAATCGTCTCAAACGCCGTCCGCAGCGCGTCCTGGTATTCCATGGAAAGCGCAAACCGCGCCGGAGACTCCAGGGGAGAAATCCTGCATGCCGCGCGCGCCGCGTCAAAGGCGCGCAACGCCATCTCCTTGCTGCCGCCGCCGCCGGGAATCAGGCCCACGCCAATCTCCACCAGACCCATGTAGAGCTCGGCATGCGGCTGCCGCCGCGCCGCGTGCAGGCTCATCTCCGCGCCGCCGCCCAGCGCCATGCCAAACGGCGCCACCACCACCGGACGCGGGCAGAACTTGATCGCCTGCGTCATGCCCTGGAAGCCGCGAATCGCCAGGTCCACCTCGTCCCACTCGCCCTCCTGGATGGCCAGCAGCAGCTGCATCAGGTTCGCGCCCACCGCAAAATCGCTGCTGTCGCCCGAAATCACAAAGCCGCGAAACTCCCGCACCCAGCGCGAATCCGGCCGCAGCGTCTCGGTCACCAGCGACACAATGTCGGTCCCAATCGCATTTTTCACGGAGTGCAGCGCCAGCAGCGCCACATCCTCGCCCATGTCGATCAGCGAGCACCCCGCGTTCGACTTCAGCACCCCGCGCGTCCGGCGCAACAGTGCCGCCGTGGCGTAGCCCTCCGGCCGGGGTACTGCAATCTCCTTTTTTTGCGTGGGATCAAAGACCATCGTGTGATCGCCGTCCTCGCGGTACCAGTGGATGCATCCTGAGGCCAGCAGCGCCTTGGCCTGTGCACTCACATGTCCACCCGCCGCTTGCAGTCGCTCGCACACGCCGGCCACGCCCACCGCATCCCACATCTCAAACGGCCCCAGTTCCCAGTTAAAGCCCGTCCGCATGGCGCGGTCGATCGAAGCCGCCGAATCCGCAATCTCGGGCAGGCAATCCGCCGCGTAATTCCAGATCGCCGTCAGCAGCGGCCACAAAAATCCTGCCGC
Organism: Acidobacteriaceae bacterium; assembly: GCA_049965615.1. Classification (GTDB taxonomy): domain Bacteria; phylum Acidobacteriota; class Terriglobia; order Terriglobales; family Acidobacteriaceae; genus Acidobacterium. Next base: position 100,247 of record JBMFWD010000002.1, read on the forward strand.
CTTGTCCTTTTTCGGATCGTTCTCCAGCAGCAGCCGCAGCCGCTCCGCCGTGGTCGCCGCATTCTTTGCCATCTCTACGGAGCCAAACGTGGGCCGCTCCGCTGCGTGATACTCCAGCGTCTTCCAGTCCAGAACCAGCCGGTTCCGCTTGGGGTCCTTCGCCGTGTTGTCTTTCTTGTAAAAGCCCTGCCCGGCCTTGTCGCCCAGCCAGCCGCGTTCCAGCATCGTCCGGATGAACTCCGGCACGCCGGTATCGGCGCTGCCCGTCAGCCGCGCAAAGTTCGACGCTACATGCGCCAGCACATCGATGCCCACCAGGTCCGCCAGACGGAAGGTTCCCGTACGCGGCCATCCAATCGCCGAGCCCGTCAGCGCATCCACTTCCTCAATCGTGAGCCCCTGCGCCTGCATCAGCCGCACGGCCTCCAGCATGGCAAAGGTGCCAATGCGATTCCCGATAAAGTTCGGCGTGTCGCGCGCCAGCACCACGCTCTTGCCCAGCCTGCGGTCGATAAACTCCGCCAGCGCCCGCACCCGCTCCGGGTCAGCCTCCGGCGTGGGAATCACCTCCACCAGCCGCATATAACGCGGCGGATTGAAAAAGTGTGTCCCAAACCATCGCTTGCGCAGCTCCGGCGAAAGCTTTGCCGCAATCTGCGCCACCGGCAGCCCGCTGGTGTTGGTGGTCAGCAGAGCGTCCGCGTGCAGATGCGCCGCCACCCGCTCCAGCAGCGCCTGCTTGATCTCCAGGTTCTCGGCAACTACCTCGATCACCCAGTCGCAGCCCTTCAGCTTTTCCAGGTCATCTTCAAAGTTGCCGGTCTCCACCAGCGCCGCCCGCTCCGGAACAAAAAACGCCGCCGGCCTGCCCTTCAGCAGTGACGCCACGGCATCGTTGGCCAGCTTGTCGCGCTCGGCGCGGCTCTGCATGGAGCCGTCCAGCACGCGGTCCAGCAGCAGCACCGGTATGCCCGCGTTGGCTAGATGCGCGGCAATCCGCGAACCCATCACGCCGGCTCCCAGCACCGCCGCACGGCGAATCAAAGGAAGGTCATTCTGTTCCATCGTCAGCCAGCCTCCTGGCGCGTCCTTGCACTTCGACGCAACCTTACATCCTATGCCCACGCCGCGGTCAACTGCTTCTGCCCCGGCCGTGCCATCTCTCCTGAATCGGGTTACTCTAATCCGGCGGAGGAAATGCCCATGAAACGCCCCATCGGTATCTTCATCGCAGGCGTATTTCTGCTCGTCTTCGGTTTGCTGGGACTGCTTCTCTTCAGCATGGGGTTGCTTGGCACCATGGCCACGTCTTCCATGCAGACCACCATGAATCCGTCGATGCGGGCGGTGGCCTGCGTCACGGAAGGTGTTTTCGCCGTCGCTTCCGCATTCTGCTGCTGGGTCGCCGTCGGACTCTTCCGCATGCGCGCATGGGCCCGCTATGTCTCCATCGTGCTCGCCGCACTGGGAGCCTGTTTCTTTGGCCTCTCCGCCGTCATGTTGACGCTGCTCCGCAATCTGCCCCTGCCTGCCCAGAATCTTCCTCCGCATCTCCTGGAGCACATCTTCCTCTTGCTTGCCATGGTCTACTTCCTGCTGGCGGCCATCTCACTCTTCTGGATCGTCTACTTCAACCGTGCGCCCATTCGCGCAGCCTTTTTTGCCTCGGCCACCGCCCGCCGTCAGGGCGAGGACGCCTCCGGCGGAGTCATGCAACCCGACCCCGCTCAGCATCGGGTCGTCGGCTTCGCCCAGATCATCCTCTGGATCGTCGCCGTCCTCTTCCTCGGAGGCGGCGCCAGCATGATCGTCCTCATGCTCCTCGGCACGCCCATGTTTGTCCTCGGATGGATGGTCACCGGCCAAACCGCGCTCCTCATCGAAGTGCTCTGGACCTGCATCCTCCTCTATGCCGGCCTCGGCCTGCTCTTTCGCTGGCGCGCCGGATGGTTCCTCGCGGTCGGACTCCAGCTCTATTCCATCCTTTCCGTCGGCCTGCTGCTGCTGCCCGGCTACGCTGCCCGCCTGGTCAACGCAAGCCAGATCCTCGCCGCGCGCCTCGCTCCAGGAGCCGATGTCGCTCCTCCCAACGGCGCAATTCTGGTCGCCAGTTCCGCCGTCGGGGGCCTCGTCGCGCTCGGAATTCTCGTCGCGCTCATCCGCTGCCGCGGCGACTACCTGTCATGATCGCTTCTCGTGCGTCGAATGGACACCACAGGGACTTGCTCGTATCTTGAGTCTTGGGGATGCCGGTTTTTTCCGCCTCGAAGCGTTCTAAAGCACGGTCCAAAGCCGTCATTCCTCATCGAGTTCCGTGGCCAGGCCGTTTCGCGCTCCCTCTCCGGATAACGTCGTTTTGAGTGCCCGCCGCCGGCAGTTCCACAGCATCAAACCCCCGGCATCCGGACCGGGCGGAAACGTGCCACTTACTTGTACTGGTTTTTTTATCCGCTTTTTGGGAGTCGGAGGCTCCTCCGTTATGCAGATTGCAATCGTTATCCTCGCCGCGGGCAAGGGAACCCGCCTGAAGTCCAAGCGCGCCAAGGTGCTGCACGAAATCGGTGGCAAAACCCTGCTCCAGCACGTCGTCGATGCCGCCAGCAAGGTCGTTCCGCCGCACGACATCTTCGTAATCGTTGGCCACCAGGCCGAAAAGGTCAAGGAATCCGTCCAGTCCCGCGGCGTGCAGTTTGTCCTGCAGGAGGAACAGCGCGGCACCGGCCACGCCCTGCAGTGCGCCGAGCGCGCCACCCGCGGCTATGACCACGTCATCGTCCTCTCCGGAGACGTCCCCCTGCTCCGCTGCGAAACCATCATCGGCCTGCGCGACTTCCACATGCAGCAGCACCCGGCCATGACCATCCTCAGCGCCACCGTGGAAAACCCCCACGGCTACGGCCGCATCGTGCGTAAATCCGCCACCAAGCCCGATGTCACCTCCATCGTCGAGCAAAAGCAGCTCCGCCCCGCGCAGGAGAAAATCCACGAGATCAACTCCGGCATCTACGCCTTCCAGCGCGAAAAACTCTTCAACTTCATCAACGACCTCACCAACGAAAATCCCCACAAAGAGCTCTACCTCACCGACATGGCGCGCATCTTCACCCATGCCGGGGAACGGGTCATCGCCATGGACGCCGCAGATCCTGTCGAGATTCTCGGCGCGAATACCATTCCTGAAATGATGGACCTCGATCGCGCCATGCGCATGGAAATCGCCCGCCACCATATGCTCAACGGCGTCGTCATCCAGCGCCCCGGCACCACTGTCATCGACTCCACCGTCGAAATCGGCCCCGATACCGTCATTGAACCCTTTGCCCAGTTGCTCGGCGAAACCAGGATCGGCAGCGGCTGCCGCATCCGCTCCTTCTCGGTCGTGGAGGATTGCGTCGTCGGCGATGACGTCACCATCCGCCAGAGCTGCGTACTCAACAGCTCCCAGATCGGCAACGGCGCCATCGTTGGCCCCTTCACCCACGTACGCCCCGGCTGCGTCATCGGCGACCAGGTTCACCTCGGCAACTTCGTCGAGGCCAAGAATGTCCGCATGGGGAAAGGCTCCAAAGCCAACCACCTCACCTACCTCGGCGACGCGGAAATCGGCTCCGGATCCAACATCGGAGCCGGCAGCATCACCTGCAACTACGACGGGCAGCTCAAGCACCGTACCATCATCGGGAACGGCGTCTTCATCGGCAGCGATTCCACCCTCGTCGCCCCGCTGGTCATCGGGAACGGAGCCTACGTCGCCGCCGCCTCCTGCATCACCGAAGACGTCCCGGAGGATGCGCTCGCCCTCGGCCGCCCGCAGCAGACCGTCAAGCCCGGATGGGCCGCGCGGCGCCGCGCCCAGCTCGAATCCCGCAAGGCGTCGAGTTAAAAACACGGCTCAACCAGATGCAAAAGCGGCGTCCCATCCATGGGACGCCGCTCTATTTTTCCAGCAGGGAAGTCTCCACTATGCTGCTTCGCGCTTCTTCCGGATGGCCGCAATCGCCTCCCTCAGCCGCAGCCGCACCGCCATCACCGCGACGGTTATCTCCCGCTCCGGCCGCCCCGCCAGTGAGGCAATCTTCGCTGCGGAATACCCCTCCACGTCGCTCAGCAAAAAGATCAGCCGCTCGGCCGCTGGCAGCTCCCGCAACGCCTCTTCCATGTCCGTTCTCAGGATGTTGCCCGTAGCCGCCCCTGCATCCACCATCGGCATCGGGCGCCATTCCATCTCGCCCAGCACGCCGTCCTCGCGCAGCGCTCCCAGCAGCGACTTGTCCACGTCGCCCGCGTCCGGCTCCGCCTTGCTTGAAAATGCCTGCGTAAAGCAGCTCGCCAGCATGGCTTCCGCCGTCATCTCATCTCCGGTCATGTAATAGGCCAGCGCATACACCCGGTGCCGGTGGCTGTTGTAAACATCCCGGCGAATCTGGTCGATACTTCTCTCAGACCGCTGCGTGGCTACCGCTTTGGCCTCCTGGTTTCCCAGAATGGAATTTTTGAATTCCAGCAATATCTTCCTCTTGCTCAGGTTACCGAGCTGTTACGCCAGATTATCGCGACTCTTCTGATCGGAAAGTCCCGTTAGCGAAGTAAAGTGGTATCTATTCAGTCCACAGGCTGCCGAATGTTCTTAATTTTGCCGATAGAATACTTAAGTACAATACTCCCATCTTATGTAGGGCGCCGCACGCAACCGTACGAAGAGTCAAATAGCATGGCATCCAGCCGCATCCTGGTAGTCGATCAAGAGCCCTACACACGGGCTGTGATTGCTACCATGCTCGAAAAGTCGAATTACCTCCCCGTGCTGGCCACCGACGGCAACGAGGCCATGGCTCATCTCGAGCAGGATGCCCCCTACGACGTCGTCCTCTCTGACATCATGACCTACGGCGTCGATGGCATTGGCCTGCTCGACCGCCTCCGCGAGATCCATCCCGACACGCCCATGGTCATGGTCACCGCCATGCAGGATGTCGGTGTTGCCATCGCCGCCATGCGCCGCGGCGCCTACGACTATCTCCTCAAGCCCTTCGCCCGCGAGCAACTGCTGGCCACCATCGAGCGCGCTCTCGACTACCGCCGCCTCGTCCAGCAGAACTCCATGTACCGGCAAAACCTCGAGCAACTTGTCTCCGCCCGTACCGAGATGCTCCGCCAGGCGATCAACGATCTCGAACGCTCCTACGACATCACACTGGAAGCACTCGGCGACGCTCTCGACCTCAAGGACGCGGAAACCGAAGGCCACTCCAAGCGCGTCACCGCCTACACCATCGCGCTCGCCCGCCACATGGGCGTATCCGACGCGCAAATGCGCATCGTCGCCCGTGGAGCCTTCCTCCACGACATCGGCAAAATGGCCATCCCCGACGCCATCCTCCTCAAGCCCGGACGCCTCGACGCCGCCGAAACCGCCATCATGCGCGAGCACTGCTTCCGCGGATACCAGATCCTTCGTAAAATTCCCTTCCTGCGCGACGCCGCGGAGATTGTCTACAGCCACCAGGAGCACTACGACGGCTCCGGCTACCCGCGGAACCTCGTCGGCGACCAGATTCCCCTCGGCGCCCGCATCTTTGCCGTGGCCGACACCCTCGACGCCATCACCTCTGACCGACCCTATCGCCGCGCCAACTCCTTTGACGCTGCCCGCCGCGAAATCCGCCGGTGTTCCGGCAGTCAATTCGATCCGGCTGTCGTCGACGTCTTTCTTCGCATCCCAGATCAGATATGGAGAGATCTCCAGGCCGAGATCCTCCGCCAGACCCGCTTCTCGCCGCTGTTTTTCCTCGGCGACAGCCGGGATGTCTTCGTATAAGCTCCGACCGGCCAGCCTGCGAAGATGCAAATGCAAAGATCAGGGAGGTTCCACACCCATGCCCGTACTCGCTGCCAGCGCCGTGCAGGAAAAGCTCGCAACCCTTAAGAACTGGAAGCTGGAAGGCGAAGAAATCGTCCGCACCCTGCAATTTCCAGACTTTCCTGCCGCCATTCAGTTCGTCAACAAGGTCGCCGAAAAAGCAGAAGCCGCCGGCCACCACCCCGACATCGACATCCGATACAACAAGGTGCGCCTCGCCCTCGTCAGCCACGACGCCGGCGGGCTCACCGACGCCGACTTCAACATGGCCGCCGCCATCGACAAACTGGCCTGAATCCCAAAACTGCCTGCTGCCGGGCGCAGCATGCGGTCAAGGCAACCCGGCTAGATCGCCGCTCGGGATTCCACAGGGTCAGCAGCAAATGTGCCGGGAATTCGGCTCTAAATTGGTATCCTGAATATAGTGGCAGCAAAAAAGGCGCGCGAACAGCGCGTCTTTTTATGCATCCACCCCTTAGATTCCTAACCTACCCAATAGAATCAACAACATCTCCACAAAAACAACGGGGATGGACCGATCGTTAGTGGGTTAACCTGTTCCATAAAATCAACCACTTACCCACAAAAAAGGGGGGAGTCGGCAACGTTCTTTTTTTGAAATACCCGCTCGAAATACCACCATAGGGTGCCCCATCCAGGCTCCGCCTGGGTGGGACAGGAAGATCTCCGGAGCGGAATGGCGCGCAAAGCGCGCATACGCCCGTGCGGCCCCAGCACCGCCCTTCAGTAGATCGCATCCGTATCGTCGGTCGAATCCGTCTCCGCAGGCTCCCGCCGATGCCCACGGTTTTTCACCAGAGCCGCCAGCGCCTTCCGATTCCAAAGTGCCAGGGCAAAGCAGCCCACCACCGCGCCCCCGGCCAGCAAAACTCCGGTTCCGAGGCCCGCAAATTTGCCTGTTACTACTTTTGGTGGGACATCTCCCGTCGTTGGTAGATTTTCTTCAGGCAGAAGTTCTTTGTTTTCAATGTAAAAAGTCATACTTTTAAAATTCTGTATTTTCTCTTGTTTTCAGATTCATTTCGACGTATATTCAATTCATCCGAGGCCACAAGCCGAGGATAACCGAGATCAGAGTAAAAATTTTGGAGCCCGGTTGAGATTCTGATCGTCAAACAAAGTGAGAGGCAGTAGAAACTCCCTCTCCACATCCATGGATGGAGCCAAAGCTCTCCTGGATGCGAAAAGTTTATAAGTTGCGTCACTGGCCTCCCGGCACGAATCTTCTGGTTCGTGCCGCCTTTTTTTTCTGCCCACCAGTTTTCACCACAACCAGGTGCAAGCAAAAGCAACGGTTCCATTTCAGGGCTACAATAGAGCTAGAGACACATCATCTCCACCCCACCAAAGGAGGGGGCGTCACGGTTTCGACGGGATTGGATGGGTCAAAGAGGCATGCTGGGGTGTGGGCACCCATAATCGCTCGCAAAACAATACTTGCCAACAATAATCTGGCACTCGCAGCTTAATTAAATAAGTTGCCGTCCTCCGACGCTTTGCCTGTGGGCTGAGGCAGGACGTCATACAGCAGGCTGGTTCCTTCGGCTGGGTCTGGGCCGCGGGAATGAGATCTACGGACTAGCGTTCTGCGTATCTTGTCGCTTCTAAGCGCAGAGTGCGAAACCTTCCGGAAGCGACTGAGCATGGAGTCTCTTTGTCGATGCCAGTTTCGGACGCGGGTTCGACTCCCGCCGCCTCCACCAACTTTCGTCATCGCAAATCTCGCACCACCTGAACCGGATCAATGCCTCACCATGACCCCGGCCAGGCTGATCCACGCATGGGTCATTGCCAGTTGCGACGCCATGAGCGTCACCGCGACGAGAAGAGCGTAGCCCACCGCATACTCTCGCTCGAAACGGCGCGTCATAGCCCAACGCAGCAGCAGGAAAAGCCCGCCAAGCACGGTCACCGGGCCAAACAACCCCAGCCACTGGTGCAATCCGAAGATTGCATTCACCAGCGGAATTCGTACCAGGGCACCGGAGATGAGTGAAAGGCCGGCCAGCAGCATCATCGGACGGTGAATGCGTGGCTGCTTGCGGTAGACCACGCCGATGGTGACGAAGACGGCGTAGAGAAAAATTTCCGTCAACATCACGAGCAGAAACGGCAGGGCAGGCCAATCAAAAACGGTCGTCTTTTCAATGACCGTTTCACTGTAAGCCACAATCGGCCCCGTCAACACAATCGCCGTAGCAACCACCAGAACGCTCCAGCCCAGTTTCATGTGTATCTTGCGGTTCCTGGTGGAGATCAGCAGCGCCTGCACAAAAAACAGCAGGAACCAGGCGAAGATCGCCGTGCTGTGCGCCACTATGGCGACCAGCATTGCAGGCAGGATTGGCGTGTTATCGGACAGCCTGCCATGAAAGATGTAGTGCTGGAAACCGATCACAATCAGAACCAGAAAGATGGCTCCGGCAAGGGTGTAGAAAAACCGATCGCGCTTCATCCGCAATCTCCCATTCGAGGTGGATAACGGCACAACCCAGCGCCGGGTCTTCAGATGTGTTGGGGGATGCGAGGGAGTATAGGATGAATCAGAATGCGAGCGCCACAAAAATATTTCCACGCCGCCAGACGGCCCTGCCGTTGTCGGTTTTTCCGTCCTCAAACAAAAAAATTTGCCACTGTCGGACAATGGTGGTCTGACCAGTAGATAATACTTCCAGCGTTCGATTCCACCGGTTCTCGCGCCGTCGTAATCCCTTGCGAGACCGCGCACCATCGCCTGCGTATGGAACCAAACCACACTTAGAAAGAAAGAGACAAAGAAAAGCATGCAAAGTTGTGACATCGGCGTGATCGGCCTCGCCGTCATGGGCCAGAACCTCGCCCTGAACATGAACGACCACGGCTACAAGGTCGCCGTCTTCAATCGCACCGTCTCCAAGGTGGAGGAGTTCCTCGCCAACGAGGCCAGGGGCACCAACATTGCCGGCGGGCACTCCATCGAAGAGTTCCTCGGCCTGCTCAAGCGGCCCCGCCGTGTCATGCTCATGGTCAAGGCCGGCAATACGGTCGACCAGATGATCGAGCACCTGCTGCCCCATCTCGAAGCCGGCGACATCATCATCGATGGCGGCAACTCGCTCTTTACCGACTCCAACCGCCGCACGAAGGAGCTTGCCGAAAAGGGCATTCTTTTCATCGGCACCGGCGTCTCCGGTGGCGAAGAGGGTGCGCGCTTCGGCCCGTCCATCATGCCCGGTGGCAATCCCGCTGCGTGGCCTCATGTGAAGGAGATATTCCAGTCCATCGCCGCCAAGGTGGATGACGGCTCGCCCTGCTGTGAGTGGGTCGGCGAAGACGGTGCAGGCCACTACGTCAAGATGGTGCACAACGGCATCGAATACGGCGACATGCAACTCATTGGCGAGGCCTACCAGTTGCTCCAGACCGGTCTCGGCCTCAGCGCCGACGAACTCCACGAAGTCTTCGCCGAGTGGAACAAGGGCGAACTGGACAGCTTCCTCATCGAGATCACCAGCTCCATCTTTGCGACGAAGGACGAAGACGGCCAGCCGCTGCTCGACAAGATCCTCGACGCCGCCGGCCAGAAGGGAACTGGCAAGTGGACGGTCACCAGCGCGCTCGATCTCGGCATGCCGGTCACACTCATTGGGGAAGCGGTATTCGCCCGCTGCCTCTCGGCGCTCAAGTCCGAGCGTGTTCATGCAGCAAAGGTGCTGAACGGCCCCGGCACCAAGCCTGCTGTGGCAGACCGGCAGCAGTTCATCGAGGATGTGCGCCGCGCGCTCTACTGCTCCAAGATCATCTCCTACGCACAGGGTTACATGCTGTTGCGCGAGGCTGCTCGGGAGCACGGCTGGCACCTCAACATGGGCGGCATCGCTCTCATGTGGCGCGGCGGCTGCATCATCCGCAGCCAGTTCCTCGGCCGGATCAAGGAAGCCTACGACCGCAACCCGCAGCTGGAAAACCTGCTGCTCGACAGCTTCTTCGCCGAAGCTCTCAACCGCTACCAGGCCTCCTGGCGCAAGGCACTGGCCCACGCCATTGAACTCGGCGTGCCAGCCCCGGCCTTTTCCACCGCCCTGGCCTTCTTCGACGGCTACCGCACCGAGCGGCTGCCCGCCAACCTGCTCCAGGCCCAGCGCGACTTCTTCGGCGCGCACACCTATGAGCGCGTCGACCGACCCCGCGGCGAGTTCTTCCACACCAACTGGACCGGTCGCGGAGGCCGCGTCTCCTCCACCACTTACAACGCTTAACCTGCGCTGTTCCTCAAGGCCGTCATCCTGTCAGGATGGCGGCCTTTGCAGGTGAAAACCAGAAAAATGCGGACTCTTGCCGGTGCCGCGAGGTGAAAATCCCGTCATCTGGAGACTCCTCCTTGCCAGTTTCGCTTTCGGTCCTTATCTTTTCTTCATCGGTTCTCGTGAAAGAATTTTTCGATGGAGCAGGGAGTTCCCTTGGCCGTGAAACTCAGGCAGGAAGAGCAGGAAGAAGCTATCAGCGACATCGATCTAGTGCACGAAATCGGCAGTCGAATCGCCGCAACCGATCCACTCCATGTGGTTCTCCAGCGCATCATCGAGCTGGTCAGCGACACCATGCGCTGCGACTCGTGTTTCATCTACGTACTCGACCACAATCAGCTGGTGCTGCGTGCCTCGCAAAATCCTCATTCCGACCTCATCGACCAGGTGCACATTCCACTGGGGAAGGGAATCACCGGCTGGGTAGCCACCAACAAACAGCACGTCGCCATCCCCGCCAACGCTCCCTCCGACCCGCGCTTTGAGCGGTTCGCCAATCTGCCAGAGGATCGCTACGAGGCCTTTCTTTCTGTGCCCATCCTCTGCCGCGGCAAGCTGGTCGGCGTCATCAACATGCAGCACGAGGAGCCGCACCACCACAGCCAGCGCGAGATTCGTCTCATCTCGCTGCTGGGCTACCTCGTCGGCGCAGAAGTGGAACTCGCCCGCATGGAATACGAAAAAATCCAGCTCGCCAACCAGCTTGAAACCCGCAAGCTGATGGAGCGCGCGAAGGGAATCCTGCAACGCGAGCTCGGCGTGGATGAAGAGGCCGCCTATCTTGCTTTGCAAAAGCAGAGCCGCCAGCGCCGCAAGCCTCTCCGCGAAATCGCCGAGGCCATCATCCTCATGGAAGACATGCGCCGCGGCAAAAAGCACTGAAGCATTTCTTAAAAAGACACTGCGTCGATTACAAAGTAAAGTTGCAGCCTTGCAGCTTTGAAAACTACCCCTGCGCCAGGTACACAAACCGCAGTACAAACAGAACGGCAAGAACATACAGCATCCAGTGCTTTCTCTGGACCTTCCCGGTGAAAATCTCCAACGCGGCAAAGGCAATCAGCCCCAGGCTCAGCCCCGTTGCAATGGAGTAGGTGAGCGGAATCGACACCAGCGTAAGAAACGCGGGTACCGCAATCACTGGATTGCCCCACTCAATCTTCGCCACCCCGCCCAGCATCAGCACGCCTACGAGAATCAGGGCCGGGGAAGTGGCAAAGTCGGGAATCGGCCCAACCAGCGGAGCGACAAATAACGCCAGCACAAACAGCGCGCTTGTAACAATCGCTGTTACGCCGGTACGCCCGCCAGCGGCCACGCCCGCGCCGGATTCGATGTAGCTGGTCACTGTGCTCGTGCCCATCAGCGCGCCCACCACTGTGCTGCTGGCATCGGCAAAAAAGATCCGGCTCAACCGCGGAATGGAGTGGTCTTCGGCTATCAGCCCGGCGCGGTCCGTCACCGCCACCAGCGTCCCGATGTTGTCGAAAAGGTCCACGAACAGGAACACGAAGATAATTTCCAGCGCGTTCAAGTGCAGCGCGCCGCGCACGTTCAGGTGCATGGCTGTTCCTGCCAGCGAGTGCAGCGAGAACGCCTCCGGCTTCCAGTGCACCTGCCCGAGCAACACGCCCGCGGCCATCGTGCCCAGTACGCCAATCAGCATAGAAGCTTTTACGCGATACGCCTGCAGCACGCTGATCAGCAGAATGCCAAACAGAGCCAGCAGCGGAGCCGGTGAGCGCAGATTGCCCAGCGTCACCGTGGTGGCCGCACTCGGTATAATCAGCCCGGCGTTGCGCAGGCCGATGAATGCAATGAACAACCCGATGCCGCCGGAAACCGCCGCGTGCAACTGGTAGGGAATCGCCTCCAGCAAAAGCTGCCGAATCCCCGTGCAGGTGAGCAGCAGGAAGATCACGCCCGACAAAAACACCGCGCCCAGCGCCGTCTGCCACGGCACACCCATGCCTTTGACGACGGTGTAAGTGAAATATGCATTCAGGCCCATGCCCGGCGCTAGCGCCAGCGGATAGTTGGCAAACGCTCCCATCACCACGGACCCAAACGCCGCACAAAGGCAGGTTGCCGCCGTCACCGCCGCCAGAGGCATGCCCGTCTGCGACAAAATCGCAGGGTTTACAAAAATGATGTAAGCCATCGTGATGAAGGTTGTGAATCCGGCCAGCACCTCGGTGCGCCAGTTTGTGCGATGCTCTTCAAAACGGAAATAGCGTTCCAGACGGGTGCGCATCGGCAAATCAGCCCCTCAACAAATCGCAGAATGGTTAGCGGTTTGTCCAGAATATCGCAGCAGAATCCGCAAGGAGATTTTTTATGACCGCCGAAGAAATCAAGCAGCAACTTGGCCTCACCCCGCATCCGCGCGAGGGCGGATGGTTCGTCCAGACCTGGGCTTCGAATGAAATCCTCGGCCCGGCGAGCTTTGCGCCCGGCCGCTATCGAGGCCTGCGCCGTACCGCCACAGCCATCTACTACCTGCTGGAGCCTGAGACATTCAGTGAAATGCATCGCCTTCGCAGCGACGAGGTCTTTCATCACTACGCCGGAGACCCGGTCGAAATGCTGCAATTGACGCCAAATGGCGAAGGCCGCCGCGTCGTTCTCGGTCGCGATCTGGCTGCCGGTGAGCGCCCGCAGGTCGTCGTCGAGCGCGAAATATGGCAGGGCTCGCGCCTCGTTCCCGGCGGAAGCTGGGCGCTGCTGGGCTGCACCGTAAGTCCCGGCTTCGATTATGCAGATTACGACAGCGGCTCACGTGCAGAGTTGCTTGCAGGTTGGCCCGGATGGGCCGAACTCATCGCTGCGCTTACGCATGGTGGCTGAAGCAAGCCGGAAGTTTCATGCAGCCTTCCTGCTCTTCCGGTTAACCTGAAAGCTCTTCTCAGTCTCATCCGGAGTGCGCATGCCTCGTTGTCTGCTTGTTTTCTGCTTTCTTCTTGGGTTCTTGATTCCGTCGTTTGCGCAGCCCGCGCCCATTCCCGTCCGTGTCGTCATCGTCACCATGTGGCAAAGCGGCAATGGAACCACCGCCGCCCCCGGCGAATTCCACTTCTGGATTCAGCGCGAACACCTCACGCGCGTTTACCCGCTGCCGGCCGGTGATGCGCCCGTGCGCATGAACGCACGCGGTGTGCTCGGCATCCTTACCGGCGTCGGCACGGCCAAGGCGACAGCCAGCATCATGGCGCTGGGCCTCGATCCCCGTTTCGACCTCACGCATGCCTACTGGCTTATCGACGGCGTTGCCGGCGGCGACCCTGCCGATACCTCGCTCGCTTCCGCTGTCTGGGTGAGGCAGGTCGTCAACGGCTCGCTGGCGTATGAAATCGATGCCCGCCAGATTCCCCGGGACTGGTCCACCGGCTTCGTGCCGCTCGGCAAGTCATTTCCTTACCAGCAACCTGCCGCCAACAATTACGACCAGGTTGTCTCGCTCAATCCTGGCCTCACGCAGTGGGCTTTCAACCTCACCCGCGACACCCATCTCAAGGACAGCCCCGTGCTGCGCGCCCATCGCGATCATTTCCCCCAGGCAGCCGCGCGCCGCGCGCCGTTTGTCTCCATCGGGGACGAGATCTCCTCGTCCACCTACTGGCACGGCTCGCGCATGGATGCATGGGCTAATCGCTGGGTTCGTTACTACACGCACGGCAAGGGCAACTTCGTCGTCTCCGCCATGGAAGACTCCGGTACGCTGCAGGCACTCGCCTTCCTCGGCCACGCTGGCCGCGTCGATCCCGCGCGCGTGCTCGTGCTCCGCACCGTAAGCAACTACGACCAGCAGCCCATCGGCCTTACCCCGGCGCAAAGCCTGGTCGCGCAGCGATCAGGCCTTATTGGATGCCTGGTGCCAGCGCTGGAATCCGATTATGCCGTCGGCCATATTGTCGTCGATACGATTACAAATCACTGGAATCGGTACCGCGATCGCATTCCCAGTGCCGCAGCCACCCGGGCCGCCGCGTATCAATAGGGCTGTTTGTACGGGCTTGCATCCCAGGTGGCAAAGCTTACCTGCGCCTCCTCGCGCAGCAACTCCTCCGCAGGCAGGCTTCGCTCGCCTACGGGCAGGGCCAACTCGCGGTACAGGAACGCGTCGTCAAAACCGGCTCGCGCCGCATCCTCTGCCTTCGCAGCATAAAAGATCCGATCCAGATGTGCCCAGTAGCATGCTGACAGGCACATCGGGCACGGCTCTGAGCTGGTGTAAAGCGTGCATCCGTCCAGCCGGAACGCTCCCAGCTTTCGACACGCCGCGCGAATCGTATTCACCTCGGCATGCGCCGTCGGGTCATTCGACGTAAATACGGAATTGCCCGCCTCGGCCACCACTTCACCCTCGCGCACAATCACCGCGCCAAACGGGCCGCCATTGCCGGTCTCCACGTTCTTCACCGCCAGCGCAATCGCACGCCGCAGAAAAACCTTGTGTTGCTCCATCGCATCGTTCGCCATCGCTCAGTGCCTGCCCAGGATCACCAGTGTTACGCCCAGCGCCACCAGCGCCACGCCAATCCAGCGCTGCGGCGTCACGTGCTCTTTGAGAAACGTGACTCCGCCAAACACGCCGATCACATAACTTAACGCCGTTACCGGAACCACAAAGCTCACCGGCAGCTCGGCCAGCGCGCCCAGCAGCGCAAAGAATCCCGAGGCCATCAGCAGCACGCCAATCCACATCCACGGCTCCAGCAGACCGCGCAGCACCACGCGCAATATCTCCCTGGGGCGAATGCTCTTCACCTCGCCCACGTTCTTCATCGCGCGCGAAACGCACAACTCGCCGCCCGTCCCGGCCACCACCAGCAGTGTGAACAAAATGAAATTCTTCAGCAACTAGTTCACCCCCGCTGCATCCGCTTCGCTCACTTGCGGTTCCACCAACTCCATCGGCAGGCTCTTCGGCGTGGTCGTTTGCGGATTTGTTCTACCCACTACGAAAACGCCCAGGCAGATGATCGCAATGCCTATCCACTCCAACACGGATACATGCTCGCCCAGCAAAAGCCAGCTCAACAGCGCCGTGACGCCGTAGCCCAGTGAAGTCGCCGGTTGCACATAGCTGTAATCCGCCCACGAAAGTACCAGCATCGAAGACACAAACCACGTCAGCAGCGAGCCCAGCCCGATCCACACAAACAGCGAAGAAAAGATGTGCACCCCGGTCACGAACATCGCTCCCGGAGGCCATATCGCGAGCTTCCCCACGTGCTTCATGCCCTCGCCCAGCATCACGTTACCAAAAGGCATGGCCAGGATCATCACGATCAGCATCAGATAGTTTCGCCAGTGCATCGTCCGATGCTGCATGTGGATAGGTGCGGGATCCTGTAAACGTTCGGTGGCCACAACTTCATCTTACTAGCGGCGATGCGGTGTAATGGCGGCGCTCCGTGCAGGCGGAGGTTTGCATTGAATCCGGGCTGTCAAACCGCTGCGATGCAGCTTAGTAAGGCGGAGCGGAATCGTATGGAAATGCTGGACCGAATTACTCAGAACCCCCAGGTGATGGGCGGGAAGCCTTGTATCCGAGGCATGCGTGTCACCGTTGGCATGATTGTCGGACAGGTCAGCGCAGGGCAGAGCGCAGAACAGATCCTCGCGGCGTATCCGTACCTGGAGCGCGAAGATATTGTGCAAGCCCTCCGCTATGCAGCATGGCGCGCAGAGGAGCGTGAAATCACGCTCGCGTCAGCATGAAGCTGCTGATTGACATGAATCTTTCGCCCGCTTGGGCTGAATTTCCAAGGTCCAACGGTCATGAGGCAGACCATTGGAGCAGCCTTGGTTCACCTTCGGCGCCGGATTCCGAGATCATGATTTTTGCCCGGGCGCACGGCTATGTCGTGCTCACTCATGACCTGGATTTCAGCGCAATTCTTGCCGCGAATCAAGGGCGCAAGCCCAGCGTGATACAACTCCGCGCCGATTCCTTGAGCCCGGAAGCCTTGGGTGCTTGGTCGTTGCGGCTATCACGGATACAGAAGTGGAAGTGGAACTGGACGCGGACGCCCTTCTCACTGTGGACTCTAATCGTTTGCGCATCCGCATCCTGCCATTGCTGAAGCCTGAATAGACTCGAAACCCCGCACCGGACAGTGCGGGGTTTCTGCCTTGACATCAAGGCTGAAGCAATGCAGCACCTCAGTGCTTGAAGTGCCGCATGCCGGTAAACACCATTGCTATGCCCAGCCGGTCCGCCGCCTCGATCACCTCGGCGTCTCTTACAGAACCGCCCGGTTGAATCACCGCCGTCGCTCCGGCGGAGACTACCGTTTCCAGGCCATCGGGGAACGGGAAGAACGCGTCGGATGCAGCCACGCAGCCGGTCATCGGCAAAATCGCCTTCATGGCGCCGAACTTCGCCGCATCCACGCGGCTCATCTGACCCGCGCCTACGCCCACCGTCTGGTTGTCGCGCGCGTACACAATGGCGTTTGACTTTACGTGTTTACACACCTTCCAGGCGAAGAGCAGGGAAGTCAGCTCGTCGTCTGTCGGCGCGCGTTTCGTCGCTACCTTCAATTCGCCTGCCGTCACGCGACCCGTGTCGGCATCCTGCAACAGCATGCCGCCGGAAACCTGCCGTACCACGCGTCCCGCGGCTGCCGGAGTGATCTCCACAAGCCGCAGATTTTTCTTGGCCGCGAACCGTTCCTTTGCTTCGTCTGTAAATCCGGGCGCGGCAATTGCCTCTACAAACAGCTTGGCTATCTCCTCGGCGGCTTCTCCGTCCACCACGCGATTGATACCGATCACGCTGCCAAAGGCAGACACAGGATCCGTCGACAGCGCCTTGCGATACGCCTCCAACACGGTTTCCGCGCGTGCCGCGCCGCAGGGGTTGGTGTGTTTGATGATCGCCACCATCGGCTCATCAAATTCCTGCGCCAGTTCCCAGCAGGCATCCAGGTCCACCAGGTTGTTGTAGCTGAGCTCCTTGCCCTGCAACTGCTTCGCCCCGGCAATGCCCGTGCCGCTGCCATTGGTGTACAGAGCCGCCTTCTGGTGCGGATTCTCCCCATAGCGAAGCGGCATCGCCAGCGGATAGTTGATCCGCAGCGCCGCCGGAAACTCCGCCTTCAACGGATCGCCCAGGTCCACCGCCGCCCCTTCCTCTGGCGACGCAATCCGCTCCAGGGTGTTGGCAATCGCCGTGTCGTAGGCCGCCGTCGTCGCAAAGGCCTGCCTGGCCAGCCGCCAGCGTGTTTCGCGGCTCAGCGCGCCGTTGTGCTCATCCATCTCTTCGGCCAGCGCTGCATAGTCGGAGGCCGCCGTTACCACGGCCACGTCCTCAAAGTTTTTCGCCGCCGAGCGCACCATCGAAGGCCCACCGATATCAATGTTTTCGATCAGGTGACCCACGGTCACGCCCGGCTTGGCCGCTGTCGCCTCGAAGGCATAGAGGTTCACCACCACCATGTCGATCGGCTCAATCCCATGCGCCTCCACGGCAGCCTTGTGCTCGGCATTCTCGCGAATATGCAGAATTCCGCCGTGTACCTTCGGGTGCAGCGTCTTTACGCGCCCGTCCAGCATCTCGGGAAAGCCCGTCAAATCTGAGATATCCCGCACCTTCAGTCCCGCCTCACGGAGCACGCGCGCCGTGCCTCCGGTCGAAATCAGGTCCACATCCTGCGCCGCCAGCTTCTGGGCAAACTCCACCAACCCGGTCTTGTCCGTTACGCTCAGCAGTGCCCGCTGTACTTTTTTCCAGCCGTCCACTTCGCTCTCCTTCTCTTCGTTGCGAGATTTTTATGCGCCGAAACTAAAATTGTAAGGGAGATTGCCCGGGACCCGCCGATTGTCCCCCAACCGACATCGCGGGTACTCTACTCACATAGCCCTATGGATCGAGCGACAGGTCATCTTTATCGAATGGATCGCAGCCGGCCGCCCGAGATCATCCCTCCGGGCCGGCAGCCATCGTCCCAGCCCGAGTTCTATTACGAGGCCCCGCCCCAGCGCGCTTACACGCCGCCACCCCGACGCAACCATTGGGCCATGGCTCCGGCTACCTATGCCCTGGTCGGCATCAACTGCCTGGTCTACCTCGTGATGTGCTTTTCCGGCGTGTCGTGGTGGGCACCCTCCACGATTGACCTGGCCAGATGGGGCGCGGACAATGGACTCCTCGTATTTGCCTACGGACAGTGGTGGCGTCTGTTCACCGCCATGTTTGTTCACGCCGGCATCATTCACATCGCCGGCAACATGTGGTGCCTTTGGAACCTCGGCTTGCTGGGCGAGCCGCTCCTGGGCCCGCTCGGCATCGTAGCCGTCTACATCCTCACTGGCCTCGCCGGGGATCTGCTCAGTACAGCTCTGAATTCCGTCCATGTCGTCAGCATGGGCGCTTCCGGTGCCATATTCGGCATTGCAGGAGTCATTATCGTCCTGCTCAAGTCGCCGCTTCTGCCGATTCCGCAGTTTGAGCTCAGCAAGCTCCGCCGCAGCGTCATCTACTTCGCCATTCTCAACTTCATCTTCGGCGCTGGCGCGGATATCATGCACTTCATCATCCAGATCGACAACTTCGCCCACTTCGGCGGTTTCGTCTGCGGAATCCTCATGGGGCTTCCCATGCTCCCGCGCATCGGCGCCGAACCCAGGGCCTTCCTGGTGCGCCGCCGCATCGCCATTGCACTGATGGTCTTTGTGGTGATGCTGCTTGCCTATGGGGTCTACTCGTTCCGCATGGGCACAGTGCCACCAGCGGGATAGCTGGGGACCGTCGCATTCAGAGGTTGGAACGTCCAGGCAGGGCAGAGGTTCAACTCACTCTGCCGCCGCCAGAAGCGGATTGCAATGGCCGGGGAGCTACTTTACTGCCGTCGCCGCAAACTTTTTTACCATCGCCAGCAGCAGCTTGCGATCGCTGTCATTCAAATTCGAAGAGTAACGGCGGATCTGGGTTAAAAATCGCAGCTCATCATCGGTAAGTTTCTGCGTATTCAGTTCGCGGCCAAGCGAGTCTTCAGCAAAAAACTGGGCCAGCGGAAGATCCAGCGCCGAGGCGATCTTCGAGAGCGTATCCAGCGAGGGAACCGTATGCCCGTTTTCTACCCGGGACAAATAACAACGCAAAAGACCGGTCCGCTTCTCAATATCCCCCTGCGACAAGCCTTTTTGTAGCCGATAACCACGGATTGTTGTGCCGATATTTACCATCTTGCCTGATCCTGCACTTTCCCCTCGCTGCAAATCTACGTTGATCCGTAACAAGGTGTTGCCTGCATAGTTAACATGCCCGTCAGTGGCATGCAAGAAAAAAATCAGTTTCGCTGCGACTTTTTTGCCGCTGATTCGTCTATGCGATCCTTCCTGCTTCCGGTCTCCCTCCTCAAAGCTTTCTCACTGCTGTGGATGTCTTGCTATTGCTGCTTTAACTCCCGTGCGAAAAATGCCTTCATTCTCGCCTGCGCGTCCCTGGCGTCTGCCGCGCGGTAGCCGCGCTGGTTATCCGGATTCTCAAATGCATGCCCTGCATCGGCGTACGTCTTCACTTCAATTCGCTTATGCAGCGAGTGCATGGTCTGCTCAAAGGCGCTCACCGACTGCGGAGTCACCACCGGGTCCTTGCCGCCAAAAATACCCAGCACTGCCGCATGAATTCGGGCCAGTTCCGCGCGGCCGGTCGGCAGCTCGCCGTAATTGATCGCCACTGCCCGCAGATGCGGATCATGCACCGCCAGCAGCGCCGCATAGCCGCCGCCCATGCACCAGCCCACCGCGCCAATGCGCTTCGGGTTTACATTTTTCTGCTCGGCCAGGTATCTTGCCGCCGCCACCACGTTGGCAGTGGCTTCTTTGGGATCGAGTCCCATGTCCAGTTGCCGCGCCATTGCGGGATTCGTCGTGACCTTGCCGTCATACAAGTCGACCGCCAGCGCTACGTAGCCTTCGTTGGCCAGTTGTTGCGCCTGCTCCTTGATCCATCCGTCCAGGCCCCACCACTCGTGCACCACCACAATCGCCGGATGCACTCCCTTGCCGGCAGGTTCATAAAGCAAGCCATGTACTGCGTGGCCATCGCTTATATAGGTCACCGTGCGCGGGCCCATGGCAAACATCGATGCAGGAAAAAGCACCGCCACCGCGAGCGTCATCAGTTGAATACGTATCTTCATCGTCAAGCTCCGTGCCGAGGGCATCCATTCGCCCAAAGCATGGCATAACTTTGCATGATTTGGATGTGATATGGCTAAAAAAAGAAATTTCTATTGCTCGGACCGATGCCAGGTTCCACTCTCAGGAGGCTTTTCTGCGTTTGCAACCCTCTCAAATTCCTGTAGAAGGGCATATGGCAACTTCCTTCCACAGGCCGCCGCGCCCCTCAAGTCCAGCCATGGAGAAGCGAGTGCATTGTGACTGAAACGGCATCTGCTGCCCGTAAACGTGCGCCCATCTGGGTCATGGGACTCACCAATGCCACATTTGGCATGATGGCCGGCTTTTCCGTCGTCACCCTTCCGCAACTGCTGGCCGCGGATGGTGTCCCGGGTGGTCACATTGCCGCTATTACCGCCACCATCATCTCGCCTGGCTTCTGGGCCTTCCTCTTTTCGCCCATGCTGGACGTCCGCTTCCGCCGCCGCACCTATGCCATTGCTTGCGGATTCCTCACCGCGCTGGGAGCCGCCTGCACCATTCTTCATCACAGCAGTCCCGTTGAAGTGGAAGCCGTCATGACCACCGCCTACATCGCTGCCGCCTTTTACCAGGGCGCGGTAGGCGGATGGATGGGGAGCCTCACGGAAAAAGGCCAGGACAGCATTCTCGGCACCTGGTTCAACGTCGCCAATGTCGGCGCCGGCGGACTCATCATCGTCGCCGGCGGCCCGGTCATTCTGCATCAGTCTCCCATCTTTGCTGCGGCCTTCATGTTTGTGGCGCTGCTTCTGCCCATGGTGCTCTTCTTTTTCATCCCCGCCCCGCCGCCCGATCCGCTCCTGGCCAGTGAAAGCTTCGGACGCTTCTTCCGCGGTGTGCTCGCCCTGCTCAAGCGTCGCGAAGTTCTCATCGGACTGGCCCTCTTCTCGCTGCCGTCTGCCTCATTTACTCTCACCAATGTCCTGGCCGGCATCGGTGGCGATTACCACGCCAGCCCCAACACTGTCAGCTTCCTGGCCGGTGCAGGTTCGGTCATCGCCGGCGTCGGCGGTAGTTTCCTTGTGCCGCTCTTCGCGAAAAAAATCCACTTGCGCCCTCTTTACCTCACCATCGGAATCGTGGGAGCTTGCTTCACCCTCAGCACCCTTCTGCTGCCGCGCGCGCCCTGGACCTTCGGCCTTGTCTTCACCGGCGAAATCATCTTCCAGGCCCTCGCCTTCACGGTCGCCAACGGCATCGACTTTGAAATCATCGGCCCAAACAATCCTCTTGCTGCCACGCTCTTCACCCTGCTCATTGCCGCCTCCAACTTTCCCATCTGGTACATGGGCATCCTCGACGGCTGGGGCTACGACCACGGTGGCCTCGTCGGCAGCTTTCTTACCGACGCAGGATGCAGCATCGCCGCCTGCCTGCTGCTGGCAATCACCCTGCGCAAGTGGCTGTTCGTGACGAAGCCAAGCGCTTAGAAAGGACTTCTCCGGCGTGAGCTATCATCGCCGCGTACATTGCCATCAGGCGAAATCATGAGCATAACTCGCAAAATCCCGGCCCTCTGGATCCTCAGCCTGCCCGTAATCACCTACGGCATGATATTCGGCTTCGCGGTGGTCACCCTGCCGCAAATGCTTGCTGCTGACGGAATTCCCGGCGGTCATATCGCCGTTGCGGTTGCCATCGTCACCTCGCCTGCCTTCTGGGTTTTTCTCCTTGGCCCGATTCTTGACGTCCGCTTTCGCCGCCGCACCTATGCGCTCGTTTTTGGAATACTTGCCGCCTGCGCCGCCGGTTTCACAGTCTTCCATCACTCGAATCTGGCCGTGGTCGAAGTCGTCATGGTCGCCGGCATCCTGTTCCTCGGTTTGTACAACTTTGCCATTGGCGGCTGGACAGGCGCACTCATCCAGAAAGATCAGGACAGCCGTCTTGGCGCATGGAATACGGTCTTCAACTTTGGCGGAGGCGGTGTCGGAATCCTGTTGAACGGCTACCTCACGCAGCACCTTGCTCCCGCGCATGCCGCAGTCTGCGTTTTTGCTGTTTTCGCGATTCCAATGGTGGTTTTTCCCCTGATTCCCGCACCACCGCCCGATGACACGCTTGCGAGTGAAAGCTTTGCTCGTTTTGCGCGCGAAATCGCATCGCTCTTCAAACGCCGGGAAGTCCTGGTTGCACTACCCCTGTTCAGCTTTCCCTCGGCTTCGTTCGCGTTGACCAATGCGCTGGGAGGCTGGGGCAAAGCCTTTCATGCCAGCCCGGCATTTGTCAGCACTGCAACCGGGATCGGCAGTGTGCTGTGCGGAATGGTGGGATGCGCAATTGTCCCACCACTGGCCAGGAAAATTCCGTTGCGCCCGCTCTATCTCGCCATCGGAGGAGTAGGCGCCGCGTTTACTCTCAGCCTGCTGCTCCTGCCGCGCACGCCCTGGACCTTTGGCCTTGCCTTCTATGGTGAAACCTGTCTTCAGGCCGCGGCCGTTGCCACTGCCATTGCGATCATCTACGAGATCATCGGACCAGACAATCCGCTTGCTTCCACTATTTTTGGTCTGCTTTTCTCCGCTGTCAGTTTTCCCATTGATTACATGGAATTTATCGATGGCCACAGCTTTGACTGGGCCGGCGTGACAGGCGCATTCCTCACAGACTCGCTTCTTAGCATCGCAGCCTGTCTCTTCCTCGCCATCGTGCTGCGCAAATGGCTCTTTGCCTCTCCGCACAAAGTAGCGGAACACGCCTAGCAAAATTTCTCTTCAGGTCAACCGCAGGGCAATGCTGTTATTCTCTACCGTCGTGTTGCGATTGAGTTTTGTGCTCGAACGCACCGCCCCAACAAATCGCTCTCACGAGCGCCCTGGAGGATAGGATTCATTGTTTGCTTTAACCTTGCTCGGTCTGGTCAATCCCCAAATCATTCATCACTTCCGCGGAGGTATCGAATGAACGCACAACGCCGCGTCCCTCCCGCATGGGTGCTCAGTATCCCCGTCGCCACCTTCGGCATGACCGCCGGCTTCATCATCGTCACCCTGCCGCAAATGCTTGCCGACCTGCAGGTTCCCGGCGGACACATCGCCACTGCCGTTGCCGTAATCACCTCGCCCGGCTTCTGGGTTTTTCTGCTCGCGCCGTTTCTCGATGTCCGCTTCCGCCGCCGCACCTATGCGCTCACCTTTGGACTGCTCGCCGTTTGCGCCACTGCCTTCACCGTGCTGCACCACACCTCCAAAACCGAAATTGAAATCGTCATGACCATCGGCTATCTCTCGCTCGCCTTGTTTGGCGCGGCTGTTGGCGGATGGACTGGCGCCCTCATCGAAAAAGACCAGAACAGCAAACTCGGCGCATGGAATACCGTCTTCAACATTTGCAGCGGAGGCCTCGGCGTTCTGCTCTCCGGGTACTTTACGCAACATTTCTCCGCAGATGTGGCCGCCGCACTCATCTTCGTCATCTTCCTGGCGCCGATGCTCTCGTTCCTGCTCATTCCCGCGCCGCCGCCCGACGAGGTCATTGCCAGGGAAAGTTTTCTCCGATTCGGCAGGGAAGTAGCATCCCTCTTCGGCCGCCGCGAAATTCTGGTGGCGCTTGCTATGTTCACCCTGCCGTCGGCGTCCTTCGCGCTCACCAACACCCTCGGCGGCTGGGGTAAGGACTTTCACGCCAGCCCCGGCATGGTCAGCTTCTTCGGCGGAGTTGGCGGAATCGTGGCCGGCGTGATTGGCAGTTTCTTCATCCCGCCCATCGCTAAAAAATTCCCGCTGCGCCCCATGTACCTTGCGGTCGGCATTCTTGGAGCCTGTTTCACACTCAGCCTGCTCCTGCTGCCGCGTGTGCCCGGCACCTATGGTCTTGCGTTCCTCGGCGAAAACATCTTTCAGGCCGCAGCCTTCACCACCGCCTATGCCATCATCTTCCAGGTCATCGGCAAAGGGAACCCGCTCGCCGCGACGACCTTTGCCGTTCTGACTAACTTCATGAATCTGCCCATCGTTTACATGGAAGTTATCGACGGCAAGGGATTTGACTGGCACGGGGTCGCCGGAGCCTTCGCCGCCGATGCTCTTGTCAGCGGCAGCATCTGCATCCTGCTCTGGATCGTTCTCTTCCACATCCTCCGCGTGCAGAAGATGCGGCCTGCACAAGAATCTCTCGCAGAAGCAAGATAGCCGGCGATTTCATCGCCGGCTATCTGGTTTTTCAAAAGCTATTTAGCACCACTCTGGAGCATGCGCCGGAGGAGCGTTTGCCCGTGCGGCCAGCACCCAGCACTTACATGTACATGCCGCCGTTCACATCCAGCACATGTCCTGTAATGTAGCCGGCTTCGTCGGAAGCCAGAAACCTCACCGCCGCTGCAATGTCTTCGTCGCTGCCCGGCCTTCCCAGCGGAATCTGCCCCAGCATCGCATCGCGCTGCTTCTCATCGAGCACGGCGGTCATGGCCGTCTCAATGTATCCCGGCGCTACCGCATTCGCCGTAATGCCGCGCGAGGCCAGCTCCCGGGCTACAGACTTGGTAAAGCCAATCATCCCCGCCTTGCTGGCCGAGTAATTCGCCTGGCCCGCCTGCCCGGTTTCGCCCACCACGCTTGAAATGTTGATGATCCGGCCCCAGCGCGCCTTCATCATGCTGCTCACCAGCGCCTGCGTCAGCAGAAACGTGCCCGTCAGGTTGGTCTGCAGCACCTCGTCCCAGTCGTTGCGCTTCATCCGCAGCAGCAGCGTGTCGCGCGTAATTCCGGCGTTGTTCACAAGGATGTGCACCGTGCCCAGCCGCGCCAGCGCGTCCTTTGCCACTGTCTTGATCGACTCTTCGCTGCTCACGTCCAGCACAAAGGTCTCGGCCGTGCCGCCCGCCGCCGCAATCTCCGCGGCCACAGCTTGCAGCTTTTCTGCATTGCGTGCCGCAATGCCCACCTTCGCGCCTGCCTTGGCCAGTGCCAGCGCGCATGCGCGCCCAATTCCCTGCGAAGCGCCGGTCACCAGCGCATTTTTTCCTTCCAGACTCTGGGTCATTTCGTTTTTTCCTCTGGGTGATTATAGAAGCCCGTTCTGAGCCGCCCGCGTCGCCGCGTCTACAGTGGCTTGGGCAACGGAACCGCCGCGCCCTGACGCAGCTTGTTCAACACCGGCACCGGCTCCAGATCCCACACGTATACCAGCAACTCACGGCTGTAATGCAGCAGGGGCTTTGTGTCTGGCAGCCTTATGCCATGCGCCTCCGGCAGTTCATTGCAGCGGAACTCCGCCTCGGCCTGCTCCAGCGGCCACGGCATGTGGTGGATATTTCCCTGGAACAACTCGCCTTCATGATTCGCAGTGAAAAGCGCGTAGCGCTCTGTCAGGAAGTACTCAATCTGCGCCTTCTCCGCCGACTTGCCCAGGCTCCGGTAGCGGGCGTCAAACTTTACCGGACGCTCCGTCATCCGCCGCTCGCTCGTGTACCGGAACCATCCCGTCGGATTCCCCGGCTGCTCCGGCTCAATCGACATGGACGCCCAGTAGTACGGCAGCCTGAAGAACATCCGCGCCACCGCCACCGCAAAGGGATTCGCTGCATCCAGCGAAAAAAAGTAGACTCCCGGCGTGTTCTTCGCCCGGTCGCGCACGTAAGTTCGTAAATTCAGTTCCGGAAACCGGTTCGCGCCCGGAATCGCCGGCAGTCCCCGGTATCGCACCTGGTCCATCCAGAAGGGAACCACTCCCACCCACGCCGACCCGTCATAAGTATCCACTGAGAGCGTCGAGGGCAGCACCGCACCCATCTCCGCGGCCGGAACGGGCCAGTGCGCAAACAGCAGGTCGTTCCACCGCTGCTGCATCGTCCACGGACGGTTCGGCAGTGGCCAAGGCCGGTGCCCGGTTGCGGACAACAGGGGCTCCCAGTCGCGGCCAGAGAACCGGACAGTCTGCGCGGATGTTCCCTCGACGAGGCCTGCGCTCTGGCGTCCCAAAAGGGAAGAGACGTCGGAAATCCGCTGTTCTATCTCGCTCATAACGCTCTTCTGTCAGCCGTTCAAAAATCTCGGGGAACGCAACCCCTCTATCCTAAGCCAGTTTTTCTGGCTCGCAACGGAAAGTGTGGTGAATCCCACATCTGTTTTCACTCGGAATGGCTTATCCTTACCGGGAGATGCCAGACCTCCAGTCAGAACCCGCCACTCCTTCGCTGGAACAAGCCCCAGAGCACAGCCAGAACCATACCGAGGTCTTTGCCGTGCATGGTGCCGACCCCGAAGTGCTCGCCTATGCCATGGCCCGCTACTCGCGCTCCGCGCTCTCCATGAAAGAGTCGCTCAAGGAGATCAGCAGCCAGCGCGCCGAGCAATTCCTGAACACTTTCTATTTCCAGTACGGCCATCGCTCCATCGCTGACCTCGCGCACATTGCCTTCGCCATCGAGCGCCTCTCGCTGCTCGCGGCCATCGTGCTCGTCGATGAGCAGCGCTGGGACGGCCAGGAGCGCTCCACCCGCTACCAGAACTTCCGCAAATCCGGCTGGTATTTGCCCACTTTCGGTCCCGATTCTGAATCGCAGGCCCGCTACACCGCTTCCATTGAGGACAGCTTCGCCGCCTACCACCAGGTGGCCGGCGGCATGCTCGAAGCCCTCTGCGGCCAGATTCCATGCCCGGAGGAAATGAAACCGGAAACTTACACCCGCACCCTCCGCGCCCGTGCCTTTGACGTGGCCCGCTACCTGCTGCCGCTGGCCACCAATACCTCGCTCGGCCAAATCGTAAACGCCCGCACCCTCGAAACCCAGATCTCCCGCCTCCTCAGCCACGCAGCCCCCGAGGTGCAGAACCTCGGCGAGCGTCTTCGCGAAGCGGCTGCCAGTCCCGCCTGGTGCGTCAACCGGGACGACATGGCCGCTCTGCTGCAGCGCATCACCGAGGCCGACCCCGAGCTTACCGACGAGTCCCGCGAGCTGCTGCTGCATGAAACCCGCCCCGCGCCTACGCTCGTAAAATACGCCACGCCCAGCTTCTACCAGCAGGAGACCCGCCGCGAGCTTCGCCAGGCCGCCGAGGAAATCATGGGACAAACGCCCATCGCCGACGCGCCTCTTGTCGACCTCGTCGAAAAATCCGAGTCCCTCGAAGCCGAAATCGCCGCCACACTTCTCTACGCCCACTCGCACTACCCCTACCGCCAGCTCCGCGACGCCATGGCCTCCCTCGGCCAGGCCCGCTGCGAAGAGATCGTGGCCCTCGGCATGCGCCATCGTGGCCGTCACGACGAGCTGCTGCGTGAATTCTCCGCCGGGCAGTCTCTCCGTTTCGACATCCTCATGGATATCGGCGGCTTCCGCGACATGCACCGCCACCGCCGCTGCACACAGATTCTGCAGGAGTTCACCTCGCTCCACGGCTACGCTGAGCCCGAGGGTCTCACCAACGAGTTGGCCCAGGTTTACCGGCAGGCGCTCGACGCCGCCCACGCGCTGTATGCCGAACTGGCTGCCAGCCCCATCGCGGAAACCGCCGCCGCGGCGCCCTACGTCCTGCCGCTCGGCACACGAACCCGCGCGCTCTTCAAAATGGACTTTGCCGAGGCTCTCTACATCTCTGAGCTGCGCTCTACCCCGCAGGGCCACTTCTCCTACCGTCGCGTCGCCTGGGAGATGTACCTCGCCGTCCAGCGCAGGCACCCGGCCCTGGCCGAGCACTTCCGCGTCCATGACCCCGACGGCCCCATCGACCTGCTCAAACGGTAGGGATTACCTTTGTGTGCGCGATCCACAGCCTCTCTGCATCCCTCGCGCCACCAGTGGTAAACTTCGCTTAACTTTCTCCTGCCGTTACAGGCGGTAATTTTGAAATTTCGGCGCTCTCAAGCGCCCCAGACCGTGGCACCGGCGCTCGGTGCGCCGCAAGGAAATGGAGTTGCAACGTGGCTGATGATCGTGCACGCGCAGTAGAACTCGCGCTCTCGCAAATTGAAAAGCAGTTCGGCAAGGGGTCCATCATGCGCCTCGGCAGCAAGGAAGCCGTGGTGCCCATCTCGACCATCTCGACCGGCTCCATCTCCTTTGACGCCGCACTCGGTGTCGGCGGCGTGCCCCGTGGCCGCGTTGTGGAAATCTTTGGCCCGGAATCCTCCGGCAAAACTACCATCACCCTCCAGATCATCGCCGAGGCCCAGAAGGCCGGCGGCATGGCCGCCTTCGTCGATGCCGAACACGCCCTCGACCCCGCCTATGCCAGGAAGCTCGGGGTAGATATAGACAACCTCCTGATTTCGCAGCCCGACTACGGTGAGCAGGCCCTCGAAATCACCGAGGCGCTCGTGCGCTCAGGAGCCATTGACGTCCTCGTCGTCGACTCCGTCGCCGCGCTCGTCCCCAAGGCCGAACTCGACGGCGAAATGGGCGACTCCCACGTAGGCTTGCAGGCCCGCCTCATGTCGCAGGCCCTCCGCAAGCTCACCGGAACCGTCTCCAAATCGCGCACCTGCCTCATCTTCATTAACCAGATCCGCGAAAAAATCGGCGTCATGTTCGGCAATCCGGAGACCACCACCGGTGGCCGCGCCCTCAAGTTCTACTCCTCGGTTCGCGTCGATATTCGCCGCATCGCCGCCGTCAAGGAAGGCGACAGCGTCGTCGGCGCCCGCACCCGCGTCAAGATCGTAAAAAACAAGGTTGCCGCGCCCTTCCGCGAAGCCGAATTCGACATTCTTTACGGCGAAGGCATCTCCCGCGAAGGCGACGTGCTCGACCTCGCCGTCGCGAACGAGATTGTCGAAAAATCCGGCGCATGGTACAGCTACTCGGGCGACCGTATCGGCCAGGGCCGCGAAAACGTCCGCACCTTCCTCAAGGAAAATCCCGAAACCTTCGGCCGCATCGACACCCAGCTCCGCCAGAAACTCGGCATCACCGCCGCCAACGTACCCCCGGCAGAAGTACCCGCTGTGCCGCCGAACGGCGCCGCCGACGCGAAGGACGCCGTAAAGGGCGCCCGCCGCGGATAAGCCGAACAGGCACAAAAGAGATGCACAGGGCAGGCTCCACAGCCTGCCCTGCGTTTTGCATGGAGTCACCTCGCGGTCCCATCATCCGCCTCACTCAGCTACAATCACCTTGCTGTGCACACTGTCAAAGCCATCTATCCCGGCAGCTTCGATCCCGTCACCAATGGCCACCTCGACCTCATCGCGCGCGGCTCCAGGCTCTTTGACCATCTCGTCGTAGCCATCCTCCAGAACGCCTCCAAAAGCCCGCTGTTCACCGAGGCCGAGCGTGTCGACATGCTCACCGAGGGCGTCCGCCAGTTTGGCAACGTATCCGTCGCTACCTTTGACGGCCTCCTCGTCGACTTCGCCCGCCAGCAGCAGGCCCATGCCGTCCTCCGCGGTATTCGCGCCATCAGCGATTACGAATACGAGTTCCAGATGGCGCTCATGAACCGCCGCCTCGCGCCCGAAGTGGAAACCATCTTCCTCGTGCCCGACGCCAAGTACTCCTTCGTCAGCTCGCGCCTGGTCAAGCAGGTCTTCGAGCTGGACGGCTCGGTCGAAGGCCTGGTTCCGCCCTTCGTCATCGAGCGCATGAAGGCCCGCAGCAAGGCCTAGCCCACCTCCCAGACCTTTTCCGTACAAATCTCCCCGGCAACACCCAAAATCTGAAAAAATAAAGTCATGTCCACTACCGCTACCAGCGTCCTCACCGACCGCATCGGCCGCATCGAGGTCTCCGCCACCATGGCGGTTACCGCCGAGGCCGCCAAGCTGCGCGCCCAGGGCCACAAGCTTGTCAACTTTGGCGCCGGCGAGCCCCACTTCTCCACCCCACAGCACATCAAGGATGCCGCCATCCAGGCCATCCAGGACAACTTCTCCCGCTACACCGTAGTCGCCGGCATTCCCGAGCTGCGCAAGGCCATCGTCGAGCGCCACGCCGCCGACTTCGCCACCGACTACTCGCCGGAGGAATGCGTCTTCACCACCGGCGGAAAGCTCGCCCTCTTCAATGCCATTCAGGTGCTCGTCGACCACGGCGATGAAGTCATCCTGCCCGTCCCCTACTGGGTCTCCTTCAAGGACATCATCCAGTACGCCGGCGGCAGGGTTGTCTACCTGCCCACCGACGAGAAGGAAAACTTCCGCATCACCGCCGACGCCATTGAGGCCGCCATCACGCCGCGCACCAAGGCCATCATCCTAAACTCGCCGTCGAACCCGGCTGGCTCCGTCGTCTCCAAGGCAGACCTCGAGCGCATCGTCCGTCTCGCGCACGAACGCAACATCTTCGTCCTGCTCGACGAGTGCTACATCTACCTCAACTACACCGGCGAGCTCATCAGCGGAGCCTCCTTCACCGAGGCCAGGGAGCACGTGATCGTCCTCGGCTCGCTCTCCAAAACCTATGCCATGACCGGCTGGCGCGCGGGCTACGCCCTCGGTCCCAGGCTCGTCATCTCGGCCATGAGCAAGCTGCAGAGCCAGTCCACCTCGTCCACTACGTCGATGGTGCAGAAGGCGTCTCTGGCTGCCGTCGCCGGCTCGCAGGAGTGCGTCGCCGAAATGCGTGCCGACTACATCAAGCTGCGCGACCGCATCCTCACCCGCCTTGCGGAAATCCCCGGTGTCACCTGCACCAGGCCCGACGGCGCGTTCTACGTGTATCCCAACGTCAGCGCCTACCTCGGTCGCCCCGGCGCGCAGACCGCGATGGAAATTGCCTCGCGCCTGCTTCATGAGGCGCACGTCGTCAGCGTTCCCGGCGAGGCCTTCGGCACCAGCGAGCACATCCGCCTCACCTACGCCATCGCACACGCCGATGTCGAAGAAGGCGTCGACCGCATGAAGGCCTTCTTCGCCAAGCTCTAACGTGGCGTTGCTCCTTCATCCATCCCATCCGCTGCGCCTCTCCGGAGGCGCAGCGCATCTCTTTTACAGGTGAAAATTCTGAAGATTCAAACCCGAGGCATTCTTTTTGATATGGACGGCGTCCTCGTCAGCTCGCTCGGCTCCGTCGAGCGCAGCTGGCATCGCTGGGCCATCGAGTACGGCGTAGATCCCGAACTGGCCATCTGCACGGCGCACGGCTGCCGCGCCCTTGACACCGTTCGCTTCCTCCGTCCAGACATCGACGCACAGGCCGGTCTTCAGCGCATTGAAGACCTCGAAGTCGAGGACAACGAGGGGCTCGAAATCCTCCCCGGCGTCCCCGAATTGCTGGCTAAGCTTCCCGCTGGTTCCTGGACCGTCGTGACCTCGGCCACTGAGCGCCTCGCCCGTGTGCGCATGCAGCACGGCGGCATCCCCGTCCCCGAGCGATTCATCACCGCCGACCTCGTCGCCAACGGCAAGCCCCACCCCGAGCCTTACCTCAAAGGCGCAGAACTCCTCGGCCTGGCGCCCGCCGACTGCCTCGTCATCGAAGACGCCGCTTCCGGAACCAAAGCCGGCCACGCCGCCGGATGCAAGGTTCTCGCCACGCTCTTCTCGCACTCCATCGAGAGCCTCGCAGCCGCCGACTGGATCGTCGAATCCCTCAAGGACGTCTCGCTCCACTTCGATAACGGTCTCATCGAGCTCGAATTTACCCCCGTCGACCGCGAAGCCGCCGTCGCACGCTGAAGCTCCATCGCATGCGGCAAAAGCCGCTCCAAATGGAGCGGCTTTTGTCATCATGTGTGGGGACGAGGATGATTTAGAGATTCCCCCGCAGTTCCTGCTCGCGCTCAATGGCTTCAAACAAAGCCTTGAAGTTGCCCTTGCCGAAGCTGCGGCTGCCCTTGCGCTGGATGATCTCGTAAAACAGCGTCGGCCTGTCTTCCACCGGCTTGGTAAAGATCTGCAGCATGTAGCCTTCGTCGTCGCGATCCACCAGAATGCCCAGCTTCTCCAGCTCCTCAATGGGCTCGTCAATCTTGCCCACGCGGCCTTCCAGCTCGGTGTAATACGTGTGCGGCACCTTCAGAAACGCCACGCCCTGATCCTGCAGCTTCGACACCGTTTCCAGAATGTTGTCCGTTGCCATCGCCACGTGCTGCACGCCCGGCCCGTGATAAAACTCCAGGTACTCTTCAATCTGCGACTTCCTGCGCCCCTCGGCTGGCTCGTTGATCGGGAACTTCACCCGACCGTTGCCGTTGGCCATCACCTTTGACATCAGCGCCGAGTACTCTGTCGAAATGTCCTTATCGTCGAAGTGCTGGTAGAGCGAGAAGCCCAGGATATCCGCGTAGTAATCCACCCAGCGGTTCATCTCATTCCAGCCCACATTGCCCACCATGTGATCCACATACTTCAGGCCCACTGGCCGCGCCAGCGGATCAGCGCCCGTCGCCCCTACTTCCGCCCGATAACCCGGCATGAACGCGCCGTGGTAATCACTGCGCTCCACAAACGTATGGATCGTGTCGCCGTAGGCTGCAATCGAAGACAGCTTCACCACGCCGAACTCATCCTTCAATTCCATCGGCTCGCGAACGCTTCTCGCGCCGCGCTTGGTGGTTTCCTTCCAGGCCTGCCGCGCGTCATCCACCCACAGCGCCACGTCGCGCACGCCGTCGCCATGCAGGTGCACGTGCGCCGCAATCTCTCCGTCCGGACGCAGCGGCGTCGTCAGCACAAACCGGATCTTCCCCTGCTGCACCACGTACGACGCGCGATCCCGCACGCCCGTCTCCGGCCCGGCGTAAGCCACCAGGCTAAAGCCAAACGCCATGCGGTAAAAGTAGGCAGCCTGCTTGGCATTGCCTACATAAAACTCCACGTAATCGGTGCCGTTCAGGGGCAGATAATCTTTCGTAGTCTGCACTTCAGGATGGACCAGGGTCGACATAACTTCACACTCCACAAATTGTTCGCCAGCGGGGCAGTTTACGGCCGAATCCCACTGCGACCCTATAAACTAACGCCAAACCATAACAACTGGCAAAGGGGCAGGGAACCACAAACCGCAACCCTTACCGTTCTGACAATGCCCACTGGTTTTCTGGATAGCACGGCAGTAGTAAAAAATTCATTACACGCCAGTTTGAAAATTGCTCTCGCCCGCTACTTCACCAACTGCACCGTCAAAAGCTGTCCGGCCGCCTTCGGATCTTTTACCCCGGCATAATCAATCCGCGCATGCCTGCCCACCAGCCCCGTGCATGGATTCAACGCTCCCTTGATCTGCACACCCAACGCGGAATACGTCACGTGGTAAAAATTGTCCCGGTACAGCGTCAGCATCTTTCCACTGGAATTCAGCGTCATCACCAGCATCGCAGGATAGTAGCAATTCACCTGCGTCACCACGCCTGCGACGGTATGCTTCGCACCCGTCGGCGGGCCGGCAGGGAAGTGCGGGGCCTTCTCCATCAGGCTCACCACCGGCGCCGATCCCGCCCTGCTCACCACCGTTGGCGGCAACGGCCCGGTAATCTGCTTCTTGCCCGCGCCATTTTCGCCAGCTTCTCCCGGATAAGCCGCCCGCGGGCTGCCCATCGCAGCCTGCTCACGCCGCATGGAAGCTTCTTCACTTTGCTCGCGCGCCATCATGGTCTTCTGGTTCTCTATCCGCGCCGTCTCTTCCTCAATCATTGCCATCGCTGCATGGTTCCGCGCCACATGCCGCGCCGCCTCCAGCACGCGCAGCGCGTTGTCGAAGTCCTGGTGATTGGCCAGCCCGGCCGCCGCGTCCAGACGGTACTGCAAATTGTCCGGCTCCATCGAAATGGCCTGTGCCTCCAGCATGTGCGCCGTGTGCTCATGCACCTGGTGAATGTCGTAAAACTGCGCCAGCAGGTCATACGCCGCTGCAAATCGCGGATTCAGCGCCATCGCTTTCTTCAGGCTCGCTTCTACCTTCGCATCCTCGCTGGAATCCGCATTGCGCATCGCACATTGGGCAAACCGGTAGTTCACCTCGTAGTTGTCCGGACTCAGCTTCAGCGCTCCGGCATACCAGTTCTCCGCCGCCTGCATATTGCCCGCAACCATCTCCAGATAGCCCATCATCTGGTTGCCCATCGGGCTGTTCGGGTCCTCGGCCAGCACCTGCTTCAGCATCGCCCGCGCTTCGTCCATGCGATGGTTGTCCACCAGTACGCCCGCGCGAATCGCATTCGCTTCCGTCTCCGGCACGTCGCGCGTGGTAAAGCTCTTCGCATCCACATTCGTCCTCAGCTTCAGCCGGAAATACGCATACTCCAGGTGATTCAGATCGTCCTTCAGGCTCCTGTCCATCTGGCGCAGGCTTCCAAAGGCATTGCGCGCCGCCGTCAGCGAATCCTGCCGCGCCTTCAGATTGCGCTCATACGCTCCCAGCAGTTGCGTTCCGTTCTGGCGGTCCGTCACGATCAGGTAGTGCACCAATGCCCATGATTCCGCGTAAAAAATCGTCCCCTTCTGCTCCTCGTGGTAGTAGGGCGAACTCGCCGTAATCTCCACCAGCGTCGCCACCGGAATCAAACTGTGCGTCCGCAGGGACATCAGGTCATTCCTGTCCGGCTGTCCCAGGTCCACTTCACCGGAGTGAATATCCGTGTTCTGGTAAAACTCCGCCAGCCCCTCGTTCAGCCATAGCGGCATCCAGGAGTAGTCATCGCGCAGCAGGTAGTGCGTGTACTCGTGATACACCGTCGCATAGGGATGCGGCCCGTCTCCATCCAGTCGCAGCAGAATATAGGTCCGCGGTCCACGCCACACAAAGTATCCCGCCAGGTCCAGCTTGCCCTTGCCAAGGTAAGCAGCCGGCTCTATCTCCCGGAACTCCTTGCCGTTCCGCACCGCCACCACCAGCATCGGAGCCACATCCGCCGGATGAGCCCCCAGCAGCGCTGAAAATGTCTCGCGCATCTTTTCAAACTGCGAGGCCAGCGCCACGCCCTCAGACCGGCCTGCATCCGTCAAAACTCTGAAGTGAGGACTGCTCACCTCGACCCACTTTTCCTTTGCCCAGCCCTGTCCCACCAGCGCCAGCGTCAACAGCAGTATCCCGGCTACCTTCCGCATGGCCGTGAGCCTACTCCAAATCTACCGCGCTGGACAGCCCTTCGCTCCGCTCGTTCATCACTTTTGGCAGTCTCGCATCTGCCCCGATTCATCCGATTTTCGTGCCGCTGTTACACTCCCTGTTGCAATATGGAAGAGACAGGGGAACTCTTTTGCCGCGCATTCACTTTCATCAGCAGCTCGCAGACCTTAAAGATCGCCTCCTCGCCATGGCCGCGCTGGCCCAGCAGGCCGTCGAGTCTGCCGTCGAGGCCTACATCAACACCGACCTTGAGCTGTGCCATTACGTGCGAGAAAACGAAACAGCCATCAACCTCGCCCAGCGCGAAGTCGATGAAATGGCCTACGATCTCCTCGCCAAAGAGCAACCCATGGCCGTCGATCTCCGCTTCATCCTCGCCGTCATCAAAATCAACGGCGACCTGGAGCGCATCGGCGATCAGGCTGTCAGCATCGCCCGCCGCACCGAAGAACTCATCGCGCAAAATCGCCCCGAGCTTCCCGCCGACATCCCCCGCATGGGCACCCTCGCAGCCCGAATGATTCGCACCGCCGTCCTCGCCCTTCTTGACGGCGATGCCCAGATCGCAGACAGTGTCATCGCCATGGACGACGAAGTCGACGACCTCAACCGCGAATCGCAGGCCTCCCTCGTCCAGTGCATCCAGAACTCTCCCGATTCTGCGTCCCACGCGCTGCTCGCCATCATGGTCGCCCGCAGCCTGGAGCGCATCTCCGACCACGCCACCAACATCGCCACCGATGTCATCTTCTGGATTCGCGGCGCCGACCTCCGCCATCAGGCCAGCCTCGCAGAAGCCGAATAGCTGCTCGCGATCTGCGATCCAATCCTGCGGAGAACCTTCTGTGTTCTCCATCACGCGCTTTTTGCGCTCCGCCCCGATTACACTATCTTCATGTCAGCTCTCGTTCTCGACGGCAAAGCCTACGCCAGGCAGATGGAATCCGAACTCCTGCCCCGCGTGGAAGCGCTCCGCGCCAAAACGGGCGAAACTCCCATCCTCGCCACCATCCTCGTCGGAGCCGATCCCGCATCGGCCACCTACGTGCGCATGAAAGGCAATGCCTGCCGCCGCGTCGGCATGGACTCGCTCGCCGTTCATCTTCCTGAAGAGACCACCACCGAAGAGCTGCTCGCTAAAATCGACGAGCTCAACGCCGACCCCCGCGTCCACGGCATCCTGCTCCAGCATCCCGTGCCCGGGCAGATCGACGAGCGCGCCTGCTTCGACCGTATTGCCCTCGCCAAGGATGTCGACGGCGTCACCGCCCTCGGCTTTGGACTCATGGCCATGGGCGAGCACGTCTACGGCTCAGCCACGCCCGGCGGCATCATGCGCATGCTCCGCCACTACAACATTCCTATTGAGGGCAGGGAAGCCGTCGTCGTGGGCCGCAGCCCCATCCTCGGCAAGCCCATGGCCATGATGCTCCTCGGCGCCAACGCCACCGTCACCATCTGCCACTCCCGCACCAAAAATCTGGCTGAGATCGTCAGCCGTGCAGAAATCGTAGTCGGCGCCGTCGGCAAGCCCGAGTTCATCAAGGCCGACTGGATTCGCGATGGCGCTGTCATCGTCGATGCCGGCTACCACCCCGGTGGCGTCGGCGATGTCGAGCTATCCAGGGCTATTGACCGCTGCTCGGCCTACACGCCGGTCCCCGGCGGAGTCGGCCCCATGACCATCGCCACCCTCATCGCCCAGACGGTCGAAGCCGCAGAAAAAGCCGCCGGAATCTAGCGGCCAGTTCGCGAACCGACTATCAGCCGCATCCGCCAATCGAAGCGCAATAGCGATTCGCCGCCTCCAGGTACTGCGTCCAGTTTTCTGCAATTCCATGCTGGGCTGCGGCCAGCGGCATCTTGCCTGCCTTCACCTCGTAAGCCAGGTAATTTTCCACGCGGTCCTTCACCTTGAAGTACCGGTCCTGCAGCACTGTATCGGACGGCCCGCACTCCGGCCAGATGTTCCCCATCCCATCCGCCCCGCCCAGCTCCAGCGGAACCAGGTGGTCCAGTTCGCAAACCTGCGAATCGCCGTAGTTCCTGCGCGGATCATGAAGCCCGTACCACTGGTAGGCCTTGTGCTTCTTCTTCTCGCTGCTCTGGTGGTTGCGGACGCAACCGGTCCTCCAGGCGGGATTCCGCAGCAAAGCCAGCGTCACGCTCGGATTGATGCCGCCCGGTGTGCAGCGCGGGTCGGGTACGGGATAACCATCGCGCATCTGAGTCGAACAGCTCCCAGCTATTGGACGTCGCCAGCGGGCAAAGTAGTCCGAGGTATAGGTCACAGCAAACTGCGCGCAATATTGCTGTTCATGCTCTTTCCAGTCGGAGCGCTTCCCGTAGTCGCCGCCCCCCTCATGCCGGGAATACCGGTATGCCCGATCACCATGGCGATGCGAGCTGGAATCCCGGCCCCATATCAGCGAAAAAACAGCCACCGCCACGATCAGCGTCAAAAGAAAAGAAGCAAACCTGCGAAACATAGCTCACAACACCTTTACTCGGCCCGCAGTGGAAGCATCCTTACCCGCTGCAGCGCATAGAACCATTCGCTCTAAGCAAACACCCGGCCGCACTGCATTCCCAGCCACACGCCCACAAAGCCCATCACCAGACTGCCTGCAAAATACAGGAACGCCGTTGCCGCCTGCCCGTTCTGCATCGCGTGCAGCGTCTCGTACTCAAAGGTTGAGAAGGTCGTGTAGGCTCCGATGAATCCTGTCGGAATCGCATACCGCCACGCCGGGTCCAGGTCCATGTGCGCGTCCAGCACCGTCAGCGCCAGCCCGATGAAAAAGCAGCCCGTTACGTTCACGATCAGCGTGCCATAGGGAAAGCGTGTTCCCACACGCTCATATACCCAAACTCCAACCGAATAGCGGGCAATCGCTCCCAGCGCCCCGCCCAGGGCAATCCATAAAAATTTCATCCTGTTTCGTATCCTCCTTGGCACTTCAGGCCGCGAGCGCAGCCGGCATCGTCATAAAGTGTCAGGAGTCATTGGCTGCCGGGTCCGGCATCGGTTGGATTGAGGCGAACTCCACCGCCCTGTTAAAAGCATCATCAATGCTCGCTCTTGCCGTCAAGTCCCTGATCCTGTTCACCAAAGCAAAATTACTGTTGCCAATTGGGCACCTCGAATGATGACAATCCTCTCAAGGGCTTAACATCGTAGCCAACTGAGCATGAGAATTCTAACGACCTCCACCGCGTTCCCGCCCTACTACTTCACCCAGCAGCAGATTGCCGACGAACTCGCCAGCTACTGGCAGCGCTCCCTCGACACCGCCGTACTCGAGCGCCTCCACTCCCGCACCGGCGTCGATGGCCGATATTTCTCGCGCCCCCTCGCCGACTACCGCGCTCTCGACACCTGGGGCAAGGCCAACAACGTCTGGATCGAAACCGCCCTCGACCTCGGCGAGCGCGCCATCGAGTGCCTCATTCAGCAGTCCGGTATCGAACGTTCCCAGATCGGCGCCATCTTCTTTGTCTCCGTCACCGGCGTCGCCAGCCCGTCTATTGATGCGCGCCTCGTCAACCGTCTGCACCTTTCGCAGCGCATCCGCCGCAATCCGCTCTTTGGCCTGGGCTGCGTTGCTGGAGCCGCCGGCCTCGCCCGCGCCGCGGACTATGTCAAGGCTTATCCAGGCCAGTACGCCGTCCTGCTCTCCGTCGAACTCTGCTCGCTCACCTGGCAGCGCGACGACCTTTCCGTCGCCAATCTCATTTCGACCGGACTCTTCGGCGACGGTGCCGCCGCCGCTCTCATCGCAGGCGACCAGACCCCGCACGCCGCCGCATCGCCGCGCATCCTCGACAACGCACAGGTCTTTTACCCGGAAACCGAAAAGGTCATGGGCTGGGATATCTCCGAGCGTGGATTTCAGATCGTCCTTTCGCCCGAGGTTCCTAACGTCGTTCGCCAGAATCTCGGCCGCGACGTCGATCTATTTCTCTCCGCACACAACCTCACCCGGGCCGATATCGGCTGCTGGCTCATGCACAATGGCGGACCGAAGGTACTCGAAGCCTCGGAAGATGCGCTGGGTTTCGAACGCGGCGCGCTCGCCGTCTCCTGGGAAGCCCTCCGCCGCGTCGGCAATCTCTCCTCCGCGTCGGTGCTCGTCGTTCTCGATGACGTCATGAAGAAGCAGCGCCCCGCGCCCGGCACAAAGAGTATCCTCGCCGCCATGGGACCCGGCTTCTGCTGTGAAATGCTTTTGCTCGAGTGGTAGTGATGCAGCTTCGCGTCATTGGTCATCTCGCTGGCAATGTCTGCCGATATTGATAGCCAAGAATTTGAGAGCAGGAACTGAAAGATATGAAGGGCTAGCCAACTTTGACCAGTTTAATTGCCAATCAGCGACGGGGTTCCTTTGGCGATATCACGCAATAAGCTTGGACTGGATTCGCGTCGGGGGAAGTTTGCATGAAATTTGGTGCGGAGGATCCTTTAATTAGTTGTAGTCAATAGCCTTACCGGATAAACTCGTTTGCACCGTGGGTAAGCCGCCGAAAAAAGATATAGCCCTCGAATTGAGAGACTGGAACGGTCGTGCCGTCTATCTTGACAAGCAGACTTGGAGGGACCACATTGGACGGTTGCATTTCGATGAGATGTTTTTAATCGAAACGCTTAAGGCGAGCTTCTCGTTTCCGCTGGAAGTGCGAGAAAATAGGGCCGCAAGATCGGAGAACGCGATCTACGAAATCAAGTGCGGAAACAAGGACTTTTTGGTTGTCGCGGTAAAAGTAAGAAAATTCTGGGGAGCACGGGTCATAAGTACCTACTACGCGGCCGACGCATCTAATCTCCCGAAAGGGAAGGTCATCTGGAAACGCCAATGAATAGTGACTTGATATTTACTTATAGGCGGAATACTGACGTGGCGCACGTAGACATTGCCAAGCCCTTGGAAAATGCCGAAGTGGAAGTGAGGGAGATGGGAGACCTCGTTGGTTTCCCAGGGCAGGTGCTTGTGCGCTTCGACGCTCAAACTGGCGAGCTTTACGGGATGACATTCCAGCGCTGGTCTTCAATGCGCAGGACCTTGATGTGGCGTCATCGAACGTTCGTCGCCCGCAAAGTCCGCGATGAGCTGGTAGCAAAGATCGTCGATTTCTTTAGCGAGAACAATCATCATCACAGGCAGCCCGCATTGATCCACTGAGGGGTGTCTGAGATTCGCGAAGTTATCTAAAAGCTGTGATCGTCCTTAGTGACAAAGCCGTGCCTCGGCTTCCTTGGCCGCCTCGTAAATCTGGTCGAAGGACTCCACCGCGTACAGCACCTTCTGCATCTCCGAGACCTTGAACTCCTGCTCCAGAACCTGCTCCAGGTTAAAGTCCCGAATCTCCGGACCTCCCTCGATCACGTATCTGGACTCCCCATGCGACGAGATCAGCCCGCTGCCGTAGAGCTTGATGCCACCATCCTGCCGGATCACCCCAAACTCCACCGTGAACCAGAACAGCCGGCCCATCCGCTCCAGCTTGTCCTTGTCGCCCATCACCGTTGCGCACACTTTGCCGTAGTGCTGCAGAAAATCCGCAAACACCGGGTGCGCATGCATCGGCACATGCCCCAACACGTCGTGAAAGATATCTGGCTCCGGGGTGTACTCCATCGACTCCCGGCTGCGCAGCCAGGTTGTCGTCGGAAACCGCCGCGCCGCCAGCATCTCAAAGAACGCATCCGGCGGCAGAAATCCGCTCACCGGCGTCGCATTCCACCCCGTCAGCGGCTCCAGCCGTTCATTCACCTTTGGGAGGTTGGGAATCGAATCCGCCTGCAGCCCAATCTGCTCAAAGCCCACTAGATACTCCTGGCAGGCGTGCGCCTCAAGCTGCGGCATGCGGCGGCTCACCAGTTCACGCCAAATGTCCTGCTGCTCCGGCGTGTAGACGGCATAGTCCTGCTGGATCAGGTAAGGTTCGGCAACGGTCAAGTGTGGATGAGTGGTACCAGCCATGCGTAGATACTCCCGGACGAAAACTCTCTAGCATCGTCCTCCCACGCGCATCTGTCAACTGCCGCCGAACACTGCCGCCGAACCGTTTCGCGCTTCCGCTTTCCACTTTTTCGGGAAAAGCAAAACGGGCAGCCGCGGCCACCCGTCTCTTGCCCGCAAATTCTTCGGTGCGAAGTTACTCTACGCGATAGTTGGGAGCCTCGCGCGTAATGATCACATCGTGCACATGGCTTTCACGCAGCCCCGCGCCGGAGATGCGCACAAACTTCGCCTTCTGGTGCATCTCTTCAATCGTCGCGCAGCCCAGGTAGCCCATGCCGGAGCGAAGACCGCCCACAAGCTGATACACATTGGCTTCCAGCGGCCCACGGTAGGGAACTCGTCCCTCGATGCCCTCCGGCACAAATTTTGCCAATCGATTCTGGTTCCCGCGTTCCCGCGCCACCACGCCTTCCGTGCTTGCATTGTCCAAGCCGTCGCTCGGTCCCTGGAAGTACCGCTCGCCAGAGCCCTGCGCCATCGCGCTCAGCGAGCCCATCCCGCGATACGCCTTGAACGACCGCCCTTGATACAGAATCGTTTCACCCGGGCTCTCG
Organism: Acidobacteriaceae bacterium; assembly: GCA_049965615.1. GTDB lineage: Bacteria > Acidobacteriota > Terriglobia > Terriglobales > Acidobacteriaceae > Acidobacterium. The sequence continues at coordinate 142,111 of JBMFWD010000002.1, forward strand.
TCCACGCCCGCAAAGAGCGAACCGATCATCACCGCGCTCGCGCCCGCCGCGATCGCCTTCACAATGTCGCCGGAATACTTGATGCCGCCATCGGCAACAATCGGTATGCCCACCTCGCGGCCCGCGCGCGTCGCTTCCAGAATGGCCGTAATCTGTGGCATGCCCGCGCCCGTCACCATCCGCGTGGTGCATATCGAACCCGGCCCGATGCCCACCTTCACGCCATCCGCGCCGGCTTCAATCACTGCTTTCGCGCCCTCGTAGGTCGCTACGTTGCCGGCCAGCAGGTCCACTTCCGGGAACCGCTTCTTCACTTCGCGAATCGCCTCCAGCACCCGCGAGGAGTGCCCATGCGCCGAATCAATCGACAGCACATCCACGCGATTCTTCACCATCTCCGCCGCGCGCTCCATGTAGTCGCCCGTCGCGCCAATCGCGCCGCCCACGCGCAGCCGTCCCTGTTCGTCTTTCGACGCATTGGGATACTTCAGCTTCTTCTGGATGTCCTTGACCGTAATCAGGCCCTTCAACTCGTACTGGTCATTCACCACCAGCAACTTTTCCACCCGGTGCTGGTGCAGAATCTCCTCGGCCTGCGCCAGCGTCGTGCCTACCGGCACCGTGATCAGGTTCGACTTCGTCATCACTTCGCTGATCGGAACATCCGTCCGCGTCTCAAACCGCAGGTCGCGATTCGTCAGGATGCCCACCAGCTTCTTGTTCCGCGTCACCGGCACGCCGCTGATCTTGTACCGCCGCATCACTTCCAGCGCGTCAGAGATCAGTTGCTCCGGCTCCATCGTCACCGGGTCCACGATCATGCCGCTCTCCGAGCGCTTCACCTTGTCGATCTCGCCGGCCTGCTCCTCCACCGTCAGATTCCGGTGCACAATGCCGATGCCGCCTTGCTGGGCCATCGCAATCGCCAGCCGCGACTCGGTTACCGTATCCATCGCCGCGCTCAGCAACGGCGTGTTCAGCCGGATACGCTTCGTCAGTTGGGTGTCCGTGCGAACCAGGGCAGGAACAACTTCGCTGTAGGCAGGAACCAACAGCACATCGTCAAAGGTCAGCGCTTCGAGAATAGGTCCGTCAATCATAATTTTGAGTCGTCAAGCTGTCGGGGGTCTACGCAGATAAGGGCAAGTAGGCAGGACCAGCTTTGCCATATTGTAGGGGCTTGGCAAGTCCGGAGCAAAATAACCATACCGTCCGGTTCGCACCGCAGTGACGAAAATCACACCCTGTCCTGCAGCTGTTCTTGACAATCGTGCGCAATCTGGGTCTTCACTACGCTCAGATGCGGCCCGCTTCGGCTGCAGTCCAGGGGCCAGGTCGGCGTCGCGCAAAGGGGCCACCATGCACCGCGCTCTGCGTCTGGATCGGTTCTTCTGCTTCCTCACTGCGCTCGCAGTCCTCGCGCTCGTCACTCCCACTTACGGACAGCAAACCCAGGTCGATCGCTACGACCTCTACAGCGGATTCACCGCCTTCAGCACTCCCCATCTCAACCTCACAGAACGCGGTTACAACTTTCAGGCCGGCGTCAATTTGCGCAGCTGGCTCGCCACCGGCTTTGACTTCGCCTACGTCTCCGGACACAGCTCGCTCACCCCCAACATGCTCAAGCCCTCGCTGGCCGCCCAAATCGAGCAGCAAATTGCCGCCCTTGAAGCCGCCCACCAACTGCCTCCCGGCTATACACTCTCCGTTCCCACCGACTCCACGACGCAGACCTTCGCCGCCGGCCCGCAGTTGTCCTACCGCCGCTGGGCCCCCGTCACCCTCTTCATCCGGCCCTCGCTCGGCGCCGTGCACCAGACCGCCACGCCCCATCCCAGCCCCGCCGACCTCTTTGCTGTGGCCGTTTCGCACGAACTGGCGCCTTCCGGCAAAAAGATCGACTGGCAGGGCTTCTACGGCTTCGGCGGCGGCATCGACTGGAACCTCACCCCGCATTTCGCCATCCGAACCCAGACCGACGTCGTCTACTGGACCCTCTTCAACGATCTCCTCGATGGCAACTGGACCGTCCGCTACTCCGTCGGTCCCACCTTCCGCTTCGGAGGCAACATCCTCCACCGCCGCTAGCGGAAACCGCAGATCGCTCCGCATTCCCGCCACGACTTTGTCCGTCCCAGACGCGAAGCGGCCCTCCCATGCCGTTTTTTTCTCATTAAATAGAAAAAATCGTATGATTATAATGATTTAAGTCGTACTTAATCGCAATTTTGCCGCTCCGAATCCGCTGGCCGTCCCACGGTCCCGCGAAAGCCGACCAAATCTCAATCTTCGCAGTAACTGTCTGGAGACCATCTCGCCGTGCCCGCCCTCTGCCTGTCCCACCCGCTTCGCCGCATCCTGACACTTGCGTTCCTGCTCCTTCTCCTGATCGCCATCCACACGCCCCGCGCCGCCGCACAGGTCTCCGCCAGCATCCAGGGCCGCGTTACAGACCCCTCCGGAGCCGCCATCCCCGACGCATTCATCACCCTCCAGAACCGCAACACCAACGCCACCCGCACCACCGTCACCGCCCGCAATGGCCAGTACCAGATCCTCTCCCTGCCTGCCGGCGCCTATCGCATCACCGCCAGCAAATCCGGTTTCGCGCAGGAAATCCGCATTGGCATCCATCTTGCCGTCGGTCAATCCGCCACGGCCAACCTCACCCTCCCCATCGGTAGCGTTCGCCAGCAGGTCACCGTCCGCGCCGACGCCTCACCCGTCAGTCTCGCCACCTCTGACGTCTCCGGTCTCATCGGCCAGCGCCAGGTCCGCAACCTGCCCCTCAACGGACGCAGCTATGACCAGCTCATGACCCTCGACCCCGGCATCGTCAACTACACCTCGCAAAAGACCGGCGGCATCGGCGTCTCCAACTCCACCGTCGGCAACAATTTTGCCGTCTCCGGCAATCGCCCCCAGCAGAACCTCTACCTGCTCAACGGCGTCGAATTCACCGGCGCCGCCGAGGTCAACATGCAGCCCGGCGGAACCAGCCAGCAGCTGCTCGGCGTCGATGCCATTCGTGAGTTCAACGTCCTCCGCGACAACTACAGCGCCCGGTACGGAAAGCGCCCCGGAGCCCAGGTCCTCATCGTTACCCAGAGCGGCACCAACCATTTTCACGGCAGCGTCTACGAGTTCCTCCGCAACAACGCCCTCGACGCCCCCAATTATTTCGCCAGGGGAGCCACGCCGCCCTTCCAGCGCAACCAGTTCGGCGCGTCCCTCGGCGGTCCGATCCAGCGCAATAAGACCTTCCTCTTCGGCAATTACGAGGGCTTCCGCCAGCACCTGCATCAAACCGGCGTCGATCTCGTCCCCGACGCCAACGCCCGCAACGGCCTGCTCCCCTGTAAGCTGGTCAGTCCCACGCCCAACCCTTGTCCAGCCTCCGGATTCGTCAACGTCGGCGTAGCCCCCGGCGTTGCAGCCCTGCTCAACCTCTGGCCCACGCCCAGCCCCGGCGCACCCGACTTCGGCGGCATCTCCGAAGCCTTCAACAGTCCGCTCCAGATCATTCACGACAACTTTGGAACCGCCCGCCTCGACCGCGTCTTCTCACCGCGTGACACCTTCAGCGCCGTCTACACCGTCGACGCCAGCTCAGACGTCACGCCCACCAGCACCAACCTCTACAGCACCGACCTTGAAAACCTCACCGAGCACGTCGCCAGCATCGAAGAAAACCACATCTTCTCCCCCTCGCTGCTCAACGTTGCCCGCGTTGGCTATTCGCGCGCGTACTACTTCTATACCGGCGAGCCCACGCCCGGCACACCCGCCGCCAGCGTCCCCGGCTTCGTCGCCAACCACGCCGTGGGAGCCGTCGTCGTAGGAGGCAGCGCCGCCGCAAATCCCACCGCGCAAATCAGCCTCGCCGGCAGCAACGTCGGCACCAATCTCCACATCGCCCGCAATCTCTATACGATCGAGGATCGCCTCACCGTCACCCGCGGCCGCCAATCCTTCACCGCCGGCGTCTGGCTTCAGCCGCTCATGGCCAATGAGGATCTCGCACTGCTCCAGTCCGGCCAGGCCACCTTTTCTGGGCTTCAGCAATTTCTGCAGGGCAAAGCCAGCAGCTTCGATTACGATCCCTCCCCCACAGAAATGAACTGGCGTATGCTGATGGGCGCCTGGTACGGGCAGGATATCGTCCGTCTAACCCCGCACCTTACCGCGTCGCTCGGCTTCCGCGACGGGTTCACCACCGGATGGAACGAAGCTCATAATCGCGCCGCCAACTTTTTCTTTCAGGATGGAGTCATCCAGACCCAGCCCCACGTGGGCCATTCGGTCTTCACTGTCAACAATGCGAAATTCCTGCCCCAGCCTCGCATCGGCCTCGCCTGGCAGCCCATCGCGCACACTGTCCTGCATGCCGGCTTCGGCATATACAACGATATGCAGGACGCTCTGGGCTATCGTCTCGATCAAAACGCGCCCTTCAACCCCAGCTACCACCTCGCCAACCTTCCCGTCACCAGCTTTCCTCTCGCAAGCCCGCCGCCATCCGGCGCCACCGTCGAGCCAGCCGGTGTCCAGCCAGACATGAAGACCCCAACCCTCATCACCTGGACCCTCCGCCTCGACCACCAGTTCACACCGAACACCTGGCTATCCGTTGGCTACATCGGCTCGCACGGCTACCACCAGATGGTCTCGCTCGACGATAACGAGCCCACGCCCGCCATCTGTCCGTCCGCGTCCTGCCCATCCGCGTATCCCTCCAATTTCCCCTCACCGCTCGCCGGTGCAGCCGTCCCCAACGGTGCCTATTACATCCCTGCCGGAACGCCCCGTGCCAACCCCAGCCTCGGCCCCGCATGGGCATGGTTTTCCGTGGGAGACAGCTCCTACAACGCTCTCCAGTTTGATCTTCACCACCGCCTCAGCCACGGCCTTCTGCTGCGCGGCGTCTACACCTGGTCCAAGGCGCTTGACGACGGGGACTCGCTCAACGCCACTGCCTCCGGCAATGCGCCCGGCCTCGTCTCCAATCCCTTCCACCTCCGTGCCGACTGGGGCCCGGCCACTTACGACGTCCGCAACTTCGCTACTATGGACGCGCTCTATCAGCTCCCCTTCGGACGCGGCCAGCAGTTCTTCACCCACCTGCACGGGCTCGGCAACACGGTCGCCTCTGGCTGGACTGCCACCTCCATCGTCACCCTACAGTCCGGTTTCCCCTTCACCCCCGAGCTCAGCTACAACCCCTCCAATAACGGAGACACCAAGAACCCTGTCCGCCCCTTCATCAATCCCGCCTTCCACGGCAAGGTGATCACCGGCAAGCCAAGCCAGTGGTTTAACTCGGCAGCCTTTCTTGCGCCGCCGCCCAACAGCGGCTTTTACGGCAACGTCGGTCGCGACTCGCTCACCGGCCCCGGCCTCGCCACCTGGGATTTTTCCACACTCAAGGACACTACCCTCCACGGCAGCCTGCGCCTCCAGTTCCGCGCGGAAATCTTCAACATCCTCAACCGCGCCAACTTCAACACGCCCAACCTCGTCGTTTTCACCCCTTCCGGCCTCTCACCGACCGCCGGCGTCATCACCAGCACCTCGACCACCGCCCGGCAGGTGCAGTTCGGCGCTAAGCTGCTCTGGTAAAAGGAGTCATCCGGCTGTATGGCAGGGTTACCCCTGTCATGCGGCCGGGCGCCTCCACGTTTGAATCTTTGCTCATACGGGCGTACTCTATAAGTGCGGACAGGTTCAACCGGCGCGTGAGCAGTTGGCGCGGAGGTGGAGTGGGCGAGAGCCCACTTTTTATTTGCTGAAATGTTATGGCCTTTGATATCGATCAGATTCGCTCGGCGGCACAGCGCGTCGCTACCTCGCACGGCCTCGATGTCGTTGATATCGAGTTCCAGGGCGGGGCAAAGCACCGTCTCCTGCGCATCTTTATCGAGAAGAACGCCGCGGAACGAGCCAGACTGGCTGAAAAATTAGCTTCCGGAGATCCCACCGGCCCGGACTCGGAGGAGTCGCTGCCGGCCAACCTCAATCCGGCGCATCTCGCCGGAATCACGCACGACGACTGTCACGTCTTCAGTACTGACTTTGGAACGCTGCTTGACGTGGAAGATCTCATGCCCGGCACCGCGGAGTACACCCTGGAAGTATCCTCGCCCGGGCTTGACCGGCGCCTGACCAGCCGGGAAGACTTCGAGCGGTTCCTGGGCAGCCTGGTCAAAATACGTACCTTCGAGCCGGTGAACGGCAACCGGCACTGGCAGGGCAGGCTCAAAGCCATAGAGGGCAGTTCCCTTAACCTTGACCTGTCGGAAGTCAAGCAGGGCCGGGGAAAACAGAAGAAGGCGGTCGAGGTGGCCGTCCAGATTGATCTGGCCAACGTCGAAAAGGCGAACCTGGTCCCGGAATTTTAGGCCTCTGTCCGGATGCCGCCGCGAGTGCGGCCCGTCACAGACCGCAACACAGCAGTTTTAGCTGAATGAATTGAGAGAAATACATGGCAAGTGTTCTTTACCAAAGCATTGAGGCGCTCAGCCGCGACAAAGGCATCGATCCCGAGATCGTTGTCGGCGCGGTCGAGGATGCCATCGCCCTCGCAACCCGCAAGGCCTACAAGACGCAGGAAAATATGCGCGCCGAGCTGGATCGTGAATCGGGCGAAATTCGAGCCTATATTTACAAGTCCGTGGTAGCTTCCGCGGAAGAAATTGAAGACCCGCTCAACCAGATCACGCTTGAAGAAGCGCGCCAGCTCGCGCCCGGCGTCGAGGTCGGCGGCGAAATCCGCTTTTACAAGCCTACTGACATTCTGGGCCGCATCGCCGCGCAGATCGCCAAACAAGTCATCTTCCAAAAGGTGCGCGAGGCCGAACGCGACACCGTGTTCAGCGAGTACGCGCATCGCATCGGCGAAATTCTCACGGCGACCGTAAAGCGCGTCGAAACCCAGGACGTTATCTTCGACCTTGGCAAGGCCGAAGCCCGCATGCCCCGCCGTGAGCAGTCCCGCCTCGAGCAGTTCGCCGTAGGCGAGCGCGTTCGTGTCGTGCTGCTGCGCGTCGACCGCGCCGCCAAGGGGCCGCAGGTCATCGTCTCCCGCGCCGCGCCGGAGCTGGTCCAGAGCCTCTTCCAGGGCGAAGTGCCCGAGATCTACGACGGCACCGTCTCCATTCGCGCCATCGCCCGCGAAGCCGGCGAGCGCACCAAGATCGCCGTCATGTCCCGCGACAAGGACGTTGACCCGGTCGGCGCCTGCGTCGGCATGAAGGGCATGCGCGTGCAGTCCATCATTCGCGAGCTGCGTGGAGAAAAAATCGACATCATCGAGTTCAGCGAAGAGGTCACCACCTTCGCCGAGCGCGCCCTGCAGCCGGCCAAGGTCAGCCGCGTCAGCATCACCGACCTCGCGGAGAAGCAGCTCGAAGTCATCGTCGATGACACCCAGCTATCGCTCGCCATCGGCAAGAAGGGGCAAAACGTTCGCCTCGCCGCCAAGCTGCTCGGCTGGAAGATCGACATCAAGAGCGAGGAAGAGAAGCGCCTCGAACTCGAACAGCACATGGGTGGATTTACCGCCGCCAACACCGCCATCGAAGAGGTCAAGGAACTTGGCGATCCCATCATTCAAAAGCTCGTCAACGCCGGTGTTACCAGCGTCGAAGCGCTTGCTGACATGACCCCCGAGCAGCTCGAAGAGATTCCCGGAATCGGCGAAAAGACGCTCGAGAAAATCAGCGTGGCGGTTCGCCATTACTTCGGCCAGTACGATCCAGGCGAAGACCGACCGGAGCCGCCCGCGCCTTCTGAAGAAGAGATCAAGCAGAAGAAAGCGGAAGCCGACGCCGAAACCGCCGAGGAAATCGCCGGTCTCCAGCAGGACCTCACCCAGGAGGGTAAGGAGCTCCCGCAGGACGACAGTTCCAGCGTAATCCACAGCCAGATTGCCGAGGAAGCCATCGCCGAATACACCGAGTCCGGCTCGGCCATGGAAGCTGACGGTGCTGAACCCATGAAACCCGACTCAGAGGACGTAAGTGAAATCATCGCCGCGCACCGGCCGCACGCTGAAGGCGTCGACCCTGGGCAGGTGGACGAAGAGGCTTTAGCCAATCCGGAAGAATTGGAATACGACGGGGAGAAGGGTGCATAATGCGCCCTGCCCATTGCAACGAAACGGTAGTATCCCCGAGATGAGCGCGCAATTCCACGTGATTCCGGGGATAATAAATAAAGACGATCCCGCGTTCGAGAGGTTCTGTATGACGTTCTGAGTGCGTGGGGAAACAGTCGGAAGACTTAAGGGGCGGATGAGTAAAGTTCGAATCAACGATCTAGCGCGTGAACTGGAAGTTAAGAGCAGAGCCATATTGGATGCGCTGAAAGAAATCGGTGTCACCGAGAAGAAGACCCACTCCAGCTCCATTGAGCCGGATGAGGCAGACCGTGTGCGCGCCCTTATCAAGCGAGGCAGCCGTGGAGGCGCATCGTCGTCCGCGCCGAAGCAGGAAGAACCACGGCCAAAAATTGACTGGTCCCGCGTCTCCAAGCCCGGCGACGTGCTCAAGGCCATCCAGGAGCGCCAGGAGCAGGAGGCCGCCGTTGCGGCCCGCCCGCCCGCAGCTCCTCCAGTCGCCGTAGCTCCTCCGGCCGCAAAGCCCGCAGCGCCTCCGGCCAGGCCGGCGGCTCCAGCCGCGCAAAAGCCTTCCGCAGCGCCCGCGCAGCACAAGCCCGCTCCGCGCCGCATTGTGCCGCAGCCGCGCCAGGCTCCCAACATTGTCACGCCGACCCAGCAGCCCAAGCCCGCCATCGCGGCCAAGCCGCCCGCGCGGGCCGTGGTCGCAGCTCCGCCGCCGCCGCAGGCTGCCCAGCCCGAGTCAAAATCGCCCCTCGTTGGAGGCGCAACGGAAACTCCGGTCGTCGTCAATCCTCCGGCATCGCCTGCGCCTCCCGCAGCGGAGAAACCAGCCGCGCACGCGCCAGCCGCGACTTCGGCGCCGGCCCAGCCGGCTGCTTCGGCTGCGCCTCAGGCTCCGCCCGCGCCCGCCGCGGAGACGCCCAAGCCAGCGCCACCGGCTCAGCCGCAACGTCGCGTCATCATGCCGCAGACCGGCCCGCGTCCCGTTTACACGGCGCCCCCCAAGTCCGCAGGATCTACCGCGCCATCTTCCGGCCCCGGCGGAATCCAGCGTGGCAAACCTATTTTCGATCGCCGTCCCGGCGGTGGTCCCGGCCAGCGTCCGCAATCCGGTCCCGCTGGGCGCCGTCCCATGCATCCCACCCGCAGCGGTCCCGGCGGCCCTGGCGGTCGTCCAGGCTTTGGTGGACCCGGCGGTGGACCTGGAGGTCGACCCGGCTTCGGCCAGCGTCCCGGTGGATATGCTGGTACCCGGCCCGGCGGCGGTGGGGTAGGCGCAGGACTCGTCCCGCCTCCCGGCGATGCGCCTCGCGCGCAGCGCCCCGGCGCGCAGCAGCGCCGCGGCCGCGCCAACCAGTACCCCAAGACCAAGGAAGGTCCGATGAAGGGCTTTGCCCCGCCGTCTCGTTTCGGCGGAGCACAGATTCCCTCCGAGCCCCTTCCCATCACGCGCACCATAACAGTGACCGAAGGCATCAGCGTCAAGGACCTCGCCGAAAAACTCGAAGTCCGCGGCAAAGACCTCATCGCCACGCTGCTCATGCGCGGCGTCATGGTCACCGTCAACCAGTCTCTCGACGCCGACCTCGTCAAGGACGTCGCCCGCCAGTTCGGCGCCGACACCAACTTCATTACCTTTGAGGATGAACTCGCCAACGAGGCCCTCGAAACCATGCTCGCCCAGGAAAATCCTGACGAGCTTGAAGTCTCTCGCCCGCCCGTCGTCACCGTCATGGGTCACGTCGATCACGGCAAAACTTCGCTCCTCGACGCCATTCGCGAAACCGACGTCGCAGGCGGCGAAGCCGGCGGCATCACCCAGCACATCGGCGCCTACAAGGTGCGCATCGGCAAGGCGGACTCGCCCGCATTCGGTCGCGAGATCGTCTTCCTCGATACGCCCGGTCACGAGGCCTTTACCCGCATGCGTGCCCGCGGAGCCAAGGTGACTGACATCGTCGTTATCGTTGTCGCGGCAGACGACGGCGTCATGCCCCAGACCCTCGAGGCTGTCGATCATGCCAAGGCGGCAGGCGTGCCCATCATCGTCGCCGTAAACAAGATCGACAAGCCCGATGCGCAGCCCGACCGCGTCAAGAAGCAGCTCGGCGACCGCGGCCTCGTACCCGAAGCCTGGGGCGGCGACACGGTCTTCGTCGACGTCTCGGCCAAGCAGCGCCTGAACCTCGACCTGCTCCTCGAAATGATCTGCCTCACCGCAGACCTCGGCAACCTCAAGGCTCAGCCCGGTCGCTCCGCCGTCGGAACCGTCATCGAAGCCAAGCTCGATCGCGGCCGCGGCGCCGTCGCCACCGTGCTCGTACAGAACGGCACGCTCCACGCGCAGGACAGCTTCATCGTCGGCAACACCTTCGGTAAAATCCGCGCCATGTTTGACGATCGCGGACGCGCCATCGAAGAAGCCGGTCCCTCCACCCCGGTCGAAATCCTCGGCCTCGAAAGCATGCCCGACGCTGGCGACACCTTCCTGGTCGTCGCCGATCGCGACAAGGCCAAGGGCATCTCCCAGTACCGTCAGATGAAGGAGCGCGAAGCCCAGCTCGCCAAGTCCTCCCGCGTCTCGCTCGAAGGCCTGGCCGAGCAGATCAAGCAGGCCGGCGTCAAAGACCTGCCGCTCATCCTCAAGGGCGACGTCACCGGCTCGGTCGAAGTTCTCGCCGACTCTCTCCAGAAGATGTCCACCGAGAAGGTCCGCATCAAGGTCATCCGCTCTGGTGTCGGTGCCATCACGGAAAGCGATGTCCTCCTGGCATCCGCTTCGAATGCCATCATCATCGGCTTCAACGTCAAGCCCGAGCGCAAGGCCGCCGACCTCGCCGAACAGGAAAATGTCGAAATTCGACTGCACTCCATCATCTACGAGCTGCAGGACGAAATTCACAAGGCCATGCTTGGTCTCCTCGAACCCGTCTTCAAGGAGAACTACCTCGGCAAGGCAGAAGTCCTCAACGTCTTCCGCATTCCCAAGGTGGGCACCATCGCCGGGTGCCGCGTGCTCGACGGCATTCTCCGCCGCGACTCGGAAATCCGCCTCATGCGCAACGGCGAGCAGGTCTTCAAAGGTAAGCTCTCCTCGCTCAAGCGCTTCAAGGACGATGTGAAGGAAGTCACCAACGGCATGGAGTGCGGCGTCGGCCTCAATACCTCCGATATCCAGGTCGGCGACACCGTCGAGGCTTTCGTCACCGAGCGAGTGGCCGCGCAGCTCACCGCGCAGTAACGGCACAACCAATGCAACCAGAAGCCCCGGTCACCGGCCGGGGCTTTTCTTTTGAGAAATCAATACTTTTCCTGCCCATGCCATATGAGTCAATTACCCTCGATTTCAGCCTCGTAAGTCTCTGAAAAATGCCCTCCAAACGGCGCTCCACGATATACTTGTAGTGTGACTGTACACACTGATCAGCTCTCTCCCAATGCCGTTCAGGACAATGCTCCCGAGCGCAAGGTGCTCTTGCTCAAGCCCCGCGGATTCTGCGCGGGTGTAGTCCGCGCCGTCGATATTGTCCGCATTGCGCTCGAGACCTTCGGCGCGCCCATCTACGTGCGCAAGGAGATTGTCCACAACCGCTTCGTGGTCAACGAACTGGCCGAAAAAGGCGCCATCTTCGTCGAAGACATCCACGAAGTCCCGGAGGGCAGCCGCGTTATCTACAGCGCCCACGGCGTATCCCCGGCTGTCCGCGCGCAATCCAAAGATCGCAAGCTTCGCGTCATTGACGCCACCTGCCCGCTTGTCACCAAAGTTCACGTCGAGGCCATCAAGTTTGCCAAGCAGGGCTACTCGCTCGTGCTCATTGGCCACCGCGACCATGAAGAGATTGAAGGTACCCTCGGCGAGGCCCCCGATGTGACCACCGTCGTCTCCAGCGCTGCGGAAGTGGAGGCCCTCCAGGTTCCCGATCCGGATCGCGTCGCATACCTCACGCAGACCACTCTCTCGCTCGACGAAGCGCGCGACATGATCGACGCCCTCAAGAAGAAGTTTCCCAAAATCGTCGGACCGCACTCGCAGGACATCTGCTACGCCACCGAGAATCGTCAGGTCGCCGTCAAGAATGTCGCTCACTCGGCCGACCTGGTTCTCGTCGTCGGCTCCAATAACAGTTCCAACTCCAATCGCCTCGTGGAGGTCTCCCGCAACCTGGGAACCAGGGGCTATCTCATTGACAGCTCCAAGGCGATTCACTCCGAGTGGCTTGAGGGCGTGGCCACCGTGGCGGTCACCGCCGGGGCTTCGGCTCCTGAGGTGCTCGTCGAAGACGTCATCAACTACCTGCGCTCCAAAGATTTCGGCCAGGTGGAAGAAGTGGAAGTGATGCCGGAGAACGTCCGGTTTGGCCTGCCTCCTGAGATTGTGCAGGCCATTCAGGCCGCACCCTCCGCCCCCGCGGCAGTCTAACGCAGTTCAAGACTTCTACCGGAAGGCACCCAGGGAAGCATGAGCACTTCAAAAACGGCAAATCAAGGCGAGCAGGGAACAACCCCCGCCGGAGGTGCCTCTCGTACCGCTGCATTGAAATTTGGCCGCCTCGATGCGGCCATCCAGGATGTCAAGGCCGCCATCCAGCGCGCCAGGGACCATCTGTTTTCTCTGCAGCATCCTGACGGATGGTGGTGTGGCGAACTCGAAGCAGACGCCATGCTCGAGGCTGACTATATCTTCCTCCACGTCCTGCTCGGCACCGGCGACGCTGGCAAAATGCGCCGCGCCATGACCGAGATTCTCCGCTACCAGAACGCAGACGGTAGCTGGAGCCTCTACCCCGGCGGACCCGGCAACATCAGCCTCACCGTCAAGTGCTACTTTGCCGGCAAGCTCATGGGCATGAGCCCGGACGATCCCATCCTCGCCAAAGCCCGTGAGTGGGTCCTCGCTCATGGCGGCGTCATCGAGTGCAATACCTTCACCAAGATTTACCTCTGCGCGCTCGGACAGTATGACTACGACGCCGTTCCAGCCATCCCCCCGGAAATCGTCCTGTTCCCGAAGTGGTTTTACTTCAACATCTACGAGATTTCCTCCTGGTCCCGCGCCATTCTCGTGCCGCTTTCCATCGCTTACGCGAAAAAGCCCTTCAAAAAGATCGCGCCGGAGCAGGGAATCGACGAACTCTTCGTAGGTGGCCGCGAAAACTCCAATCTCAAGTTGCGCTGGGATCGCGAACGCAAAATCAGCTGGCGCAACTTCTTCATCTTCACCGACCGCATCACCCACTGGTTCGAGCGCGTGCACATTCGTCCGCTCCGCTCCATCGCTCTCAAAAAAGCGGAAAAGTGGATGCTCGAGCGTTTTGAAATGAGCGACGGACTCGGCGCCATCTATCCGGCCATGCTCAACGCCATCATCGCGCTGCGCTGCCTTGGCTACTCGCTCGACGATCCCCAGATGCTGCGCGCCATCTATGAGTTCGAGCGCCTCGGCATCGATGTGCCCGAGGGCAACGAGCACTACTCCGAGCCCACCTTCCGCATGCAGCCCTGTGTCTCTCCCGTTTGGGATACCGCACAGGCGGTTTTCGCCCTCGGCGAGGCTGGCGTCGACCGCAACGATCCTCGCATGCTCAAGGCTGTCGATTGGCTGCTCTCCAAGGAAGTCCGCCACAAGGGCGACTGGGCCGTTAAAAATCGCAAGGCGCAGCCCGGCGGCTGGTACTTCGAGTTCAACAACGAGTTCTATCCTGACGTGGACGACACTGGCCAGGTCCTGCTTGCCCTCAACAAGGTCGACAATCCCCGCGAGCGCTACCAGTACGACGTCTGCCAGCGCGCCATCGACTGGATCTTCTCCATGCAGTGCCGCAACGGCGGCTGGGCCAGCTTCGACAAAGACAACACGAAGATGATCTTCCAGCACGTCCCCTTCGCGGATCACAACGCCATGCTCGATCCGCCAACGGTCGACATCACCGGACGCATCCTCGAAACGCTGGCCACTTATGGCTACACCCGCAAAGACAAGCGCGTCGAAAAAGCCATCAAGTTCATCTTCAGCGAGCAGGAGCCGGACGGCAGCTGGTTCGGCCGCTGGGGCGTCAACTACCTCTACGGAACTTTCCTCGTCCTCCGCGGCCTGGAAGCCATGGGCGTATGGAATCATGAGCCGCAAATCCAGCAGGCTGCCGAGTGGATTCGCTCCGTGCAGAATGCCGACGGCGGCTGGGGTGAAACCTGCGGCAGCTATGACGACCCCAACACCCGCGGCATCGGTCCCAGCACGCCATCCCAGACCGCATGGGCCATTCTCGGCCTGCTTTCCGCCGGAGATACCCGCAGCGATTCCGTCGCCAAAGGCATCAAATGGTTACTGAGCCACCAGTTGCCCTCTGGCGGCTGGGATGAAAGCATGGGGACTGACAAAACGCGCCAGGCCCTCTACACCGGCACCGGTTTCCCGCGTGTCTTTTACCTGGCGTACCACCTTTATCGAGATTATTTCGCGCTACTGGCCCTTACCACCTATGAAAAGGCCATGGAGCGAGCAGAGTAACCAAGCGGAGGATTTTGTAGATGGGTGTTCCCATTTCACAGGCATGGACGGTTGCCACTTATGTGCTCAAGCAGAAGCTGAAAGGCCGCAAGCGCTACCCGCTTGTGCTCATGCTGGAGCCGCTCTTCCGCTGCAACCTGGCCTGCGCCGGTTGCGGAAAAATCCAGTACCCAGCCCACATCCTCAAGCAGGATCTCACCCCGGAAGAGTGCTTCCGCGCCGTCGATGAGTGCGGTGCGCCCATGGTCTCCATCCCCGGCGGAGAGCCCCTGCTCCATCCCCAGATGCCGGAGATCGTCGCCGGCCTCGTGGCGCGCAAAAAGTACGTCTACATGTGCACCAACGCGCTGCTCCTCAAGGAAAAGCTCCATCTCTTCAAGCCCAGCAAGTACCTGTCCTTCTCCGTCCACGTGGACGGCCAGCGCGAGCACCACGACTTCTCCGTCTGCCGGGAAGGCGGGTATGACCTCGCGATGGAAGGCATTCGTGCCGCCGTCGCCGCGGGCTTTCGCGTCACCACCAACACCACCCTCTTCGACGGAGCCGACCCAAACTCCGTCCGCGCCCACTTCGACGAGCTCATGGCCGCCGGTGTCGAGAGCATGATGGTCTCCCCCGGCTACACCTACGACAAGGCCCCGGACCAGAACCACTTCCTCGGCAAGGCCCGCTCCCGCAAGCTCTTCCGCATGATCCTCTCCAATCGCAAAAAGAGCTGGCAGTTCAACACCCATCCACTCTTTTCCGAGTTCCTCATGGGCAAGCAGAACTTTGAGTGCACGCCGTGGGGCATGCCCACCTTCTCCATCTTCGGCTGGCAAAAGCCCTGCTATCTCCTCCAGGATGGTTACGCAGACACCTTCGAAGAACTCATGGAGTCCACCAACTGGGAGAACTACGGCGCAAAAAGCGGTAATCCCCGCTGCGCCAACTGCATGGTCCACTCCGGCCACGAGGCCACCGCCGTCGACTACAACTTCAGCTCACTCAAGGGCTTCCTCGTCAGCGCCAAAAAATACATGTTCCCGTCGCTCTACCCTGATCCTGACGCGCAAAACATGCTCAACCAGTGGAAGCCGGAGCATCCCCAGCCCCTCGTCCAGATCGAAAAGCCCGCGGAGAAAACCATGGAGACCGTCTCAGGAGATTAGGACCAATGGCGACAGAGCAGCAGGAACAGCAAAAAACAAACTCAGCCCTGGTCCAGAACCCCGACGAACTCGAACTCGTAGCAGGCCGCGAGCGCGAAAACCTTGAGGGCTGGATTCCCGCCCTCGCCTCCGATGAGGACATCCGCATCGCCCTTGAAAAGGCCTTCGATTACCGCGGCGACGTCACCATCACCCGCAAGGACGGCTCCCAGATCACCGGCTACATCTTTGACCGCCGCCAGGGCGCTACTCTCGCTGACTCTGCCGTCCGCATCATCCCAGCCAGCGAACGCACCAGGCTCACCATCCCCTACGCCGAAATCGCCGCCCTCCACTTCAGTGGGCGCGACACCGCCGCAGGAAAGAGCTTCGAGGCATGGGTCCGCAAATACTGGGAGAAAAAAGCCCAGGGCGCGAGGGACATCAGCATCCACCCCGAAAACCTCGACTAGGCTTTACTGCAATACAAAAGGCATGGCCCCCGCCATGCCTCTATCATTTCCATTGCCATCTGTCCTCAGGCTAAGTTCTTCCTGCGATTCTCAACGCGCGCAGGCTCCGGTCCCATCCGCCCATGCAGTTGGATTACATCTTCTTCCGAGCACACATGTTTCATTTCCAACGCCTCCAGAACCGGCTCAAGCGATGCTCCGCCTATGGTCCTGAAGCAACAAAGGCAGATGCTTTCGTAATGTCCGGTTTCCGTCAGCCGGTGTGCGAACCGTCCTTTTTCGGTCGTGCCCAAGCTACAGTCTCCGCTTACTCAAACTTCTGTTTGTCCGCATAGTAGCACGGTGAACTCGCGTCGTAACGTGTTTTCGTCCCGGATGAAAGAAAATTTATCCAGGCACACCGCCGCTGTTAGCAGTTCTCTGTTATCCAGAATGGATATCTTCAGCGCAAACTGTAACTCGATAGGTTACGCCCCCGACCGGGCCGCTGAGCAGTTCTTACTCTGAGTCCAGAATGTGCAGTTCCTTGCCCGGCTTGAAGCGCACCGCGCGCCCCGGCGCAATGGAAACCTCGGTCCCGGTCCGCGGATTCCGCCCGATGCCCGTCTTCCGTGGCCGCACGTTGAACACGCCAAAGCCCCGAAGCTCAATCCGCTGCCCTTCGGCCAGCGCGTGCTTCAGGCTTTCGAAGACCGTGTCCACGGCATGCTCGGCCTTGTTCCGCGGCAGGCCGGTACGTTCAATCACTCGATGAATAATGTCCTGCTTGATCAATTCAGCACCTCCATGGAACCAGTCTTCCTATGCAACGATGCTACCCCTAGTTGACGGAAAACGGAAGTCCTTTGCCTTCAATGGTATGCCATCCGCCAACAGAGGCAAACCGCCTTTCCCGCATGCCTTCCCGCCGGGAATGCGCCCGCAGCATTGTCAACCCCTTCTCACTCCCGTAAGATGCAGGTTTCAGGGCATTTTTTATCTTTTCGCCGCTTTTTGCGGCATGGGAGCAGCATGTCTATCCAGAGTGATCGTTGGATCCGTGAGCAGGCCCTCAAGGGCATGATCGAGCCGTTCAGTGAAAAGCAGGTCCGCGAGGGCGTCATCTCCTACGGACTTTCTTCCTATGGCTATGACCTTCGCGTCTCAAACGAATTCAAAATCTTTACCAACGTCAACAGCGCCGTCATTGACCCCAAAAACTTCGACGAGCGCTCCTTTGTCTCCGTCGAGGCCGACTCCGTCATCGTTCCGCCCAATAGTTTCGCCCTCGCCCGCTCCATTGAGTACTTTCGTATCCCGCGCAATGTCCTCACTATCTGCGTCGGTAAGTCCACTTATGCCCGCTGCGGCATCATCGTCAACGTGACCCCCTTCGAGCCGGAGTGGGAAGGTTATGTAACTCTGGAAATCTCCAATACCACTCCGCTCCCCGCGCGCGTCTATGCGAACGAGGGCCTCTGCCAGATACTTTTCTTCAAGGGCGACGAACCCTGCGAAATCAGTTACGCTGATAGAAAAGGAAAGTATCAGAAGCAACAGGGTATCGTGCTTCCGAAGTTATAGAACGTACCAATGCCCCTGAATCTGAAGAGCGGCGAAGTGTTAACCATAGGGCTCGTGAACTTTGAGCCGCTGCGCGTCACCGGTCTGCGTTCCATCCTCGAAGCGGAGCCGCAGATTACCGTGCGCGTCGTCAGCATTGAGGAAGTGCTCGCCGACCACTCCATTGGCTTCGTCCTCTTCGGGCTCTCTAACCCCCCGCACTTTGACCGCATGTCCTGCCTGCGCGCCCAGCGCCCCGATCTCAAGCTCATCGTCGTGGGTATGCTGGGCGAAGACGAAACCATCATCGACGCCATCGCCGTCGGCGCCAAGGGCTATGTGGAAGAAACCGCCCAGCCCGAGCAACTGCTCCAGGCCATTGCCATCGTGCACAGCGGCTCCATATGGGCCCCGCGCCGCGTACTCTCGCTCTTTGTCGATCGCATGCTGCAGTTCTCCACCAAGCCCGTCCGCCGCCACAACAGCCGCTTCACTGAGCGCGAGCAGCAGGTTCTGCGCCTGCTCGTCGCCGCCCGCTCCAATCGTGAAATTGCCGAAACCCTCGGCATCGAAGAGCGCACCGTCAAGGCCTACATCAAAAAGCTCATGTCCAAGGTCGGCGTAGACAACCGCGTCGCGCTATCGCTGCACGCGGCCACTTCCTCACTCGTCGACGACTGACCCTGCCCCCGGCCGCTACTTCGTCCTGCCACGCTTCGTCAGCCGGTTCAGGAAAAACTCCTGCAGAATGTCCACCGTAACGTGTCCGGCCGTGGCAATTCCGAATCCCTCAAAGGTAGCCCCCACGCCACGATCCTCCTGCGGAAGGTAAAGGTTCGAGAGCGCTCCAGAGATCAGGTCTCCACCCATGCTGGAATAGTTGATCTGCGTTCTGCCGTTGTCCCCACGGCACAAAACCGCGCTCCCAATGGCATGCATCAGCCGCGCCCGCCGCGTACCCGTTCCCTTGTAAAAGTATCGGGGATCCTGGTGCAGAAGCGCCGGCAGCACCGCTCCACCCGCCATTACGTCGGTGAATCCGCTCGCGTACTCGCTGCCAACGCGCTTGGCGTAGCCTTCCACCCCGCCGCCGTAATTCGGGGTACCGCCTGCCTGGTCAATCCCGGCAATAAACAGCGCTCCGGCCACGGTCACCGGATCCAGCGCCGTCCTCAAAGCCAGCTTGTACTTCAAGCCCCAGGAAAGCGGTGCTGCCTGCGGATCATAGCTCACATAAAAATTGGGAATCACGCCCAGCACCCTCTGGTGTTCCTCCGCATGCACCTGCTCGGTCGCAAGCTGCAACTCCGTCTTGGGCTTCACCACCACAGAAACCGTTCCGCCGGAGAGCTGCAGGTGGATATTGTCCTCTTCCAGAAACTGCCCCGGCTTCAGCGTAATGTCGTCCGAACCCCACGTCAGGCAATCCTTGCACTCCACCGTAAGCCGGTAAGGCCCTCCCGGGCGCAATTCGTTAAAGGCAAATCCACCTTGCTCGCCTGTCGTAATCGTGCGCCTGCCCTGCGGGCCCCGCAGCGTCACCGTCGCCCCGGAAATCACATCCCCCTGCTCGTCCGTTACCGTGCCGCTGATGCTCGCATTCAAAGGCGCCTCGGGAAGATTCCTGGTGGCAGTCGCCGGTCCTGCCGTCTCAGCCACCTGCCCCAGCAGCCGGCCGCAACCGATTCCAAAGGCCAGTGTCAGGCCAACCAGCAGGAAAGCCATCCGCCGCCGCCCTGATCGCCTGCTTAAAAAACGGGAACCAACTCCAAAGCTAGCCCAGCCCAATTTCTTTTCGTCAGTCATCAATATCTTCGCTGTCTCTCTGTCCTTTATAAGTGCGTTCCCATATGGATGACGTAAAGACGCACTTTCGACCACAAAGTTCGACAAATTCCTGTGAATTCCTCCGCGCTTTCTCCGCTTAGCTCGAAGATCAACAAACATGGGAACCAATGTGCCGGAAATTAACCTCGAAATTGATAACCTTGAAGTAGGGACAAAGAAAAGGCGTGCTTCGGCACGCCTTTTTTCGTGCATTTCGATGAGCCATGCAGTTAGAACATTAACCTTTCCAGCAGAATCAACAACTTGCCCACAAAAACAACGGGGGTCGAGCCGATTACGCGACTAGTCAACCCCATAGAATCAGCAACATCCTCACAAAAAAGGGGGGGGCGTCAAATTTTCTAAGCGGTGGAAAGAGAACCCGCCCCGTCCGGATAACATGGGTGCCCAACGTCTGCGAAGAGGACGTGGGGTTCGGCGCAAAGCGCCGACGCTCTCATAATCAGACAAACCTCTGGTATCCATGGCCCTCTGGAACATGCGAAAGACGCAATCGTCAAAACGAAAGCACTAACCCACCCAACAGAATCAACAACATTCCCACAAAAACAAGGGCGGGCGATACATCGCTAGACGGTTAACCTGCCCCATAAAATCAACAACTTCCCCACAAAAAAGAGGGGGATCGTGAAAAATTTCTGTAAGGTACGGACCGGGGACATACCTGACAGATTGAACCGGGCAGATGCCTGACACTGCAACGGGGTCGTGAGGGTTTAGAACATCTTTCATGGCCTGGAAAACGAGCAGTGTAATGGACGAGAAGTTGCGGTTTGTCTTTGAGTATGAGCGAGATGAGCAGACGATGAAGGATCTGTGCGCCAGCTTCGGCATCTCGCGTGAGACCGGCTATGTATGGCTGCGGAGATACCAGCAGCTGGGGGCCGCCGGGCTGCTGGAACTGAACCGGGCTCCGCGCTCGCATCCCAACCAGACTGCGCCGGAGCTCGAACAAGCGGTGCTGGAACTCCGACAGGCGCACATGCGATGGGGACCGCGCAAGCTCAAGCGCATTCTCGAGCGAGAGCAGCCCGCCCAGCCATGGCCGGCCACCAGCACCATCGGCGAGATCGTCAAGCGAGCCGGACTCGTCGTGCCGCGCAAGCGACGCCGCCGCGTCGAGCCGCACACCCATCCACTGGCCCATGCCCACCACGCCAACCGCGTCTGGTGCGCCGATTTCAAGGGATGGTTCCGCTCCGGCGACGGCACACGCATCGATCCGCTCACCATCTCCGACGCCTGCAGCCGATACCTGCTACGCTGCCAGGCCGTCGAAAAGACCGACACCCTGCGCGTCAAGGCCGTCGGTACGGACCGGGGACATACCTGACAGATTGAACCGGGCAGATGCCTGACACTGCAACGGGGTCGTGAGGGTTTAGA
>JBMFWD010000003.1:0-127675 GCA_049965615.1 Acidobacteriaceae bacterium
AGTGACGGAAAGCGGGTTCGTAAATAATCCAGCGATCAAAATTCCTGAGCACGCATTCCAGCCGTTAACAGAAGAGCCCGATCGGGTTCGGAGCGGGTCTATATCCGGATATCTGCTGGAATATCCTGATCTGCACCCGAAATTCGCGGTTGGATTTGGGCCGCGATGGCGCTTTCTGCCATCGCGATTTCCGGCGGTGCATTACACGGCGTGGCTGCCTCCGTTTCATCGGGTGATGGAGGTGCAGCGGGTTCCGTGAGGGGAGAGATGATGCGATTTTCTGTGATGTCGAAACTGCTGACGTTGGCGCTGGCCGCGGGGATGGCTGGCGGCGTGGGGTGGGCGGAGCGTGTTCCCGCGCCGGAGTTGCATTTTCACAGGAAGCATTTGCAGGCGACGCTGGGTGCGGCTTATCGGGCGGCGGTGCGGAATCTGATGGTGGTGAATACGGTTCCGGTGACGGGTGGCAAGGATGGCCCCTATGACCAGACGGGATTGCTGAAGGCTCCGATGGAGTTTGTGCGGGCGGGCGGCGGCTATGACCAGCCGTGGACGCGGGATGCTTCCGTGAATAGCTGGAATGCCGCGAGTCTGCTGGAGCCGGAGGTGGCGCGGAATACGCTTTGGGCAGTGGTGAAGCGCGGGCCGGATGGGCGGCTGGTGGTGCAGCAGGACAAGGAATGGTGGGACCAGATTGTGTGGGTGACGGCGGCCTGGCATTTCTACGAGGTGAGCGGGGACCGGGAGTTTTTGCGGCGGGCGTATGAGACGGCGGTGGATACGCTGCGGGTGGACCGGGAGAAGCATTACAACGCGAGGTATGGACTGTTTGAGGGGCCGGCGTTTTTGAATGACGGGATTGCCGGGTATCCTGCGCCGCCCGCGGATAAGACCGAGAGCCGGGGCTCGTTTGTGCTGGATTATCCGGGCGCGGACCGGTTGATGGCGCTGAGCACGAACTGCCTGTATGTGGCGGCGTATGAGAATGCGGCGCGGATGGCAAAGGCGCTGGGGCGTCCGGCTGCGGAAGCGACTGGGTTGCGGGACCGGGGCGAGCGGCTGGCGGCGCGGGTGCGGGCGAGATTCCGGGTGTCGAAGGCGGGGCGGTTTGGGTATTTGATTCATGGGAGCGGGCCGGATGCAGGCAAGCTGGCGGATTTCCAGGAGGGTTCGGGCGAGGCGTTTGCGGTGCTGTTCGGGGTGGCGACTCCGGAGGAGGCGCGGGCGGTGGTGCGGCATACGACGTGGATGAAGTTCGGGGTTCCGGATGTGTGGCCGAATTTTGCGCGGTATAGCCTGGAGCGACCGGGGCGTCATAACGCGATTGTGTGGCCGATGGTGGAGGGTTTCTGGGGGGACGCGGCGGCGCGCGCGGGAGATGTAGATGGGTTTGCTCGGGCCATGAGCGGGGTGGCTGGGCTGGCGCTGGGCAGCGGTGGGGATTTCTATGAGATTTACAACGGAACGACAGGAAGGCCGGATGGCGGATGGCAGGTGGGGACGCATTGGAAGTCTCAGCCGGACCAGACGTGGTCGGCGTCAGCTTATCTACGGATGGTGTTTACGGATTTGTTCGGGATGCGATTTCGCCCGGGGGGGATTGCGTTTCAGCCGACGCTGCCTCGGGGCTGGGGTCCTGTGCAGATGGATGGAGTTCGCTATCGGGGCGCGGTGCTGACTGTGGAGCTGCGAGGATCGGGAGA
The DNA here is from genome assembly GCA_049965615.1 of Acidobacteriaceae bacterium. GTDB lineage: Bacteria > Acidobacteriota > Terriglobia > Terriglobales > Acidobacteriaceae > Acidobacterium. Next base: position 1,704 of record JBMFWD010000003.1, read on the forward strand.
CAGGGTGAAGCGTTTTCGGCTGGATGGGAAGACGATGCCGAAGGCGTGGTTCCCTGCTGGGTTGACGGGGCGGCATACTGTGGAGATTGTGCTGGGGCGGTAGTAAAAGAAAACGGGCCGGAGGATTTCCGGCCCGTGAATGGCTCCCCACTCAAGCCAAAAATGGCTTGAAGGGGCCACCCGATCTTTCTGTTTACTCGTGTTCGGCCATGATCTCGTCGAGCACCTTCTTTGAGGGGCGGGTGCGCTCCTGCGGGAGGGTGGCGAGGGGCTGGTCGACGAGGTTGAGCATGTCAGTGAATGCGGGCTTGTTGGGGTCGATGTAGAAAACGCCGGTGAGCACTTCGCCCCTGGCGTGGGCTTCCATGAGGGACTTGACGGCGTGGACGCGGTCGGTCGGGTCGTAGTCGTCATGGAGCTTGCGGAGGCGAAGGTGCGAGCCGTCGTGCATCTCCACGTCATAGGTGGTGCCGGGGTCGTAGTCGATGGCGATGTCTTCAAAGCTGGGTACGAAGCCGGCTTCGCTGATGGCTTCTTCGTGGGCCTGCATGTACTTGTAGCTCTTGGTGGAGCCTTCGTGGTCATTGAAGGTAACGCAGGGCGAGATGACATCGAGCATGACCGTACCCTTGTGGGCGATGGCGGCCTTGAGCATGGTGAGAAGCTGCTTTTTGTCGCCCGAGAAGGAGCGGCCCACGAAGGTGGCGCCGAGTTCAATGGCGAGCGAGCAGGTGTCAATGGGCGGCAGGTCGTTGATGACGCCGGTCTTGAGCCTGGAGCCGATGTCTGCCGTGGCGGAGAACTGGCCCTTGGTGAGGCCGTATACGCCGTTGTTCTCAATGATGTAGATGAGGGGCAGGTTGCGGCGCATGAGGTGGATGAACTGTCCGATGCCGATGGAGGCGGTGTCTCCGTCGCCGGAGACGCCGAGGCCGAGCATGGTTTTGTTGGCGAGCAGCGCGCCGGTGGCGACCGAGGGCATGCGGCCGTGGACGCTGTTGAAGCTGTGGGAACGCGAGAGGAAGTAGGCGGGGCTCTTGGATGAGCAGCCGATTCCGGAGAGCTTCATGACGCGCTCGGGCTGGATTCCCATCTCATACATGGCGTCGATGATGCGTTCAGAGATGGCATTGTGGCCGCAGCCGGCGCAGAGGGTGGTCTTGCCGCCGCGATAGTCGAGGATAGGCAGGCCGATACGGTTGACTTTGGGAGCGGGAGTGGATGGTGTAGCCATGGAATTAGAGTTCCTCCTGCTGGGTGAACAGCGTGGTGATGGAGCGCGCGTCGATGGGCAACCCGTTGTAGTGGAGGATGCTGCGCAGCTTGACGGTTTGCTTTGCCGGCAGGTCGAGCTTGAGCAGACTCAGCATCTGTGCGTCGCGGTTTTGTTCGACGACGTAGATGCGGTCATGCGAGGCGACAAAGTCGTGGATTTCCTTTGCGAACGGATAGGCGCGGATACGGAGGTAGTCCGTGGCGACTCCGAATTCCTTCTGGAGCTGATCGCGGCTTTCGAGCACGGCGTAGTCGGAGGTGCCGTAGGCGATGATGCCGATCCTGGAGGTGCCATTCGCCACGATCTGCGGCGCGGGAACCAGGGTGCGGGCCGTGTCGAACTTGCGCGCGAGGCGGTCCATGAGGTTCTTGTAGTCGTCGGCGCGCTCGGTGTACTTGGCGTCGGGATTGTGGCCGCTGCCGCGGGTGAAGTATGCAGCCTTGGGATGGTCCGTGCCGGGGAGCGTGCGGTAGGGGATGCCGTCGCCGTCCACATCGCGATAGCGACCAAAGCCGCCGAGGCGATTGAGGTCTTCGGCAGTGAGCACCTTGCCGCGGTGGATGGGCTTCTCGGGATATTCGAACTTGTCGGACATCCAGTTGTTCATGCCGAGATCGAGATCGGAGAGGACGAAGACCGGAGTCTGAAGCTGCTCGGTAAGGTCGAAAGCGGCAATGGCGAACTCGAAGCATTCCTTGACGCTGCAAGGCAGCAGGAGCACGTGCCTGGTGTCGCCATGGGACAGGACGGCGGTGCTGAGGATGTCGCCCTGCAGGGTGCGGGTGGGCAGGCCGGTGGAAGGGCCGACGCGCTGAATGTCGAAGATGACGCCGGGAATCTCGGCGAAGTAGCCGAGGCCCGCGAATTCAGCCATGAGCGAGATGCCGGGGCCGGAGGTAGCGGTCATGGAACGGGCGCCAGCCCATCCTGCGCCAAGCACCATGCCGATGGCGGCAAGCTCATCTTCTGCCTGAACGACGGCGAAGCTGGCCTTGCCGTCGTCCTCAATGCGGTACTGCTTGAGGTAGTCGATGAGCTGCTCGACGACGGAAGAGGAGGGCGTGATGGGATACCAGGTGACGACGGTGACGCCGGCGAACATGGCTCCCAGAGCGCAGGCTGCGTTGCCGTCGATGATGATCTTGCCATCGGTGAGGTGGAGCCGCTCAGTCTTGTAGGGGTCTGACTTTACGAGGGAGTTAGCAGCGAAGTCGTAACCGGCCTGGACGGCGCTGAGGTTGAGTTCGGCGGCCTTTTTCTTTTTGGAGAACTGGCGGCGGACGGAGTCCTCGACAGTCGCCATGTCAATGGAGAACAGCTGCGCGGCCACGCCGACGTAGACCATGTTGCGGACGAGCTTGCGGAGGCGGGCGTCGGGGCAGACTTCGGCGGTGATTTTGTCGAAGGGCACCTCATAGCAGATGACGTCGTTGCGGTACTGCCTGAGGTTGAGCTTTTCCTCGTAGATGGCGACTGAGCCAGGACGGAGGGACTCGATATCTTCCTGCGCGGTTTCCGGGTTCATCGCGATGAGGATGTCGATCTCCTCTTTGCGTGCGACGTAGCCTTGCTTGCTGGCGCGAATGGTGTACCAGGTGGGCAGGCCGGCGATGTTGGACGGAAAGAGATTCTTACCGCTGACCGGGATTCCCATTGCGAAGATGCTGCGGAGCAACACGTTATTCGCGGACTGCGAGCCGGATCCATTGACGGTCGCAACCTGGAGGCTGAAGTCGTTGACGATTGGTTTTGCGGAGTTACTCAAGGATTGAGTCGGCTCGCCCTGCGCGGACGGGGCGCCGGCGTTGATGGTCGCCATGTCGCGGAATCCCTTCGATGTTGAAGTGGAAGTTAATCGGTTCTTCCTATTGGGTGATTATAGCGACCCCCAACCCTACGGCTGAGAGGGACGCAGCTCATACGGAAGCAACCGGGTGGAAACAGAGCCGGAACCGTCAACATGGCGGCTCGATGGTGCCGTTTTCAATAGTATGCAACAGCGGGAGGCGTTTTTTTAACGCTGAATTGATCTGGAGTGTATTTTGCCCACTGGAATGCGACGGATGGCTGTTTTGGAATGACGACATGGGGTCTGAGGGGGCAAAAGGCAATTTAGAATCAACCTATGCTGCTAGAAGGCATTTTCCCTGCAATGACGACGCCGTTCTACCCGGACGGGCGCTGCTATTTCCGCAAACTGGAGCATAATGTCGCCCGCTACTCGCGCACGCCGGTGGCGGGGATGGTAGTGCTTGGCTCGACGGGCGAGGCCCCAATGCTGAGCGATGACGAGACCCGCGAGGTGCTGCAGGCGGCAGCCGATGCGGCAGGGCCGGACAAAGTGTTGCTGGCGGGCGTTGCCCGGGAGAGCTTTGCGGAGACGATGCGGCTGGCGGAGTTTGCGGCCGATGCGCTGTATGACGCGGTGCTGGTGCGGACACCTCATTTTTACGGGCCACAGATGGGTGCGGCGGAGATATTGACTTATTACCGGGCGCTGGCGGACCGTTCTCCGCTGCCGGTGGTGCTGTATAACATTCCAAAATTTACGCATTATGACCTGAGCGTGGAGCTGACTGCGGAGCTGGCGCAGCACCCGAACATTATCGGGATCAAAGATTCGACGGGCAGCGTGGAGCGCATAGCCGCAGTGGCGAAGGCGACGGCGAGCGTAAAGAAGCGAACCGTCGAGGTGACGCCGGTGTTTACGGCGGTGACGGCGCGGATGCTGAAAGCCGCGGCGGTGGAGAAGCCGAACCTGGTTCCGATTGGCGCGTTGAGCGGCACGGCGGTGCAGGTGGCCGAGGTGACGCCGAAGATCAGGACGCGGACCAAGGAGGTCGGCTTCCAGGTGCTGACGGGGGCGGCCAATACCCTGCTGGGTTCACTGGATGCGGGTGCTTCGGGCGCGGTGCTGGCGCTGGCGGCATGTGTTCCGCAGGCGTGCCAGGAGGTTTACTGGGCGTGGAAGGACAATGACCGCAAGCTGGCGGACGAAAAGCAGAATCGGCTGCTGGAGCCTTCGGCGGTGGTGGCGAGCAAGTATGGAATCAGCGGCATTAAATATGCCTGCGATCTGAATGGATATTATGGTGGGCGGCCGCGGGTTCCGCTGCTGCCGGTGAATGGGGATGCGCAGGAGGAGATTGCGCGGGTGATTGAGGATATTCGGAATTAGGCAGCCGTTGCCCGGAGTGGGGATACGAACCGCAGATTTCTCCACTGCTTTGGTCGAAATGACCCTTCGTCGGGGCGCTTCAGCGTTGGCGGGGCTGTTTATGCGGTCGTGAGGAAGAGTGTTGGCCGGTCGGTCTTGCGTCCGCTCCAGTTCCAGTAATGGACGAGAATGGTGTAGACGAGCATGCCGACTTCTCCTTCTCCCCAGAAGAGGTAGCGGAGCGACTGCTGCATGAGGTTCTGCCCGCTGAGCACGACGAAGATGCCGACGGGGTCGAGGAGTTCGGCAATGAAGGCGAGGGTGTTGGCAATGGCAACCGCTCCCCAGACTTCGATGACGTAGTGGTCGCGTTCCCTGGTGACGCTGACGCGGAGGCGGCTGATGAACTCGCTGCGGTTATCGATGAGGTGGATATTGACGAAGGCCAGCGGCTCGGTGACGCGGTAATTGCGGTTGATTTCCTCGGACTTCCTCATACGATAGCCCTCGCCTGGAAAGCTGGCGGGAACCAGGTTGACTTTTTTGCCGGCGATGGAAGCCCAGAGGCGGGCTGAGGAGTCGTCGACGAACTCCATGTCCTGCACGCGGAGCTCCTGTGCGCGCTGGTAGCGGCTGATGGCGCTGAAGACGAGGATGACGAAGATGAAGATGGAGGAGATGATGACGCCGTCGGGCCGCTCGAACACATTGTCAATGGTGGTGTAGACAAAGACGATGCTGACCAGGAAAAAGAGCGCGACAAGAAGCAGGAGCCTGGGGTTGCGCTTGTCCTTGTACTCGCGCCAGAAGGCGATGGTAACGGCGATGGCGGCGGAGAGGATGAGGACGAGCACGCCGGTGGCGTATGCACCGGCCTGGGCGTCGACATTCGCGTGGAAGACGAGGGTCACGATGATGTCGACCACGAGGAGCAGCGCGACCATCGGTCTTCTGTAGGCGACCCAGAGGGGAGCCATGCCGAAGCGCGGCAGGTAGCGGGGAATGAGGTTGATGAGGCCCGCCATGGCCGAGGCTCCGGCGAACCAGAGGATGAGGATGGTGGAGATGTCATAAACGGAGCCAAAGACATTGCCAAACATCTGATGGGCGAGATAGGCGATGGCGCGGCCAGCGGCAGGTCCGTCTGCCTGGTAGGCCGAAGGGGGAATGAGGATGGTGGTGACGAAGCTGGAGAGCAGCAGGTAGAAGCTCATGATGCCGGCTGCGGCGGCGAGCATCTTGCGGGTGTTGCGGATGCGTCCCTTGGGGACAGGTCGGCGGAGGTCGTCGGCAGAAGACTGCACGAGCGGCATGACGGAAACGCCGGTCTCAAAACCGCTGAGGCCCAGTGCGAGCTTGGGAAAGAGAATGACAGCCAGAATGATGACAGCCAGCCAGGTGTTTTGCGGGGTGCTGGCCAGCATGGCCGCGTGCCACTTGAGGATGGAGGCCGGATGCGCCAGGATGCGGAAGAGTCCGACGCCGAGAACGAAGAGATTCAGGCCCAGGAACGGGATGACGATGGCGACGGCGAGGTTAATGGCCTCCTTGAACCCGATGAAGAAAACGACCGCGAGTACGAAGAGGAGCAACAGCGTAACGGTGTACTGGCCATTGCCGAGATAGGGATGGAGGAACGGGTTGGCAACGGCATGACGGGCCGCGTCGGCGGCGGAGAGCGTCATGGTGATGATGAAGTCCGTGGTGGCGAAACCGAGGAGAATGAGGACGAAGATTTTGGACTTCCAACCGCCGAAGAGGTTCTCCAGCATGGCGATGGAGCCCTGCCCTACGAAGGACCGGAAGGCTACCGAAGAGTAGACCGGCAGGGCGGCGCAGAGGGTGACGACAACGAGAACCAGGGTTGCGATGGGCGACAGGAGCCCTGCGGCGATAAGGGCGATGCCAGGCTGGTAGGCGAGCGTCGAGAAGTAGTCGACGCCGGTGAGGCAGATGATCTTGTACCAGGGGTGTCCACGCTCTTCGCTGTGCGCCTCGTCGATTCTGCCGCCGCTGGAGAACCATCGGCCCAGGAAGGACCTGGGCGACTCGGCGGATTCCTTGGTGGGCAGCTCGAGTACGCGGGGAAGCTCGGGTTGAGAGCTGGGGTAACGGAAGCCGGATTCAGGTTCAAATGCCATATCGTCACTGAGTACAGCCGCGAGTGAGAGCTACGGCGCCCCCTGAGAATGGTACAGGAAGGCGTCGCCGGTATTGATCGCGGACGAGGGCAAGACGGGCATGGAGCAGAAGAGCGAAAACTACAGAGTTCGATTCAAACTGCTTTTGACCCGGCATGAACCCACCTGAACAGTAAATGCCTACTCTTGTGAAGACGCAAGTGAATTGTGTGGGATGAAAGGCCGGCCGAGACCCATTCGGAAGCGGCGGGTTAAGCTGAGATTTCGTTATGGCAATGGAACTGTTTATAGCGCAGATTGCAGCGACGCTGGTGATGGCGGGCGTGATCTGGTTTGTGCAGGTGGTGCACTATCCCCTGTTTGCGCGCGTGGGCAGCAGTGAGTTTGCCGCCTACGAGGCGGAGCATACGACGCGGACGGGCTGGGTAGTGGGTCCGCCGATGCTGGTGGAGATTGCCACGGCGACGCTCGCGCTGGTGCCGGGGCTGCGTCCGGAGTTTTTCCCACCGTGGGCGGCTGTGGCCGGTGAGGCGCTGGTGGGAGTGATCTGGATTTCCACGGCGGCGCTGCAGGTTCCGCTGCATGGGCGGCTGGTAGCGGGATTTGACACAAGGATGGCGGGGCGACTGGTGAGCAGCAACTGGGTGCGGACGGTGGGCTGGAGCCTGCGCGCGGCTTTGCTGCTGTGGGTAGTTGCCCGGGTGCTGTGAGCGCAGCGGCGGAAGAAAGTGAGGGGCTGGCAAGACGAAAGGGTGAGACACCTTGCGGTGACCCACCCTCCGTTCTCCGAATTTAGAAGCACTGGTTCGGTCATCCAGTGCGCGCCTACCGATTGACCTTTGCTCATTCTGGCTTCCACGAACTTGCGCTCGCTTCTTTCCAGTTTCACTCCGATCCGATGCGACGCGGAAACTTTGAATATGCATTCTTTGGCTGCTGGTTTCCCAACTGCTGCGAGGTTTCCGGCGCCGGTCCCCTCTCCGATTGCTTTTTCTCCGCTTCCTCCTTTTTGGGGGCTTGCGCCTCCGTTGAAACCAACAGTACTCCGAATTTGAGGATGTGGAAGAGCAAAATTCAGGGTTTTTCGGTGCAAAACACGGGATTTATTGTGCAAATCGAGTCTTGATGATTGAGAACGCAGGGGTTTGCGCCGCCCGGAAATGCAGCAGCCGGAATGCTTCCCTTGCCCGTGGTGGCGGGCTTCGCCTATGCTGAGGAGTTTTCTGAAGCGGGGAGCGATACTGAAGCCATGGCTGAGCGGGAAAAAGAAGCAAAGAGCGCGGCGGTGAAGGCCGTGGAAGAGGTGAAGGCCGGACGGCATCCTGGCGAGGCGGAGCTGCGCTGGGCTGAGGGGACGCTGGCGAAGGCGCTGGCGCGATCTCCTGAGCAGCCGATTGGCGCAGCGACAGGCGTAAACGTGGACGAGGATGGGCAGGCGCGGTTCACGACGATATCCGGCGCGCCGGTGCGGCGGCTATATACGCAGGCGGATTTGCCGGAGGACTTTGAGGCAAACGCTGCGGAGTACCTGGGAATGCCGGGCGAGCCACCTTATACACGCGGGATTCACGCGACGGGCTACCGGGGCAAGCTCTGGACGATGCGGCAGTTTTCCGGGTTTGCGAGTCCGGAGGAAACGAATGAGCGGTACAAGTATCTGCTTGCGAATGGCGGCGGAGGCTTGTCGGTAGCATTTGATTTGCCGACGCTGATGGGCTGCGACTCGGACGATGTGCTGAGCGAGGGCGAAGTGGGCAAATGCGGCGTGGCGATTGATTCGCTGGAGGACATGGAGATTCTGTTCTCGGGAATCGACCTGGAAAAGACGACGGTCTCGATGACGATCAATTCTCCGGCGAGCGTGCTGTGGGCAATGTACCTGGTGGTAGCCGAGCGTCAGGGCGCGGACTGGGGGAAGATTTCCGGGACGCTGCAGAACGATATTTTGAAGGAGTACATCGCGCAGAAGGAGTTCATTTATCCGCCAGCGCCGTCGATGCGGCTGGTGATCGACACATTTGAGTTCGGGGCGAAGTATGTGCCTCGGTTCAATCCGATTTCGATTTCCGGGTACCACATTCGGGAGGCTGGCTCGACGGCGCTGCAGGAACTGGCGTTTACGCTCTATGACGGAGTGGAGTACGTAGAGTGGGCGCTGCGGCGCGGGCTCGACGTGGATGAGTTTGCTCCCCGGCTGAGCTTTTTCTTCAACGCGCACAATGATTTCTTCGAGGAGATTGCGAAGTATCGGGCGGCGCGGAAGATCTGGCACAAGGTGATGACGGAGCGGTTCGGGGCAAAGCAGGCGCGATCGGCGTGGATGCGCTTCCATACGCAGACGGCGGGCGTTTCTCTGACGGCGCAGCAGCCGAAGAACAACATTGCGCGGGTGGCGCTGCAGGCGATGGCGGCGGTGCTGGGCGGGACGCAGTCGCTGCACACGGATTCGTTTGACGAAGCGCTGGCGCTGCCGACCGAAGAGGCGGCGCGGATTGCGCTGCGGACCCAGCAGATCATTGCGTACGAAACGGGCGTGGCGGGCGTGGTGGACCCGCTGGGGGGATCGTATTTTGTGGAGGCGCAGACGCTGCACATGGAGCGTGGGGCGTTCGAGTATTTTGAGAAGCTGGACCGGATGGGCGGGATGATCCAGGCGATTGAGAAAGGGTTTCCTCAAAAGGAGATTGCCGAGGCGAGCTACCGCTACCAGCGGGCGGTGGAGGCCGGAGAAAAAGTGATTGTGGGCGTGAACGCTTTCACGGTGGAGGAGCCACCGCCGCAAATTCTGTACATTGACGAGAGCGTGCGTGAGGCACAGACGGCAAAGCTGAAAGCTCTGCGGACGCGCCGTTCGAATGAGGCCGTCCAGCGCTCCCTGGATGCGCTTTGCCGGGCGGCGGGGCGTGAGCCGGAAGCGGCGCGCGAGGGCGTTTCGTCTGCGAACACGATGCCGTATTTGCTGGACTGCGTGCGGGCTTACGCGACGGTGGGCGAGATATGCAACGCCCTGAAGAAAGTGATGGGGACGTGGGAGGAGACCAGCCTGGCGTAACGTTTACCGGCTACATGCAAGACTAAATCGCTAAACTTGATGCAAATACCCTAAGTTCCGTGCTAAAAATGCGTTGTGAAAAAATCCGCCGCTGACACGCAATCCTCGGGCACCATCAACCTGAAACAGCTCTCCGAGTTGCTGAATCTTTCTCAGACGACGATTTCGCTCGTTCTGAACCACTCTCCGAACGCAAAGTCGATTCCGATGCATACGCGCGAGCGGATTCGCGAGGCCGCGATCAAGTACAACTACCGGCCGAATTATTTTGCGCGCTCCCTGCGGCGGAGCAAGAGCATGTCGATCGGCGTGGTGGTCCCCGACATGAGCGACGGGTACTTTACGCTGCTGATGCACTCGGTGGAGCGGTACCTGATCAAGGCGAAGTACTTCTACTTCATGGCGAGCCATTTCCGGAATCCTGAGCTGACGACGGAGTATGTGCAGATGCTGCTGGAGCGGGCGGTGGACGGACTACTGGTGCTGGACACGCCTGCAAAGATCGACGCAAAGGTTCCGATTGTAGCCATCTCGGCGCATAACCCCGCCGAAGGCGCGACGAACATTGTGCTGGACCATGACCTGGCGGCGATGCTTGCGCTGAAGCACCTCCAGGAACTCGGGCACAAGCGGATTGCCTTCATGCGCGGCCCAAAAATCATCAGCGACGCGCACTACCGGTGGCAAGGTATTACCAAGGCGGCTGAGACGCTGGGCATCACGATTCATCCCGAGCTCACCATTACCCTGCCGGAACTGGACCAGACGCCGATGCATGGATACAAGGCCATGCGAAAGCTGCTAAAGGCCACGCGGGACTTTACGGCAATCTTCTGCTTCAACGATATTTGCGCGTTTGGCGCGGTCCGCGCGATTGACGACGTGGGGCTGCGGGTGCCGGAGGATATCTCCGTGGTGGGCTTCGACGATATTTCGAGCGCGGCCTATCATCAGCCGAGCCTGACGACGGTGCGGCAGCCGCTGCAGGAGATGGGAACGAAGGGTGCGCGGATTCTGCTGGACCGGATCAACCACCCGAACAAGAGCTATCCAGGCGAAGTAGTCATGGAGCCGGAGCTGATCGTGCGCGAGTCGACGGGACCGGCGCCGGCACCGAAGGCAAAATTGGCGCGCGCAAAGGAAACCGTAAGGGTTACTCCTTGAGGACTTTGCCGGCAGCTTCGAGAGCGGCGATGCCGACCTGGAGAGCGCGCCGGGTGTCTGGCGAGGTGGCCTGACCAAGGATGGAAAAGAGGGACGGCACGGATTGACCGGAGGCCTGGGCGGTGGCGGCAGTAACGCCTTCGAGCACGGCGCTGAGCTTTTGAGGATCGATGCGGCCCAGCAACTGGATGAGAACGAAGCCGTTGCGGATGGCGACAGCAGCCTCGGGCGCGGCAAACATCTTTGAAGCGTGGGTGATGACGGTGTCCTGCGCCGCAAGCAAGCCGCGGAGCAGTTCGAGCGTGCCGGAGTTGTGCGCTTCCTCGATCAATTTGTAACAGGCAAGGAGCGCTTCTGCGTGCTCGATGGGAGCATCGGCAAGACGTCGCTGGATTTCGTCGCGTGGATTCTGTTCCGAAGGGCGGAATTCAATGGGTTTTGCCATGATTTACTTTCCTGCCTTGATCTGGACGAGCTGATCTGGAGCGCCGTCTGGTAGTTTGTAATCGTTTCGGTTCCACTTGCGCTGGATCTCGACTCCATTTTGCGGGGTACGGCTTCCGTTGCGGAAGTTGATGCGCGGAAGCGGATCGGGGCCGAGTTCGGGTAAGGGTTCGAGGCGGACGGAAGTTTCCTTGTAGGCGGGCGTGTGGGTTTCGCGGTCTGTGAAGTGACCGGTCAGGCGATTGACGCCGTTGTCCGCATGGGTGTTCAGCGGGAGATAGACTTCCCTGCCCCGAACGCGGTCGCTGATGAGCACCTGGATGCGGATGCTGCCGTTGCGCGAGATGACGCGTGTCCACTGGCCGGTGGTGAGGCCGTGCTGGGCGGCGACTTCGCGGGAGATTTCGAGAAATGGGTTCGGAGTTTCTTCGTGAATGCCGGGGACGCGGCCGGTCATGTTGGCTTCGTGAAAGTGCTCGAGCAGACGGCCGTTGTTGAGGTGGAGATCGTACTCGTTGTCTTCGGTTTCGCAGGGCGGAATGTATTCGAGCGGATAGAGACGGGCCTTGCCATCCGGGAAAGCGAAGCGTTCGGTGTAGAGGAGCGGTTGGTCTGTACCGTCGGCGGCGACGGGCCACTGGAGGGAGTTGTAGCCTTCGAGGCGGTCGTAGTGGATGCCGGCGAACATGGGGGCGAGGGATGCGGCCTCGTGCATGATGTCGGCGGGGTGATGGTAAGTCCAGTTAGCCCCCATGCGGTTGGCCAGGTCGCGGGTGATGCGCCAGTCGGGGCGGCTGTCGCCGAGCGGATCAAAGACCTGGTAGAGACGCTGGACGCGGCGCTCGGTGTTGGTGAAGGTGCCTTCCTTTTCGAGCGATGGGCTGGCTGGGAGGACGACGTCGGCGAAGCGGCAGGTGGAGGAGAAGAAGATGTCCTGCACGACGAAGAAGTCGAGTTTCTCGAAGCCTCCGCCGACGTAGCCGGCATTGGAGTCGGCGGCGTACATGTCTTCTCCGGCGAGGTACATGGCCTTGAGCTTGCCGTCGTAGATGGCGCGGATCATCTCGTGATTGTCGAGCCCTTTGGTGGACGGGATGGGCACACCCCAGCCTTTTTCATAGCGTGCGCGGGCTTCGGGTTCGTCGATGTGTTCATAGCCGGGAAACCATGCGGGCATGGAGCCGAAATCGCTGGCTCCCTGCACATTGTTGTGCCCGCGGAGGGGGTAGGCGCCGGTGCCGGGGCGCATGTAGTTGCCGGTGACGAGCAGCAGGTTGGAGATGGCGGTGGAGGTGTCTGATCCGGCGCAGTGCTGGGTGACGCCCATGGCCCAGAGGATGCACATGGAGGGCGCGGCAGCAATCTCCTTTGCGACGGCGATGAGGACGGAGAGCGGGACGCCGCAGGCCTCGGCGGCATACTCCATGGTGAAGGGCTCAAGGCTGGCGGAGTATTCGTGGAGTCCGTTGACCCAGCGGGCAAGGAAGTCGAGTTTGGCGTGGCCGTTGTCGAGCATGTAGCGGCTGAGGGCAGAGAGCCAGATGAGGTCGGTGCCGGGCTTGGGGCGGAAGAAGATGTCGGCGCGTTCGGCCATCTCGTGCCTGCGAATGTCCGCAACGATGAGCTTTTGGCCGCGCAGTTTGTGGGCCTGCTTGACGCGGGTGGCGAGCACGGGATGTGCTTCCGCCGGGTTGGCGCCGACGATCATGACGAGCGAGGATTGCGCGATGTCGCTGATGGAGCCGGAGTCGCCGCCGTAGCCGACGGTGCGGAAGAGGCCCTGCGTGGCCGGAGACTGGCAGTAGCGGGAGCAGTTGTCGATGTTATTGGTGCCGATGACGGTGCGGGCGAACTTCTGCATGAGGTAGCTCTCTTCGTTGGTGCATTTGGACGAAGAGATGACGCCGATGGAGTCGGGACCGTGGGCGGCTTTGATCTCCATAAGGCGGCGGGAGACGAGGTCGAGGGCTTCGTCCCAGGTGGCCGGGCGGAAGGTGTTGCCTTCGCGGATGAGCGGGGTCTTGATACGGTCGGGGCTGTTGACGTAGTCCCAGCCGAATTTGCCTTTGACGCAGGTAGAGATGTCGTTGGCGGGACCGTCGCCGGGCTGGACCTTGAGGATGTGACGGTCGCGAGTCCAGACATCGAAACTGCAACCGACGCCGCAGTAGGTGCAGACGGTTTTGGTGCGGCGGGTGCGGGTTTCGCGCATGGCGGCTTCGGTTTCTGAGATGTCGAGGATTGGTCCGTAGCCGATCTCCGGCTCGACACCTTTGACGAGGTTAATCATGTTGTCGATGGCCTGCGGGGGCCAGTGGGTGAGGTAGCCGGCCTGGCCGAGCATGGATTTTTCCATGAGCGCGTTGCACGGGCAGACCGTGATGCAGTGGCCGCAGGAGACGCAACTGGAGCCTGCGATCTCTGCCCCGCCGTCCCATAGGACGCGGGGGTGTTCGCTTTCCCAGTTGATGGAGAGGGTTTCGTTGACCTGATAGTTCTGGCAGGCCTCGACGCAGCGCCCACAAAGGATGCACTGGCTGGGATCGTAGCGGTAGAAGGGGTTGGAGTGATCCTGCGGGTAGGGCTTGGGCTGGTAGGGGTATTTCTGATGCTCAACGTGGAGCATGGCTGTGGTGTTGTGGACGGTGCAGTCCTGATTGTTGTTGTCGCAGACGGTGCAGTAGAGCATGTGGCGCTCCAGGATGCGGTTGAAGGCCTCGTTCTGGGCGCGCTGGGCGCGGGGGGTGGCGGTTTCGACCGAGAGGCCATCCGTGACGGTGGTGGCGCAGGCGCGGGTGAGATCGCCGTTGATTTCGACGAGGCAGGTGTCGCAGCTCTGGATGGGGCCAAGGTGCGGTTCGTAGCAGACCTGCGGAAGCTGGATGGCGGCCCGGTTGAGCACGTCAATCAGGCGCTCGCCGGAGTGGGCTTCGATGGCGGTTCCGTTGATCTGGATCCGGCAGTGCTGGACGGAAGGGGTGGTGGGGTCCATGGTTCCTCGTCAGGGGATTGAGAGCGTTGGAGGCGAATGCAGCAGACGATGCTTTGCATGCACGGGCCACGATAGGAGTTTTCACACGTGATAGCAAGAGGATGAGGCTTACAAAAGAAAGGCCTGTCGGCAGGAGCGTTCTGCCGACAGGCCGGTGGCGTTGAGCCGATGACTACTTGGCGTTGGGAGGCAGGTTGGTGGTGAGCGCCTTGGAGAGAAATTCGCGGAGGATGTTTTCCAGCGCGTCTCCAGCGACGAGAATGCCGCCGTCCCGCATGGTGATGCCAAGGGAGCGGTCCTGCGGTGAATGGTAAGCGTTGGAGATGCCGGCGGCGGTGAAGTCGCCGAGCACGGCTGCGTAGCCGGGCTGCCAGTGGCCGTTGTCTCCCTTGGAGACGACAGAGGACCGAATGGCGTACCAGAGGCGGGAGCCGAAGCTGCCGGTTCCCTTGTAGAAGTAGCGAGGGTCCTGGTGGAACAGGACAGGATAGACACCTTCGCCGAAGATGCGGGAGATGTTGGAGTCTGCGTACGAAGCGCCAAAGCGTTTGCCATAGCCGGACCACCCGGTTCCGTAACCGGGGTAAATGTTCTGCTCCTGCTCAAGGCCGGCGACAGCGGCCGCCACGCCGAAGATGAAGGGATCACGAATGGTGCGCAGGGTGAGCTTCATCTTGAGCTTCGGAGTAAGCGGCGCGGGGTTGGGCACGTAGCTGGTGAAAAAGTCGGGAATGATCCCGAGGACACGCTGCTTTTCTTCCTGATGCACCTGCTGGGTGGCCAGGTGGACCGTGGAAGCGTACACCGTGACGGTGGTGGTGGACCTGGGGAGCGGAATCTCGGTGATGTCGATGTGGTAGACCTCACCCTGTCCGAGCACGATGAGCGGCGAGGTGGTAGTGAGGTAGTCGTTCGCGGAGGCCTGCACATGGTAAGTGCCGGCGTTGAGGCCGGTGATTCGGAAGTTGCCCTGGGCATCGGTTCTGCCGGCGATGGCCTGCACAAGTCCCGAACCGTAAACGCGCAGAGGGGCGTTGGGCAGGGGCTGTCCGGCTGGGTTTTCCAGCGTTCCGACGATGACGCCGCCGGGCTGGGCCTGCGACGCGCTCTGGGTGGCGACTCCCGGAGCATTGGGAAGTGCGGCAACGGAGGAGGGTGTTTCCGCGTGGAGTGCGGCAGGAAGTGAAAGTAAAAGTACAAGAATAAGCCAGAAAGCACGGAAAGCAGGGGCCTTGTGGCAAGTCTTACAACGCGCGCTGCGGCCGGTCACCGAAATGTGGCGATCGCGGGCACACGAATGGGGGGCTTCGAGGGGATCACGAAACATAACGTTTAGATGCAGCAGAAGGCTATTCGTAACAACAAATGATTGGAATAAGTCTATTGTTTTCAATTATGTCGAGATTGTCATGGATGTCGAATTTGTCATTTTCTGTGGAAAATCCGGCGCGGGCAGGAACCGTTTGAACCCGGTGTTGCGTGTGATCATCCAAAGCGAGAGAGATTTTTGAAGACTGGACTCGGAGGTGGCATGGAATACGTCAATCTTGGCTCGACCGGACTGAAGGTTTCGCGGATTTGCCTGGGCACAATGACCTATGGCTCGAAAAAGTGGCGCGAGTGGGTGCTGGAGGAAGAAGAGAGCCGGCCGTTCATAAGGAAAGCGCTGGAGGCGGGGATCAATTTTTTTGATACGGCGGATGTGTATTCGCTGGGCGTGAGCGAGGAGATCCTGGGCCGCGCGCTGAAGGACTTTGGGCCGTCGCGGGACAAGGTGGTGATTGCGACGAAGGTCTTCAATGCGATGGGCGATGACGTGAACCAGCGGGGATTGTCGCGGAAACACATTCTGCATGCGATAGACGATAGCCTTCGGCGGCTGGGCACCGATTACGTGGATTTGTACCAGATTCACCGCTTTGACCCGACGACACCGATTGAGGAGACGATGGAGGCGCTGAATGACGTGGTGCGGGCGGGCAAGGCGCTGTACATCGGGGCCAGTTCGATGTACGCGTGGCAGTTCCAGCGGATGCTGCATGTGGCTGATCAGATGGGCCTGGCGCGTTTTGTGACTATGCAGAACCACTACAACCTGGTGTATCGCGAAGAAGAGCGGGAGATGATTCCGCTGTGCCTGGAGGAAGGTGTTGGGCTGATTCCGTGGAGCCCGCTGGCGCGCGGCTTTGTGATGGGCAACCGCACGCGTGGCGGCAAGGGCGAGACGATTCGCGCCAGAACGGATGACTTTGCGCAGGGGCTTTACTATCGCGACTCGGACTTTACGGTGGTGGAGCGGATTACGGAAACGGCGAAGCAGCGCGGCGTGAGCAATGCGCAGGTGGCGCTGGCGTGGATGCTCGGCAAGCCGGGGATTACCTCACCCATTATCGGCGCGAGCAAGATGGGACACCTGGAGGATCTGCTGGGCGCGCTCGACGTCCACCTGAGCGAAGAGGAAGTGGCTCGGCTGGAAGAACCGTACGAACCGCACCCGGTGCTGGGGCACAAATGATTTTTTGCCGCACGAATGTTTACGACAGGTCGGGGCCGCTGCGGAAGCGGCCCTTTTTGTTATGGTGAGGTTGACGAATTCCTGAAGAGAGTTGGGTGCATTGCCAAAGTCGAAGTTGAGGCAGATTTTCAGACCGTGGCTATGGTGTGCGGCGGCAATTGCCGCCTTTGCGATATTTGTTCCGGTGGCAGTGTTTGGCTCGGCCTTCGCGGTGCTGGTGTATCTCTATTTGTTTTTGCCTTTTGGGCTTTCGGCGGGGCTGATGGTCGGGCTGGTTCTGGCGAAGCGGCAGGCGGTGTCGATTCTGGCGGCGACAGTGATGTTTTGCGCGGTGACGTGGCTGCTGTTCCAGAATGCGGATGCGGTGAAGGACACGGCTCGGTGGCATTTGTATGGGTCAAGCTACCAGCGGCGCGTACTGGCCGCGCCTGCCCAAACGGGGCAACTGAAGCATGTGGTGTGGGATGGATGGGAACTGGGCGGGATGGATACTACGGTCTATCTGGTATACGACCCCGAAAACTCACTGGCGACGGCGGCCAGAAAGCACACGTCGGGCAAGTTTGCGGGGATTCCCTGCCCCGTGCCATCGGTGCGGCGACTGGCCAGCGAGTGGTACGCAGTGGAGTTTTTCACGGGCGAGCGCTGGAACAGGTGCGGAGCAAAGGCGGTTCCAAACGCAAAAACGCACCAATGACAGATGAGACATCGAGGCGTTGCTGGTCTTCAGAGCGAGAAGTGGAACATGGCGACCTTGCCGTTGACTGACACCTTGACCTCGTAACTGCCGTCCATCAGGTGGACGTTGTTGCCGAAGTGAGTGGTAGCGGGGCCTTTGCCGCGAACTTCCATGCGGGTGACCGGGAGGGTCATCCAGTGGTTCATGCCCTTCATTTCTCCCATCTTGTTGTCCATCATTCCGCCCATCTTGTTGTTGTCCATCATTTCGCCCTTGGACATGCGATACCAGATTTTGACGTGGGCGTGCTCGACGGGCTTGCCGTCCTTCTTGATGAAGACAACCATGTGATGGTTGGGGTGCGTGGCGCCGTTGACCATCTCCGGCATGGCGCCGCCTTCACGCTGCATGGGAGCTTTCATTCCCATGAAGCCTTCCGCAGGCAGGATTTTGAGATTGACGGAATAGGGACCCGCCATGGCAGTTTTGCTGATTTGCGCCTGCGCGGCGTGAGGGACGAGCAGCGCGGCGAAGGCAATAGCCAGCGCGGCTGCAAAGGACAAGCGAATGGAAGAATTGCGTCGGAACATGGAAACTCTCCTTGAGATGTGAAAGTCGACGGGAAACCGGCTTCCGGAGTGCTGCTCTTCTTACGTGGAAGTACGGGCGCAGCGAGAGATAGCTTCCCTGCCGCTAAGTAGGATGCCGTTCCGCGAGCTATAGATGGAAGGGATGTGCGCGTCCGATTGGCGAGAGACAAAAAACGCCAGGCGATTTTTACCGTGCTGCCGTTTGGAATACGGAAACGGGGCTGCGGTCAGGAGACGACCGCGGGTTCCGGCTCCAAAACCTGAAGATCGAGCGGTGGCTCTGCCTGCCAGTCGGCGTTCTGCATTCTGGCGAGAGCGAGTTTAAGGCGTGAGTTGACGCATGGCTCGGTGGTAACGACGAAGGGCAGTTTGTCCTTGCCGAAGCCGGAGCGCTGGAAGAGCGAATCAATATTGATGCCCTGCGCGGCCATAGCTCCGGCGATCTCCGCAACGATGCCCGGACGGTCATTTACGACGAAGCGGACGTAGTGGCGGAGTTCGAATTCGCCGGTGACGGCGGCTGGTGCAGACCGCACGACGCCTGGAGCGGTACCGGCGGCAAGGGCGCAGAGGTCGGAAACGACGGCGACGGCGGTGGGGTTGCCACCGGCTCCGTGGCCGGAGAAAACGACGTCTCCGCCGTACTGGCCGCTCATGAGGACCATGTTTTCTGTTCCGCGTGACCATGCGAGCGGTGAGTTGAAGGGCACCAGCATGGGGCCGACCAGGGCGACGAGGTTGCCGTTGCGCACGTCGGCGCGGGCCACGGGGCGAATGGTGCAGCCCAGATCCCTGGCGTAGGCAAAGTCGATGGCGCCAACTTGGCGGATGCTCTGGCAGGCAATTTCTTCCGGCGATACGTTTGCGCCCAGCGCAAGGCGCGCGAGGATAACCAGCTTGGAACGGGCATCAAAGCCATCGACGTCCTCGGTGGGGTCGGCTTCCGCGTAGCCTCGGCGCTGCGCTTCGGCGAGTTCGTCGGCGTACTCGGCGCCGTGCTCCATGCGGCTGAGGATGAAGTTGGAGGTTCCGTTAAGAATGCCCTCAATGCGGGTGATTTTGTCGCCTGCGAGGCCGTGCTGGAGGCCCGGAATGACGGGAATTCCGCCAGCCACAGCTGCGCCGTAGAGCAAATGACTACCGCTCTTACGAGCCATGGATTCAAGCTCCGGACCGTGCAGCGCGATGAGCTTTTTGTTGGCCGTGACCACAGACTTGCCGGCTTCGAGGGCGCGACGAACGCTGTCGTGAGCAGGATTGAGACCGCCGATGAGCTCCACGATAATGTCTGCGTCCGAGGCGAGAACGGCATCGAGATCTTCAGTCCAGGTGACGGACGGGAGCCAGTCCACACGCTTGCGGGCCACGTTGCGGTTGTAGACGTGGGTGAGGGCCAGGCCGGGCAGATTGCGTTCGCTCAGGATGCGCGCGGCGGATGCGCCTACGGTTCCGAATCCAAGAATGGCGACTTTAAGAGGCAATGAGAAACTCCGGGACGATTGGGGAAAGTTATTACCACTATAGGGCACGCGGGCGGCGGGCAGGTTGCCGGCTGATGAGAAGGTTTTTCTGTTGCCCTTTTTGCACAGGATGACAGACACTTCCAGAGATGGCCCGCCGTAGCTCCGATGACGAGAAAACAATGAAAGACAAGACACCGCCGGCGAACAGGCCGGTCAGCCTGAAGATTCTGGGCGAGTACCTGGACTTATCGCCCGCCACCATTTCACTGGTGCTCAATAATGCGCCCGGAGTGAAATCCATTCCACAGGACACGCGCGATCGCGTGATTGCCGCGGCCAAGAAGTTTGACTATCGTCCGAGCTTTTACGCTCGCTCGCTGCGAGGGCGGCGGAGCTTTTCCATTGGCGTGCTGGTGCCGGAGCTGAGCGACGGGTATTCGGCGCACGTGATGGACGGCATTGAGCAGGTGCTCATCGAGGAAGGTTATTTTTATCTGACGGCGAGCCACAGGCGAAAGGCCGATTTGATTGAGGAGTATCCTCGGATGCTGCAGGACCGGTCGGTGGAAGGCCTCATCGCGATTGACACTCTTCTGGAGCATGCACCGCCCATGCCGACGGTTGCAGTGGCCGGGCACCGCAACCTGCCGGGCGTGACCAATATTGTGCTGGATCACAGACGGGCGGCGGAACTTTCGCTGCGGCACCTGTATCAACTGGGACACCGGCGGATCGCGTTCATGCGCGGGAGGGCGTCGAGTTCGGATTCGGCAGACCGCTGGAAGAGCCTGATGGCAGTGGCCAGGGAACTGGGACTGGAAGTACCGCCAGAGCTGATCATGCAGGTGGAGGGCGGCGTATCTACACCGGAGCTTGGATTTCCGATTACGCACGATCTGCTGCGCAGGACGAGAGACTTTACGGCGATTGTGGCATTCAATGACCTGGCAGCCATTGGCGCGATCCGTGCGCTGCATGAGCATGGGCTCTCGGTTCCGGCAGATGTATCGGTCATCGGGTTCGACGACATGGAGTATGCGGCCTATCACTCGCCGAGCCTGACGACGATTCGCCAGCCGCTGCGCAAGATGGGAGATATGGCGGCCCGGATTCTGCTGGGGCGCATTCGCGGGGAGGCTGAGTTTGAGAAGGAAGTGGCGATTCTGCCGGAGCTGGTGATTCGCGAATCGACGGCACCGCCCGCTGCGCGGCGGAAGAAGAAGTGAAGAGCAGACTTTAGCTTTCTGGTCTTCGCTTCCATCTGGAAGAGGTTGAACGGGCCTTATGGGAGGACAATCGCGTCCGCCGGGTTGAGCCTTTGCCTGTTCCCTTTTTTTCTTTTGCGGGTTGTGGCCTTTATCGGTTACTATGCCGGACGATACACAACAAACGATTGTCTAGGCGCCGCTGCCTCGACAGGGAGAGGTCAGTGATGGATCGACGCCGATTTTTGATCAACAGTTCGCTTGCCGCCATGGGTGGCATGACGTTTTCCCGCTACATGCTCGGAGCGCAGATGGCCTGGCCCGCGCAGGGGCCGAATATGCCACCGCCAGGGAGCATTGCAGAAGCGGAGATCAGGGCGGCGCGTTTCCCGAAGGATTTTTACTGGGGTACTGCGACCGCGGCCTACCAGGTGGAAGGCGCCTGGAAGGCAGATGGGAAGGGCGAGTCGATCTGGGACCGCTTCTCGCACGTGGTGGGCAACATCAAGGGTGGAGATACGGGCGACATAGCGTGCGATTCGTATTACCGGTATCCGGAAGATATTGCCATCATGCAGCAGCTTCACCAGAAGAGCGTGAGGTTTTCCGTATCCTGGCCGCGGGTTCAGCCGCTGGGCATGGGCAAGGTAAACCAGAAGGGCCTGGACCACTACAGCAGGGTGGTGGACGCGATGCTGAAGGCGAATCAGCGGCCGATGTGCACTTTGTACCACTGGGATTTGCCGCAAGCGTTGCAGGACAAGGGCGGATGGCCGAATCGCGACCTTTACAAGCACTTTGCCGACTATGCGGAGATTGTGACGAAGGCTCTGGGCGACCGCGTGGATACATGGGCGATCTTCAATGAGCCGTGGGTGTTTACCTTCCTTGGATATGGAATTGGAGCGCATGCGCCGGGCCTCACAGGAATTGAAAACTTCCTGAAGGCCGCACACACGGTAAACCTGGCTCAGGGTGAGGCGTATCGCGCGATGCGGGCCGTCGCTCCGAAGGCGAAGCTGGGGACGGCGTACAGCATGTCTCCGGGAGCGCCGGCGACCGACAGCCCGGAGGATATCGCCGCGGCGAAACGCTTCAACGCGATCAATAATGTCTACTTTCTGGATACGGCCCTGTATGGCAAGTATCCCGATGCTTTTGTGGACGGGATTCCCTACAAGACGATGGGCTTCCGCGAGGGCGACGGCGAGATCATGCAAGCCAAACTCGACTGGATGGGCATTAACTACTACAACCGGCACATTATTTCCTACGCCAGGGGCGCGTCGTATGGCGAAGACTTTCATGCGGTGATGCCGCACCAGGGTCCGATTACCTACTTCGGCTGGGAGGTGTGGCCGCGGGGCATGTACGACATCGTGATGCAGATGTGGAAGACGTACAAGCTGCCGATTGAGATTACAGAGAATGGCTGCGCTTACTCGGATGCTCCGCTGTCGGACGATCCGGAGAAGGTTCCGGACGCGCGGCGGACCACGTTCTACCGCGAGCACCTGGCAGAACTGGCGCGTGCCATGCGCGACGGCGCGGATGTGCGCGGCTATCACGCGTGGAGCATCCTGGATAACTTTGAGTGGGCGGAGGGCTACAGCCAGCGCTTTGGAATGACTTATATCGACTTCAGGACACAGAAGCGGACGATCAAGGACTCGGGGCACTGGTACGGGAGGGTATCGGCGACGGGGCGGCTGGACGTGTAGAGCTATCCTCTGCGAGATAGATGGATTGGGGGCGGGTTTGACCGTCCCTGATTTTTTGCAGGCGGAGATAGCGCCGCATGTGCGATGCTGCTGTCATTCGAAGGCGAAGCAAGTTTCGCCGGTGGGAGCATGACTTTTGGAAGGCACGGTTGCGAAGAAGGCCGATTCAGGCTGGCGGAAGACGGCGATCTGGACGGGATGGATTGCCGGTGCGATCTTCCTGCTGGTGGGCGCGGGGTTTGCGTTTCATACCTTTGAGTTTTTGCAGCACAGCGTTCGGACTACGGGGACGGTGCTGAAGCTGATCGTGCGGACGGATTCCCACGGCGAGCTATCGTATACGCCGGTATTTGAATTTACGACCCGGCATGGCGGGACCTACGCGACGGTAACCAGTTTTGCTTCCAATCCGCCGCTTTACGTGGTTGGGCAAAAGATTCCCGTGTTGTACGAACCGGGAAGGCCGGAGACGGCCAGCCCGGATTCGTTCTGGATTTTGTGGTTTTTCTCGATTCTCTTTTTCTTTCTGGGCATGGTTGTGATTGGCAGCGCGATGCTGCTTCGAGTTCTCTCTCGAAGGCGGTCGAGCGGGACGATCAGCAAGGAGAATTCATGAGACCGCGCCGAGGACGACGCCACGGCACTCGCCGAAGCTGATGCGCGGGTAACCGGGCTTTTGGCACCATGCGCGAAGGATGACTTCGTCCCCATCCTCAAGGAATGAGCGGGTTTCTCCGCTGGGCAGGCTGAGCGGCTTTGCGCCGCGCTCGGTGATCTCGAGCATGCAGCCGCGCGAGTCGTCACTGGGGCCGGAGACGGTGCCGGTAGCCAGCAGGTCGCCGGTGCGCATGGGGCAGCCGTTGCTGGTATGGTGGGCGAGCATTTGTGCCGGTGTCCAGTACAAATGGCGCAGGTTGCCGTGACTGAGGCGGACGGGAGGCAGGCCGGCATCCCGCATTTGTAACGATTGGAGATACACTTCCATCTGGATATCAAAGGCGCGCGCGGCTTCGCCGGCGAGGTATGGCAGTGGATCGGGGTCGCCCCGGGGGCGCGGCAGGCTGGGGACGCGGAAAGGCTCAAGGGCGTCGAGGGTCACGATCCACGGGGAGATGGTGGTGGCGAAGCTCTTGGAAAGGAACGGCCCGAGGGGCTGATATTCCCAGGACTGAATGTCTCGCGCAGACCAGTCATTCACGAGGCAGAAGCCGAAGATGTGATCTTCTGCGCGGTCGATGGAGATGGGCTCGGACTGGGCGCTTCCCTTCCCGATGAGAAAGCCGGCTTCCAGCTCATAGTCCAGCGCGTGGGTGGGCCCAACGATGGGAGCGGTCGCGTCGGGCAGTTTGATTTGACCGCCTGGGCGGCGAATCTGGGTTCCACTGACAACGATGGAGGACGCGCGACCGTGATAGCCGACAGGGACGTACTTGTAGTTGGGCAGGAGCGGCTGGTCGGGGCGGAAGAGACGTCCGACTCGGGTGGCGTGATCGATGGAGGCGTAAAAATCGGTGTAGTCGCCAATGTCGACGGGCAGGAGCATTCTGGCGTCGGGCCGGGGGACGAGGAGGCGGTTGTCACGATGGAAGCTGTTTTCCCCCAGGATTTGCGCGGCGGCCTCGCGTAGCATGCGCACGGCCGCGTTGCCCTGGCCCATCAGTACGTTGAGGGTGGGCTGCCAGCAGGCATCGCGAAGAGAGCGCGGGAGCTCGTCAAAGTAGCCGAGATCGACACAAGCGCGCAGGTCCAGGATGCTGTTGCCGATGGCGATGCCGACGTGGCGGTCGTGGCCACGGAGGAAGACACCGAAAGGCAGATTGGCCAGTGGGTAACCGTTGGCTGGATCGTTGGCCTCAACGACCCAGCTTTTTTCATAGGTCATGAACTCTCCGGATTCGTATCTCCGGGGGAGACGTTCGGAGTACGCTGAGCGTCGCCGTCACGGTTTGACCGCGTTGCGAAAGTTGTTTTTGAGTCCCTGCCAGCACTCGTAATACTCGTGCTGACGAATCTGCGTTTCGAGCGCAAAGCGGGTGGGCCGCACGACCATCTGGGTTTCAAACATGAAGGCGAGCGTACCGGCAAGATAGACGGGTTTGAGGTCGGCCTGGGTTGCCTTTTCCCAGGATTCAGAGTCGGGACCGTGACCGCTCATGCAGTTGTGCAGGCTGCAGCCGCCGGGGACGAATCCCTCTGCCTTGGCGTCGTACTGGCCGAGGATGAGGCCCATGAACTCGTTCATCATGTTGCGATGGAACCAGGGCGGGCGGAAGGTGTGTTCGGCGACCATCCAGCGCGGCGGGAAGATAACGAAGTCGCAGTTGGCTGTGCCTGGAATGGCCGAAGGTGCGGTGAGCACAGTGTAGATGGATGGGTCCGGATGGTCGAAGCTGACGCTGTTGATGCAGTTGAAGAGACTGAGATTGTACTTGTAAGGATAGTAGTTGCCGTGCCAGGCAACGATGTCGAGCGGGGAGTGGTCGATTTCTGCCTGCCAGAGCCGGCCGAGGAATTTGCTGACGATGTGGAATTCGCCGTCGAGGTCTTCAAAGTCGGCGACGGGAGCGAGGAAGTCGCGGGGATTCGCGAGGCCGTTGGCTCCGATGGGGCCCAGGTCGGGCAGGCGGAAGGTGAGACCGTAGTTTTCGCAAATGTACCCTCGGGCCTGTTTTTCTTCCAGTTCAACGCAGAACTTGATGCCGCGCGGGATGACAGCGATTTCTCCTGGGGCGACGTGGAGCAAGCCGAGTTCGGTCCGGAGCAGGAGCGAGCCGAGTTGCGGAACGATGAGGAGTTCGCCGTCGGCGGAGTAGAAAAAGCGGCGCTCCATGCTGGCATTGCAGGCGTAGAGATGGATGGCCACGCCGGTCTGGAAGGCGGGATCGCCGCCTCCGCCCATGGTGACGATGCCGTCGGCGAAGTCGGTGCGGTGCTCCGGGATGGGGAGCGGGTTCCAGCGAAATTGCGTGGGCGGCGTTGGGACCTCAGTGAACGGGCCGCCGCGGATGAGCCCGGAGTGTATCTCCTCAAAAGGCTTGTGGGTCACGGAGGGCCGAATGCGGTAAGTCCAGGTCCGCCGGTTGGTAGTGCGCGGCGCGGTGAACGGGGTGCCGCTGATCTGCTCGGTGTAGAGGCCGAAGGCGGTCTTCTGCGGGGAGTTCTGACCGTGAGGCAATGCGCCTTTTACCGCCTCCGTATCGAATTCATTGCCGAAACCGGACTGGTAGACGAGCGAGTCGGACATAAGAGAACCTCCAGAGCACCGGGGAATGGCACATGGTGCGAAACAGATTAAGGTAGCTATCTGGAGCGGAGTTGGCAACCTTGAGAGGGAAATTCCGAACTGATTCGAGCGGAGCAAGAGCGCCGCTCTCCCGATCGATTCGCGGAATGCGCAGTTGGAACGGCGAAGCGGCTTCTACCGCGCGAGGGCAAAGGCGACCAGCGTGGCTCCGGTGCGGGTGGTTATGGCTTCTGCTTCGGCTGTGAGTTCGTCTTCGAGCGGGGAGATGCTATCCAACTGGACGGCGCAGCGGGCGACTTCCTCCTGAGGAGCGTTGACGAAGCAGAGTTCGCAGACGGCGAGACCTTCTTCTGCAGGAATGGGCAGACCGAAGAGGCGGCAGGTTGTGGGGCGCGCGCTGTAGAGATCGCAGAGGCCGGTGGCGGGGTCGAGCGCGGCGCAGGGTTCGTCATTGGCGAAGACGTCAAAGCGGTCATCGAAGTCAGGAGCCGCTTCGTCGAGGGTGCCGGTGCTGGAATCTCCGGGAAATTCCGGTGAGAGCCGGGTGACGGCACTGCGGGCACGGCTGAGGACGGCGGCAGCGCGGGCGGGGTCAGCCTGGGCCAGGTCTTCGAGGCCCTGCCGCAGGCGTAGCGCATCGAGCTGCGAGATGGCGAAGACGCCGTGGCAGCATTGGGTGCAGCCCGGGCGACAGGCAAGCCATGCCCCAGAAGCTGCCTGCGATTGCGCGGTAACAGCGTCCATAATCTGCACCAGTTGAGCGTCGCGGGCGGGTAGCTGATTCATCGGCTTCAGACTAACCCATTGGCCTGCTGGGACGGAGGCCAATCCACGATGTTGAAACACACGGCTGCCGATGGGACGAGGCTTTCGCAGCAGACCTCGCGCCGACGCATTCGGAAAGACAGCGCAACTTCCACCATGCAATTCGTGTTTAGAAAGGCGTTCTATTCCGCGGTGCCGGCCTGGGGGTAGACGGAACAAGAGAGCTTCTTATGCAGGAGGATTGAACACGATGAAGAAATTTTTGCTGACCGCCCTTGCGGCAGCCATGCTGAGCACCCCGATGGCTTATGGGCAGGTTTATGTGCGCGTGGGTCCGCCGCCGCGCCTGGTGGAATACAGGCCACCCGCTCCTGGGCCGCGGTACGTATGGATTGATGGATACCAGCGCTGGAACGGGTACCGCTATGTATGGGTGCATGGATACTGGGCCCTGCCGCCGCACCCAAACGCGGTATGGGTGCGGGGGCACTGGGTACATCGCCGGCGCGGCTGGTTCTGGATTGAAGGACACTGGCGGCGCCGGTAGAGAACCGGACTCGAAACAGACAAAAAAGACGGGGCGTGTACGCCCCGTCTTTTTTGTGTTCTTCAGCACGCTAGCGACCGACCGCTTTTCCCTGGACGGGAGCAGGAGACGGATTCCGTGCGGGCTCGTCGAGCCGGCGACGGCGAGACGAACTGTACTGGCCCCGGGCACTCCCACGATCTGCAAGAAGACTGATCCCCCTGCAATGGGGGCATTCCCAGGGGTATAAGCCGAAGAGGCTGAAAAACCTCTTCTGGAGAAAACCATGGCGGGCAATTCGAAAAATGTCAGTCGATCGGCAGTTTTTGCAATGGCGCATCGTTTTTCGCTTGTTCCTGAGGAGCGGAAGTGGTGCAAGCTCCCGGATTTGAGTTCTGAAAACTTTAGTAAAAACAAACGTAACTTTGCTGCGTACTTCTTTTTATCATTCGTGTACCGCCTTATGATCACGGTTTGCGGTAGCCACGTCAATAATGCTTATAGTTACGAAAATCTGTGGAATGTGATGTTACATATAGCCGGCATGAACCCTACCCGAGTGATCACCTTTGTAAAGGATTAAGTTACTGAAGTGACATCTTCGTAATCACTCTCTTGCATTCTTCAGGATCTTGCACTGCCATCCGCCTCCTTCGGAAAATGTACGCCGGAAGCTCTGCAATCGGTTTGCGGAATGGAGCGAGCCCTGCCTGGGGTGCATGTGAGCGATTGCGAACAGACGATAAATCGGAGGACTCGGACGAGATGTGGGTCAGGATTTACACTTCAATTATATGATTCCTACGCTGAAGTGGACCGAGCAGGGCGTTGATTTCCTGGATCAGACGCGCCTGCCTTTTGAAGAGACTTACCGATTGGCAACGAGTTACCAGCAGGTCGCGGACGTGATCACGACCATGGTAGTGCGGGGGGCTCCGGCAATCGGAGTTTCTGCCGCGATGGGCGTGGCCCTGGGCGTGAAACAGAGCCATGCGACGAGTTTGGATGCGCTGACTCCGGAATTTGAGGAAATGTGCCGGGTGCTGGCGGCGACGCGTCCAACAGCGGTGAACCTGTTCTGGGCGATTGACCGGATGCGAAAGCTCTACAACGAAATGGCTGCGAAACCGGAGGCCTCGGTTGCGGCGATTCGTGAGGCGCTGATTGCCGAAGCGCAGAAGATGTATGACGAGGACATTGCAACGTGCAGGACGATGGGCGCGAACGGCGCCGATCTGCTGCCAAAGCAGGGCGGCGTGCTGACCCACTGCAATGCCGGCGCGCTGGCCACCTGCGGATATGGGACGGCGCTGGGCGTGATTCGAGCGGCGGTTGAGAATGGCGCGGAGATTCGCGTGTATGCGGATGAAACGAGGCCGTTTCTACAGGGCGCGCGCCTGACCGCCTGGGAGCTTCTGCACGACAAGATTCCTACGACCGTGATTTGCGACAACATGGCGGCGAGCATGATGCGGCGCGGCAAAATCCACGCCGTCGTTGTAGGCGCGGATCGCATCGCAGCCAACGGCGATGTTGCCAACAAGATTGGCACCTATGGCGTGGCGGTGCTGGCCAGGGCGCATGGAATTCCCTTTTATGTGGCTGCTCCGTGGTCGACGATCGACATGGAGACGCCGACCGGAGAGTCGATTCCGATTGAGGAGCGGCCTGCTGTCGAGGTGACGCATCACGGCGGCAAGCAGTTGACGCCGTATGACGCGGATATTGAGAATCCCGCGTTTGATGTGACCCCAGCGGAGTACGTGACGGCGATGATTACGGAACGGGGCGTGATCAGGGCGCCGTATCCGGAGGCGCTGGCGGAATTGGCGGGAGTTCCGGCGGAAGCATAACCGACCGTCGTCTTAATCAAAACCAAAGTTGTATCCGATGGGCCGCAATTGCGGCCCATTTTTGTGGCCGAGGCATGGTCTGGGGTGGCCTGGTGCATCTGTTCTGCAAGAGACACAAAAAATGCTGATGGCCGCTGCACGCTAAGCGGTGATGGCATGTATGATGAGAGGGATGGCGTGTGGTCAGACCACTCAAGCCGTGAGTTTTCGTATTTATTTGAGGGACGGAGAGGTTAGCGCAATGAGTCATGGATTGAATATTCGCAAGGATGGGGAGCTGGATTTTCTATCGCTGGGAGCGCTGGTGCACCGGCTCGACCCGGGTGTGATTCCCTTCCGCAAGGCGACGGAGTGCAGGATTCACGTGAGCGGCGGCGAGTTTAACGTGGCGGCGAACTTGTCGGATTGTTTCCGGCTGAATACCGGCGTGGCCACGGCGATGGTGAATTATCCCATTGGCGATTTGATTGCCGAGCGCGTGCGGGCGATGGGCGTGAAGCCCTTTTACAAGCACTTTGAACACAACGGCGTAAACGGGCCGAATATGGCGACGGTGTACAGCGACCAGGGCTTCGGCGTGCGTCCGCCGGTGGTGTTCTACAACCGCTGCAATGAGGCGGCGGCGCAACTGAAGCCGGGCGACTTCGACTGGAAAGCGATCTTTGCCAGGGGTGTGCGCTGGGTTCACAGCGGCGGTATTTTTGCAGCGCTCTCGCCGACGACGGCAGAGCTGGTGGTTGAATTTATGAAGGCCGCGCGCGAGGCAGGGGCGGTGACTTCGTTTGACCTGAACTTCCGGGCGAAGCTCTGGAACATCTGGGGCGGCGAAGAAAAGGCCGTGGAGACGATTGCCAGGATCGTGGAGCATGTCGATGTTCTCGTGGGCAACGAAGAAGATCTGCAGAAGGGGCTTGGGATTCCCGGGCCTGAGGTTACGGCGAAGTCGAAGCTGGACCCGAGCGTATTCTTCGGGATGATGGACAGCGTGACGAAGAAGTATCCCAGGGTCAAGGTAGTGGCGACGACGCTGCGCGAGGTTCATACGACGAACCAGCACAGTTGGAGCGCGGTTTCCTGGGTGAACGGCGAGACGCACATGGCTCCGACGGCGGAGCTGAACGTGCTGGACCGGGTGGGAGGCGGCGATGGCTTCGCCGCCGGCTTTATCTATGGACTGCTGAGCGGGGAGAGCCCCGCCGAGGCGACGAAGCTGGGCTGGGCGCACGGCGCGCTGCTGACGACCTTCCCCGGCGACACGACGATGGCGACTGTAGAGCAGGTGAAGGCGTTTGCCAAGGGCGGATCGGCGCGCATTCAGCGGTAATTTTTCAGCGAGTATTACCATCTGCCACAAATCGGGAATACGGCGTCGGGAGCGATGCCGTATTCTGCGGTTTGGGCATTTTTTTGCGGGCAGGGATGTCCGCGCCACGGAACAGAACGGAATTCAACTGCTAGAGGAGAGAGTGCCTGCATGGCGAAGATTACGATCACGTTTGGAATCCTTTTAATTTTGCTTGGGCTGATTGGGTATGAGGCCCCTGTGATTCACTCGCTGACGGCGCTGATACCGGCGGCCTTTGGATTGGTGCTGCTGGTGCTGGGGATTCTGGCGCGGACGCCGAACCAGAAAAAGCGCATGATCGTGATGCACATTGCGGTGACGGTGGGCCTGCTGGGCTTTCTGGGCACGGTGAAGGGCGTATATGACTTCATCCGCATGGAGACGGGGCATTTTGTGGCGATTCCGCAGATGGCCGAGGCGCAGGCGGCGATGGCGCTGATGATGCTCTGCTATGTGCTGCTGTGCGTGCGGTCGTTTATTGAGGCGCGCCGGGCGCGGGGCTGAATCCCTCCGGGGGACGGTCGCATCCGTAACATATTGCGGCAAATTGCCGCAGGGGAGAGTGCATGCGGATGGGCGGGATACCAACGGGACAGATGGGCGCCGAGCGCATGCCGCGAGCGCGGGCGGCTTTGCGCGGAGCCGGACCGGAAACGCCGAAGAAAAAACCGGAGCTGAAGAAAGTACTGCCGGAGATCTGGCGCCTGGTGCTGCCGCGCAAATGGCTGATGCTGTTTGGGCTGTTGCTGATGGCCATCAACCGCGTGGCCGGGCTGGTGCTGCCGCTGACGACCAAGGACCTGGTCAACAAGGTGCTGACCAGGCACGAAGCCGGGTTGCTTTGGCCGCTGGTGGGGTTGGTGTTTGGCGCGACGGCGGTGCAGGCGGTTACGTCGTATTCTCTGACCCAGTTGCTCTCGAAGGCCGCGCAGCGAATGATTGCTGATCTGCGCAAAAGGGTGCAGCAGCACATCGGACGTCTGCCGGTAAGCTTTTACGACGCAAATCGAACGGGCGTGCTGGTGTCTCGGATCATGACGGACGTGGAGGGCGTGCGGAACCTGATCGGCACCGGGCTGGTGCAGTTTGTGGGCGGTCTGCTCACTGCGGTGCTGGTGTTCGGGGTTCTGTTGTACACCAGTCGGAATATGACGCTGATCGTCTTCGGCGTGGTGGCGCTGTTTGTGATCGTGCTGCAGAAGGCTTTTTCGACAATCCGGCCGATCTTCCGCGAGCGCGGACGCATCAATGCTGAAGTGACGGGGCGGCTGACCGAATCGCTGGGCGGCGTGCGGGTGGTGAAGGGATACCACGCAGAGGAGCGTGAGGCGAAAACGTTCAGCCTGGGCGTGGATCGGCTGCTCCAGAATGTGATCAGTTCGCTGACGGCGACGAGTCTGCTGTCCTTTGCCTCGACGACCGTGCTGGGCGTGGTGGGAGGCCTGGTGATGCTGCTGGGCGGGCGCGCGGTGCTGGCGGGCAAGATGTCCACGGGCGGCTACGTGGAATACACGATGCTGCTGGCGTTTATGATTGCACCGGTTTTCCAGATTGTGAACGTGGGAACACAGTTGACCGAGGCGCTGGCAGGTCTGGACCGGACGATGGAGATCCTGAGCGAAGAAGACGAGTTTGCGGATCCCGAGCGCGTGCATCCGATGGAGGAGGTTCACGGCGAAGTTCGGTTTGACGATGTGCGCTTTGCCTATGAGGCGGACAAGCCCGTGCTGAAGGGCATTTCGTTTGAGGCGAAGCCGGGCACGGTGACGGCGCTGGTGGGGTCTTCGGGTTCCGGCAAATCGACGATTATCAGCCTGGTGTGCGGCTTCCACAAGCCGGACTCGGGGCGGGTGCTGGTAGATGGAGTCGATCTCTCGACGGTGCGGCTGAGCGATTATCGCGGGCAGCTTGGCGTGGTGCTGCAGGAGTCGTTCCTGTTCGATGGTTCGATCCGGGATAACATTTTGTTTTCGTATCCGGACGCGACCGAGGAGCAGTTTGAGGCGGCCTGCAGGATTGCGCGTGTGGATGAGTTTGCGGAGCGCTTCCCCGAGGGTTACGAGACGATTGTGGGCGAGCGCGGGGTGAAGCTGAGTGGCGGTCAGCGGCAGCGGCTTTCGATTGCCCGCGCGATTCTCGCCGACCCGAAGATCCTGATTTTGGACGAGGCGACGTCGTCGCTGGATTCAGAGTCGGAGGCGATGATCCAGAACGGGTTGAGCTACCTGATGCAGGGGCGCACGACGTTTGTGATTGCGCACCGGCTGTCGACGATCCGGCGAGCGGACCAGATTCTGGTAGTGGAGGGCGGCGAGATTATTGAGCGCGGCACGCACCAGAGCCTGTATGCGCTGGGCGGGCGCTACTGGGATCTCTACACGCGCCAGCATGGGCTGGAAGAGAACCTGTTTCTGGCTCCGGGCGAGGGTGACACGGTGGAAGAAGCGAAATAAGCGCGGAAGCTATGCATGCGGTTCGGCGCTCCATACGGGGCAGGTTTCCGCTACACGCTCGAGACCGGCGATGAGCGGTTTGGCCAGGGGAATGGCCTGCTGCACGGCGCGGAGTTCGAGCGAGGCGTCGTGGGACTGCCGATTGTCCCAGGTTTCGGTGATCCAGAGGATATTCTCGTCGGCAGGATCTTCGGCGATGACGTAGCTGAGGCAGCCGGGCATTTTGGCGGCCCCGGCGCTGAGGATTGGAACGAGTTCGGCTCGCTTGGCCGGATGCGTGGTCAATTTGGCGATGAGTCCGTACATGCGGATGGCCTGCCTTCCTTAAGGTTCTGCACGGAAATCCCGTCTCAAGATTCCATTGGACCCGGCTGCGAGTAGCCGACGCCACGGTTCGAGGAAAACCGGAGTAGAACGATGCAGCATACACCGTCCCGGATGAGGATGCCATGAGGCTTTTGAAACGGCGAAAAGCATGGAGAAAGGAAGAGCCGCAAACCTGCGTGAGGCTTGCGGCTCTTTTGCGAATGAGCGAAGTTACCGTTCCACGCAGGAGAAGCTGGAGGCCTTGTTCGTGTCTCCGGTGCCGTTGTATTTGAGGACCTTGGGATAGGGACAGAGCGGGCGTGTCATGACGGGCTTCTGCTTGCCGTCCGGGCCCTTGGCGAATTTGGTGGCAATGAGTTCACCGGGGGCTTGATCTCTCTGAACCCAGTCGACGAGAGCATCGAAGGCGTTGTATCTGGCTCCGGGCAGGGTGGGCATGCCCATCTGTCCGAGGTCGTTGGCGCCGGGGCCGCCGACGCAGTGTTCCATGCCGGGAACCATGTAGAGGCGGACGAAGGATGCGGTTTGTGACGCGCCCAATGTGTGCTGGACGGCGCGATAGTAGTGGATGGTGTTCCAGGGCGAGATGGCCTGGTCGTTCCAGCCGTGGTAGAGGATGAGCTTGCCGCCGAGGGATTCGAACTTGCTGAGGTTGGGGTCGGTAGCGTTGAGTTCCCTGCCCGTGGCCTTCTGTGCCTCACGCATAGAGGCATCGACGTCGGCGGTGAGCGCGTTCCACCTGGGATTCTGCGTCACCATGTAGCGGAAGTAGTTGTTGAGGTATTGCGCGCCGTAGGATGCGCCGGGATCGGGACCGATGTCCCATGCGCCCCAGGCGAGTTCGTCGCCGGGCATAAAGCCTGGCGTGACGACCTTACCTGCATCGTTGACGCCGCCCTTGTACATGAGCTTGAGGGTGGCAAGCTGTGGCGCGGTAAGGCAGTTGCCGGAGTCATGCCCCTTGCAAAGCAGCACGTCGGGGTTGAAGTGGCAGGACTGCGGATCGGAGATAATGCCATCCTTCACGCCGTCCTGCGCGTCACAGGCGGCAAGCGAGGCGTGCTCGATGGCTGGCAGCTTGAGCATCGGGATGAAGGCCGCGGGGTTTTCCATCATGGCCTGGGTTTCGCTGAGGCCGCCGGCGAGCATAGTGGTCCAGTAGGCAGCGGGTGCGCCGGCGAGGATGCCGTTGTAGTCGGACGGGAAACGCTGCGCCTCCATGAGAGCTTCGCGGCCGCCGTCGGAGCAGGAGTCAAAGTACGCGTAGTGGGCAGGCTTGCCGTAAAAGGCGTGGATGATCTGCTTGGCGCGGAGGGTGGTCAAGTGCAGGGCGCGCCAGCCGAAATCAGCAACTTTCTCGGGGTGGTGGTATGCCCAGCTTGCGTCGGTGGGCAGGCCGGTGTGGCCGGAGTCTGACCCGGCAGTGGCGTAGCCGCGCATGAGGTTCGATTGCAGCTCCTCGTAGCCCTCGTGACCGCCCATGCCGATGAAGCCGGCGAACCCGCCGTTGCCGATGCCGAGGAAGTTGCCGTTCCAGTTCCTGGTGACGGGCAGCCAGACTTCAAAGTGGATATAGGAGTCTGACGAGGGCTTGAGGATGCCCCGCACGCGGCAAAACGGGGGCAGATGCGTGAGGGGCCTGGTGTCATAGGGCATCAGAACGGAGCCGGAGGTTACGAGGGCGGCGTGGGTGATGGTGGTGTCCGGCAGGTTGAGGCGCGAGAGTGCCCCGCAGGATTCCGCGCGGAGCACGGCGGCACCCTGCACGGCGACGAAGAGACCGAGCAGGATGGATAGGATGGTGGAACGGCGAAAGATGCGCAAGATATGTTTCTCCCCTGAAGTACAAAACTTGTGGTGCCCTGCAATGTGGGCTGCACGGGCTTTTCAACGCAGAGAACGGCGGTGATGCCTCGGCGGCTGAATTTTACCTGACGATTGCGTCGGATGCTTTTCGCGTCATCAAAGCAGAAGAGATGGCATGGAGCAGATCGGAGATGATGGAACGCGAAGATCCTTACCGGCTGGAGCGGTTTGTCGAAGCGCAGGAACCGGTGTATGAGCAGGTGCTCTCTGAGCTGCGCGAGGGGCGCAAGCGCAGCCACTGGATATGGTTCATCTTTCCTCAACTGAGAGGGCTGGGGCACAGCCCGACGTCGCAGTTCTTCGCCATTCGGTCACGGGGAGAAGCGGAGGCTTACCTGCGGCATGCGGTGCTGGGGGCTCGTCTGCGGGAGTGTACGGCTCTGGTGAATGCAGTGGAGGGGCGCGACATCGGCGAGATTTTTGGCTTCCCGGATGATTGGAAGTTTCGCTCGTCGATGACGTTGTTTGCAGAGGTTTCGCCGGAAGAACCGCTCTTCCGGCAGGCCCTTGAGAAATACTTTGGGGGCGAGCCGGATGAGCGGACCATGGATTGGATAAAGTGACTAAAAATTGAAGTAGGCGCCGATCATGGGTTCGGCGTCCTGCGTGAACTTATTGGTGGAACTAAAGGCGGTGGCCAGTTGCGGGGCTCTGTATACATTGCCGCGGTACTGGAAGCGAAGGCCAAGGTGTGGCAGTACCGTCCAGTCGATACCGGCGCCGTAGTCAAACACTCCCTTGGTCTCGCTCTGAGTGCCTCCGGTCTGAGTACCCACCGGGCCAAAGTGCTGAACACCGCCGCCCCCCAGGGCAAAGACGCGGAAGCTGAGGATCGGTACAGAGACGACATAATTCAGGGTGAGTTCCTGAGCATTGGCGGAAACTGACTGCGAGGGAGTGGTACACGGCCCAGTGCCGGTGGGGCAGTACGGGATCGGGCCAAGGTACTCCTGATTGGCCCGGTGATAGGAGTAGGAAACATCGTAGCCGATGAGCGGGTTGGAGATGTGGCGCAATTCGACCATGAATCCGGCTTGGTTGAAGGGATGCTGCTGCACGTTGGAGTTCGATGTGGAAGACGGGAATGATCCCAGTGCGCTGAGGGCGACCGAAGTTTGGGCGTGCGCGGGCAGCGCGCTCCAGAGGGAAGCGGCCAGGAGGAGGGTGAAGAGCTTTTTAGTCATCAGTACAGATACTCCCTTTGGGGAAAAGGATAGAAGCAACAGTAGTTTAGAGTTCCCTGGCCAGTGGGACGGCCTATTGGATTCCGGGCTGCTATTGCTTTTCTTGTAAATACCTTCGATGCACGGGTGTGGATAGGGATGCGTGAAGGAAGGGTTACTTTTCACGGACGACGATGCGCATCGAGCAGCATGGAAGTGATTGCCTTCCACTCCTCGTCGAGCGGCAGCGTGCAGACGGGCCGACCAACATTGCGATACCAGTAACCGGCGTTTCCCTGATCCCCTTCCCGGCGATGCAGGTAGGCGTGGACCCAGGCGCCGTTGGGGGTATGGATCTCCTGCGCGATCTCATGAGCGCGGTTCCAGTCGCCTTTGGCCTCCCACCAGAGGGCTTCCACAAGAGGCGCGAGGCCGGCCGGAGGGTGCGGCTGCGCCGTGGATTGAGCCAGTTTTTCCGCTGTCCATGTGTCGCTCATCACATTTCCCTTCTTGTAACGCTCGATATACTTCGCCGTTAAGTGGTTGGCGTAGCCGTCTGGACCACAAAGTCCGTAGAAGTTTTGTAGCAGCAGCCGTACCCGGATGAAATAGTGATGTGGATTTTCTGAGTTTTATCTACAACTTGAGGAGAATCACCCCATATGCGAGCGTTTTGGTCCTATTTGAGTTATCATGAGGCTTGGGCGATGGGAACAATGCTGGCATTGAGCGAATTACCAGTTGGAACGGCAGGCGTGGTGGATTCGCTGGATCTGCCGGATGCGATTCAGCATCACCTGATGCACATGGGATTCGTCCCCGAGGCGCGGGTAGTGGTGGTACGGAGAGCGCCAGCCGGAGACCCTACCGTTTATTCGATAGACGGATTTGAGATAGCCCTGCGCCGCGAGACGGCGCGATCCATCGCGGTGAGGACCGCAACCGAGGAAATATGAGCAGTTGCTGCGGCACAGAAACGATTGAAATCACGACGGAGCAAGCCCGTATCGGGGGCAAGCTGCAGACGGTTGCGCTGGTTGGCCCTCCGAACTCGGGCAAATCGACGCTTTTCAATCGGCTGACGGGCCTGCGGCAAAAGGTGGCAAACTACCCCGGCGTGACCGTGGAGCAGCATACGGGCCGCATGAAGGGCATAGGCCGGCCGGACCTGCTGCTGGTGGATTTGCCGGGAATTTACAGCTTTGACTCGTACTCAGAAGACGCCCGCGTGACGGTCGAGGTGCTGAAGGGCGAAATGCCCGGAACGCCCAAACCGGATGCGGTGCTGCTGGTACTCGATTCCCTGCACCTTCGGCGGCAACTGATGCTGGCCGCGCCGGTGCTGGCATTGGGCCTCCCGACACTGGTACTGCTGAACATGAGCGACCTGATGGAGAGCCGCGGCGGTGAGGTGGATACGCTGGCCCTGGCGCAGGAGCTGGGCACCCCTGTGGCGAAGATCAGCGCCGCCAAGGGCGTGGGTATGGATGCGATTGTGCAGTTTCTGCAGCGCAAAAGCGGCGAGGTGGAAGCGTTGCAGGTGGGAGCGCAGCCGCAACGGCTGGAGCTGCCCGTCATGGGCAATGCGCGTTCGTACCGGCAGTGGGCCACGGGCATCAGTTCGCGCACGCAGTACAAGGCGCCGCTTTCTTCGGAGTGGACGCGCCGGATCGACAGTGTGCTGCTGCATCCGGTCTGGGGACCGCTGACCTTCATGATGGTGGTATTCGCGGTCTTCCAGGTGGTGTTTACCCTGGGAAATCCGCTGAGCGATGGGCTGGGGAATGTGCTCTACGCCCTGGGCGATTTCGTGGGCCGCTTCCTTGGGCACGGCTGGCTGGATTCGTTTGTGATTGACGGCGTGTGGCGGGGCGTAGCCTCGGTGCTGGTTTTCCTGCCTCAGATTCTGCTGCTGTTTTTGTTTATCGGAATTCTGGAGGATTCGGGCTACCTGGCCCGCGCGGCGCTGATTGCGGATCGATTCATGAAGACCATCGGGCTGAACGGCAAGGCGTTCATTCCGCTGCTCTCAGCCTATGCCTGCGCGGTACCCGCGATTATGGCCACGCGCACCATTGAGAACAAGCGCGACCGCTTTGCGACGATTCTTGTGACGCCGTTCATGACCTGCTCGGCGCGGCTTCCGATTTACCTGCTGATTATCGCGGCGTTCATCCCGAACAGGCCGGTGCTCGGCGGGGTGCTGGGCTTGCAGGCGACAGCGATGGTCGGCCTGTACGTGCTTGGCTTTCTGGCGGCGCTGTTTACGGCGCGGCTGCTGAAGTCGTCGATTCTGAAGGCTTCTTCTACACCGTTCATTCTGGAATTGCCCCAGTACCGCATGCCCACCTTACGGGCGCTGGCGCTGCGTCTGTACGACCGCGGCAAGCTATTTACCAAAAAGACGGGAACGATCATTCTGGGCGCGACCGTGGTGTTGTGGGTACTGGCAAATCTGCCCTTCCATGCGGCGCTGCCGGACAGCGTGATTGGACGTATGGGCCATTTCATTGAACCGGCGATTGCTCCGCTGGGCTTCAACTGGAAGATTGGCATCGGCATTCTCAGCTCGATTGTGGCCCGCGAGGTGATCGTGGGCACGCTGGGGACTTTGTATGGGGCCGATCCTGCGACACAGGCGCTGCATTTGCAGGCGGCGTTGCGGCACGACCTTACGATTGGCGGCGCGATGGCGCTGCTGGTGTTCTTTGCCTTTGCAATGCAATGCACCTCAACGCTGGCCATTGTGAAGCGCGAAACAAACAGCTGGCGCTGGCCGGCGCTGCAGTTCGCCTATATGAGCGTGCTGGCGTATCTGGGTGCGCTGGCGACCAACCAGTTGATCATGCACTTTGTGCGTTAACAGCAGAGTGGGCGTCTTGCCGGTTTAGAGCCCCATTCGCGGCTGAGATACAGCAAATAAGAAGGTAAAATGAAGGTACGGCAAAAACGGGCGGCCGATGGCCTGTGGACTGCGCCGTTCCCTTTACACTTGATATAGATCCCTATGATTTCAGTAAACAACGTAAGCATGCGCTACGGCGCTAAAGTTCTGTTTGAAGACGTTACGGTTACCTTTACGGTGGGCCGCCGCTATGGATTGACGGGGCCCAATGGGGCTGGCAAGTCGACCTTCATGAAGATTCTGACGGGCGAACTGGAGCCGCAGAAAGGCACAGTGGTGCGCCCCAGGAAGCTGGGCGTGCTGCGCCAGGACCAGTTCGCGTTTGACGCCTATCGCGTGATCGACACGGTGATTATGGGCAATGGCCCGCTGTGGGCCGCGATGGAAGAGCGCGACGTCATCTACTCGAAAGCCGATCTGACAGACGACGACGGCATGCGACTGGGCGAGCTGGAAGGCATCGTGGGCGAGGAAGACGGCTACACAGCCGAGAGCGATGCGGCCATTCTGCTGCAGGGTCTCGATATTTCTGACGATCTGCACGACCGCAGGATGGGCGAGCTGCAGGGCGGACAGAAGGTCCGCGTGCTGCTGGCGCAGGCGCTGTTTGGCAAGCCGCAGGCGCTGCTGCTGGACGAGCCTACGAACCACCTCGATCTGGACTCGATCAAGTGGCTGCAGGAATTTCTGCTGAAGTACGAAGGCACGCTCATCACGATTTCTCACGACCGCCACTTTTTGAACAGCGTGACCACGCACACGGCGGACATCGACTACCAGACGATCATCACCTACACGGGCGGGTACGACGAGATGGTGATGGCAAAGACGCAGGTGCGGTCGCGCCTGGAGTCAGAAAACGCGCAGCGCGAGAAGAAGATTGCTCAGCTGAACGAGTTTATTGCGCGGTTTGCAGCCGGTACGCGCTCCAGCCAGGTGACGAGCCGCCGCAAGGAAGTGGAGCGCCTGCAGACCAACGACCTCGCCAAGTCAAATATTCAGCGGCCGTATATTCGCTTCGACCAGAACCGGCCTTCGGGCAAGCAGACGATTGAGTGCGCAAATATCCGCAAGAGTTATGGCGACCAGGTGGTGGTCAAGGATTTTGGCGCGATGGTGATGCGCGGCGAAAAGATCTGCCTGCTGGGCCGCAACGCGCAGGGCAAGACGACGCTGCTCAAGTGCCTGCTGTCGGCTGATCCGGAGCTACGGGACAAGGATTTCACGCTGGATGCCGGCGAAATCAAGTGGGGGCATGCCGCGCAGATTGGGTATTTCCCGCAGGACCATACCGGGATGATTGCTCCGGGGATGACCGTGGCCGAGTGGCTGCATCAGTTCAATCCTGAGGCAACCACAGAAGAAATTCGCGGCATCCTGGGGCAGATGCTCTTCCGTGGCGAAGAAGGCATGAAGCCGACCGAAGCGCTTTCCGGCGGGGAAACGGCTCGGCTGCTCTTCTGCAAGATGATTCTCGAGAAGCCGAACATTCTGATTCTGGACGAGCCGACGAATCACCTCGACCTGGAGTCGATTGTGGCGCTCAACCAGGCTCTGCAACGGTATGAGGGCACGGTGCTGCTGGTGACCCACGACTACGATCTGATTGACGAGGTCGGGACGCGCATCTGGCACTTCAAGGACGGCGAAATCGAAGACTTCAAGGGTCCGTTGACCGAATACGAAGGAGCAGTAGCGGCGGTGCGATAAGGCTGCCGGGCGAACGCGCCTTTGGCGCAGGCCCCAATTAAGGACGAAGCAATTTGCCACTTCTGTTCAACGCACAATCTGTGAGCAAGGCCTTTGGCGCGACGCCGCTGTTCCGGGAAGTTTCCTTTACCGTGAACGACGGCGACCGCGTGGGCGTGATCGGGCCTAACGGCAGCGGGAAGTCTACGCTGCTCCGAATCTTTGCGGGCGAAGAGGAACCGGATTCCGGCGAAGTGACCCTGCGCGGCGGCGCCCGGCTGGTGTACATCGAGCAGGAGTCGCGCTTTGCGCCCGGGGTTACGGTGCGCGGCGTGATGGAAGCCGCGCTGGAGCGGGCAAAGATTCCCCTCGACGAGTGGGAAACGCGATTGCGCGCGACACTGGGCAAGGCTGGGTTCACAGCTTTCGAGGTGGAAGCGGCATCGCTCTCCGGCGGATGGAAGAAGCGGCTGGCGATTGCGCAGGGAGTGGTGCAGACGCCCGACGTGCTGCTGCTGGACGAGCCGACAAACCATCTGGACCTCGCCGGAATTGCCTGGCTCGAGGATCTGATTCGGCAGGCGCCGTTTGCAACGGTTGCCATTAGCCACGACCGGTATTTTCTGGAGAATTTTGCGCAGGAGATTGCGGAGCTGAGCCGGGCATATCCCTCCGGCGTGCTGCGCAACAAGGGCACGTATTCAAACTTTCTGGACGCCAGACAGGCGTTTCTGGCACGCGAGGCAAAACGGCAAGAGTCCCTGGAGAACCGCGTGCGCGTGGAGCAGGAGTGGCTGCGGCGCGGCCCCAAGGCGCGCGCGACGAAAGCCAAGGCGCGCATCGACAATGCCTACGAACTGATGGACGAGCTGGCCGATGTGAGCAGCCGCATGAAGACGGCAACCGCAGGCATTGACTTTGCCGCGACCGATCGGCAGACCAAGCGCCTGGTGGAGATGGAAGGCGTGCAGTATTCCGTTGACGGCAGGAAACTTTTCTCGGGGCTCAACTTCCCTGTGGTGGCCGGCGCGCGTGTGGGTATTGTGGGGCCCAATGGCAGCGGAAAGACCACCCTGCTGCGCCTGATTGCCGGCGAACTGGAGCCGGAGGCCGGAACCATCAAGCGGGCCAATGCACTGAAGGTGACCTATTTTGAGCAGACGCGCGAGCTGGACGGAAACCAGACGTTGCGCCGGGCGCTGGCGCCGGACAGCGATTCGGTGATAGTGAATGGCAGCATGGTGCACGTGGCATCCTGGGCGGCGCGCTTTTTGTTCACGGGCGAGCAGTTGAACCAGCCGGTGGACCGGTTAAGCGGCGGCGAGCGCGCACGGGTGCTGATAGCCCAGATGATGCTGCAGCCGGCAGATTTGCTGATTCTGGACGAGCCGACGAACGATCTGGATATCCCAACGCTGGAGATTCTGGAGGAGAGCCTGACGGATTATCCTGGCGCGGTGCTGCTGGTCACGCACGACCGTTATCTGCTGGACCGGGTATCGAGCGTGGTGATTGGCTTGGATGGCCAGGGCGGAGCGGCCAGCTTTGCGGACTATGCCCAATGGGAAGCCTGGATGGCCGGGCGGGAAGCGGCGCGAAAAGCTGAAACCGCGGCGAAAGTGGCCGAGGCCAGAGACCAAAGCGCAACTTCGGCGGCCCCAGCGAAAAAGAAGCTCGGCTACCTGGAAGCTCGGGAATGGGCGACGATCGAAGACCGCATTTCGGAGGCGGAGGGTGTCCTGCAAGAGCGCCGCAAAGCCCTGGAAGACCCGGCAGTGGTAGTGGATGCAACGCGTTTGCAAACGGCTTTGGCTGAAATGGAGAAGGCGCAGCAAGCGGTGGATGAGCTTTACGCACGATGGGCGGAACTGGAAACCAAACAGGCCTGAGGGCGGATACCAGGATTTTTTTCGAGTATCCCGCAAAAAAGTCGTGTTTTTCTATTTTGCGATCCAACGGCGCATTTTTGTCTTACAACAAGTGTTTAAAAAACAGATTTGTTTTATAGTTTTGCCATGGTATAAGTTACTATAGTTAAAACTTAAGTCACGGTCCCCCTGTTTTTGACGCTTCTCCCCCCGCAACAACTAAGTAGGTGTTCATGGAGAACCATCTGTATCGACAGATTCTCGGCATTCGTTTTTTCACCGGAACTGCACGACAGAGCGTAGAACAAATGAAGGCGCAGGGTGGACTGCTGGTGGTTCCAGCGGCACCGGCGTTGAAAGACCTGCCCACGCACAGTGCCTATCGCGAAGCCCTGCTCAATGCGGATCTGGCCATCACTGACAGCGCATTGATGGTGCTGGTATGGAACCTGCTGCACCGTGACAAGATTCGGCGCGTTTCCGGATTGGAATACATGCGGCGGCTGTTGCTGGAGCCCGAGGTTCGCCTGGCCGGGAATACGGTCTGGATTATGCCAAGTCCGGCAAGCGCGGAGCGAAACATGGCATGGCTGCGTTCGGAGGGCATCCTGGTTCCAGAGTCGCATGTTTATATCGCACCGATGTATCAAGGCGAAATGCAAGATCCAAAGCTGATTGCGATGCTTTCAGGTCTCCGTCCAAAGCACATTGTCGTTGCCGTTGGAGGGGGAACACAGGAGCGTCTGGGACGGTACATCAAGCAGGCCCTGGATTACCGCCCGGCGATTCACTGCACGGGTGCGGCGATTGCGTTTCTGAGCGGTGACCAGGTTTCCATCCCGGTCTGGGCGGATCGCTGCGGGCTTGGATGGCTGCTGCGTT
Source organism: Acidobacteriaceae bacterium (assembly GCA_049965615.1). GTDB lineage: Bacteria > Acidobacteriota > Terriglobia > Terriglobales > Acidobacteriaceae > Acidobacterium. The sequence goes on from JBMFWD010000003.1 coordinate 44,989, forward strand.
GCTTCTCTGACCCGCAGCGTTTTGTGCCGCGATACTGGGGAGCCCGCAAGCTGGTAGGCCTGATGGTTCGGTATCGCGATCAGATGCCGGAGACAGAAGAAATCAAGGCCGCCTGATGATCTTTGGAAGAGCCGGCGCGTCATGAGATGCTGAAACCAGCATGCGCTTTGAAGAGTTTGTACCGCTGGCCCCTTTTACGACCTTCCAGATTGGAGGGCCGGCCCGCTGGTTTGTCCAGGCCACAACCGAGAAAGAGATTGCAGAAGGAGTGGAGTTTGCGCATGAGTGCGGACTCCCCTTTTTTGTGCTGGGCGGAGGAAGCAACCTGCTGGTGCGCGACTCCGGGTTTCCCGGCCTGGTCATTTACGTGTGCCTGAAAGGCATCGACCAGAAGGGCGATTGCTTTGAGGTCGCGGCAGGCGAGTCGTGGGATGCGTTTGTGAGCTACGCTGTGGAACGGAATTACGCTGGCATTGAGTGCCTGGCGGGGATTCCCGGCACGGTGGGTGCTACCCCAGTGCAGAATGTGGGCGCATACGGGCAGGAAGTGGCGGAGACGATTGTATGCCTCCGCGCATGGGATACGAAAACCAGCAAGGTTGTGGAACTGGCGGCGGCAGATTGCGGATTCGCATATCGGCAGAGCATTTTCAATGCGGCCGCGCGTGGGCGGTACATCGTAACGTCGGTGACCTATCGGTTGCGGGCAGCAGGCGAGCCGAACCTGGGCTACGCGGATCTCCGGCGGCGCTTCCCTGCCGGAAGCAAACCGGCCCTGAAGGATGTGAGCGAAGCTGTTCGCGAAATACGGCATGGCAAGGGGATGCTCATTGTCGAGGGCGAGCCGGATTGCCGAAGCGCGGGAAGTTTTTTCAAAAATCCGGTGGTCGACACAGCGGACTATGCCCGGATTGCCTCGCAGTCGACGGGACCGGTGCCGTCGTATCCCACAGGTGAAGGACGCGTAAAGCTCGCAGCGGCATGGCTGGTGGAGCAGGCCGGATTTCCCAGGGGATACACGATGGGACGGGCAGGCATCTCCAGCCGGCATACGCTTGCGCTCATCAATCGCGGTGGCGCGACGGCAGAGGATGTGCTGGCGCTCGCGGGGCGCATTCGCGCAAAGGTTCGGGAGCAGTTTGGAATTGAGCTGGCGATGGAACCGGTGGTGTTGGAATAGCCGTCAGGTTTACATCAGGTGCACGGCGTCCACGTCAATGGTGAGGTTGCTTGGCGGGATGCCGAGTTCTTCTGCGTGATGACGAACGAGGCGCAGCACACGCTGGAGCGACTGCCTTGATTGCGCTTTGAGCAGCAGATGCATGCGGTGCATGCGCTTGATGCGCGCAATGGGCGCGGTGGCGGGACCGAGGACGCGAACATCTTCGAACTCGGCAGCATGGAACCAGCGGCCCATGGCCGAAGCCCAGGCGGTGAGCTGGCCAAAGTCCTCGCTTTGTAAAACGATGTTCGTGATAGCGGCAAAGGGCGGGTAGCGCATCCAGCGGCGGTACTTCATTTCGCGCTCGGCAAAGCTATGGAAGTCGTGCCGCTGGGCTGCATCGATGGCGTAGTGCTCGGGATAGTAGGTTTGCACGATAACCCTGCCGGGCAGCTCGCCGCGTCCTGCGCGGCCAGCCACCTGCGTAAGGAGCTGGAAGGTGCGCTCGGCAGCGCGGAAATCCGGAAGACCGAGTGCGTGATCGGCGCCGACCACGCCGACCAGCGTGACGCCGTGAATGTCGTGGCCCTTGGCAATCATCTGCGTGCCCACGAGGAGATTGATCTCCCCGGCGTGGAGTTTCGCGAGCAGGCGCTCCATGTCGTGACGACCGCGCACGGTATCGCGGTCCATGCGGCCGATGCGCGCCGAAGGAAAGATTTCCTGCAGGCGCTCTTCCCCCTGCTGCGAGCCTGCGCCCAGAAAATAGAGATGCTCACTGTCGCACTTGGGGCAAAGCTTCGGAATGGGTCTTTTGTAACCACAATAGTGACATTCCAGCCGCTGGCCGGCGGGAGCGGGTTCGTCGGGTGTGAGGACGGCCTTGTGATAGGTGAGCGAAATGGAGCAGTTTTCGCACTGAAGCTTTTCTCCGCAGGCGCGGCAGAGCACGACAAAGGAATAACCGCGCCGGTTGAGCAGGACGATGGCCTGCTCGCCGCGATCGAGCGCAGCCTGGGTCTGGTCAATGAGCGTACGGGAGAATAGCTGCTCGGCGCCGGTCTCCTGGAATTCGCGGCGCATGTCGATGAGTTCCACCTCCGGCATGGGGCGCTGGTGGACGCGCTCGTGCAGTTCAATGCGGGCGTACTTCCCTTCCGACGCGTTGTGCCAGCTTTCGAGCGAGGGAGTCGCCGAACCCATCACGACGGTTGCTCCAGCCAGCTTGGCACGCATCACGGCGGTGTCGCGGGCGTGGTAGCGCGGGGTGGATTCCTGCTTGTAGCTGCCGTCGTGCTCCTCATCAACGAGGATGAGCCCGAGGTCTTCCACCGGAGCAAAGATGGCGGAGCGCGTGCCGACCACCACGCGCGCCTCTCGGCGGCGGATGCGATGCCACTGCTCGGCGCGCTCTTCGGGAAGCAATGCGGAGTGAAGCAGTGCGACTTCCTTACCGAAGGTGCGATGGAGCTGCGCGGCCATTTGCGGGGTGAGGCCGATTTCAGGAACGAGAAGAATGGAGGACTTGCCGCGCTGGAGCGCGTGCTGCATGGCAGCAAGATAGACGGCGGTTTTGCCGGACCCGGTGACGCCGTGGAGCAGGTGCGGACGAAAGCCGCCTTCCTCTACCGCGTCCGTGATCTGAGCGAGAGCCTTGATCTGGGCAGCGTTAAGCGTGAAGGCGGGTCGCTCGCGCAGCGTGAGGCCGGAGACAAGAAACTCCACAGCCTGATCTTCCACCAGAACCAGGCCACGGCGGACGAGAGTGCCGAGCGTCGAGTCCGGCACCTCCAACTCGCTCAACTGCGGCACGGGAATGCCGGTCTCGACTCCGGCCAGCGCGGCGAGAATGGTCTGTTGATTCGCGTTGAGCTTTGGCAGGCGGGTTTCGCCGTCGAGCGTTTGCGCAAGACGGGCCACGCGAATGGTGCGGCGCGCGGCGCGTGCTTCCGCTTCGGTTTCCCGTGCCAGCCAGCGCTTGCGCAGCATGCCACGCAGCAGGTCTGCGGTAGCTCCGGTTCTGGAGCGGATGGTGGAGGCGCGGGCCGGCTCGCCGGATTCGAGATAGTTGAGCACGGCGTATTCCTGGTCCTGCTGCTCGGCGCTCAAACGTGAGCGCCTCGATGAGCCTTGTTGCGCTCCGGCGAAGAGCGCTTCGCGGCCTGTGTCCGTGATGCGGAAAAGCACCTGTCGGCGAACCTCCGCCATGAGCGGCAGCATGGCGCGCAGCACCTCGCCAATGGGCGCGAGGTAATACTGGGAGATCCAGCGGGCCAGGTCAAGCAGTTGCGGAGAAAGCAGGCTTTGCTCATCCATGACCATGAGCAGCGACCTGGCGGCGACGGGAGGCGGCTCGTCATGCAGCCGCATGACGATGCCGGAGAGCTTTTCATTGCGAAATGGAACGAGGACGCGTGCGCCCACTTGCGGAGTGTGCTCGCCGGTGGCGTAAGTGAAGACACGATCGAGCGGGACCGGCAGCGCAACGTCACAAAAGGCCGGCATGGAGACTAGTCCCCTGCCGGTTTGGCAGGTTTGAGGCCGAGCTCGCGCATGGCGATCTGGAGATCGATCCATGCTTCCTTTTTCTGGCGCGGGTCGCGAAGCAGGAATGCGGGGTGATAGGTGATGATGAGCTTGCGGTTGTGCGCCATGTGAATGCGGCCGCGCAGCGAGGCGAGCGATCCCTTGATGCCCAGCAGGTAGGTGGCGGCAGTGGCGCCGAGGGCAACGATGACTTCCGGCTGAACAATCTCAATCTGGCGCAGCAGGAATGGCGAGCAGGTGCGGGCCTCTTCCGGCTCGGGCGTGCGATTTTGCGGCGGGCGGCACTTGACGATGTTGGCGATATAAACCTGCTCGCGCTGGAGGCCCATGGCGACGATCATGTTATTGAGCAGTTGACCGGCCCGGCCCACGAAAGGCAATCCCTGCGCATCTTCGTCCGCGCCAGGGCCTTCGCCAACGAACATGAGGCGCGCGTGAGGGTCGCCGTCTCCAAAGACGATCGTGTGGCGGCCCTGGAAGGCGAGCGCGCAGCGAGTGCAGTCTCCGATATCTTCGCGGAGCAGTTGGAGCGCCTGGGCGCGATCTTTGGGGGCGGCGGGGCGGGCGGCTCGCGGAGACAAATCAGGACTCTCGCTTTCTGTAACAGATGCGGCTACGTAGGACGGTGGGGCATCGGCGCACGGCGGCTCAGCGGCGGCATCGACTACTTCCGCAGTGGCAAGCGGCTCGCCGCGCCGGTAGAAGTCGTAGATGCCGAGGTCGCGATAGTAACGGAGCCGAGCTTCGACCGACGCCGCAACCTCGGGGTTGAGACGCGCGGTCATAGGCTCGATGGCTCCTCTGCAACGATGAGGCGCGGGCGGCGCAGTACGAGAACTTCATCGAGGATGCGATGGGCGAGTTCGCGCTTGGTCATCTCCGGCATGTCAATCGCCTTGGTGCGGGTGAGGAAGGTGGCGGCATTGTTATCGGAGTCAAAGCCGATGCCTTCGCGCGAGACATCGTTCATCACGATGGCATCCGCGCTTTTGCGCAGCAGCTTTTCGCGGCCCTGGTTGACAGCATCCTCGGTTTCCGCCGCAAAGCCGATGACCAGCGCGCCGGCCGGCTTTTTGGATGCGACTTCCGCGAGGATGTCCTCTGTAGGTTCAAACTCAACGGTGAGCGGGCCGGAGCGCTTCATCTTTTGCGCCTCGCGCACGCGGGGGCGATAGTCGGCTACGGCGGCGGCCTTGATGATGAGCGTGGAGCCGGGCAGATGCTTCATCACCGCCTCGCGCATTTCGCTGGTGGTGACTACGGGAACCATTTCCACTCCGGCGGGAACACGGAGTGCGGTGGGAGCGCTCACCAGAATGACACGCGCACCGCGCCGCCTTGCCGCCTCTGCCAGCGCGTAACCCATTTTGCCGCTCGACCGGTTGCCGAGGAACCGCACAGGGTCGAGTGCTTCCCGCGTACCACCGGCGGTGACGAGCACGGTCTCTCCGGAAAGATCGTGAGCAAAGCGCAAATGATTGAGGACCTCGGCCACGATGGCTTCCGTGTCGGCGAGGCGTCCATCGCCGGTCATGCCGCAGGCCAGGTATCCGCTGTCCGGCGGGATGATGGTGACGCCGCGCGACTCGAGGGTGGCGACATTCGCCCGGGTGGCAGGATGCTGCCACATGTTCACATTCATGGCCGGGGCAACGATCACGGGAGCGTTGGTGGCCAGGTACATGGTGCTCAGGAAATCGTCCGCGATGCCGTTGGCGAATCTGGCGAGCGTGTTGGCGGTGGCGGGAGCCACAACCAGCGCGTCTGTTGTAATGGCGGCGTCGATGTGCTCGATGGCGGAGGCAAGCTCTTCTGTGCCAGATTCCGGTTCCGTCCAGAGGCTGGTGAGGACTTTTTTACCGGTCAGCGAGGCGAAGGTGAGGGGCTGGACAAACCGCTGGGCAGCCTCGGTCATGACCACCTGCACGTCAAAGGCCTGTTTTTGCAGCGCACGAACCAATTCGGCGCTCTTGTAGGCTGAAATACCGCCGCAGACGCCAACAGTGACTTTCATGGGAATGATTTTACGCTGCCCGGAAGCCTCCGGGCAGCCGGGGGAATGCGGTGAGGCTAAGAGTGAGGAGCGAAGCGCGGTACGGCGTCGGATTCAATGTAAGGACTGGTGCGCTGCCTGCCGCGCACATAACCGACGAGGCCCGCCTTGATCTCTTCCTGCGCCACTTTGTAGGGTTTGCTGGTGCGGCTGCTCAAAAGGGGCTGAGAACCCTGCTGCAACTGGCGCGCACGCCGGGCCGCAACCAAAACGTAACGGTAATTGCTGTCAAATTCACGTTCCACTGCCATCCAGATGCACCTCATTTCAGGCTTCCCCATACGGGGACAAACCAACTTGCGCCCATGATGCTGCGAAGTGAGGCGGCACGTCAACCAGGAAATGCTGAAATCTGGGCCGTCTCCGGCGAGAAAGGTACACCAAAGGCACCAAGCACGGGCCGTAGTCGTTCCGCCGAACGGGAGACGCGGCAGCTTTCCGCAATGGCCAGAACCTTTTGCACCCCGGGGCGACTCAGGTCGTCTCCGTCGTGGAGGTAGCGCTCGGCCTTGACAATGGCGGAAAGCTCATCGACGGCGCGTTCCAGAACATCGTTCACGAGAACGTATTTGTACTTGTGATAGTTTTCGATCTCGTGCCGGGCCTTGGCGAGGCGGCGCTCAATCACCGAATCTTCGACCTTGCCCTCGGCGCGGCTGCGGTTGGTGAGGCGCATCTTGAGCACATCCGGCGTGGGCGGCAGGATAAAGATGGAGATGGCCTCCGGGACGCGCTGGTGTACCTGCACTGCGCCCTGCACGTCAATATCGAGCAACAAATCGCGGCCGTGAGCAAAGGATTCCGTCAAGGCAGAGCGGGCCGTGCCGTAGTAGTTGCCGAAGACTTCGGCGTACTCCAGCAGCTCATCTTCGGCGATCATCGCCTCGAACTGCTGCCGCGATACAAAGTGGTATTCGCGGCCATCCTCCTCTGAGCCGCGTGGTGCGCGGGTGGTGTAGGAGACGGAAAAATCCAGGTTCCTTTCTACCGAGCGCAGCTCATGCACAAGCGTGGACTTACCTGATCCGGAAGGGGCGGAAATGATGAAAAGAAGGCCTGCCAATCTGGTTCTTTCTCCTGGGGGAATGGCTTGTCTGCTATGCCCTGACTTTACTGAAGATTCTGCACCTGTTCGCGCGCTTTTTCGATCTCTGATTTGATCGAAAGGCCGATTTCGGTAATCTGCGAGCCCTTTCCTGCAACGCCGCTGGTTTTTGAGAGCAGGGTGTTGGCCTCGCGGTTCATCTCCTGCAACAGGAAGTCGAGCTTCTTGCCGACTTCGCCGCCCGTATCGAGCAGGCCGTGAAAGTGTGCGATATGGGCTCGCATGCGGACGAGTTCCTCGTCAATGCTGCTGCGCTCGGCCAGCAGTGCGGCCTCCTGCAGAAGGCGGTTTTCATCCACCGCGCCGCCGATCATCCTGCTCATGCGCTGTTGGAGCTTTTCAAAATAGGCCTGCTGAACGTCTTCTCGAAAACCGGCAACCTGCTCGACGGCTGCGGCGAGACGATCAAGGCCGGCCTTCAGATCCGTCCGGAGGGCAGCACCCTCGTGTGTGCGCATTACATTGAGGGCTTCCACAATGGCGTCGATCTGCGCGAGGACAGCGGCTTCGATGACTTCCGGCGCTTCTTCCGAGCGAGTGTCCTGGTTGATGACGCCGGGGAGGCGGAAGATTTCGTTGAGGTCTGGCTCGCCGGCAATATTGAGCTCGACAGCGGCAGTACGAAAGGCCTTCACATAGGCAGCGAGGCGCGCGGCGTCGTAGTCCACGCGATCGGTGGCCGTGCGCGAGAGATTCAGCGTCACGTCAACGTGGCCGCGGGCGATCTTTTCCTTGAGCACCTGGCGAAGCTTGATTTCGAGACCATCGAGGCCGTTGGGCAGGCGCAGGTTAAGGTCCAGGAATCGATGATTGACACTCTTGATGGAAAGGTTGAAGGCGAGACCTTCCGAGATGCTTCCTTCCACGCGGGCGAAACCGGTCATGGACATGACGGGAGACGTAGCAGCATCTGATACAGAAGACGGAGTTTCATTCATTCGGCGGCCTCACTGGCGGCAAGATCCAATGCGTTCATGGATTCAATGTTCATAAATTGTAACTTATACAGTTTCTTGTAGGTGGGTGAGGTGAAGAGCAGTTCGTCATGGCTGCCGATGGCGGTGATACGCCCGGACTCGATGACGGCAATGCGGTTGGCGCGCCGGACGGTGGAGAGCCGATGCGCGATGACGATGCTGGTGCGGTCGCGCATGAGGTTGGCGAGCGCCGTCTGCACGAGGGATTCACTTTCGGCATCGAGCGCAGAGGTGGCTTCGTCGAGAATCAGAATGGGCGCGTTCTTGAGGATGGCTCGCGCGATGGCAAGACGCTGACGCTCGCCGCCGGAGAGCCGGAAGCCTTTTTCGCCAATTACGGTGTCGTAGCCGTCGGGCATGCGCTCGATGAAGTCATGGGCCAGCGCGGCTTTCGCGGCCCGCTGTACGCGTTCGAGCGGCACGTCGGGCTTGCCGTAGGCGATGTTGTTGCGTACCGTGTCGTTGAAGAGAATTGTTTCCTGCGTAACCGTGGCCACCTGCTCGCGCAGGGATGCGAGGGTGATGTCGCGGAGGTCGTGGCCATCGATGAGCACCCGGCCAGTACTGACGTCAAAGAATCTAGGGATCAAATTAACGAGAGTGGTCTTCCCTGCTCCGCTGGGTCCGACCAGGGCTACCACTTCGCCCCGGTGAATGGTTAGGTCGATGTTGTCGAGGACATTCTTGACGCCCTCTTCGTCCTGGTATTTGAAGCCCACCTGTTCCAGTGTGATGGCCTCGTGAAACTCGGCGAGATCGGCGGCTCCGGGCTTTTCGATGACGCGATCTTCCGCGTCAATGAAGTCGAAGATCGCCTGCGATGAGCCGACAGCCTGCTGGAAGCTGTTCCAGTAAACGGCGAAGCGACGGATAGGATCGTAGAGCTTGAAGAGCGCGACGATGAGGGCGAGGAAGACGCCCGGCTTCATGTTGTGATGATTGATTTCAGCGTGGCCGAGGCGCAGCAGCAACGCAATGGCGATGGCGCCGATGAGGTCCATGAGCGGCGAACTGACGGCCTGCGCGCTTACCGTCCGCATGTTGGCGCGGAGCAGTCGCCTGGCAGCGCCGCGGAAGCGCACGAGTTCCCACATCTCCATGTTGAAGGCCTTCACGATGCGGTTGCCGGTGATGGTTTCGTGGAGGATATTCTGAATTTCTGCGAGCTTGTCCTGGCCTTTGCGGGTGGTTTTGCGCACGCCGCGGCCAATGCGGCGCATGGACAGGAAGACGATGGGAATGAAGATGACCAGAATCCACGCGAGTTCGCGACCGAGAGCGATGACTACGCCAACCATGAAGATGAGCGTGAAGAACTGCTGGAGAAAGTCCGAGAGGATGGTGGACATCGAGTACTGAACCAGTTCGATGTCGTTGATCAGCGCGGAAAGCAATGTACCGGTGGCGTGCTTCTGGAAAAACGAGACGGAGCGCCGGAGGATGGCCTCGTAGAGATCGTCGCGCAGATCGGTGATGGTTCCGTAACCGGCGTAGCTGGCAAGGTAGGTGCCGCCGTAGTCGCAAAGTCCCTTGAAGAGTGTGGATAGGATCAGGGCGTAGGCGACGATGTTCCAGTCATTGTGGAGGCTTGCCGGGACAAACTGCTGCAGTGTGATGTGCGGAAACGCCCTGGAGATAAGCGGGATTTTCTGGTGCGGAACTCCGCCTGGATGCAGTACATCGTCAAAGATGGGACCCACGAGCAGAACGCGAAAGGCGTCAAACAGGCCAACGCCCGCAGCCAGCAATACCGCGCCAAAGATTTGCAGCATGTAGCGCCGCGCGTAATGAAGCAGCCGGAAGAGTCGATTCATGCGCCGGCCCTGCGAGAACTCATCCTGATATTCTAGCCGCTCAAGGTCCGGTTCAGCGAGGCATATCGCGATGCTCCACCTTGATGCGGTAGCCACTCTTCTCCAGCCGATGCGCCATTTCCTCGGCAATCATGACTGACCGGTGCTGGCCGCCGGTGCAGCCAAAGGCCACGGTGAGATAGCTTTTTCCCTCATGAATGTAATGCGGCAGCAGAAAGAGGAGCAGGTCTGTCACCTTTTCAAGAAACTCGCCGGTCTGCGCAAATTTGCGCACATAGCTGGCGACTTTGGGATCCTTGCCGGTGAGCGGGCGGAACTCGGGAATGAAATGCGGATTAGGCAGAAAACGAACATCGAAGACCAGGTCGGCTTCCAGCGGTACGCCGTGCTTGTAACCGAAGCTCATGGAGGAGATGAGCAGAGTCGGCGCGGCGGTTTCCGTGGTGAAGCGGTCGATGATCAGAGCCCGCAGCTCGTGCACATTGAACTTGGAGGTGTCCATGACCATGTCCGCAAGTTTGCGCAGAGGGGCAAGCATGCGGCGCTCGCTGGTGATGGCACGACTGACCTGCTCGTTCCGCCCCAGGGGATGAGGACGGCGGGTTTCGGAAAATCGGCGCATGAGGACGGCGGTGGAAGCTTCCAGGAAGACGACCGTGGTCTTGATGGTGCGCTGCACCTCGCGCAGCATCTTAGGAAAGCGCTTGATTCCCTGCCCTTCGCGCACATCGACCACGAGCACGGCACGCGTAATCTCGACCGATTGCTGTACCAGCTCGGCAAATCGAGGAACCAGTTCTATGGGAAGGTTGTCGACCGCGTAATAACCGAGATCCTCAAATGCCTTGAGCGCCGAAAGCTTGCCGGAGCCGGAAAGCCCGGTAAGGATGACCAGTTCGCGCGCAGAGGTATGAGCCTCCTGCCGGCCTGAGGATGCAGCGTCGACCTTCGCGGAAGTGGGTTTGGATGGACGGGATGCTACGATATGCCGCTTTGAGGGCATGGGCACATCGTAGCATTTGAAGCCGTCCACCGGTATGACGATTTCGCGCCCAATTCTATTTTGCGCTTAAGGAGCTTCGATCAGCTCCATCTTGCCGTCCCGCTTTCGATGCAGAACGCAGAGAATTCCGTCTCCGTTGCGGCGGAAGACGAATACCTCTCGGTCACGGAACTCGGCCTCTTTTACGGCCTCTTCGAGCGTCATGGGGCGCAGGGCTACCGAATCCAGTGAGCGAACGATATGGGGCTCGATGACGGGACCATCCGCGGGAAAGCTGTGTACGGTAACGGGAATCGCAACTTTCGTGGGCCTGGAGCCATTTTTCCCATTGCGGCCAGCCTTGCCAGGGGAGGGCGCATCTGCTTCCGCCGCGCTGCGGTCGGCGGTGCTGCGAATGGCAGCGCCACGGCGCACGCGGGCCAGCTTGGGCTCCAGGGTAGTCTTTTCCACCTTGGGCAGGCGTTTGTTGGCCACCGCCTTCTGCTTTTGCCGCTTTGCCTGGGTTTCGGCCTTGTCGAGCGCCATGCGAAGGGCGGTGTTCATCGACGTAGCTTCTCCCACGCTGACGAGCTTGGCGCCGCGAATCTTGATGGTGATTTCTGCTGTATAGCGGTATTTTTCTGAGCTGAGGACGATATGGGCGCTCAGTGCCCGGTCAAGTGTTTTTTGAACGCGCTCCAGGCCTTCTTCGCATAGTTTGCGGTAGGCCTGAGTCACGTGGACGTGACGTCCGGTGTACTCAATCTGCATTGCGGACCCTCCGTTGTCTGTGTGCATCAACGGTAACAAGTAGAGTCAGGCGCGAACCCGCCTCTGATGGGTGCTGGGTATCTGCATGTCTTCTCTGTACTTGGCGACCGTTCGCCGGGTGACGTGGATGCCCTGTGCTTCCAGCAACTGGGCAATCTGGTCATCGGTGAGCGGTTTGGCCGGATCTTCCTCCTCGATAAGTTTTTTGACTTTACGCTTGAGCAGGACAAGAGGCAAGCCGGAACCCTCCGGGCCATTGACTCCTTCTGAGAAGAAGAAGCGCAGCTCATAGACGCCCTGCGGAGTATGGACATACTTGTTGGAGACGGCACGGCTGACCGTAGAGGGGTGAACGCCGATCTCTTCTGCCACTTCTTTGATCATCATCGGCTTCATATGTTCGATGCCGTGTTCGAGGAATTCGGTTTGCCGGCGGACAATGGCTTCGCAGGTGCGGAGGATGGTGTTCTTGCGCTGCTCGATGTTGCGCATGAGTTGAAGGGCCGAGCGGTAGCGCTCCTTCACGTAGTCGCGAACGTCTTTTTCCGCGCCTTCCTTGTGCAGCAGCCGGCGGTAACCGTGGTTCAGGCGCAAGGTGGGCAGATCCTCGTCATTCATGAGGACGACGAACTCTTCATCCCGCTTGACGAAGGCTACATCCGGCTCAATCAGCCGCGCCTCTGACCGGTTGTAACGCTGGCCTGGGCGAGGGTCGAGAGTGCGGATGAAATCGATGGCGCGCTGGGTTTCTTCGGCCGATCGACCGACCGCCTTCGACAATTCCCGCGGATCGCGCTTCTGGAGCAGCAGCATGTGATGCTCGAGAATCGCGGTTGCCGTTTCAAAGACGGCCATGCGCGCCAGCGCGGGGTCTTCTTCCGACGGTTCCGGGGCGGCCTCGGCTTGCGGTTCCGATTCCGCAACGTGGCCGTTTCTCTCAGCCACGGCGGCAGTGTCGAGGCTGGCCTCGGCTGGTTCGGACGCGGGAGTGGCTGGCTTGCGTTCCCGGCCATAAATCATGTCAAACTCATGCCGTTGCGCCCGCACCTGGGCAAGCAGGCAGGAGCGAAGATCGGGCCACGCGATGCCTAACGGGTCCAGCTGACGAACCACTTCCAGCCCCGCCGAGAGATGGGCGCGGGCGCGCTCGACCATGGCAGGCGGCAGAGAGGCCAGCGACGCAGCATGCGCACCGTTTGCGATGGCGGGTGTTTCAGATTCGGGAACAAGTTGCTCGCGGAGATAGCCTTCGAGAAGCTCCTCTTCGAGAATGGTGAGGTAGCCGTCCTCATTCAGATTGCCGATGATGTACTCGCCTGCGTCGCGCACCGCGGTGCTGAGCGTGAGCGAACCGAGCTGCCACAGCAGGTGGTCGCTGAGCGTGCTGGGCGCCGAGAGAAAGTTCTCGATAGAGGGTTTTTCGCTGATTTCAAAGCTGTTGGGCGTGCGGAAGCCGGGATCAAGATACTCCTGAAAGTAGGAGCCGAAGTCGATTTCGTCGAAGGGATCCTTCTTTTCCGGCTCGTCTTTTCTGGTTTCCAGTATGCGGTCGTGGTCTTCTTCGCGCTGGGCCACGTCGTCGATAAGAGGAACGTTCTCCTCCATCTCCTCCAGGACGGGGTTTTCGCATATCTCCGCCTGGATCATCTCCTTCAGCTCAATCTTGTTCAGCGCCAGCACGCTGACCATCTGCATCAGCCCGGGGGTCAGGATCTGCCGCTGGGCGACTTTCAGATTGAGTTTTGGTTGCAGTAGAGCCATTTCACTTCTTCTCGGCTGGGGGACTTGCCTCTGAGTTTACATGCTCAGCACAACGGCGCGTGTGGGAATCCGGGCCAGTACATGACCTTGGGGATATTCTCAAGCGAGAGAAAAACCTTGACCAAGGTAGACCCTGCGGACCTCCGGATCACCACCCAGTTCTTCCGGTGTACCGTGCCGGAAAATCTCTCCTTCATTGATGATATAAGCGCGGTCGGTAACGGAGAGCGTTTCGCGCACGTTGTGGTCGGTAATGAGGACCCCGATTCCCTGCGTTTTCAGGCCCGAGATAATCTCCTGCAAATCGAGAACGGCAATGGGATCGATGCCGGAGAAAGGCTCGTCGAGCAGGATGAAATGAGGCTGGATGCAGAGGCAGCGGGCAATCTCGACCCGGCGGCGCTCGCCGCCCGAGAGCGCGTAGCCGCGCGTCTTGCGGATGTGGCCAAGGTTGAGCTGATCGATCAGCTTTTCGGTGCGGGCGCGGCGGGTCTCCTGTGGCAGAGGCTGCGCCTCGAGCACCGCGAGAATATTCTCCTCCACGGTCAGCTTGCGGAAGACCGAGGGTTCCTGCGGCAGGTAGCTGATGCCGTATTTGCGGGCGCGCAGATACATGGGAACGCGGGTGATGTCTTCGCCATCCGCGAAAACCCGTCCGGAATCAGGCTGGATAAGGCCGACAGTGATGTAAAAACTGGTGGTTTTCCCGGCGCCGTTGGGTCCGAGCAGGCCGACGACTTCCCCCTCAAAGACCTCAACACTGACGCCGCGAACCACCTGGCGGCCCTTGTATGCTTTTGTGATGTGGTCCGTGTAAAGCCTGTGCATTTACTTTGGGATACTGGTCTCGGTGACCGCGCTTCCCTCCCCCCCGTTGACCTCGACGCTATCATTCCGATTATTGAAAATCAACGCTGCGCCCATGGTTCGTCCATGTACGCGATCGATGAGGTAAGGCAGCGCTCCCGGTCGGCCGGTAAGGATATACCGCTCGTCACTGGCGGTATAGACGAGCCTGGTTCCCACGGCACGGCGCCCGGGCTGGATGAGCGTAACGCCCCCCGTGGCGGTCATCCGCTCAAGCCGGGTGGGCTGATGGTCCTCTGCCGGTGCAATCTGCATGTTGATGTTGGAGGCCTGCATCTTGCCGAAGGTGTCTACCGCCTCGACGTGCCCGCGGAAGTCGGCCTGATGCGATTTGCCGGAGTACGTCAGCGAATCACTGGCAACGCGCACCAGTCCGGCAGGAGCCCTGGACCCCATGACAGCCGCAAAGGCAGCGGTGACAGCATCCGTTCCGTGGCCGGAGGCGAATAACTGTTGGGGACTGCGGCGGAGTTCGATCACAGGCGCGGAGACAGAATTGCCGCCCTGCCAGAGGCGAGCCGGATGCCCCGATGCGCCGTAAAAAGTGGCCTGCCCCTTGGCGGAGGAAAACCAGGCGTGGGCCGCTACGACATGCGTGGCTCCTTTGCCGCCGAGTTGCGGAAGCGAGCCGTTCGCGGATGCGGCGGATGCCTGGCGGTAAGTGGCTTTGACATTGCCGAGCGCGAATGCCTCGCCAGTCGAGCGGTGGTAGTCAATCGCATCTGCGGAAAGATCGAGCGCGCCTGTCTCCTCGATCCGTGGATTACCCCGAAGGCGAAGCACCTGGTCCGCCTCGGTGTATTCGGCGTGACTGGCCCATGCCATAACTGGACCGCCAGCGTTGTGGGCGGCCTTTGCAGGCGTCTGCTGCATGACGACGTGGCCGTCTTCCACGGCGGAAACAAGCTGGGCAGCAGCATGCCGCGATTGCGGCGCAAAGGTAAGCACGAGTGAATCACTGCGCGTGGTGTTGATCGAACCGTCCCTGCCGAGGCTCGAGACCTCCGCATGACCGGTCGCATGGACCGTGCGCAGGATGCGGCCATCCGCCAGCGTGGCGACCAGTTGACCAGCGCGCACGGTGGTTTGCTGCGGCGGCTGATGTGTGTAGCTCGTCCGCACCGTGGCGACGGCGTTCTGCTGCACGGTGATGGTTGTTGGAACACTCTTCGCTCCGTCCGCCGCGAGTGCAAAGGCGACATCAGCCTGCCCGCCGCTCACCTGGCGCGTGGAAACTGCCTTGGGGTCTCCCGGAGCGCCATGGATTTGCTCGGTGAACTCGACCAACTGGTCAAAGTGAGCGTGTCGCAGCCATGAACGCCCGGAATGACCAGGCACTGCCGCAAAGCTGAGGCGCGCCTGCTGCGCGGAGCCCTGCATGGTTTCCTGCCTGGTGTGGCTGGCATATTGCACGCCGCCAGTGAGCACGGCGTTCTGGGGCTGGTTGCTGCTCGAGAGCGCAATCTGTGCCATCTGTGCCGTGATGGTGGCGCCCGTCGCCGAAACCATCCGGACATGGCCTTGCGCGAGGATGTGATCCGCGAAACCGTCAGGCCGGAAGTAAATCTGGGCCCGCGTGGCCGATGTGGTTTGCCGGCCGTTCTGGATCACGGGCGCGGAGAGCGTGGCCAGGTTGTTGTCGCGTTGGAAACTGAGGTGCGCGGCGCGAATGACCGTGGCCGAGGGACCGGTGGATTTGCCAGGCTGAGTCTGCAGATAAACCTGCTGCTCCAGCACAAAGAGGCCTGTCTTCGAGTTATAGCTGGCGCCGGTGGCGTGGCCCGAACCCTGCGGCAGGGAGAACTCGGTGTACTGGCTGGTCTGCGCGAGCCCGGTTTTGGAGTTGTAAGTAAGCTGGCTCGTCTGAACGTGGATGGGGCGCTGCTGCCTTCCCGGCCCAGCCTGCGAAGGGCTTTCGAGATCGATCTCCACCTTGCCCTGGCTGCTGGCGATGCCGGTCTTGCGGTCGTATTCGAACTCGGCACCGTAGATGCGGTCGGCACGGTGACTGCCTGGCGGGCCGTAGAGCGTAATGGAAACATCATGCAGCTCGGCCTTGTCGTTCTTGAAGCTCATGAGCCGCGAGGCGTGAATGGTAAACAGCGTATGCCCGTGGCTCGACTGCGAATAGGTGAAGCCCGAGGCGGTCTGCTGAATGTTCACGCCGAGTTTGCGCGGCAGATTCTGAACGATGCGGCGGTACTGCAGGCCGCTCCAGAGGAAAAAGCCGACAAGCACCGCAATCAGCAATGACGCGGCGATGAGTATCCAAAGCCGCAGTCGCTCGACGGTCACTCGCATCTGCCTTATTTTCTCACTTTGCGGGAGCGCCCGGTGCGTTGCGCAGTGCGAGCAGCAGCTTGGCCGTGGTAACCAGCTGGCCCGTGTGGCGGAGGGTGTGGTCAGCACAGTGGACCAGCAGACCACCTACGGTGGTAGGCAGCGCCTTGCGGCCAACCCCGCGAGGCTGTTCGAAGTCTGCCGTCGCAAGCGCCCGAACCCGCAACGAAGCCTCCTCGCAGGCCATGGCCAACTCCTGGAAGAGAGCTTCCTTGCTGGCTCCCGGTTCGAGTTCCACCTTGAGCGCGGCCATCTGGGTTACGTCCAGTTGATTGCCCTCGGCATAGGTGAGCAGGCGGTCCAGGCTGCGTCCAATGTGGCGAATATGGAAGGCAGCGGGAGTCATGCCGAAAGGCTGAGCGTGCAATTCCTCGGTGGTCAGGTCGGCGCACCAGCGCCGCGCATCTTCCTGCGCCATCTCCATGGCATGCAAAACGGCTCGGGCCACGGCTGGCACTTCCGTCAGCGTGCCGCGTAGCCAGGGTTCCAGGTTGCGGCTGGAAGTGGAAGGATGGTCCGGCATAAAAGATTCTCCTGCGAGGATGGTTTGAGGATTTGAAGAAAAAACAATGCCGAGGCTTGAGCCTCGGCATTGTTGCTCAGTGTAACGCGTTGATCTTACTCCGCGGCAGGCGCCTCCGGCAGCGGAGCCGAAGCCGCCGCGCCTTTCACGCGCACCACGGTAATTTTGGTAAAACCTTCCTTAAAGCTGGGCGGACGGAGCCGCTCGGCCATCTTGTGCATGATTTCGTCGTTGACGACGCGTTCGCGGCGGCTGTTGCGCTGCAGGCACACCTCCAGCGGAACGTCGAAAAACACGGCCTGCACTTCATAGCCGAAGCTCTTCGCCATCTTGATCCACTGGCGGCGTTCATGCGGCGAAAGGTTCGTCGCGTCCACGTAATTCCACGGCATCTTGGCGATGAGGCGCGCGCGGAGAAGCGAACGCAGCGTCGAAAAGACCAGCCCCTGGTAGCGCTGTTCCGTGATGTCGTCAAAAAGAATGGAACGCAGCATGTCGCTCGACAGCGGCTGCACTCCACGACGTTTGAACCAGGTGGTTTTGCCTGATCCGGGCAGTCCAATCGCCAGCACGACATAGCCGCGCGGCCCCTGCGTAGCGCCTGCAGGCGCTGCGGCCTGAACTTCCGGCGGGGGCGTTGACGGGGATTCGGGCTGAGTTTCCACAACGAGTCTGCCGGTTTCCGGAGTCTCTTCGACGTCGGGGGCAGCGTCCGGACGTGCAGTAACGGGCTCTTCTACTTCGGGTTCGTGCGAAGGAGCGAGTGCTGCATCTTCCGGTTTCGCGTGGGAATCCGTTGATTTTGTGCCTTCTTCTAGATAGGAAGGGCTAAGGGGCGCCGGCCCTGAGGACGGCAGCTCCTGTCCGATTTTGCCTGTGGACTCAGAGAGATTCGGTCCACGCTTCGAGCGTCTTCTCATGCGTTCGCGCATCCATTCACGCATAGTCTTTATAGTTGAGGATGTAACACAGTCGGCAGGTCATCGCAAACAGTAGGACCAGACGGCTAATAAACTGAGTCAAGTTTGGCGCCTTTGCGGTCAGTGACGCCCAACATGAAAATCCACACAATGCTAGCATCAAATATGGTGAACGAAACGGCGTCGCTCGTCACCGGTTGTCTACTCATAAGCACGCCTCAAGCAACCCATAAGGAGAGAGAATTTCCATGGCAGTGAAGGTTGGAATCAACGGTTTTGGCCGCATCGGCCGCAATGTTCTGCGCGCATCCCTCGGCAACCCCGACATCGAAGTTGTGGCCGTCAACGACCTGACGAGCCCTGCGACGCTGGCGCACCTGCTCAAGTACGACTCGATTCTTGGCAACCTGAAGCATGAAGTCACCGCGACCGAAGATTCGATTTCGATCGACGGCAAGACGCTGAAGGTCTTCGCCGAAAAGGATCCGGCAAAGCTGCCCTGGGCATCTGTGGGCGCGCAAATCGTGGTTGAGTCGACTGGCCGCTTTACCGACGCCAAAGTGGCCAACAGCCACCTGGGCAGTACGGTGAAGAAGGTCATCATCTCCGCCCCGGCCACCAACGAAGACCTCACGGTGGTTCTGGGTGTCAACGAAGACAAGTACGACGCGGCGAAGCACAATGTGATTTCCAATGCTTCCTGCACGACGAACTGCCTGGCGCCGCTCGTGAAGGTGATGCACGAGAACTTTGGACTGGTCACAGGCATCATGACCACCATCCACAGCTACACCAACGACCAGGTCATCCTCGACTTTCCGCATAAGGACCTCCGCCGCGCCCGCGCTGCCGCGATCAACATGATCCCCAGCTCCACTGGCGCCGCCAAGGCCCTCAAGCTCGTGATTCCCGAAATGGCCGGCAGGCTGGACGGTTTTGCCATCCGCGTCCCGACCCCGAACGTTTCCGTAGTGGACCTGACCTTTGTCGCTGAAAAGCCGGTAAGCGTGGCTACCGTGAACAAGGCCGTCGAAGAAGCCTCCAAAGGCGCGCTCAAGGGTATTCTCGGTTACGAAACCGCTCCGCTGGTTTCGAGCGACTTCAAGGGCGACCCGCGCTCCTCAATCTTCGATTCGGAGCTGACCAAGGTCCTCGGCCAGTCGGTCAAGGTCATCAGCTGGTACGACAACGAGTGGGGTTACTCAAACCGCGTGAAGGACCTCATTCTCTTCCTGGCGAAGAAGGGCCTGTAAATCGAGGCCAATTCGCGGTAACGCCATTTCCCAGGTCTGTGGATTCGCAGGCCTGGGATTTATCAACCACTCCCTTTTGCACACTCCTGCAATCCGCCGATCAGAGGCAAACCCGCTCAGAGGCAGACCAACGATGCGCCAGAACATAGCCGGTACTTCTCCGTATGAGCCCGTCATCGGATTTTCACGGGCAGTTCGAGTCGGTAATACCGTCCTTGTTGCCGGGACCGGCCCGGCGGGCGCAGATAACGCCAACGTAGCCGCGCAGACGCGGCAGATATTCCAGATTATCCAGACCTCCCTCGAAAAGGCCGGCGCCCGGCTGCAGGATGTAGTCCGCACGCGCATTTATCTCACCCATGCCGAGGACTGGGAAACGGTAGGTCAGGTTCACGGCGAATTGTTTGGCTCCATTCGGCCAGCCGCCACGATGGTGGTGGTAGCGAAGCTCTTAAACCCTGCCTGGCGCGTCGAAATAGAAGCCGACGCGATCCTCGATTCCTGACAAAGTCAGTTTACGGAGAAAAATTCCATGTCGAAACTCTCGATTCGCGATCTCGACCTTGCTCACAAGCACGTCTTCATGCGCGTGGACTTTAACGTGCCGCTCAGCGAAGACGGCCAGGAGATCACCGATGACACGCGCATCCGCGAAACCCTGCCCACCATTGAGTACGCGCTGCGTCGCAAGGCCAAGCTGATTCTCGCCTCGCACCTGGGACGCCCAAAAGGCAAAGTCAATCCGAAGTACAGCCTGCGCCCGGTAGTGGACCGCCTGCGTGTTCTGCTGGATCATCATCTGGGCGAACGAGTGAACGTCGCCTTCTCGCCCGATTGCGTGGGCGACATCGCGAAGGAAACAGCTTTGCAACTGGAATCCGGGCAGGTACTGCTGCTCGAAAATCTGCGCTTCCATGCCGAAGAAGAGGCCAACGATCCTGAATTCGCAAAGAAGCTGGCTTCGCTTTGCGAGATTTACGTCAATGACGCCTTCGGCAGCGCACATCGCGCTCATGCTTCCACTGAAGGCATTACGCACTTTGTAAAGCAGTCGGCCGCCGGCCTGCTGATGGAGAAGGAACTCCAGTACATGGGCAAGGCGCTGGAGGCTCCGTCGAAGCCCTTTGTGGCCATCATCGGCGGCGCAAAGGTGTCGGACAAGATCAAGGTGATCGACAACCTGCTCAACAAGGTCGATGCGCTGCTGATTGGCGGCGGCATGGCTTACACCTTCCTCAAGGCGCAGGGCCAGGAAGTAGGAAAGTCACTGGTGGAAGCCGATAAACTGGACATCGCCAGGGCAGCGCTCGACAAGGCAAAGGCCAGGGGTGTGCGCTTCCTGCTGCCGGTAGATCACATTCTGGCAGACAAGTTTGCCCCCGACGCCAACACCAGGGTGTTTGCAGGCACAGGAGCCTTCCCTGCCGAGTGGATGGGCCTGGACATCGGTCCCAAGTCGATTGAGCTTTTCTCGAAAGAGATTGCCGAAGCGGCCACCATTGTTTGGAACGGGCCGATGGGCGTCTTTGAGATGCCGGCATTCGCCAGGGGCACCACTGCTGTAGCCAACGCGGTGGCAGCCAATGAGGGTGCTATCTCGATCATCGGCGGCGGCGACTCGGTTGCGGCGGTAAAGCAGACCGGCGTGGCGGACAAGATCAAGCACATTTCCACGGGAGGCGGCGCAAGCCTCGAATTCCTGGAAGGAAAGAAACTGCCCGGCGTCGAAGCGCTGACGAACAAGTGAACCAATCGCGAAAAAGGCCCGATTCGTCGAATGAGTCGGGCCTTTTCCGGTTTCACGGATGCTTGGCTCAAGCACGCTTTCGCTTGCGCTCCTGTTCGATGCGATCGGCGAGATACATCTTCAAAAGCGATTGATACGGAACGTCGCGCTTGTGGGCGAGCACCTTGAGGTCCTCCACCATCGACACCGGCAGGCGGATGGAGATGGTGCGGAGCGTCGGCTTCAGATTTGGGAGCCGCGTGCGCTCGGCCTTCGACCAATCCACGTATTCCGTGGAATCGGCCCTGGACCAGAAATCGGACTCTTCTTCTTCGCTGCGAAACTCAGGGATTTTTTTCTTCATAGCGCGCACAGAACTCGCTTTCTCGCCGTGTCTGGTCTCTCACTGAGATCACTCGGATAAGGTTGCGGCGTACGGTAAAGGCTGCGAACAGCTTGCGGCCTGTTGACGTCTGGCCCAGTGCCCAATAACGCTTTTCCCGCCTTGATTTCTGCTCATCGCTGCGAACGATCAGCGGGTCGTTGAAAAAGATATCTTCCGCCTCTTCCGGCGTTACCTGGTGGCGGTCCCGGTTCTTTCGCATGTTTGCGTCATCCCAGTTGAAACCGGTACAACTTTCGAGCGGATCTTTAGACCGGCGGGCGCTCACGAGCAATATATATCACACATATACAGGAAAGATTCGACCAGAACTCGGCGATTCGCCGCCGAGCCGCTAAAATTAAGGTGAGGAAAATTGATAGACATGCGCAAACCACTGATTGCAGCGAACTGGAAGATGTATAAGACTCCCGCCCAGGCGAAGGAGTTTGTTGCCACATTTTTGCCTCTCGTGACCGGGCACAGCCGCGATGAGATTGTGCTTTGCCCTTCCGCCACCTCGCTTTACGCCGTGGTGGAAGCGGTTGCCGGCAGCAACGTTGCCATAGGCGGGCAGAACATCCACACCGCCGATGAAGGCGCGTTCACCGGCGAAACTTCGGCCGTGATGCTGGTGGCGCTCGGCGTAACCCACATCATCATCGGGCACTCGGAACGGCGCCAGTACTTCGGCGAGACCGACGAGCTGGTAAACCAGAAGACACACCAGGCGCTCAAGCACGGCCTCAAGCCGATTGTGTGCGTGGGCGAGCTGCTGGCCGAGCGCGAGGGCGGCAAAACACAGGAAGTGCTGCTACGCCAGACCGAGATCGCCTTCAAGGGCATTACATCCGAACAGGCAGCCAACATCGTGATTGCCTACGAGCCGGTGTGGGCGATTGGCACGGGCAAGACGGCGACACCCGAAATGGCTGCAGAAGCCCACCTGACCATCCGCACCGAAGTAGCCCGCCTGCTGGGCCGCGCAGTCGCGGATAGCATGCGGATTCTCTACGGCGGCAGCGTGAAGCCGGACAACGCCCCTGCCCTGCTCAACCAGCCCGAGATTGACGGCGCACTGGTGGGCGGAGCGAGCCTCGACGCGGTGTCGTTCTCAAAGATCGTGAAGTACTAACTGGGTTACATGCACAACCGAAGCGGGCTGCCGGAATGGCGGCCCGCTTTGTTTGGGATAGGCTGAGAGCATGCGCATTGGAGTCATCAGCGACACGCACGGGCTGCTGCGGCCAGAGGCGATCGACGCGCTGGCGGGCGTGGAGCACATTCTGCACGCGGGTGATGTGGGCGGCATCGAGATTCTGGAACGGCTGCGTGCGATTGCACCCGTGACGGCGATTCGCGGCAACGTGGACGGGGTTGGCCCCTGTGCTGCGTTGCCGGAAACAGAAGTGATTGAGCTGGGTGGGGTGTTTTTCTGCCTGCTGCACGATCTGCAGGCGCTGGATCTGGACCCGGTAGCGGCAGGCATGGCGGCAGTGATCTACGGACATTCGCATCAGCCGAAAATGGAAGAGCGCAAAGGCGTGCTCTACTTCAATCCCGGAAGCGCAGGGCCGAGGCGGTTTTCCCTGCCGGTTTCGCTTGGTTTTCTCGATATTGCCGATGGAAAAGTTACAGCAACACTGAAACAGTTGCTGTAATTGCACCGAAGGGTTGCATGTCTGGAGAGCTAGTCCCGCATGCGCGGATTGATCACCAAATACAACACATCCGTCGCCAGGTTCACCAACACATACGTCAACCCTACGGCGAGGATGCAGCCCTGCAGCAGCGGATAGTCTCGGTTTTCGATGGCCGTGACAGTGAGCCGTCCAATGCCAGGCCAGCTGAAAATCTTTTCCGTCACGATGGCCCCTGCGAGCAGCGCGCCAAATTGCAATCCAATGAGCGTAATCACGGGAATCATGGCATTGCGCAGCGCATGCACATAGACGACGCGGCGCTCGCTGAGCCCCTTGGCGCGTGCGGTGCGGATGTAGTCCTGATTAAGCTCTTCGAGCATGGCGGTACGCACCATGCGAGTAAGCACCGCAGCGAGCGCAGCGCCCATGGTGACGGCGGGCAGCACCAGATGAGCAAGTCCGCCGGCTCCGCTTACCGGCAGCCAGCCGAGCTTGATGGAAACCAGCAGAATGAGGATCGGGCCAAGGGCGAAGTTGGGGAACGATAGCCCGAGCAGACTGACGACGCCCACCGTGTGATCGCGCCACTGGCCGCGATGCAGCGCGCCGATGATACCCGCAGGAATGGAGATCAACAAGGCGATAAACAGCGCGGCGATGGTCAGCTCCGCCGTGTAGGGGTAGCGTTCCAGCACAAGGCTGGTAACGCCCTGTCCCATGCGCAGGGACATGCCAAGATTGCCGTGCAGCACGCCCCACCAGTAGTGCATGTACTGGACGTGCAGGGGCAGATCGAGCCCATAGGCGTGGCGCAGTGCGGCAATGTCGCCGGGACGCGCGCCCTGTCCGAGCATCACCTCCACAGGGTCGCCGGGGACGAGGTGAATGAGGAAGAAAACAATGGAAACCACCAGCCAGACAACCGGCAGCGTATAGAGCAGGCGAAAGCCCAGCGAGCGCAATACCCTCTTCATGCTTCCGCCGTATCCTCCTCATCGGCCGTGCGCGCGGGGGGCGCTACTTCGACGCGAACTTTGCTGATGCGATTGCCCGTCATCTCCGCAACGGTGAGCTTGCGGCCACCGTAGAGAAAGCTTTCGCCGGGCTCGGGAATTTTGCCGAGTTGAGTCAGCATAAATCCTGCCAGGGTTTCCACGCCGCCTTCGCGGGGCAGGGCCCATTGCATCTGGGTTTCCAGGTCGCGGAGAGTTACGCTGCCATCCAGCACCATCTCCCCGCCGCGAACGAGCAGGGGTTGCGGCACCACGTCGAATTCGTCTTCCACTTCGCCGATGAGTTGCTCGATGGCATCTTCGACGGTGACCAGGCCGGCAGTCGAGCCGTATTCATCCACCACAATGGCAAGATGGCGGCGGCGCCGCTGAAACTCGCGGAGAAGATCCAGAACAGGCTTGGTTTCGGGCACCACCAGAACCTCCCGCATTACCTGGCGCAGATTCATACCACTGAAGGGCTCGGCGGAAAATCGCGTCTGCGCCGTCGCGCGGAAGTGCATGAGGCGGGCAATGTCCTTGGCGTTCACTTCGCCAACAATGAAGTCCTTGCCGCGATCGGGGTCGTAAACCGGCACGCGGGAATGCATTTCTGCAACAATACGCGCGCTGGCCTGCTCGATGGGCATGTCCACAGGCAGCGAGAAGATGCGCTGGCGCGGAGTCATGATTTCGCGCGTAAGGATATCATCGAGTTCCAGCGAGCGATGAACCAGTATCTCTTCGAACTCCGGCAGCACGCCGATGCGGCGCGCGGCGGTGGCCATCAGCTTGAGCTCTTCAGCAGAGTGAATGCCGCCCTGGTGGGCGATGGGCGCACCGAAGAATCTGAGCATCAACCCGGCTGAGGTATTCATGAAGCGGACGATGGGGCGCGTGAGCTGGATGAATGCGTCCATCGGCCCGGCGATAGCCATTACCATCTGGTCTGTACGGTGGAGGGCCAGAGCCTTGGGGACCAGCTCACCAACCAGCACCTGGAAATAAGTGATGCCCGCGAAGGCGAGGGCAAGCGCGGCGATGTGGCCGTAAATCTGCGCGTCCGGAAGCCAGACAAACCAGCGGTCGAGGATGCTGGCGACAAAGGGTTCGCCGATCCAGCCAAGAGCCAGGCTGCACAGCGTGACGCCCAGCTGCACGGCGGGGAGAAAGTCTCCGAGATTCTCCTGCAATCGGCGCACGGTCAATGCGCGGGCGTCGCCGGACTGGATGAGCTGCTCGACGCGCGTGGCCCGCACGCTCACCAGGGCCAGTTCCGCGGCAACAAAGAAGCCGTTGGCCAGAATGAGCATGACGATGGCAACGCCATGAAAGAGCAGAAATTCCGACATTGATTTCGAGTCTAGAGCATCTCTTCCGGTCCTGTAGAGTGACCAGTTGTTACCGTCTGCGATTGCGCACGCCGTGCCAGAGCGGTGCGCCCCACGTCACAATGGCCAGGAACGCACCGAACAGCACCACGGCATCGATGCTTTCCCTGCCCTGCCTCGCCCAGTACACGTCTTTGAGGTTGAGCCAGAGCGCAAATTCGTCGAGTGTGAGCGCCGCGCCCACGCCATAAAGAATGGCGAAAAGGCGACTCAGAAAAATCGACCAGGGAGTTTCCTTGTGACCGATTTCCGCGCTGTAGCCATAGCCGACGATCAGCAACAGGAGAATTCCCCACACAAGGTGGTGGATGTGCTTGCCGTGGAAGTAGACCCAGTGGAAAGGGCCGAAATGGTGCGTGATCGACATAACCAGCAGGCGCACCAGCAGGAAGGTGAGGAAGAAGCTGATGGAGGAGAGAAACAGCCGCCGGCGCGGGCGCTCATGGATGCGGCCCTGGATGAGGTCGCCAAAGCCCGTGAGGTGCAACAGCAGGAGAAGCAGACCCACGATGATAGCGACAAACAACATCAGGACCCAGGTTCCGTTTTGATTCATGCTGAGCTGTTTCCTCCTTTCTGCATGCGGTTACGATCGCACGTCGAACTCAGTGGTTACTTTGCTCCGAATTTTGCACGGATCGCCACCGTGCGGTCGAGCGTGTCGACGGCCTGCAGTATCTTCAGCCGCAAATCCGGAGAGATCGGCGCCATCTTCAGGTACTGGTGCACGCGACGGTCAGCAACCGCCGATGTCTGGTTCCCGAGGAAGGCATCGAGCCACGTCACCAGGAAGAAGATTTTGCGATTCTGCTTGATCTGCGGCAGAGCCTCCAGAGCCGGCTGCACGTAAGGCTCGGTCAGCGAAGACTGGTTCCAGTAGTTGAAGGCGCCCAGGCTGGCGGAGATCCAGTCTTCGGGGCGCTGCGCATTGTGCAGGTAGTCGTTGAAGTAGAAGCGCTTGCTGGCAGCCGTGGGCGTGGCAGCACGCGCAATGTAGGCAAAGCGGCGTGCTTCGTCCGGGGTGTCGCGCTTCTGCTCTGCCTTCAGGAACGTGTCCGCCTGCGAGTCCTGGTAGGCGATCAGCGAGGTGATCAGATTCCAGCGGTCGCTCACGCGCAGCTTGACGCCGGGAATCTGCAGCTTGCCGGACAGCAGGTTCTTGACCGCATCGCGCCCCGGCTGCTGTTTGGCAAGGCCGGACAAGGCGCGAAACCAGACCACGCGCAGGTCAGGATTGGAATCTTTCTGCATGCGCTGGATGGCAAGCGCAGCGAACTTTGGCGCAAGCTGCCTGCGGGTCTGCGGCCCCACGTAATGGTGCAGTGCCCACTCACTGCGGGCCAGCACGCTCGATGCGAGCAATTCGTCGTGCTCCTGCGGCAGATCGCGCAGAGCCAGTTGCAGGTACTGTGATGGGTCGTATTCCGTGAGGCGAACGCTCTGCCAGAGCGAGCCCCACAGCATGGCCTGTTCCAGGCTGCCGGGGATGGCCTTATCCGCGGGGTTGAGATGGGCGGTGACATATTCCCTGCTGCGCTGGTCCAGCAGGAACAGCCCGTAAGCCTGATCGCCCGCGTTGGCAAACACGTATGCGGGACAAGCCTTGCCCACTGCCTGCGGCAACGGAGCCGACGCGGAGCTCCACTGCGCGCGCAGTGTGACATTCTGCCCGCCGGGATAACCGAGCAGCACATTGTCGGCAATGGGCCAGACCGTATCCGTGCCAAGCACATCCTGCTGGTTCAACGTGAACGAGGCTATCCTGCCGTTGGAGCAGGACCAGTGGACATGCACCTCCGGCATGCCGCGGTGGCGGATCCAGAGGTCGGCCCAGGGCAAAAGATTCTTGCCCGATGCGGTCTGGAGCGACTGCACCAGATCGTTCCAGGTAGCGTTGCCGTAGGGGTGCGAGGCCAGATAATCCTGAAGCCCCTGCCGAAAGGCCTTTTGGCCAAGGACAAACGCCAGTTGCTTGAGCACGCCGGGAGCCTTGTTGTAGACAATCGCGCCGTAGGCGGATTTGGCGTCGTCGAGATTGGGAATGCTCTGGTAGATCGGCGTGGTCCCACGGGTTTCATCAATGCCGTAAGCCGCCGGCTTGATGGTCTGGTAGAAGTAATTCCACGGATTGGTGGAGGCATGAAGCCCTGTCACCGGCAGCAGGGCCGACTGCGCGACTTCGGCATGGGCAGGCAAGGCCACCTGCTGCTTTTGAAGATCTGCCAGCGACTGGTAGGCCATGTACTGGGCAAAGCCCTCCTTGAGCCAGAGATCGTCGAACCACTTCATGGTCGTGAAGTCGCCGAACCACTGATGGGTAAGCTCGTGGAGCACAACAATGTCGCGGCCCACGCGGTTGGCCTCGGTGGGCGCGGAGCGGAAAATGATTTCGTCTTCGCGAAGGAAGGTGGCTCCTGCATGCTCCATGCCTCCGTAAGCAAAGCCCGGAATCAGCACCATGTCGTACTTGGGAAATGGATATGGCTGGTGGAAGTACTTTGAAAGGTAGCGAATTCCGGCAGCAGCCAGTTCCTGCACCTGGGGCGCGACGGCCGCCGCCGCAGCAGCTTTCGACTTGCGCACGTAAAGCCCCGGCAGCCCCGGACTGGGATGCACTTTCACGAATGGACCGGCGGCGAAGGCAACCAGGTACGTGGGCAGCGGCTCGGTAACGGCAAAGGTAGTTTCGCGGCGTTGATCCGGCAGGCTGTGCGCAATCAGTGGATTGGTGTTGGAGATCACCGTCCACTTGGACGGAGCGTCGAGCGTGAGCTGAAAGCGCCCCTTGAGATCGGGCTGATCGAAGCATGGAAAGGCCATGCTGGCGTCCATCGGGACAAAGAGCGTGTAGATGTACTCGGAACCGTCGTCACGGTCCTGATAGCTGGTAATCGCCTTTTCGGCGGGTGCGACGTGAGATACAAATTCCGCCTCGATGCGATTGCGACCATCGACAAGGTCCTTTGCGGGCAGGACGAGATGGCCATGGTCGATGACCGGTGGCAGCACATGGCCGTTAAGCGTGAGCGACTTCACGTCCCCGTCGCGGTAATCGAGCAGTAACGGCTCGCTGGCGTGGTTCAACGAGAACGTGAGCGACTCAGAGCCATCCGTGGTGGGCGCGTGCGGCACCAGCGAGAAATGCAGCTGGTACTGGAGTGCCGAGACGCGCGCCGCGCGTTCCTGGGCCAGAGACCGCGGAATGCCCGTGGGCACGGGCTGGGCCGTAGCGACCGAAGCAGCAAAGGAAGCCAGCATGACATAAAGCGGAATGTGCAGGCGCAATCGGACACCTCCGTAAAAAATTCCATCCTCGCATTTGCGTGGAGAGAGCGCAACGCGCAGCAGAAACAGAAACGCCGCCCGAAGGCGGCGTTTCACAGCGTAAGAGCTTTTTGACCTTACAGTGAAGACTCAATTTCGAAGCCCCATGCTTCCAGAAGTGATTCCGGGATGTACTTGGAGTTCCGGTTACGACGAGCCCACTCCCGAAGACGGGTCGAGCGCAGATATTGGTCTGGGGTGAGCTTAAATTCCTTCACAACCTGCTCAAATGCTGTGACGGTGGGAACGACCGGGCCGATTGGCTCGGGTTTACCCCAATTTGGATTTCCACGACGCTTTGCCATGTTTATTTGATTCCCCTAGCGTGAGGTTACGTACGCATTGCCTGCCGGCCCCGGTTGAACCGAGTCTGTACGCGATTGAGCTCTCCGGCAAACTATATTATTCTACGAATTTTTTATTCAAAAATCAATAGAAGAGACGTGGTCCAGATACCCTCGGACCACGTCTATCGTGTTGCAAACAAAATACCTACGGCAGCAGAACAGTGTTGATGACCTGAATCACGCCGTTGGACTGGTAAACGTTGGGGATGGTGATCATGGCCTTATCTCCCTTGGCATCGATGACATAGTAGTGGCCGTGCATCATTTTGAAGGTCAGCTCGTCGCCCTGAACGGTTTTGAGCATCGCCTCGCCGTGGCCCTTGTGGATCAACTTCTTGAGATCCCCGGTCGTAATCCGGCCCGGAACCACGTGATACTCGAGAATCGCGGTCAGTTTGGCCTTGTTTTCCGGCTTGAGGAGCGTCTGCACGGTTCCGGCGGGCAGTTTGTCGAATGCCTCGTTGGTAGGAGCGAAGACGGTGAACGGACCAGGGCTCTCGAGCGTCTGCACCAGGCCCGCGGCCTTCACCGCGGCAACCAGGGTGGTGTGGTCCTTGGAATTCACGGCGTTCTGCACAATGTTCTTGGTGGGATACATCGCAGCTCCGCCAACCATCGGATCCTTTGCGGCAAAGGCGGCCGTGGTGGAGAAGATAAGCGCTGCGACAAAGGCTACGTTCAAAAGTTTCTTCATGAGTGTGGTTCCCTTTCGTTATGCAACAGAATGAATGAGAGCGTGACTTGCGAACAGTCGGCATTTTGCTCTCTCGATGGCATTACGAATAGGATGGAGCGCCCGGATTGCCCGATTCGGATCGAAGATGCAAAGTCATTACAGGATCAAAATTTGGAACGTTCCCTGTTGCTCAAGCCGACAAATACACATATCGCGCCCGCAGCCGGCGATGCTGATCTGCAAAAAATAGCCAGGGAGTTGCCCCCCGGCCGCATCTCCTGTACAAGTTGTAAGTCAGTCGAAATTTGATGGAGCCACCAATCCATTGAGCCTCAGCCTCGCGTATAACTACCGAAACCGGAGTGAGAACGAGTGACCGCGCAGTTACAGCCCGATCACGATGCCGCACTCATGGAGAAGGTGATGGCTGGGGATGAATCCGCATTCGCGACGCTTTACGACCGCTACTCGCCCATGCTGTTTGGCATGCTGATGCGGATACTGCAGGATTCCCAGGCGGCCGAGGAAGTATTACAAGATATTTTTCTGCAGTTGTGGCGCAAACCGGAGCAGTTCGATCCGAGTCGTGGTGCCTTGGCTGCTTGGCTCACCGTGATCGGGAGAAACCGGGCGATATCGCGGCTGCGCGGACGCCCCACGCAGGAAGTGCTGGAGCACACGGACGGGCTGTATGCCAACACGCTGGCCTCCTCGCAGAACATAGAGAAGGAAGCCTTGCGCAACCAATTGCTGGACACGCTCAAGCTGGCCATGTCCAGGCTGCCCGAAGAACAACGGCAAGCCCTCGAACTGGCCTATTTTGAAGGAATGACGCAAAGCGAAATTGCAACCCGGACCGGCAGCCCGTTGGGTACCGTAAAAACAAGGGTCCGAACCGGAATGCAGTCTCTGAAGCAGTTACTAAATTGATGAACGCGCACGCCAATCCGGAAGATTTCGACCTCTACGCACTCGGTGCGCTCGACGGCGAAGACAGGCAGAAGTTCGAGGCGCATCTGCGCTCGTGCAACGACTGCCAGAAGCAACTCGCCGAATCGCAAACCGTCAGCGTATTGATCGGATTGACTGCGCCTCCACTGGCGCCGCCCCCCACGGTGAAGGCGAAACTCATGGATACGATTCATAAAGAAAAATCCGCCCGTGAAGCAGCAGAAACCCAAACCGTGCTGAAACCTGCGCGCAGGAAAGCCCATTGGGGACTGCGTTTTTCGCTCGGCTTTGCCATCACGACCATCGTGCTGGCCCTGGTCTGCTCCTGGCTTTGGAAGATGGACACCCTGCACAAGCAGCAGTTGAGCCGCACCATGGCGCGCCTGCAGAAGACAGAAGCTGAATCGCAACGCAACCAGGCTGCCATGCAGGCTATGACGCGGGTGATGAGCGCGCCCGATACCGTACGGGTAGACCTGGCGCACCAGCAGGGAACGCCTCCGGGCAGTGCGCATGTTCTGTACAACGCGCGCATGGGCATCGTGGTCTACTCAGGCGTCATCTCTCCGGCACCCTCGGACAAGAGCTACCAGCTCTGGCTGGTGCCCGATTCCGGAGCGCCGGTGAGCGCAGGTCTGGTAGAGGCGGATCAGGAATCAGGAGCTGCGGTGGCGCACCTGCCGCAGGGGCTTGCTGCGAAGGCTTTTGCGGTGACTCTGGAACCCAGGGGCGGAAGGCCTCAGCCAACCGGCCCCAAGGTTCTGGTAGGCGCCGTTGGTAATGCATAGCTATTGCCGTGGTTCTCACATAGCAAAAGGGCTGCCTCACCAGGCAGCCCTTTTGCATGCTTGCGGGCATCGGAACGGAAGACAGGAGAAATGCATCTTCCCTGCCTCTGAGCGGAAGACCTGAGATTCGCCGCGCACGAAGAAGCCTGCGCGCGGCGAATCTCTCAGAACTACCTGGCGGCCATCGTGGAAGCCTTGTCCATGGAGAACTGGTACTCGACCAGTTGCCTGAGCGCGCTGTAAGGCATTGCGCCCACGGGTACCGGGCGGCCATCCACATACAGGGTTGGCGTCTCGTCCACATGCAACTTTTGCCCAAGGTCGATGCTGGCCTGCACCGCCGCCTTGCCGGCCGGAGAATTCGCGCAGGCCGCAATCCTGGCCGGGTCCTGACCAGCCGCGGTCACGGCGGCGGCCAGCGTCGTCTTGCCATCCGCCGGGGTCAGCTTGTCCTGGTTGGTGAAGACGTCATCCACGTACTTGAAGAAGGCCGCGTTGCCGCCCGCCTTGGCCACGCACTCCCCGTATGCAGCGGCGAGAAAGGCCTCAGGGTGAATCTCAAACAGAGGGAAGTTCTCAAAGACAAAACGCGCCTTGGGAAAATCTGCCCGGAGCTTTTCCATGGTGGACTGGGCTTCCTTGCAGTGCGGGCACTCCAGGTCGGCAAACTCCACCAGTTCGTGGGTGCGGCTGGCGCTGCCCATCCAGGGACCGTTGGCGTCCTTTTGCAACAGCGCGCGTGCCTGTGCGAAGGGATCGGCGCCGAAGGGCAGGATGGACTCACCGGCAATCAGGTGCTGACCATCCGGCGTGACAAAAAACTGAACCGTGCCCACCTGCGGGTGGTCTTTCTCGGCCACGAAAACCACAACCTTCGTGACGCCCGGCGCCGGGGTCTTGAGTATGGCGGCAATCTCATACATGCGATTGGGATCGTAGCCCCAGGAAGCCTTTAGAAAGGATTCCACCGCAGCCTTGCTGGGCGAGGTCGCGGTAAAGTTGGCCGGATTGACCGGCGGCAGGTGCGGCTGCTTGGGAGCTTGTGCAGTGGATGCAGACGGTGCGGGTGCTGCAGGCGTGTTTGTTGCCTGTGCACGGGCGATGCCGGAACCAGCCACCAGCCCGGCGACCACGCAGGTTGCCAGCATCGACTCAAGGGTAGGGCGAAATTTCATCATGTACCTTTCTTCGATCTTTCTCTTTTTTGTGATTGGGAATTAGCTCAGACTTCGACCTTCACCGCGATCGGGAAGCGGCGGCCGAGGCCGAATGCTTTGGGAGTAACTTTCAGAACCGGGGCGGCCTGCTGGCGCTTGTATTCAGCCCGCTCGATCATGAGAATGACGGCCCGCACAGTCTCAAGATCAAGACGCAGCGAAGCCGCAATGCGCTCGGCGCTCTCGTAACGCTCCACATAAGCCTCGACGATCGGGTCCAGTTGATCGTAGGGCAGCAGCGAGTCCGTATCCTTCTGCTCCGGCCGGAGTTCCGCCGAAGGAGGCTTCTCCAGAATGGCGTTGGGAATCACTTCCCTCTCGCGATTGATCCAGCGGCAGAGAGTGTAAACCTGCGTCTTGACGACATCGCCAATCACCGCAAGCGCGCCCACCATGTCCCCGTAGAGCGTGCAGTAGCCGGTGGACATCTCGCTCTTGTTTCCGGTGGTGAGCACCAGAGCGCCGGTCTTGTTGGAAACCGCCATTAACAGGTTGCCGCGAATGCGCGACTGAATATTTTCCTCGGTGGTGTCCGGTTTGCGGCCCGCAAAAACACCGGAGAGAGTGCTGAGAAACTGGTCGTAGAGCTCGCCGATGGGCAGCACATCAAAGGCGATGCCGAGGTTCTCCGCCAGGGCGCGGCTGTCGTCAATCGACCCCTGCGAGGAGAACGCGCTGGGCATCCCGTAGCAATGGACGTTCTCCGCACCGAGCGCCTGCACGGCAATGGCGGCCACCAGCGCCGAGTCAATGCCGCCGCTCAGCCCGATCAAAGTCTTCGAGAAACCGCACTTGCGCACATAGTCGCGCGTGCCCAGCACCAGCGCATCCAGCAGCCCGGCGGTCACGTCTTCCCGAGAGTTGGCGGCCTGGGCGTGAATGTCCCCGGCAAGCGTTTCCGTATCAAAGCAGACCAGGTCTTCTGCAAATGAAGCAGCCCGGGCGCGAACGCTGCCATCGGGTGCAACAGCAATGCTGGTGCCATCGAAGATGAGGCTGTCATTGCCGCCCACCTGGTTCACCATCACCACCGGAATGCGGTACTCCTGCGCGATGGAGGAAAGCATCTGCTCGCGAGTGGTGCGCTTGCCCCGCCAGTAAGGCGAGGCGGAGAGATTCAAAATCACCGTAGCACCCTGCCGGGTCAACTCTTCAATGGGGTCCACCTTGTAGCGGCGATGCTCCCAGAAGATCTTGTCGTTCCACGCATCCTCGCAGATGGTGATGGCCAGGGACTGCCCGCGAAAATGGCAGATATGCTGCTGCTTCGCCGGCGCAAAGTAGCGCTGCTCGTCAAAGACGTCGTAAAAAGGCAGCAGCATCTTGGACTGAACAAACTCGACGTGTCCGTTGCTGATCAGGGCGGCGGAGTTCATCACATGCTTGCCGCTGCCATGAGGCGCAGGCGTCACATAGCCGCAGAGAATCGCGATGGGAAGTTGAGCTGCGGCGTGCGCAATCTGTGCCATGGCTTCGTCCGCGCGGGCCACAAAGACCGGCTTTTCCAGCAGATCGGCAGGCGGGTAGCCGCATACGGCAAGCTCAGGAAAGACAACCAGTTGCGCGCCGGCGTCGACGGCACGCTGCGTAAACTCAAGAATTTTCCGGACGTTACCGCCGAAATCCCCGATGGTCGGATTGATTTGCGCCAGGGCAATCTTCACGTTGACAGTGTATCGGAAGCGTAAGCCGTAATGCCTTAGCTGACCCGCTCCCAGCGCAGTTGCGCCACCACACGGTCACGACCGCTGTTGATGGTGGGCGTTCGCAGCGTCAGCTGATTTCCACGGAATTCGTACTGGCGCACCTGCGGCATGCCCACCCAGTGTGGAAACAGGCTCACCTCCACATGGTGAATGATGTTGCCGTTCTTGAGCTCAAAACGGCCCGAATAGGCAATGTAATCCCGCGGCACGCCGCGCCGGGCCAGCCGCAGCATGCCACCATGATCGGCGGCTGGGACCTCTGCCTTGAGCCTCGCCCGCCGGAACCGCCAGTTACGATGCGCGGGGCTCAGATTGGCGCTCATGAATCCCTGCGGACTGTAGAGCAAATACCCGATCACCTGGTCTCCCCAGGGATGCTCCACGGTGCCGTCTTCGTGATGAAAGGAATACTCCAGCAGGCGCCATGTGCCCGCGAAGTCCTCTGGTCTAGCGTGCTCCAGCAAAACTCTATGCCCCCGGAAGAACCAGTTCGTCCAGTTCTAAAAATTGCCGCAAAATCTCGTCCTTGGAACGCTTCATCTCCTCCATCGTCCCGAAGAAATGCGCCTTTCCCTGATGCAAAAACAATACTCGGTCGGCCAGCCGCTCGGCGAAGCGCATGTCGTGCGTCACAACAATGCTGGTGAGCCTCAGCTGGTGCTTGAGCTTCAGAATCAGATCTCCCAGCAGCCGGGCGATCAGCGGATCGACCATGGTCGTGGGTTCGTCGTACAGGATGGCCTCGGGCTGTGCCGCCAGCGCCCGCGCTATAGCGACCGAACGCTTCATCCCGGTCGAGAGTTCCGACGGCAGATCCTCCGCCATGTCGAGCACATTGACCATCTCCAGCAGCCCAGTCACAATCTGCTGGATCTGGTCCTCCTGCAACTCGCCCCGCTCCCGCAGAGGAAAGGCGACATTTTCCCGAACCGACAGCGAATCAAACAGCGCGCCATTCTGGAAGACCATGGTGACCTTGCGCCGGATAAGCTGCATTTCCTTGTCGTTGTAATCGGTAATGTCCTCGCCGGCTACCTTGATTCGTCCCGCATCCGGCTTGAGGAAACCCACAATGTGCTGCAACGCGACCGACTTTCCTACCCCGGAACGGCCAAGGATGCAGAGGACTTCGCCGGGCAGAACGAAGAAGCTCACGTCGTCGAGCACCTTATTGCTGCCAAAGGCCTTCGAAACATGCTCAAAGGCAATGTAAGGCTGAGGATGGTGATTCGGGTGCGCGCCTTCGAGGTCCTCCGGTGTGGTCGGTGGGCCTTGCTGAAGATTCTCCGGAATTTCAATAGGCGGCTTGTCTGGCTGGGTCACTCGGCGATCTCTTATTCCACTTTATTCGATGGATGCCGGGCGGCATAGAGCGCAAACTCACGCGGAGTGTTGAGATTACGAAACCAATCCTGCGGAGGCCCCGCCGGAACTGGATCAAGTGCACCCGTTGCAAGGATGGATTCCACGTCAAACAGATCAACTCGGCGCGCCGTACGCATCAGCACCGGAAAGACGCGATGCTCGCCGGACACGAGTAAGCGCCGTATGCCGGGAGCAAGATCGCAATGATACACCGCACACAACGGCTGTGCCCGGCCCGCGACGAACGGGATAGTCGCGGGAGACTGCGTCAGTCCGGCGCGTTCCGTCATCCAGCGCAAAAAAGCAGCCGGTATGCCGGGCATATCGACGGCCAGAAACAGGCTCAGTGCCGTACTAGAGGCTTCCAGCCCTGCGAGGATTCCCGCAAGCGGGCCGGGGCTTTCGTCGCCCGGCAGAGCGGGGTCCGGCAAGATGGTCGCGCGTTCCGCAAGATCGGGACGATTGCCGCAGATGGCGGCGTCCAGTCCCAGCCCAGTCAGCCGGGCAAGCATATGAGCCACCAGCGGTTGGCCGGCCAGTTCCAGGCTGGCCTTGTCGCGCCCCATACGGCGGCTGCGCCCACCGGCCAGAAGAAACGCCTGCATCCTCAGGCGGCTCCAACTTCTTCAAAGAAGCGAATGATGGAGTCAATCCCGCGATAGAAGTTCGCTATGTGGAACTTCTCGTTGGGCGCGTGCAGGTTGTCGTCCGGCAGGCCGAAACCCATCATGACGGACGGAACGTTCAAATAGCGGTGAAAGTCGCCCACGATGGGAATGGAACCGCCGGAGCGGATGAAGACCGTGTCCTTGCCCCATATGTCTTTCATGGCACGGGTAGCGGCGTCAATATAAGGATTGTCCGTCGCAATGACCATCGGCTCGCCCTGGTGAATCAGTCTCACATCCACCACAACGCCCGCCGGCTTGAGAGATTCGACGAAGGTCTTGTACTTCGCGAAGGTGTCTTCGGCGGTCATGTCCGGTACCAGCCGCATGGAAACCTTCGCCGTCGCCTTGGCCGGGATCACCGTCTTGGCTCCCGCACCGATGAAACCACCGGGCATGCCGTGAACATCCAGCGCAGGACGCGCCCAGGTGCGCTCGATGGCTGTAAATCCAGGCTCGCCAACCAGGCTGGGAGAGCCGATTTCCGTCCTGCGGTAATGCTCTTCGTCAAACGGCAGGCGCTTCCATGCCTGCAGTTCGTCGTTACTGGGCGACTTCACCTTCTCGTAAAAGCCGGGAATCTGAATCCGCCCGTCATGATCCTTGAGCGCCGCAATGATCTGGCAGAGAGCAACAAAGGGATTCGGCGCAACCCCGCCATACATCCCGGAGTGCAAATCTGTCATGGCTCCGCGCACTTCGATCTCGGTGTAGATCATGCCGCGCAGCCCCACGCAAAGGGTGGGCAGCTCGGGCGCAAACATCTCCGTGTCGGAGACCAGCGCAAAGTCAGCCTTCAGCCGCTCGGGGTGCTCCTTGACGAACCTGGCAATCTGTTCGCCGCCAACCTCTTCCTCACCTTCGAGCAGAACACGAACATTGATGGGCAGCTTGCCGCCGGAGCTCTTCATGAGCGACTCCAGCGCTTTCAGGTGCATGTACATCTGGCCCTTGTCGTCCACCGCGCCCCGGGCGTAGAGATTGCCATCCCGCTCGGTCGGCTCGAAGGGCGGCGTCTTCCACTCGTCGAGCGGGTCCGCTGGCTGAACATCGTAGTGGCCGTACGCAAGACAGGTGGGCTTGCCCTCGGCATGCAGCCAGTCGGCGTAGACCAGCGGATGGCCGGGAGTATCAATAATTTCCACGTTTTCCATTCCGATACAGCGCAGATCCATCGCAAGAACTTCAGCGGCACGACGAACGTCGCTCTTGTGTTCCGGCAGCGTGGAAACCGACGGGATACGCAGGAGAGCCTTGAGTTCTTCGAGGAAACGCTCCTGGTGTTTGTGGGCAAATGCGACAGCGGGCGATGACATGGAGCCTCCGGGGTTCAGAAATGCAAATGCGCGACTCATTATTGTAAGGGAGAGCAGCAGCGGGCGCTCACCGGCGGTGACGGCAGGAATCCAGGCATTCCCTTCGAGAAAGGAACGGTTCGGCGCACCTCCAGCGAGTTCATGCGGCCGCTCGGCCGAGGATGCAATTACTACCCGGTAACCGAAACTAACGCCAGTAAATTCTGCACGATAAGACAGGCGACAGGAGCCGCCCGATCAGGCGTAAACGAGCGCTCCAGCCCAGGTCGAATCCGCCGAAATTCGATGCCTGTCAGTAGCGCGGTACGGTTGGGTCCACCGTACAGGACCAGGCGTCAATGCCGCCGCGCATGGACTGTACCCGCTCAAAGCCTTGATCCCGCAGCCAGACGGCCACATTCATGGATCGCACACCAGCGTGGCACATCGTCACGATGTGCACATCGGGGTCAAGCTCCTGCAGTCGCGAGGGGATCTCCCCCATTGGAATCAACAGGCTTCCTTCCACCCGCGCAGTCTGGTACTCGACGTGCTCTCGAACGTCCAGAAGCAAAAAATCAGAGCGGTTGCCTTCACGGGCTTCGTTCAGCAGTCTGGCGGTGTCGGATGGAGTTATCTCAAAATCGAGCATACCCGTATGATACAGAGGTAAGCGGTTCCCCGCCGCAGGATGACTCCCTCAGCCCACACGCCGGGACAGCGGAGATTTACGCCCTCCGGCGCGAACAAGATTGGCAGCAGCCGGAAGGAAGAATGGCCCAGGAAAAAGTTTTAATCGTAGAAGACGAACCACATGCACTGACCGGACTCGCCGAGTTGGTAAGCGGGTGGGGTTATCGCACCGCCACGGCGCGCGACGGACTCGAGGCTCTGGACCAGGTGAAGGTCTGGCAGCCGGGCATCGTGGTTACCGACCTGAAGATGCCCCGCATGGACGGCATGCGCCTGCTCGAGGAACTGAACCGCCAGAAGGAGCAGCGCGCAGTCATCGTGCTCACCGCCCAGGGTTCTGTGGAGTCGGCAGTGGAGGCCATGAAAATTGGCGCCTTTGACTATCTGCAGAAGCCAGTCGACCCCATCCGCCTCAAAACCATTCTGGCAAACGTGACCCGCCAGCTGGAACTTCAGCGCGAAGACGAGACAAAGCACGAGTCAAAGCGGAACGCGGCATCGCTGGGCCTTCTGGTTGGCGGATCGTCCGCCATGCACGAGATCTTTTCACTGATTGAGCGCGTCGCGCCAACCAACGTCTCTGTGCTGATCACCGGCGAAAGCGGCACCGGCAAGGAGCTCGTAGCCCGCACCCTGCACGAGCTGAGTCCGCGTCGCAACAAGCCTTTTGTCGCCGTCAACTGCGCCGCCATTCCCGAATCGCTGATCGAGAGCGAAATCTTCGGCCACGAAAAAGGCGCCTTTACCGGCGCGGTGGAACGCAGGGCCGGTTGCTTCGAACTGGCCGAAGAAGGCACGCTACTGCTGGATGAGATCGGCGAAATGCCCATCGGAACCCAGGCAAAACTGCTGCGCGTGCTCGAAGAAAGACGCTACCGGCGGCTGGGCAGCAAGGTGGAAACCCCCATCGACGTCCGCGTGCTGGCCGCGACCAACAAAGAGCCGGAAACCGCCGTCGCCGATGGCCACCTGCGCGGAGATCTCTATTACCGGCTCAATGTCTTCAACGTACACATGCCGCCCCTGCGTGATCACAAAGAGGACCTGCCGGCCATTGCCGAGCGCATGATCGCAGAGATGAACGAAAAACACGGGCGCAGCGTGAAAGGCATGGATGCCGAACTGCGCGGACGCCTGATGGCCTTTGACTGGCCCGGGAACGTTCGCGAATTGCGCAACACCATCGAGCGAGCCATCATTCTTTGCGGCGGAGACGAATTGCAGGCCAGGCATCTGCCGCCCGGATTCGGAACCCGGTCCAGCAAATCCGCCGTGGAGGTTCCGGCCAACGCCGTGCACGTGGAAGTGGGCACAACCGTCGACGAGGCCGAGCGCATGCTGATTCTCAAAACACTCGAATCCACCCACAACAACAAGACAAAAGCGGCGGAGATCCTCGGAATCAGTCTCAAGACCCTCCACAACAAACTGAAAGAGTACTTTCAGAAAAACGAAGAAGGCGATTCTGACACAGAGAGTTAACAGCAGGACGGCAAAGGCCTGAAAGCGCGCCATGAGGCTCAAGACAAAACTCGTTCTTGCGATTACGGCACTGGTCTTCATCTGCGTCGTTTCCATCTCGTGGCTGTTCATGGGCCAGCTTCTTCAGGTTTATCTGAACCAGTCCTACACCTCTACGGACAGCCAGGCGCACCAGGTACTCTTTGCCGTTCGGCAGG
Source organism: Acidobacteriaceae bacterium (assembly GCA_049965615.1). Classification (GTDB taxonomy): domain Bacteria; phylum Acidobacteriota; class Terriglobia; order Terriglobales; family Acidobacteriaceae; genus Acidobacterium. The sequence goes on from JBMFWD010000003.1 coordinate 84,907, forward strand.
CGCTCGATGTAGGGCTGAACCGCCAGACCTTCGACGTCAACGATCCGGCCGCTGTGCACGCCGCTGTGGCTAATTCCCTGCAATCGAGTCCGGGTTTGAACAACCTGATGAACTCGATCGTCGACTACTCCCAGATCGTGCAGGACGTGTCTATCACCGACGAGCAGAATCACGTGCTCGCGGCGGCGCCCGATCCTACTCTCGTGGGGCAGGTCCTCAAGCGACGGCCCGACTACGCCTCGCTGCGCAAGCTGTCCATGCACCAGTTTCTGAATATTGTTTTTGGACCACCGCGCGTCTATGACGTCTCCCTGGGCCTCGACCTGAGCGGCAAGCCTTTTCTCCGGTTGCACCTGGGCGTAAGAACCACCTTCCTGCGCAATTCGCTCCGCCCCTGGCTGATTGAAACACTGCTCCTGGCGATTCTGGTCCTGATTGGCTCCGTGGCCATATCGGCAGGCGTCGCCAACCTCGCCCTGGCTCCCATTGAGATCATCAGTCAGCGCCTCGATACGCTCGAGCAAACACAATCGGAGGGTGCCGAAGACGAATCGAGCGAAGAGAAGAAGCGAAAATCCGGCGATGCGGTCGAACAGGTTTCCGGAAAGATCGAACGCATCGGCCGCCGCATGCGCAACGTGGAAGAAGTCTTCACCGCCCTCAAGGAAAACCTCGACCAGGTCCTCTCCAATCTGCAGGACGGCATGATCCTGTTCACCAGCGATGCCCGGGCGATCCTGGTTTCGAACTCCGTGGAGCGATTCCTCGGCATCCGGCGCGATGATCTGCTGGGTGCGGAGGTGCGGACCATCTTTGACCGCGAAACCCGCCTCGGACGGCTCATCCGCGACTCCTTCGATGCCGGCATGTCCATCGTGCAGGAAGAGATCACAACGGAGACCGGGCGCAGAATTCAGATTTCGCTCGACTTCATTCACGATGAGCAACCTTCCGGGGCAAACTCTCTGGGCGCGCTTCTGACTCTCCACGACGTCGAATCGATTCAGGAACTGGAAACAGAGCTCGAGCTTTCACACCGCATGGCCTCGATTGGGCGCTTGACTGCTGGAGTGGGACATGAAGTGAAGAATCCCATCAACGCGATCGTGGTCCACATGGAGCTGTTACGAAACAAGATGCAACTGGATGCCGGCGCCAGCCATCATCTGGAAATCATCGAGTCGGAGATTCGGCGTCTGGATCGCGTCGTCCAGACGCTGGTCGACTTCTCCCGCCCGGTGGAGATGCATCTGCGCGATCAGGATCTGCGCCAGACGGTGAAACAGGTCATGACGCTGGCATCCGTCGAACTCGAAGGGCGCGGGGTAGCCGTGACCAGCCGGCTGCCGGAATCTCCCGTGATGGTGAAGATCGATTCTGACTTGCTGAAGCAGGCCTTGTTGAATGTCGTTCTCAACGGCGCGCAGGCCATGCCGGAAGGTGGGCGCCTGGAGGTCAAAGTTGCGACCGACAGTCGCTGGGCAACCATCAGCGTGCGGGATTACGGAACAGGCATTCCTCCCGAGGTGTTGCCCCGAATATTCGACCTGTACTTCACCACGAAATCCGAAGGCAGCGGCATCGGGCTCGCAATGACCTACCGGATCGTGCAATTCCAGAACGGCAGGATTGACGTAGAATCAAAAACAGGTTCAGGCACAACGTTCCACTTACGCTTGCCGCTGGCGGCTCCGCAGGAGATACGCTCGCGCGAAGAACAGGATTCTGCAACGGGTCTCACGGAAGGGACAAGCCTGGTAAAAGGCAATCGGCCATGAAAAAGTCCCTGTTTGCCGGATCGATGCTTGTAATAACGATGACGATGATGACGGGCTGCCGCCCTCGCAATATCATGATCATCGAGCCTGCGCCCCCCGCCCAACCCGAAGAGCCTCCCATGGCGATCCCGCGCGCCACGATGGCGGATATGCCTGAGATTCCCGAACCACCCCTGCCGCATGTTGTCCTGGGCGGCGCCGTGGCCCCCTCCGTTCAAAAACATACCTGGAATCGCGATCAGGACCAGCACCCGGCCGACCCTGTCGAAGTGCCAAAGCCGGACGCAAACAAGAGCGCAACCACTGGGGAAGAGCCGCCAACCACGACCCCCATTGGTCAGCTCTCTGCCGCTCCCAATACGCAGGGGCTTCCCAGCGGCTCCGCGATTGAGCGGCAAATTCAGTCCATTCAGCACCAGCTCGCCGGGATAAAAAGGGCTCTTAATAAACAAGAGCAGCGAACCGCCGCGCAGATTCGCACCTTCCTCGCAAAAGCCACCAACGCACTGCAGGCCGGCGATCTGGACGGCGCCAACACGCTCACGGTAAAAGCCCGCGTGCTGCTCAGCGAGCTCCAGTAACAACGGGAATCAGCGCTCTCCCCATTTCAGCTTGGCGCGCAGCACATCGAAAAATCCCCGATCGCCCATGCGCACCAGCCGCACCTTGTGCTTCGACTTGCGGCAATGCAACTCATCGCCCACCTGGAGCGCGATCGCCTCCTGCCCGTCCACGGTGAGATACGTCTGGTCGGGAATGCCGGCGACGCTCAGTTGCAGGTCAGAGTCCCCCTGCACCACCAGCGGCCGAAGCGTAAGCAGGTGCGGGCACACCGGGGTCACGATGAGAGCATCCACATCCGGAGCCAGGATGGGACCGTTCGCCGCCAGCGAATACGCGGTAGAGCCGGTCGGCGTGGAGATGATGACGCCATCGGCACGAAAGGCCGCCACCAGTTGCTGATCCAGCGCCACCCGGAAGTCTCCCATGCGCGCAATCGCGCCCTTGGAAACCACTACATCATTCAGGGCCTCGTGCTCGCTCAGCAGTTCTCCATCGCGGCGCAGCTCGCAATGCAGCATCGCACGCTCCTCGATACCGCAGCAGGATTTGAACCAGCCTTCCAGATGGCTGTACAGCTCGTCCAGCCGAACCTCTGTGAGGAAACCGAGCGATCCCAGGTTCACGCTCAGGATCGGCACGCCCGTCTTGGCAAAGACGCGAGCCGCTGCCAGCAGCGTTCCGTCGCCCCCCAGCACGATGACCAGTTCCGGATGCTCCGCAGGCAGCTCATGCCGCGGAAAAACCGGCGCCTCCTTCGTGTAAGCTCCTCCAACCTCGTCGAGAGCCGGATCAAACCCATGGGCGCGGAGCCACAGCAGCAGTTCCGGGAGAATGTGGCTCAGTTCTTCCTTTTGCGGTTTTGCGATGATGGCAACACGGCGCATAAGGATCAGTTTAGCCGCTAATTTGCCCATTCCAACGGGCATGCATGAGGAATTCTCGATTCCCTTCCGCGCCGGTAATCGGAGACTCGATCACATCCAGTACGTCACCGCCGATTGCCTGCACCGCCTCCCGAACCCGGTCCACTGCAAACTGCTGCGCTTCCCTATCGCGCACGATGCCGCCCTTGCCGACGCGTTCGCGGCCCACCTCAAACTGCGGCTTGACGAGGATGACCCCCTCCAGCGCAGCTCCGGGCGCAGATTCATGACGCGCGGCGGCAACGACCGCCGGCAACACCAGCGTAGCGGAAATAAAAGATACGTCCATCGAGAAAAATTCGATCCCATACGGCAAATCGCCGGGATTGAGAAAACGGGCGTTGGTACGCTCCATCAACGATACCCGCTCGTTACGCCGCAGCCGCTCGGCAATCTGACCATAACCCGTATCCACCGCAAGCACGCGCGCCGCGCCATGCTGGAGCATGCAGTCCGTAAAGCCTCCGGTCGAAGCGCCTACATCGAGACAGAATTTGCCCGTCAAATCGATCTGCCAGTGCTGTAGCGCGCCTTCCAGCTTCAGCCCGCCCCGGCTTACAAAACGAAGATCGTCGCCCAGCAGGCGCAGTGCTGCGTCTTCGTCCACAGCCTGGCCCGGCTTGGTCACCTTCTGCTCATTCACCAGAACCCGAGCTGCAAGAATCAGCGCCTGTGCCCTCTCGCGCGAGGCAGCCAGTCCCCGGTCCACAATCAATTTGTCGAGTCGCACCTTCATGGGATAGTGTTTTTATCCTAACGGGATTGCAACGGATCGGAGCCTTGTTCTGAAAGCAACTCGGTTACAGATTGCATCCAAACCACGAGAACAGGATTGCCTATGACGAAAACAAAGCCAATTACTCTCGCCATTGACATCGGCGGCACCGGCGTCAAAATGATGCTTCTCAACGAAGTTGGCAAGCCGCTCAGTGAACGGCACAGGGTTCCCACGCCCGATCCACCCACACCGGAAAACGTGATGGAGACCCTCGACGATCTCAAGAAGCAGATGGGTAAATTTGACCGCGTCAGCATTGGATTTCCCGGGGTCATCAAGGACGGCGTGGTCCACTCTGCCGCCAACCTCGACCCCGCATGGATCGGATTTCCCTTTGCCAGCGCCATCCGCAAGCGCTGGAGGAAACCCGTCAGGATGGCCAACGACGCCGCCGTACAGGGGTTCGCAGCCATTCGCGGAAAAGGCGTGGAACTGGTGCTCACGCTGGGAACCGGGCTCGGTTCCGCCATCTACACCGATGGCCGCCTCTGCCCCGGCCTGGAACTCGGCCATCATCCCTGGCGCAAAGACCTCACCTACGAGGATTACCTCGGCAAGGCCGGCTACGAAAAGCACGGCAAAAAGAAGTGGAACAAGTACCTGGCAAAAGCCATTGAGCAAACCACCCGGACCTTCAACTGGGATCATCTCTACATCGGCGGCGGCAACGCGAAGCACATCACCCTCGATCCTGACCCGAAGATCACTCTCGTCAGCAATGAAGATGGACTGCTCGGCGGCGCGGCCCTCTGGAGCAACGGGGAGAAGTAAACAATAAAACGCGCGCAAGCCCTGGCGGTTGCGCGCATTTTTTGTGAGAGTTGGATTGTCTACTTCGCAGCCGCACGCTCGGCATAGAGCGTCTGCAACGGATACACATTGATTTCCTTGCGATGCATCGCCGCAATGCCCTCCGCAGCAGCACGAGCAGCCGCAATGGTGGTGATGGTAGGAATTCTCTGAGCTACGGCAGCGCGGCGAATCGCCTTCTCGTCGAAGAACGTATCCTGCCCGCGAGGCGTATTCACAATCAGGTGAATCCGTTCGCCCTTGATGAAGTCCACAATGTTCGGGCGGCCTTCCTTCACCTTGTAAACCTGCTCCACCGTCATGCCGGCGGATTGCAGCACCTTGGCGGTGCCTTCGGTAGCTACCAGTGAGAAGCCCAGATCCACGTACTGCCTGGCCAACGGCACCAGCGCAGCCTTGTCATGGTCATTCACGCTGAAGAAGACCGTGCCCGAGGTCGGCAGAATGAGGCCGGCGGAAAGCTGCGCCTTGGCAAAGGCCTCGCCAAAGTTATCGGCCACGCCCATCACTTCCCCGGTAGACTTCATCTCCGGTCCAAGCACCGTGTCCACACCCGGGAACTTGTTCCAGGGGAAGACCGGCGACTTCACAAAGTAGTGGGCTCCCGTGCTCAGATCCTTGCCGGAAGCAACGTAGTCCGGCAGAAGATCGCGCAGATTTTGCCCCGTCATCAGCCGCGAGGCAATCTTTGCGAGCGGTACGCCTGTAGCCTTGGAAACATACGGAACCGTGCGCGAGGCGCGCGGATTGACTTCGATCACAAACACCTTGTCGCGCTGAATGGCGAACTGCAGATTCACCAGCCCGATGACGTTCAGCTTCAAAGCCAGCTTCCGGGTGTAATCGCGGATCGTATCGAGCACCTTCGGAGCGATGTCCACCGATGGCAGCACGCAGGAGGAGTCGCCGGAGTGTACGCCGGCTTCTTCAATATGCTGCATGATGCCGGCAATCACCACGTCCTTGCCGTCACAAAGCGCATCCACGTCTACTTCCACTGCGTCTTCAAGGAAATGATCGATGAGGATGGGCCGCTCCTGCGAATACTCGACGGCTTCCTTCATGTAGTGCGAGACAGCCGCCGCGTCGTAGGCGATCACCATGGCGCGTCCGCCCAGCACGTAGGAGGGCCGCACCAGAACCGGATAGCCGATGCGTTCTGCGCTGGCCAGCGCTTCTTCCACGCTGGTGGCGGTAGCGCCGTCCGGCTGTGGAATCTGCAACTCTTCCAGCAGCTTTCCAAAGCTCTTGCGGTCTTCCGCCAGGTCAATCGACTCCGGCGAGGTGCCGATGATGTTGACGCCCGCCTGCTTGAGGCGCAGCGCCAGGTTCAGCGGGGTTTGCCCGCCGAACTGCACGATCATTCCAGCTTCCGCGCCGCCCGAGGTTTCATGCTCGTAAACCGAGAGCACGTCTTCGAGCGTCAGCGGCTCAAAGTAGAGACGGTCGCTGGTGTCGTAGTCAGTCGAAACCGTCTCCGGGTTGCAGTTCACCATGATGGTCTCAAAGCCGTCGTCCTTGAGCGCAAAGGCCGCATGGCAGCAGCAGTAATCGAACTCAATTCCCTGCCCGATGCGATTCGGGCCGCTGCCCAGGATGATGATCTTCCGCTTCGAGGTCGGAGGAGCTTCATCCTCTTCCTCGTACGTGGAGTAAAAGTACGGCGTGGCGCTTTCAAACTCCGCGGCGCAGGTATCCACCAGCTTGTAGACCGGCGCCAGCCTGTGCTTCTTGCGCAGCTTGCGGACTTCCGCAACACCCTCGTTGCCGCTCATGCCCCATATCTCTGCCATCCGCTCGTCGGAGATGCCCATGCGCTTGGCTTTTCGCAACTCTTCCGGTGACACCTTCGACGGGGCGCTGTCGGCAAGCTTCGCAATCTCGTCGGTGACTTCCTTGATCTGGTAGAGGAACCACGGATCAATCGACGTCATGCGCGCCACTTCCCGCACCGAGAGGCCCTGCCGGAAGGCGAAGCGCACATAACTCATGCGATCCGGCTTTGGCGTTACCAGCATCTGCGTCAGGCGGCGCGGCTCCAGAACTTCGGCCCCCACGCGCCTGCCCGTTTCGAGCGAGCGCAGCGCCTTCATCAGCGATTCCTTGAAGGTGCGGCCGATGGCCATCACTTCACCCACAGACTTCATCTGCGGGCCAAGGTTCTCGTCCGCACCGGCAAACTTCTCAAACTGCCACTTGGGAAACTTGGTGACGACGTAGTCGATGGTCGGCTCAAAGCAGGCCGGCGTCTTCCTGGTGATGTCATTGGGAATCTCGTCGAGCGTATAGCCCACGGCGAGCTTGGCGGCAATCTTGGCAATCGGGAATCCTGTTGCCTTCGACGCCAGAGCCGAGGAGCGCGAGACGCGCGGATTCATCTCGATCACCACCATACGGCCATTCTGCGGATTGACGGCAAACTGCACGTTGGAGCCGCCGGTCTCAACGCCGATTTCACGCATCACGAGAATCGCCGCATCGCGCATGACCTGGTATTCGCGGTCGGTGAGCGTCTGCGCCGGCGCCACGGTGATCGAGTCGCCGGTATGCACGCCCATCGGATCAATATTTTCAATCGAGCAGATGATGATGACGTTATCGGCCAGGTCGCGCATCACCTCCAGCTCGTACTCCTTCCAGCCGAGCACCGACTCCTCAATGAGGCATTCATGCACCGGGGAAAGATCGAGGCCGCGGGAGAGGATTTCCATCAACTCTTCGCGGTTGTAAGCCAGACCTCCGCCCGATCCACCCAGGGTGAACGACGGGCGGATGATGACCGGGAAGCCGATCCTGGCGGCAAAATCAAGACCGTCGCGCAGGTTGTTCACCAGCGCCGAGCGAGGCACATCGAGGCCGATGCGCGTCATCGCGTCCTTGAAGAGCAGGCGGTCTTCGGCCTTCTTGATCGCGTCCAGTTTCGCCCCGATCAGCTCCACGCCGTACTTGTCGAGAACGCCGGCGTCGGAAAGTTCCACCGCAAGGTTGAGCGCCGTCTGGCCGCCGACGGTGGGTAGCACCGCAAACTTGCCCTTCTCCCCGCTTTTCTTGAGCATCTCCGTCTCAATGCGGAGAATCTCATCGAGGTACTTCAACGCGAGCGGCTCGATATAAGTGCGGTCGGCCAGCTCCGGGTCAGTCATGATGGTGGCCGGGTTGGAGTTCACCAGCACCACCTCGTAGCCCTCGGCCTTGAGCGCCTTGCAGGCCTGCGCGCCAGAGTAGTCAAACTCGGCGGACTGGCCAATGACGATCGGGCCGGAGCCGATCACGAGAATCTTGCGAATGTCATTCCTGCGTGGCATCTACTTCTTGAACTCCTCCATCATCTTGCGGAAGTCCCGGAAGAGATAATTCGAGTCGTGCGGGCCGGGGCTGGCTTCCGGATGGTACTGCACGCTGAACAACGGCAGGCTGCGATGGCGCAGGCCTTCCAGCGTGTTGTCGTTGAGGTCGATGTGCGTCAGGTCAACGTCGCTCGGATTCAGCGAGTCGGGATCGACGGCAAAATTGTGGTTGTGGCAGGTGATCTCCACCTTGCCGGTATCAGCGACCTTCACCGGATGGTTGCCGCCGTGGTGGCCAAAGCGGAGCTTGTAGGTTTTGCCGCCCAGCGCCAGGCCGATAAGCTGATGCCCCAGACAAATCCCAAAGATCGGCTTGCGGCCCATCAACTGGCGGATATTCTCGCGCGCATAGGTCACCGGCTCCGGATCGCCCGGGCCATTCGACAGGAAGATGCCGTCAGGGTTCAGCGACAGGACATCCTCAGCGGAAGTCTGCGCCGGCACCACGGTCACTCTGCAACCCTCGCGCGCAAGCATCCGCAGGATGTTCTTCTTCATGCCAAAGTCGTAAGCCACCACATGCAGATCCGGCTTTGGCATCGCAATGGAAGTCTCTTCCAGGTTCAGCGGGTCCTTCGGGTCCTCTTCCCACTCATAGCGGGTCTTGGTAGTGACCACGCTGGCCAGATCGGTGCCGTCCATCTTCGGCAGCGAACGGGCCTTGGCAATCAGCACCTCGGGGTCGGACTCAATCGAAGAGAGCACGCCGCGCATTACGCCGTGGGTGCGAAGGTGCCGCACCAGCGCCCGCGTGTCAATCTCAGACATCACGGGAACCTTGTAGCGCTCCAGGTATTCATCGGCTACCTGTTGCGAACGCCAATTCGAGCTGATGGGAGAAAATTCGCGGGTAACCAGCCCTTCAATGTAAGGCCGGTTGGCTTCATTGTCAGAATGATTGGTGCCGTAATTGCCGATCTGCGGGTTGGTAAGAACGACAATCTGGCCGGCGTAAGAAGGGTCGGTGAAAATTTCCTGATACCCGGTCAATGAGGTGTTGAAAACAACTTCGCCGTAGCACTCGCCGTGCGCGCCATGGCCCTCACCGCGGAAGATGCGCCCGTCTTCGAGCGCAAGGATCGCCTGCATCGGTTCTCCGAGGAGTGGATTCAGTCGATTCTAACAGTCCACGCCCTAAAGATTCAGCCCTGCCGGGAAGAAAGTTTTGCTCGGGGCAGGGCTATCTGACCGATTTGTGCCTCGCGGTCAGTCTTTGGAGTGCTGCGGCATGCCATCCGGAGCGGGCTTTTCCGGCTGCGGAACCGGCTCTTGCTGCTGCTGCCGGAGCTGGTCCTGCTGCGCCGGAAGATTGACCACCGGCATGGTGCTGGCCGGTTCAATGCCGGGAATCGTCGGCGGCGTCGTGATCTGGCCCGAAGCCGCATCCACAATTGAAATACCGTAGCGATCCAGTGTAATGCCCAGCAGTTCGCTCAGCGCCGCGCGATCCGTCGCATATTTCGCCGTGGCGGAGATCAGGCTGGCTTCCGCCGTCGCCAGGTTGCGCTCCTGCTGCAGCACATCCGCCGTGGTCGCCGCGCCCAGGTGCAGTTTCTTGATTTCCGCGTCCAGACTCTGCTGGTTGTAGTTGCGGTTGGCAATGGCAGCCTGTACCGCGGCACGGTCATTCGTCAGCGCGTACTGGCCGTTGATCACCTGCATGCGGATCTGCACATAAAGCTGGCGGACGCGCATCTGCTGCTGCTCATACTCAAGCCGCGAGCGGGATTCCTCCGCCTGCGCCGTGCGATTGCGTATCGGAATGAGAATGTTGACGCCCGCGCCCTTGTTCGGCCCCGTGCTGTTGACCAGGTTGGACAATACCGAGCCATAACCCGCTCCCCCGGTGGTGTTACAGAACTGCGAACCGAAAATATTGCCGTTACAGTACGGGCTCACCGCTCCACCCAGCCCCTGAGCTCCGTAAAACGCATACGCCTGGACCTGCGGCAGCAGGCCATTCTTGACGGCCTTCAGCGTGATCTTGTCATTCTTGAGCGCAAGCATCGCCTGCTCGACCGATGGGCTATTCTCGTCAGCCTCGCGCACCAGCGAGTTGACCGACTTCAGCTCTTCCGGCGTTTCAGCAAGGCTCACCCGGTCCGTAGGCACGATGGAAGCATTGGCGACCGCGGGGTTGTCCAGGTTGCGGGCAATGGCCTGCTTCATCAGGAGCTGCTGATATTCGAGGGCGCTCTGCGACTGAATCAGCGCCTGCTGATCGGCCGCATGCTGGCTCCTTACGTTCACAAGATCGAGCGGAGCAATTGCTCCCACCTGCAACTGTTTTTCATCGTCCTTCACCAGGTTGGCCGACTGCTGCGCCGCCTGCTGCTTCGAGGCGACATCCTCGTAGGCGCTCACCAGCCCCCAGTAGATGTTCTCCACCTGGTTGATGGTGTAGAGCAACTGGGCGCGAAAGGCGGAGTCCGCAATGCGGCGGTCATTCCTGGCCTGAACAATAAAACGCCCGTTGATGCCGGGGCCAAAGCCCTGCAGCAGATTTTGTGTAACCTTCGCGCTAAAAGAAGATGAAAGCGTCGGGCTGTACGCGCTGAAAGGGTTATTCGTGGTTTCGCGCGTGTTGTTGAAGGTGACCTGCAGATTGGTGCCGGTAATAAAACCCTGATTGTAGGTGAAGTTGTACTGGTCGGTGTTGGTGTTGGTCGCCGGCAAACCGCCGCTGAACAGCACGTTCTGGGAAGGCGTCTTCACGCGATTCAATTCGATCTGAGCCTGCAGCGTAGGATCAAGGCTTTCCGGCTGCGGTCCACCGCCGCTGGTCGAAAGCGTAAGACCCGACGCGCCCGCGCCTGCTCCGCCCGCCCCGGAAGTGGTGCCACCCGGTCCGCCGCCGGCTGAATTCACCAAGGCGGTGGCGCCGCCCAGCGTACCCGTCACCAGGCCGGAGTTGACGCCGAACAAATTTGATCCTGCCCGAGCGCGCAGAATATCCGTATCGGCAATATTCAGGTTCACCCTCTGAATGGCAATGTCGTAGTTATTTTCCAGCGCCAGCAGAATCGCGTCGCTCAGGCTCAGGTATATCTTGCCGTTCCGCATCAGCTTACCCAGTGTGAGCGCGTTGAGATAGTTCTGACCGGGGGCAACATTGATCGGCAGATACGGCGCAATCGGATTCGGAAAGTAGCCGCGCGCGCGGGAATAGTCATGGCCGGAGGGGCGCAGGTAGAGCGGCTCGGTAAAGTGCGGCTGCGGCGCTGCCGGCATGCCTGCCTGCGGGGCCGTGGGCGCCTGCTGGCCTGCGCCATAGCCCAGGGCGTAGCTCGGGGCCGTTCCCGCCAGCACGCAGGCAATCGCCGTCCATGCTTTCAACCTGGTGAAACTCTCCGCGCTGCGCTTCTTCTGTTCTGATGAAAGGTCAGTCAACCAGCTCATTTACTCCTCTTTCTGCCCTGCATCCTCCTCCGCGTCTCAGCCACGCTGCAGCGGGGAGTGTTTCGTTGCTATACGCTAGATGCGTCCTTGCAGTTCCCGGCTTCGGGAACTTCACTTTTGCCCGGGGGGCGTGTTCTTCCTCGAAACACGCCAAACCTGCCCTTGACGAACGTACAAATGGCGAAGCCTGAGTATATCGTGGACAAACTTCCTGCACGGTGAGTTACCGCACAGAAATGTGTTGTGGTATCACCGGAAGTGTAACTATGGGAGCCAACTGGAAAATTACGCTGTCCTATGACGGCACCGACTTTCACGGATGGCAGGTGCAGCCCGGGCTCGCCACCATCCAGGGCCTGCTGGCCGAAGGCATCGAGCGCATCACCGGCGAAGGCGTGCTGCCCCAGGGCAGCGGACGCACCGACGCCGGCGTCCACGCGCTTGCTCAGGTCGCAAGCTTCTCCCTCGCAGCGCCTATCCCGGCGGAAAACCTGCAGCGAGCGCTCAACCGGACCCTGCCCGCTGCAATTCGAGTCCTCAGCGCAGAGACCGTTCCGCCCGACTTTCACGCGCGCCACAGCGCCCACAGCAAGTGGTACGAATACCGCATCTTTCGCGGCGAGCTCTGCCCTCCGTGGATCGCCCGCTACGCCTACGCACTCAACTGGCCGCTGGAGATGGAAGCTCTGCACGCAGCAGCAGAAGTATTTCTGGGCGAGCACGATTTTTCCTCCTTCGCAGCCAGCGACCCCGATGCCGCAGAGCGCGCCGCGTCGGAAATATCCGAGAACGGCGACGGCAACCCTGGACGCGAAGAAAATGTCCGGGAGATTTACGCCTCGTCCTGGTCCCTCCAGGAGAACATGCTCGTCTACCGGGTCCACGGCAACGGCTTTCTGCATCACATGGTCCGCAACCTCGTGGGAACCATGCTCGACGCCGGCCGCGGACAGATCTGCGCCGGTGACCTGCCGGCTATTCTTGCCGCCCGCAACCGCTCCGCGGCCGGCCCCACGGCTCCCGCGCGCGGCCTCTTTCTCATGCGCGTAATTTATTGACTGGATGTAGCCTGAGGATATGTCTTCGCCCGCCACGGCCTCTGCCTTTGGAGAAATCACCCGACTCGCGGGAGACCGCCGCGTGCACCATGCATTTCGCTGGCTGCACTTGCAGGAGCAGGCCGTCTTCGCATGGCAGCAGGAGCTGGTGCAGGTTCCCGCGCCGCCTTTTGGTGAGCGCAACCGTGCCGAGTGGCTGGCCGCCAGGTTCCAACAGATCGGCCTCGAAGACGTTTCCCTCGACGAAATCGGCAACGTCATCGGCGCCATCCGATGCGGTCGCCCCGGAGCCCGCTGCGTACTGCTTTCCGCGCACATCGACACGGTCTTTCCAGCCGACACTCCCATTCAGCCGATAATCGACGGTCAGCGCCTCCATGCTCCCGGAGCCTGTGACAACGGCTCAGGTGTCGTGGGCATGCTCGCCATCGCCTCGGCCATGCTGGATGCGGGCATCGACCCCGGCTGCGACGTCATCTTCATCGGCAACGTCGGCGAAGAGGGCGACGGCGACCTGCGCGGCATGCGCCATATCTACCAGCACGCGCCCTTTCGTGAAAATATCGAAGCCCATATCGTCCTCGATGGCGCGGGCGAAAATGTCGCCGTGACCCAGGCGCTCGGCAGCCTCCGCTATCGGGTCACGGTCACCGGCCCCGGCGGGCACTCCTGGACCGATGCAGGCCTGCCCAATCCCATCGTGCTGGTGAGCCGCATCATCGCCCGCATGGCAGAGGTCAGCCTGCCCGCCGCCCCCCGCACCACCTTGAATGTGGGAACCATCGACGGCGGCACCTCGATCAACGCAATTCCTGAACGCGCCGTCGCCAGCTTCGACCTGCGATCCACCGACCCCGCTCAACTCATCCGCCTGGAATTGGAACTTTACCGAGCCGTGGAAGACGTGGTGCAGGATGCCAATCGCGAACACGCGCTGTTGCGCGCCGAACAGGACACTGCCCCACCCAGACAGCAGAACGTCCAGTTCGAAGTCGAGAAAATCGGAGACCGGCCCACCGGCAGACTGCCGGAATCCTGCAGGCTCATGGACCTGCTCCATGCAGTAGACCGGCAACTGGGTCTGCGCACCGAAATCCGGGTCGCGTCCACCGACGCAAATATTCCCCTTTTTCTCGAAGTGCCCGCCTTGACGCTTGGCGCCGGAGGCAATGGAGGCGGCATCCACACACGCGGAGAATGGTACGATGCAACCGGACGGGAAATCGGGCTGAAACGGGTACTTCTGTTACTGCTCGGAGTAGCGGGTTAGCTGCATCCGGGCCGCATATCGCGTCCGGCTGTCGCCCACAACGCAGGGAAAAAATGACCACCTACGCACAGAAAATACATGGATGACGAGCCGAAATCCGGCGTAAATCCGGCCAGACCAAAAGAAAATGTCCACTTTTTCTCACAATGATTTACCTTCTGGGAACCCCTTTTTCATTCCCGGCTCGCATCTGGAACGATTCTTGCACGTGTGTTTACATTCGTTAGACTTTCAACTCCGGAGAACTCAACTTGCGCAAACTCACACTGAGGTCGATAGCATTTTTTTCGTTGCTTGCACTCATCTTTCCAGTCGGCTCTTTCGCCCAGGCGCGGCCATCCTCATATAACCGCGGACACAGCGTTTCTATCGGCGGTGAGTTCTCTCTCTACAACTCCGACTACTTTGGCGGGAATAAATCCCTGAATCAGCCGGCGTACTCCATTTACGGCGATTACACGGTCAGGAACGGCGTCTGGCCCGTTAAACTCGACGTCAACTTCACCCAGGTGCCCGACCATTACGGCTCTGAGGATCGTCGCCTTTCGAGCTTAATCATCGGGCCTTTGGTTGGCAGGCATTTTGGCCGCCTCGAACCCTTCGCCAAATTCGGCGCTGGATTCGGCCACATCACTGACAACGGCATCACGAATTACCACCAGTTGGGGCAGCATTTTGCCATCGGGTTCGGCGGCGGTCTGGATTATCAACTTACGGATCACATCACGCTCCGCCCCATCGACTTCACCTACGAGCGGTGGAATTTCTACCCCAATGCCCTCTCGCCGGAGGTTCTCGGCTTCGGACTCTCTTACCGGGTTCACTGATCGATCAGCTGTCCACAAGGGGACGCCGGTAATCATGGCGTCTCCTGCCCATCCACTCCAGAGAAAAACGTTGTGCCTCCCTGGTCCCCAAATCGTCCGATTCAGCCCGAATTCTCCCCGTCTGGAATCGGAAATCTACCCGCACTGCGTCGCGCCCCGGAAAGCACTCGCCCAGAGCCAGATTTCCTTCTGGATTGTTCCACTTGCGGCGCGTTTCCTATCCCTTCCCGCAAACCTCATACTCCGCAGCCGGGCCATCCACTTTCCATTCCTTGTATTTGGGACCGCTTATCCACAATATATTGGGGTTCCATTGTTGACCCTCGGTACCCCCGGCGCTACAGTTTGACTGAAACCTGGCCGAATGGAGTTCCGCCATGCTCAAGTTAAAAAAGATTCAGATTCTGGGCTTCAAGTCGTTTTGCGATCGCACTGAAATCTCCCTGCCCGGCAGCGGAATCGGTGTCGTCGTCGGGCCCAATGGGTGCGGCAAATCCAATATCCTCGACGGCGTCACCTGGGTACTCGGTGAGCAAAGCGCCAAAACCCTCCGCGGCGGCAAGATGGAGGATGTGATCTTTGCCGGCACCCGCAGCCGCAAGCCGCTCGGCATGGCAGAAGTCTCCATCACTCTCATTGATCCCGACGCTTACCAGGGACCGCTCCTCGACGAGCCGGAAATCAGCCTCGAAAACGAGATGCCGAAAGACTGGGACGAGGAAGCGCTGCGCGCCGAACGCGCCGCAGAAGTCGAAGAGATCATCTCCGAATCGCAGCCGGGCGTCGCACTCGACGGACCCGAGGCCGAGCAGACCGCGCAAACGCAACCCACGCCGCAGGCAGAAGCAGAACCCTCCGCGCAGGAAGGCGGAGCCACTCCAGCCGTCGTCCTCAAGATTCGCCGCCGCAAGTTCCAGCGGGTGCCACAAAAAGGCGAAATCGTCGTCACGCGCAGGCTCTTCCGCACCGGCGACAGCGAATATCTCCTCAACGGCAAGCTTTGCCGCCTGCGCGACATTCAGGACATCTTCATGGGCACGGGCCTCGGGCCGGAGTCCTACGCCATCATCGGGCAGGAGCGCATCGGGCAGCTGCTCAGCTCCAAGCCGCATGACCGCCGCGCCATCATCGAAGAAGCCGCCGGTATTACCCGCTTCAAGACCAAAAAGCGCCTCGCCGAACTGCGCCTCGAACAGGCCAGGCAGAACCTCGCCCGCGTGAATGACATCTTCGAGGAAGTCACGCGACAGATGGGCTCGCTCAAGCGCCAGTCCGCCAAGGCCGAGCGCTACGGAGCCCTGCGGGATGAGCTCCGCACCCGCCTGCGCGTAGTGCTGGCCAGCAAGCTCGCGCAGATGGACGCCGAGCAGGCCGCCATGCAGGCAGAGATCGCCGCTATCAACACGAAGGTGGACGAGCAGGCAGCACAGGTGGAAACACTCGACCAGCAGCATGCAGCCGGGCTCAGCCAGGGATATGCGCTCGACGAGCAGGCCAAGGCAGCCCAGCAGCAGGCCAGCCAGAGCGCCGTCGAACTGGAACGCGCCATCGCCCGCGAGCAGGCCAACCGCGAGCGTCTGGCAGAGCTCGAACGCCGCGCTTCCCTTGCCCAGCAGGAGCAGGAGCAGACCCGCCGGCAGATGGAAGCCACCGCCGCCGAACGCGAAGCCCAGCGCGGTTTCCTCGATACCGCAGAGTCGGAAGCCGAGAAGTTTCGTGCCGAGGCGCAGGCCTCGCAGCAGCGCATGCGCGATGCGGCCCAGGCCGTCAGCGCGGTCGAACAAAAGATGGAGGGCACGCGCCGTCAAGCCGGGCAACTTCTCTCCCAGCTCAACCTGCTGCGCAACCAGACCGCACAGGCCGAAGAGTCTCTCGCTTCACTCGATCGCGAAGCAGCCCGCCTCGAAGCCGAGATGACCTCCGCCAAACGCGATCTTGAAGGACTCGGAGCCGAGCGCGGCCAGGTCTCCATGCGCTTTGAGTCCATCACCGACACGCTGAAGCGGCTGGAACAGGAAATCTCCGAACTGCGCGCAGCCATCGCCGCCAAACGCGATGAAGAGGCCGAGGTCCGCCGTCGCGGCGATCAGCTCCGCAGCGAGCAGGCCTCGCTCCTTGGCCGCCGCAACTCCATCGAGTCGCTGATTCGCGACCATAGCTACTCCACCGAAACCGTACGCAAGCTCTTCCGCTCCAACACGGTCGGCGAGGGACTGGCGCCGGTCGGCACCTTGGCGGATTTTCTGGAGGTGGGCGATCAGTACGAGAGCGTCGTCGACGAGTTTCTCCGCGACGAACTCAACTATGTCGTCGTAAAGAGCTGGGATGCCGCCAATGAAGGCATGCGCGTCCTCAAGACCGATGTAGACGGACGCGCCACCTTCCTGGTTCACCCCAACGATTCGCAGGCGCAATTCTCCTTTGCCGCGCAGGAGAATCCCGTCACCGCAACCATTCAGGACCGAGGCGTGGTGCCGCTCAAGGAATGCATCAAGGTCCTCGACGGCTTCGGCAAATCGCTCGAAGTGATCCTGCCCAAGCTGCGTGAGGGCTACGTGGCGCCGGACATGGAAACGGCACGCTCGCTTGCCCTGCAGCATCCGTCATCGTTCTTTCTGGCCCCCGGCGGCGAATGCTTCCACAACGTGACCGTCACCGGAGGCAAGAGCCGCAGCGGCGGTCCGCTGGCCCTCAAGCGCGAACTGCGTGACACCAACGAGAAACTGGCCGTAGTCGAAAAGCAACTGGGGCAAGCTGAAACAGCCGCCGCGGAACTCGCCAGGCTGCTCAGCGAAAACACCCGCCTGCTCGAAGCAAAGAGCGAAGAGCGCCGCATCGCCGAGCGCGAAAGCGCCAACCAGGGCGCAGCCCTCCGGCAGATGGACTCCGAGATCCAGCGCCTCGAACGCCGCCTGCAGGACTGGGAACTGCAAAACTCGCGCAACAAGGACGCCCGCACCGCCAAGCAGGTTTTCATCGAAGAGAAATCCTCCGAGGCAGAGCGCGTCGAAAGCGAACACCGCGCGATGGAAGCCTCCATCGCGGAAGCGCAGGCGTCCATGGCCGAACTCCGCGCGGCACGCGAAACAGCACAGCAGGAGGCAGCACGCATCTCCGCTGAACTGGCAGGGCTCGAAGAGCGTCGCCGTGGCGCCGAAGCCAGCTTTGGCCGCATCGACCGCCTCTACAGCGACCTCGAACGCCGACTGCAGCAGATCGACGAGCAATTCGCCGCGGCCATTGCCGAACGCGAGCAGCGCGAGCGTGAAAATGAGGAACTGGCCGTCCGCCAGCAGGAGCTCTCCACCCTTCGCCGGCAGGCACAGGAACAGGTAGCGACGCT
Organism: Acidobacteriaceae bacterium; assembly: GCA_049965615.1. Lineage (GTDB taxonomy): Bacteria > Acidobacteriota > Terriglobia > Terriglobales > Acidobacteriaceae > Acidobacterium. The sequence goes on from JBMFWD010000003.1 coordinate 103,004, forward strand.
CACGGCGCAGGCCACCGAACTCCGCGCCGAACTCGCCCAGACCGAACAGACCCTGAAGATCCTGCGAGCCGAAACCGATGCGCTGCGCGAAAGCCGCCTCTCGCTCACCGCGCGCGAAGCCAAGTGCGCCGCCGACAAGCAGCATCTGGAAGAAACCTGCCTGCAGGATCTTTCCGTCGAAGCACAGGTCCTGCGTGCCGAAGAAGGCATCGCCCGCCTCGAAGGCGAAGAACTGCATGCCGAAGACGAGGCCTGCCGCGGACTCAAGCAAAAGCTGGAGTCCATGGGGCCGGTCAACATGATGGCCCTCGAAGAATACCGCGAAACCGAACAGCGCCACGCCTTCCTCGAAGCGCAGCGTACAGACCTCGTCGACTCCATCGAGAACACCCGCGCCACCATCAAGGAAATCGACGAAATCTCCTTCACCAGGTTCAACGAAGCTTTTGCGCGCATCAATGAGAACTTCAGTGCGACCTTCTCGCGCCTCTTCGCCGGCGGGCAGGCCTTCATGCGCCTCACCGACGAGGAGAACACCCTCGACAGCGGCGTGGACATCGTGGCACAGCCACCAGGCAAGAAGCTGCAGAACGTCTTCCTGCTTTCAGGCGGAGAAAAGGCGCTCACCGCCCTCGCGCTCCTCATGGGCATCTTCCAGTACCAGCCCAGCCCCTTCTGCGTGCTTGACGAAGTCGATGCCCCGCTCGACGAAACCAACGTCGGCCGCCTCGCCGACCTGCTCCGCAGCATGGCCAGCGACACGCAGTTCGTCATGGTCACCCACTCCAAGCGCATGATGACCGCCGCCGACCTCATCTATGGCGTCACCATGCAGGAACAGGGCGTCTCCAAGGTCGTAAGCGTCCGCATGGGCGGGCAGGAGTACGCCGGGCCGCAGTCGCGGCGGGCAAGCGCATAAATCGGCGCAGGCTGCGGCAGGACCAGAACCTCCGCCGCGGCCTGCCTGCATTGACAAGGCCCGAAAGCGGCCTCGAAAATCAAATTTTCCACTGAATGCCCGCAAGGGCTGGCGAGGCCTCTTTTGAACGCACTGCTCCAGAGCGATATTCCTGAACTCAAGCTCATATCCCGCGGCAAGGTCCGCGACATTTACGAACTGGACGGCGATCTGCTCATGATCGCCTCGGACCGCATCTCCGCCTTCGACCACATCCTCGGCAGCGGCATCCCCGGCAAGGGCAAGGTGCTCACCCAGATTTCAAAATTCTGGTTCGATAAATTCGCCGATGTCGTACCGAACCACCTCATCACCGCCGACGTGAACGATCTGCCTTCCCTGCTCGACCGACACAAGCCCATGCTGGAAGGCCGCTTCATGCGCGTGAAGCGCGCGAAGATGTTCCCTGTCGAGTGCGTGGTGCGCGGATACATTTCCGGCAGCGGCTGGAAGGACTATCAGAGCACCGGAGAGATCGGCTGCATCCGCCTGCCGCAAGGGCTGCGCGACTCCGACCGGCTGCCCGAGCCCATCTTCACCCCCGCCACCAAGGCCGAATTCGGCGAGCATGACGAGAACATCTCGTTCGCGAAGATGGCAGACATCATCGGCCAGCAGGACGCCTCGAAACTCCGCGACCTCAGCATCGAACTCTACCAGCGGGCCGCGCGTCACGCCGAATCCTGCGGCATCCTCATCGCCGATACCAAATTCGAGTTCGGCGTCACCGGCGAAGGCATTCTGCTCGGCGACGAGGCCCTCACGCCGGACTCCTCACGCTTCTGGCCCAGGGACCAGTACGAACCCGGTCGCCAGCAGGCTTCCTTCGACAAGCAGTACGTCCGCAATTACCTCGAAGAAATCCACTGGAACAAGCAAGCCCCGGCCCCGTCGCTGCCGCCCGAGGTGGTCACGGGCACGCAGGAGCGCTACCTCGAAGCCTACCGCCTGCTCACCGGGCACACCCTCCAACTCTGAGGCCATGAGCATATTCCACATCATGAGCGTGCTGGACTGGATCATCCTCGGTATCCTGGTCTTCTCGACGCTCGCCGCGGCGCATAGCGGCATCATTGTGGAAGTCTTTTCCCTCGGCGGCCTGTTGCTGGGCCTGCTGCTGGCCTGCTGGAACTACCAGCGCGTTCTCCCCTGGATTCTCAGCTGGGGCATCCACCTCGAAGTCGCCAGGGTCATCGCCTTTCTGGTGATCGCCCTCGGCGTCATGATCCTCGCCGGTCTTTTTGGCCGCATCATTCGCTGGTCCGTGCGGTTTGTCGGCCTGGGGTGGCTTGATTCCCTCGCCGGGGCCGCGTTTGGTCTCGTCAAAGGCGCGGTTCTGGTCGTCGTCATGCTGGTCGCCCTGCTGGCCTTTTTGCCAAAGACCTCCCTCATCCGCGATTCCCGCCTCGCGCCCAGGTTCCTCACCGCCGCCCACGGCGTCGCCGGGGTCAGCCCCGACGAGCTCGCCACAAAAATTCGCGGCGGAATTACGGATTTACGCAAGGAAAAGAACAAATTATTTACGAAGAACCCTGGCGTGTCATAAACTTTCCACCATTCCGGCAGGTATCCTACTTCAAGCGCCTGTAGGTCCGGCGGGTGCAGGAGAGGTGGACGTGAAACGCGAACTCGACAGTCTCGTCTCGCAGATGCAAGCCAGTGGTATCACCTATGACGAAGCCCTGCGTGAATTCAAGAAGCGTTTCATCCTCCAGGTGCTCGCCTGCCATCGCGGCAACCAGTGCAAAGCCGCCAAAGAACTGGGCATGCACCGCAACACCCTCAGCCGCACCCTCGCCGAGCTGAACATCGATCCCACACAAGTTCGCATCGGACTCAAGCGTCCGCCCCGCAGCGAACGTCCTGTATTTGAGACGAAGCTGGCAGTGCGCTGAAGCCCGGATTCTCGCGGCCTTCGCACCGGGGCTCCTCAGCGCCGCTCTGCCTGTCTTATTCTCGATCAAGAGAACACAGAAAGGCATCCTCACGCTTGAGCACTCCTGACGCCGCCGCGCATCCTGTCCGCTACACCACCCAGACCGCCGAGCCGCCGCACCGCGTTCACATCGAGCCCGGTTTCCACTGGGATGAGCAGCAGGCCTATCTGTTTGATATTGACGGCACCCTCCTCCGCAGCCGCGACCGCATCCACTACGACTCATTCTTCGAGTGCGTCCGCGAGGTCATGGGTCACGATCTGGACCTGAGCGGCGTAACCCTTCACGGCAACACCGATCCCGGCATCCTGCGCGACGCATTTCTCCAGACCACCGTGGAAGACACCCACTGGCGCGCCGCGCTCGAAGAGGTTCTCGATCGGATGCGCACCACGGTCGCTGCCCGGCGCGATCGCATGGAACTGGTCCGCATGCCCGCGATTGAGGAGACTCTCCAGCATCTGGCCGCCAGGGGTGCAAAGCTGGGAGTGGCCACCGGCAACCTCGAAGCCATCGGCTGGGTCAAGATTGAGACCGTAGGCCTGCGCCACTGGTTTGAGTTTGGCGGCTTCAGCGACAACTACGTGGAACGCGCCGACATGATCGCCCACGCCGCGGACAAAGCCCGCGCCGCCGCAGGGCCCAACGCCACGGTATGCGTGGTCGGCGACACCGAATTCGATATCTCCGCCGCGCGCGCCAATCGACTGCCCACCATCGCCGTGGCCACCGGAAACCAGTCCTTCGAGCAGTTGATGCAACTCAGGCCCGAGGTCTGCACCACCTCGCTCCAGGCGCTGCTCCAAACCACCGCAGGAGCGCAAAACTAGCCCATGCTGCGCCCCATTCCTCTCGCTGCGATTCTGCTCCTCTTTTCCGCCGCCACGCTGGCCCAGACAGCCGGCAAGCCGCCTGCGGCAGACAAAGTCACGCTGCACAATCTGCACGAATCCACCACCGAAGCGCCGCTCACCACTGCCGGCAACCGCCAGCCCGCCACACCGCAAGGGCATGTTTCCCCGCAGGACCGCGACCGTGCCGCCGCACTTTCAGCAAAAGCCACCAGGCTGCTGCTCGCCAATCATCCCGGCAAAGCCATGCGCGGCTTCCAGCAGGCCGCCGCGCTCGATCCGGAGAATCCCCGTTTCGCCCAGGATGCCACCATCGCGCGGGAAAACTGGGTTACCAAACTCGTCCACGACGCAGCCGAAGAGAAGCACGCGGGAAACCGGAAGGCAGCCGCCCTCGATCTCGCCCGGGCTGCGCAACTTGCTCCCGACAATCCCGAGGTGACCCAGCATTTCGAGGAGCAGAAAGCGGCCGCATCCGCGCCCGCTATCGACGTGCAGGTTCCAGCCCCACCCGTAAGCCTCGTCCCCAGACCGGGTGTGCACAGCTTTCACATCAGGGCCTCCACGCACCAGGTCATCCAGCAGGTCATGAGCGCATGGGGCATCCAGGCCACCTGCGACAACTCTGTGCGAGACGTCGCGGTGCCCTTTGACACCGGCAAGATGAACTTCCAGACCGCAGAGCATGCCCTGGAACTCGCAACCAGCAGCTTTGCCGTGCCCCTCGACCCCGCTCGCGCCCTCTTTGTTCCAGACACGGCAGCCAATCGCGCCGAGTACCAGCGGCTGGCCATGGAAACCGTCTACCTGCCCGGCATCGATGAGAGCGAGCGCACGCGCATCCTCGAGATGGTGCGCGGAGTCTTCAACCTGCAAAAGGTTACCTACGACGCCGGCAGCCACGCCATTACGATACGCGGGCCGCAATCGCGCCTCACTGCCCTCAATAAAACACTCTCCAGCCTCATGCAGGGCGAAAGCCAGATTCTGCTCGACGTCAAACTGTACGAGATCAGCCGCACCCGCACCACCGATCAGGGCGTCATTCTGCCCAGCGGAACCACCCTCTTCAACATTCCCTCCGAGGTGCGCAGCATCATCAACAGTAACCAGAGTCTGGTGGAGCAAATCATTTCCAGCGGACTCGCCGCACCCAATGACTACATCGCCATCGCCGCCCTCCTCATCGCCTCCGGCCAGGTCACCGGCACCGTCTTCAACCAGCCGTTTGCGTACTTCGGCGGCGGGCTCACGGCCACCGGGCTTACCTCTTCCGGCGTCACGGGCAACGCGAAGCTCAACAGCAGCAATGTGACTGAGCTGGACCAGATGCAGATGCTCGCCCTCAACCAGCAGGACGAGGAAATTCGCAGCGGCTCGCGCTACCCCATCATCACCTCCAGCTATTCCAACCTGGCCGGCTCCAACCTTTCCATCCCGGGAATCTCATCCCCAGGCATCTCCAGCGCGCTGGCCGGACTCGGCATCAACGCCGGCTCCCTGTTCAACACGCAGGAAACTGTTCCCCAGGTCCAGTACCAGAACATCGGCCTCACCCTCCACGTAACCCCCTATGTAGAAGGACATGGAGACGTCACCTTAAAGCTGGACTTGAAACTCCAGACGCTCAAAGGCCAGAGCATCAACGACATTCCCATCCTCTCCAATCGCGAGGTCAATTCCATCACCTCACTGCGCCCGGGCGAGAGCGCACTACTGGTCAGCAGCCTCACGAAACAGGATGCCCTCGCCGTCACCGGAATCCCCGGAATCAATGAACTGCCCGGCCTGCGCGGCGGCACCAACCAGAACAGGCAGAAAAACATTGCGGAGCTGGCAATCATCATCACGCCACACGTGGTGCGCCGCGTTCACTCCCGCCGGGCCGACCCGATGATTCTGCTGCCTCCGAAGTAGCTCGCCCCGGCGGCGCGCTCCCATACCCTCCAGACGCCTGGCGGTGACCGTTACAACCACAAAAAAAAGCGGCCACAACGGCCGCTTCTGGTCCTGACTCGATGCAAGCAACTAGTCGTAATACTCGAGTCCCAGGTGCGTGATGAGCTCTTCGCCCTGGATGTGGCGCAAGGTGTTCTTGAGCTTCATCATCTGGATGAACAGATCGTGCTCCGGGTACAAGCCTGCAGCCACCTGCGGTGACTTGAAGTAGAAGCTCAGCCACTCCTGAATGCCCAGGTTCTTTAGCTCCGGCGACCGCTTCGCCAGGTCAAGGAACAGCACCAGGTCGAGCGCCAGCGGGGCGGCCAGAATGGAGTCACGGCAGAGGAAGTCCACCTTGATCTGCATCGGGTAGCCAAGCCAGCCGAAGATGTCGATGTTGTCCCAGCCTTCCTTGTTGTCACCACGCGGCGGGTAGTAGTTAATCCGCACCTTGTGGAAGATGTCCTTGTAAAGGTCGGGGTAGAGCTTCGGCTGCAGAATGTAGTCGATCACGCCCAGCTTCGACTCTTCCTTGGTCTTGAAGGAAGCAGGATCGTCCAGCACTTCGCCGTCGCGGTTGCCGAGAATGTTCGTCGAGAACCACCCGCTCAGCCCCAGCATGCGCGCCTTCAGCGCCGGAGCCAGCACGGTCTTCATGAAGGTCTGGCCGGTCTTGAAGTCCTTGCCGCAGATCGGAGCCCCGTTCTGCTTCGAAAGCTCGATCATGCACGGCAGGTCCACCGTGAGGTTCGGCGCGCCGTTCGCAAAGGGAATCCCTTCCTTGAGCGCCGCATAGGCATAAATCTGCGAAGGCGCAATCGCCGGATCGTCCGCGGTCAGCGCCTTTTCAAACGCTTCGATCGAATCATGAATCGGCGTCGGCTCCAGAAAAATCTCCGTCGAACCGGTCCAGATCATCACCACGCGCTCGCACTTTTCCTTGAACGCCTGAATATCAGACCGCACCTGCTGCGCCAGGTCGCACTTGCTGCGGCCCTTCTTCACGTGCGTGCCGTGCAACCGCTTCACGTAATTCTGGTCAAAGACCGCGGGCATCGGCTCAATCCCTTCCAGGAAGGGACGAATTGTCTGCAGGTGCTCGCTGTCGAGCACCGAGGCGTGCCTGGCGGCCTCGTACATGTTCTCCGGGAAGATGTCCCATCCGGTGAACACCACGTCGTCCAGCGAGGCGAGAGGAACAAAATCCTTAATGAGCGGAGTCCTGCCTTCGGTCCGTTTGCCAAGGCGAATGGTGCCCATCTGGGTGAGCGATCCAATCGGCTTCGCAAGACCCTTGCGAACGGCTTCTACTCCTGCAATCAGCGTCGTGGCGACGGCACCCATGCCGACCACCATGACCCCAAGTTTTCCGGTTGCTGGCTCTATCTTTGATGACATTTCTTTTTTGGCCTGTTCTCTTCCTTCCACAGTAAAACTGCGAATCTTCAGTTTCTGATGCGAGGCAACGTTTTGGCAATTCCATGCCGCCTAATGGCAGAAAAAATACCTCAAATGGAATCTAAATCTCTCTGGGACGCGAACCCTTCCGCAGATGCGTCCACAGAAACCACACAATCCCCGCCACCACCAGCAGCTCAATGCTCAGCTGAAAGCGATGAAAGTCCGCCCGGAAACGCGGGTCCGTATCCCAGGCCCGCCCCAGCTTCACGCCCACATACGCCAGCACAAAGCACCACGGCCACGACCCCAGAAACGTATACACATGGAACTTGAGCTGCGGCATCCGGGAAATTCCGGCCGGCAGCGCAATGAACGTCCGGATCACCGGCAGGAGCCGCCCCACAAAAACCGCAATCGCTCCGAAGCGGTGAAAAAAACGGTCCGCGCGGTCCAGGTCCCTCATGTCCAGCAGAACCCAGCGCCCGTGGCGCTCCAGGAACGGCCGCCCGCCCCATGCGCCCACCCAATAGGCCACGGCCGAGCCGAGATTGCAGCCCAGCGCGCCAACCGTCGCCACCCAGAACAGGTTCAACTGGCCCTGCTGCACCAGGTAACCTGCAAACGGCATGATGATCTCCGACGGAAGCGGAATGCAGGCCGATTCAATGGCCATCAAAAGCGTCACACCGCCATAACCGGTCGAAGAGATGACGAAAATAATGAAGTGGGCAAGAGCCGCGAGGATTTTTTCACTCATTCGAGTTGCAGTATACGGGAAGCCGGGCCGCGCAGGTTCGCAATACCAGCCCGTTCCCGCGCAAATCAACACCACCGGAAAACCGCTCGATAAAATCCGAAGACCGCCAGCGCGAAGTCGATTTCCCTGCGTACAATTCGGCCATGCCCGCCGCCAAAAAGACCCCAAAGAAAAAGCCCGCCACAAAGCGCCCCGGCAAACCCAGGAAACTCGACCCGCAACGCGTCGACGAGCTCCTCACCCGCCTCAAAAAGACCTACCCTGACGCGGAATGCGCGCTCTTCCACCGCAATCCATGGGAACTGCTCGTAGCGACCATCCTCTCGGCCCAGTGCACCGACGCACGCGTCAATATGGTCACGCCCGCGCTCTTTGCGGCCTTCCCCACGCCCAAAGCCATGGCCGCGGCCACGCCCGCCGCCATTGAGGAATACGTTAAGAGCACCGGCTTCTACCGCAACAAGGCCAAGTCCATCCACGGAGCCGCAAAACGCGTCGTCGAAGTCTACGGCGGCAAGCTGCCGCAGACCATGGAAGAGCTCCTCACCCTGCCGGGAGCAGCCCGCAAAACCGCCAACGTCGTGCTCGGCGTCGCCTTCCACAAGGCAGAAGGTGTTGTGGTCGACACCCACGTCCTCCGCATCTCGCGCCGCCTCGGCCTCACCCAGGCCACCGACCCCAAAAAGGTCGAGCAGGACCTCATGCGCATCCTGCCCCGCGACCGCTGGATTCAGTTCTCGCACGAAATCATTCATCACGGCCGGCAGATCTGCATCGCGCGCAAACCAAAGTGCGAGCTATGCCCGCTCGAAGACCTCTGCCACGCAAAGGACAAAACCTGGTCATCTGTTTAACGGGAAAGGCCGCCGAACCTACCGCGCAAACCACTCCAGCGCAGCCTGCACCAGCCCATCGATGTTATGGTCGGCAGCCTCCACGGCAGGCTCCCATCCAGCCGCGCGCAGGGTCTTGCTCGTCACCGGGCCAATCGAAATCGCGGGAATATCCTTCGGCGGCGCGGTATACCCGGCTTCCCTGAGCAACTCCAGAAAATTCTCCACCGTGGACGAACTCGTGAACGTCGCAGCATCGGCCGCCTTGCTGCCCGCAGCCGCGAACAACTCCTTCACCTGGCTCACCGACTCGTGCGGAATCTCCGTGCGGTAAGCGTCAATCACATCCAGCTCAATGCCCTGCGCCCGCAGCGCCTCAGGAATCACGTCCCGCGCGCGCGCCGACCGCGCCAGCAGCACCCGCTGCCCCTGCAGCTTGTCGCCCAGCGCCTGCAGCAGCGACTCGGCCACATACTTCTCCGGAATCAGATCCACCTTCCAGCCCATCCGCCGCACCGCCTTGGCGGAAGCCGGACCGATCGCCGCGATCTTCGGCATGGGACCAAAGATGGTCCGCCATGTCTGGGAACCCGGCGAAACCATGCCCAGTTCTTCAATCCGGGCCAGAAGCGCATTCACCGTATTGGCGCTGGTCACCAGCATCCAGCCGTAGCTGGAAAGATGTCGCAGCGACTGGTCCAGCGGCCCAAAGTCCGTCGGTGGCAAAATCCGAATCGCCGGTATCTCAATCGCTTCGGCCCCGTGCGCCGCCAACTCCCGGCTCAGGCGTCCTGCCTGGTGCTCGGCGCGGGTTACCAGAATCCTGCGGCCAGCCAGCCTGCTCATAGCGCCATCGCCTCCAGAATCGAGCGCGCGCCCTGCCGCAGCAGTTCGCCTGCCAGCTTCCGCCCCAGCTCCGCCGCATCGGTTCGCTGATGTTCAAACTCCACGCGGATCACCTGCCCGCCCTCCGGCGCGGCAACCACCCCGGCAATCGAGTACGCATCCGTACCCGGCACAGGCGAGCAATGCACCCCGATGGGCACCTGGCAACCGCCGCCCAGCGCACCCAGCGCAACCCGTTCGGCGGTCACGGCATAGCGAGTCGGCGCGTGATCCAGTGCCAGCATCGCGTCCATCGTACGCGCATCCTCGGCCCGCGTCTCAATCGCCAGCGCGCCCTGTCCGGCTGCCGGACACAGAATCTGCGGCGCAAAGCACTCGCGGCGATACGCGGTGAGCCCAAGCCGCTCCAGCCCGGCTGAGGCAAGAATAATCGCATCCACCTGCCCCTCCACCATCTTGCGAATCCGCGTGTCCACGTTGCCCCGGAATTCCTCAAACTGCAGATCATCCCGATGCGCCCGCAGTTGCGCCCGGCGGCGAAGGCTGCTGGTACCCACACGCGCGCCCGCAGGCAGTGCGGCAAACGACGCATGCTGCGCCGACAAAAAAGCATCCCGCGGATCTACCCGCTCCGGAATCGCGGCAATGGCAAATGCCGGCTCCAGCTCCGTAGGTAGATCCTTGAGGCTGTGCACAGCCAGGTCAATCCGGTTCTCGCGCAGCGCCTCTTCAATCTCCTTGGTAAACATCCCCTTGGAGCCCACCTTGGCAAATGCCACATGCTGCATCGCGTCGCCGGTGGTGCGAATCCTCTCAATCGAGACTTCGTGCCCGAGCGAACGAAGCCGGTCTGCGATGTGGTTGGCCTGCCACAGAGCCAGTTGCGAGCCACGGGAACCAATCCGCATCATGAGCGCCTCAGGTGTGCTGGAATTTCCTGATCTTCTGCCGAAGCATCATTCTCGTCGGGATCAACCTTAACCTGGTCGAGCCGAATGCCGGTGTGAGGACAACTGTCGTCCTTGGCGGGCGCAAAATCACGGAGCCCGGAAGGGTCAAATGCCGCCCGGATGGCTCGCACCGCGTCCGCGTCGCCGGACTGGGCCGCATTGCGCAAAGCGTGCATGGGCAAATGCAGAAACTTGTTCGTAAGCCCGCGCGCCAGCAACTTCACCGCTGCCTGCTGATCCTTCGTCAGCGACTGCAACCGCGGGCTCACGCGCTTCATCTCCGCCTGGCAAAGCTGCTCGATGGTGTGCTGCATTTCGGCGATGAGCGGGCCAATCTCCAGCGCCCTGCGACGCTGATCAAACTTGAGTGCCTCGGCGGCCACCATCTCTTCGGCCAGCTCAGCCTGCCGCTTGCGGTCCACCAGGTTCGAGCTCGCTACCGACTGCAGATCGTCAATGTCGTAAAGGAACGCGCCTTCCAGCCGATTCACTTCCGGCTCCACGTCGCGCGGCACGGCAATGTCGATCAACAAAACCGGCTTGCGACGCCGGCGCTGCAAAAACTGCTGCACATGGTTCACGCTCAGAATCGGTCGAGAAGAGCCCGTAGATGTAATCAGAATGTCTGGCGGGTCCGGCATCGTAAACAACGAGTCAAACTCCATCGCACGCCCGCCAAACTTCTGCGCCAGCGCCTCGGCGCGCGCAAATGTCCGGTTCGCTACCAGAATGCGCTCGGCTCCGTGATGGATCAGGTGTCGCGCCGCCAGCTCGCTCATTTTGCCCGCGCCCACCAGCATCACGCGCTTGCCGTCCAGGTCGCCAAAAATTCGTCGCGCCAGGTCCACGGCAACCGTCGAAATCGAAACCGGGGAAGCCCCAATCTCGGTCTCGGTGCGCACCCTCTTGGCCAGCGCAAAAGTGTCCTGCAACAGCCTCTCGAGGTGCGTGCCGATTCCGCCACTCGCCTTGGAGGCGTTGTAGGCAGCCTTCACCTGCCCAAGAATCTGCGGCTCGCCCAGCACCAGAGAATCCAGGCTGCACGCCACGCGGAACAGATGCCGCACGGCCTCCAATTCCCGATGGTGATACAGATGATCCCGTAACGGCATTCCCGCCAGGTTAAACCGCTGTTCCAGGTATTCGGCAAGGTCGGGTTCGAAGTCGTTCTCTCCGTGGCGATTGCGATGCGCGATCAATATCTCCACCCGGTTGCAGGTGGAAAGAATCATCGCCTCCTCCACGCCCGGCAGCGCCAGCACCTGCTCGGTCACGCCAGAAAGCCCGCCTTCGGGAATATCCAGCCGCTCGCGCAGTTCTACCGGCGCGGTCTTGTGGTTCAGTCCTGTCAGCAGAAGGTTCATGGCAGGCTGAACCTGTGCACGGAACTGACGAGATTTGCTGCCCACACCCCAATCATCGCTATAAAGATGAGCGAAGAAAGGTAGACGGCTCGCCTTCCGCGAAAACCGGTACTACGACGTACAAAAATCATGAGCACATAGAGTACCCACAGTGCAAAAGCCATTAAAACTTTTGGATCGGTGAAATAAATTGCGCCCACGCGCTCCTGCGCCACCAGGGATCCCGCAAAAAGCCCGATCGTCATGCAGACAAATCCGGCAATCAGCGTGGACTGCGAGATCCGGTCCATCGTGTCCAGCGGCGGCAGCCATTCCATCAAAGGGCGCGGTTGCTTGCTCTTCAGCCGTTGCTCTTCCACCTGGTAGAGAATGCTCGCAATCAGGCTGAAAAGCAGCGCCACATAAGCCGCCAGAAGCATAAACACATGCGCAAATATCCAGCCGGAGCGAATCTGGCTGGAGCTGAACGTATATCGCTGGTCACTCAGCGCAGGAATCACCGTCAGCAGCAGCGAAAGCGGCAATGCAAAGATCGCGAACGAAATCGTCCGGTAGACAAACCAGACAATCAGAAAAATCGAGGTCACCAGCAAGGCCAGCGCCGTCTGCGCCTCATGCGCGCCTGTCGGAATCCAGTGGTGATGCTCCGTCAGCATCTCAACCAGCGCCACCAGCTGCAGCACCCACGCCGCAAGCGCCGCCGGAACACAAAATCGCTTCCAGAACGACTGGCTGCCCAGCACCGCGGGAATCGCGGCGAGACTGGCGACGGCATACAACACAGCGGCGGCTCTGAGCCAAACTAAGTACATAACGGCAAACGGTTAGCTGAAAACCCAGTATAGAGGAGTCACCCCTCGCAGGCGATGTAACGCAGCGCACAGCTTCTTCGCCTTCTTGCCGCCCCCTCATCCAGATGCAAACAAACCCGCCCGGCCTACACTGCAACCCGCGATTCACGGTATGCTGACGTATCCCGTGACAGAAGCCACCCAACCCAAAGATCCTGCGGCGCCCACACCCCTCATGCGCCAGTATCAGGCCGCCAAAAGCGAGCACCCCGATGCCCTGCTCTTTTTCCGCATGGGCGATTTTTACGAGCTCTTCTTTGAAGATGCCAAAATTGCCGCCCGCGAGTTGGAAATCACCCTCACCGCCCGCGACCGCGAAAGAAGCCAGCCCATGTGCGGCGTTCCCTACCACGCGGTCGAGGGCTACCTCACCCGCCTGCTGCGCAAGGGCTACCGCATCGCCATCTGCGATCAGATGGAAGACCCCAGGCTCACCAAAAAAATCGTGCGGCGCGAGGTCACACGGGTCCTTACTCCCGGCACCGCCATCGATCCCGGCTTCAACGCGGGACAAAACAACTACCTCGCCGCCCTGCACCAAACGGATAGCGGCGTAGGACTGGCCTTCCTCGACCTCTCCACCGCCGACTTTCGCGCAACCGAGTTCTCCGGCCCCTCGGCTCTCGCACAAGCCTTCGATGAAATCGCAAAAGTCGCTCCCACTGAACTCATCTTTGCCGCCGGGCAGACCTGGGCTCAAAGCTGGGAGGCCCCGGCCGAGTTCGCCAGCGTAAAAACCTCTAACGGCCTTGAGGACTGGATCTTCACCCCCGACTATGCCCTGCCCCTGCTCGAGCGACAGATGGGCGCAAAGTCGCTGGACGGCTACGGGCTCACCGGCCATCTGCCCGCCGCCATCGCCGCAGGCGCCATTGTCCATTACATCCGCTCCACCCAAAAGAGCGCTCCCGGCGACAACGGCCCCGAACACGTCGATTCCCTGCGCTTTTACGAGCGGAGCGAGCACCTGCACCTCGACCAGGTCAGCGTGCGCAACCTCGAACTGGTCGATCCGCTCTATCGCGACGCCGAAGGCGACACCACGCTCGCCGGCGCACTCGACGCCTGCATTACGCCCATGGGCAAGCGCCTCCTGCGCGGCTCCATCCTGCGCCCGCTGCTCTCCGCCGCAAAAATTGAAGCTCGCTACGCCGCCGTCGATGCAGCACGGCTCTCCCTGCAGGCCCGCGAACAGCTTCGCCACGCCCTCGACGGCATCCTCGACCTCGAACGCCTGTTGGCTCGCATTTCGCTGGAAAGCGCAGGCCCCCGCGACGTCGCCGCCATGGGCGCATCTCTCGCGCGGCTGCCCGGCCTCAAAGCCGGCGTCGCGGCCATCGACGAAGCATGGTGGCATCACGCAGCAACAGAACTCGACCCGCTCGAAGACCTGCATCAGGCCATCACCAGAACCCTCGTCCCCGAACCACCCCTCACCCTCGCCGACGGCGGCGTCATCGCCGAAGGCATCGACGCGGAACTCGACGAGCTGCGCGCCATCAGCCACAGCGGCCGCAGCTCCATTGCCGCCATTGAAGAGCGCGAGCGCCAGCGCACCGGCATTCCTTCCCTCAAAGTCCGCTTCAACTCCGTCTTCGGCTATTACATCGAGGTCACCAAAGCCAACCTCGCGCATGTGCCCGCCGACTACGAGCGCAAGCAAACCCTCGTCAACGCCGAGCGCTTCACCACACCCGAACTCAAGGACTACGAAACCAGGGTCCTCACCGCACAGGAGCGCTCGGTAGAAATTGAAAAGCGCATCTTCGCCCAGCTTCGCCGACTGGTCCTCGATCACGCCACCCGCATCCGCAAAACCAGCGCCGCCGTGGCGGAAATCGATCTCCTCGCCAACTTCGCGCACCTCGCCGGCCTGCGCGGATACACCCGCCCCCGGATCACAAACCACGATGCCGAAGACAGCAGCATCCTCGAAATCATCGGCGCGCGCCATCCGGTCATCGAACACCTTATGGAAAAGGCCGGCACCACCCGCTTCGTTCCCAACGACCTCTTTCTCGATGCGAGCGAGGCCACCAGCAACCCGCACCTGCTGCTTATCACCGGCCCCAACATGGGCGGCAAATCCACCTACCTGCGCCAGGCCGCCTTGCTCGTCGTCATGGCGCAAATGGGCTGCTTCGTTCCTGCCGAGCGCATGCGCTACGGCCTCGTCGACCGCGTCTACACGCGCATTGGAGCCAGCGACAACCTCGCCCGCGGCCGATCCACCTTCATGGTCGAAATGACCGAAACCGCCTCCATCCTCAACACCGCCACCGCGCAATCGCTCATCCTCCTCGACGAGATGGGCCGCGGCACCGCCACCTTTGACGGCCTTGCCCTCGCATGGGCAACGCTCGAATTTCTCCACGCCGAAGTCGGCGCGCGCACCCTCTTCGCCACGCACTACCACGAGCTCACCCTTCTCGCCGAGCAGCTCCCGCGCCTCGCCAACCTGCGCGTCTCCATCAAGGAAACTCCCCAAGGCATCGTCTTTCTGCACCGCATCGAGCAGGGCGCCGCCAGCAAAAGCTACGGCATCGAGGTCGCACGCCTCGCCGGCCTGCCCCAGCGTGTCATCCAGCGCGCCCGCCAGGTGCTCAAGCAACACGAGCGCTCCGAGCGCAGCAACATCGCAGCCGAAGCCGCGCCACCGCTGCAGATGACCATGTTCACGCCGCTCTCCCAGCAGGTCGTAGACCGACTGCAGGCTACCGACATCAATACCCTCACGCCGCTCGACGCCCTCAACCTGCTCCATGAACTCAAAGCAGAGATCGGCGGCGAAAAAGGCGACAAGCCATGAAGCCCGACCTCAACCTCCGGAACGTCACCGGGCGCGTCTTCATGGTCGGCCTCGAAGGCGCCTCCGTCACCGCGCTCGAACGCTCCTGGCTCCGCCTCATCAAACCCTCCGGAGTCATCCTCTTCCGGCGCAACATTGAATCCCCAGAGCAGGTCATCGATCTGCTCCGCGAAACCACTGCGATCATCGGCCGCCCACTCCTGCGCGCCGTTGACCTCGAAGGAGGCCTCGTCGACCGCCTGCGCGATATCTTCGGGTCCATGCCCGCGCCCGCCGATGTCTACGGCACTCGCAACCCAGACCTCTACCACCTCCACGGCATCCTCATCGGCCGCGCCGCGCACATGATGGGCTTCAATGCCAGCTTTGCCCCCGTCCTCGATCTTGCTCTGCCCGAGTCAAAAGATGTGATGAAGTCCCGGGTCATCTCCGCCCGCCCGTCCGACGTGGTCCACTACGCATCGGCCTTTCTCACCGGCCTCGCCAGCCAGGAAGTCTACGGCTGCGGCAAGCACTTCCCCGGCCTGGGCGGCGGCACGCTCGACTCCCACATGCAGATGCCCGAGATTCACCGCACCTGGGACCAACTCTGGAACCAGGACCTCATCCCCTATCGCGAACTCAAGCACCTGCTGCCCATCGTCATGGTGGCCCACGCCGCCTATCCGGCAGTCAACCACTCCAGGTTGCCCGCATCCATCTCCGAGTACTGGATCAGCCGCATCCTCCGCAACCGCATCGGCTACAAAGGGCTCGTCATCTCCGACGACATGGAGATGGGTGGAATCCTCTCCGAGCGCGACATCGGCGATGCCGCCATCAAGGCCATCGCAGCCGGCACGGACATGATCGAAATCTGCAAGGACCCCGCGCTCGTCATCACAGCCTTCGAAGCCATGCTCCGCGAGGCGGAACTCAGCCCCTCCTTCGCCCGGCAACTTCGCTTCTCCCACCGCAGGCTCGAAGCCTGGAAAGACCGCTACGTCCTCATACAAACCCAGTTGCTGCGCAATCCAAACCCTGCAAGAGTAGACAAACTGCGTGCGGAGATCGCGCACCTCCGGGAGATTTGCTCATGAAACCACTGCCTCTCACCGTCGCCGGCGTCATGAGCGGGACCTCCGCCGACGGCATCGATGTTGCTCTCGCACGCATTGAGCCGCGCACCGGCAAACGCGGCAACACGCTCCGCCTCCAGTTGCTCGCGCACGAAGCATTTCCCTTCCCCAGGCCGCTGCGCACCGCCGTCCTGGCCGCGCAGGACGCAAAGACCATCTCCACCGCCGAACTGGCGCGCCTCAACTGGCGTCTTGGAATCGCCTACGCTGAAGCCGTCGAGGCCACCATCCATAAACACGGTGCCGAAATCGACCTCATCGGCTGCCACGGCCAGACCATCTACCATCAGGCGCAGCCCAGTCGCTACTGCGGCGCGAGCTTCGCCTGCACCTGGCAAATTGGCGAGCCCGCGCTCATGGCCACCCGGCTTCAGATTCCCGTCGTCTCCAATTTTCGCCCCGCAGACATGGTCGCAGGCGGCCAGGGCGCTCCGCTCGTGCCCCTGCTCGACTACGTAGTCTTTGCCCAGCCTGCTACCAGCGTCGTGCTGCAGAACATCGGCGGCATCGGCAACCTCACCGCCATTCCCGCCGGGGCAGGCGCGGATGAAGTCATGGCCTTCGACACCGGCCCTGGCAACATGCTCATCGACGCGCTCATGCAAAAGCTCTACAACAAGCCCTACGATCGCGACGGGCTCACCGCAAAGCGCGGCAACGTTCTAGCCGACGTCCTCAAGTCCGTGTTGCAACACGCATTCTTTCACAAGGCTCCGCCCAGGTCCGCGGGCCGCGAGCAATTTGGAGCCGCCTTCGCGGACGACTTCCTCACCCGCTGCCGCAAGGCAGGCGGTTCCAGCGAAGACACCGTCGCCACCGCCACCGCGCTCACCGCCGAGTCCATCGCGATAAGCTACGCCAACTTTGTCCAGCCCAAAATGCGGTCATCGCCGGTCGAATACATTCTCTCCGGCGGCGGAGCCGGCAACATCGCCCTCATCCACATGCTCCGCGAGCGCCTGGAGCCGCTCGGCTGCAAGCTCTTCCAGAGCGACGAAGCCGGCATGCCCGCGCAGGCCAAGGAGGCGGCAGCCTTTGCCCTGCTCGCCTACTGCACCTATTACGGCCTGCCCGGCAACCTGCCTTCGGCCACCGGGGCCATCGCGCCGGTAGTCCTCGGGACCATCTCCCATGGCTGAACCCAGCAGCCCCCACCGCAGGCCAGGCCTCATCGCCGGCTTTAGCACCCGCGCGCTCTTCGCGCTCCTCACCACCGCCACCCTCCTGCTTGGCGGATGCAGCGGAGACAAGCCCCCCGCCAACACCGCCGTCATGCTCATCGACAGCAGCCCCTCCAACCTCGACCCGCGCGTCGGAACCGACGCCCAGTCCGAGCACATCGACATGCTGCTCTTCGACTCGCTCGTCCGGCACAACTCCCACTTCGGCTTCCAGCCCTCGCTCGCCTCCAGTTGGAACACGCCCAACCCCAGCACCTACATCTTTCACCTGCGCCCCGGCGTCCGGTTCAGCAACGGCAAGCCGCTCACCGCCCGCGACGTCAAGTGGACCATCGAGTCCATGCTCAACGGCACCGTCACCACCGTGAAGACAGCCGCGTATGAAGACATCGCCGCTATCGACACGCCCGATCCGCTCACCGTTGTCATCCACCTCAGGCAGCCCGACAATGCCCTGCTCTCCAATCTCTCTGACGGTGCGCTGGAGATTGTCCCCTACGGCAGCGGCAAGAACTTTGGACAGCACCCCGTCGGCAGCGGCCCGTTCGAGTTTGTCAGCCAGGCCTACGACCGCGACGTTGTCATCCAGCGCAACCCTTACTACTGGGGCACAAAGCCGCACATCGAGCGCGTCCGCTTCCACGTCGTTCCCGACGCCACCACCCGCGCCCTCGAACTTGAAAAAGGCTCCGCCGATGTCGAAATCAACTCACTGCCACAGGACACCGTGCGCGCCCTCCGAGCCGACAAAAATCTGCGCGTCATCTCCCAGCCGGGAACGGAACTCTATTACATCGTCTTCAACCTGCGTGATCCCATCCTTCGCCACCAGAGGGTCCGCCAGGCCATTGCCTATGCCATCAACCGTCCCCTCATCATCCAGTCTCTGTTTGGCGGTGATGCCCGGCTCGCCTCCAGCCTGCTCCCACCCGAGCACTGGGCGTGGACCCCGACCCCACCCTACACCTACGACCCGGCCAAAGCCGACCAGCTCCTCGACGAAGCAGGATTCCCCCGCAAAAAAGATGGCATCCGCTTCCGCATCGCCATGAAGACCTCCACCGACGAGACCACCCGCCTCATGGCCATGGCCATCCAGGCCGAACTCGCCCAGGTCGGCATCAAGATGGAGCTGCGCAGCTTCGAGTTCGCCACCTTCTACTCCGACCTCACTCGCGGAGCCTTCCAGATGGCCCCCTCGCGCTGGATTGGCGGCAATGAGCAGCCCGACATCTTCCGCTACTCCTTTGCCTCGTCCAGCTTTCCGCCCTACGGAGCCAACCGCGGCTATTTTCACGATCCTGAAGTCGACCACCTCATCGACGAAGCCTCCACCAGCCCAGACCGGGCCGTCCAGATAGCCGATTACGCCCGAATCCAGCAGATCGTCGCCACCCAGCTCCCCACCTTCGACCTGTTCTATATCAATAACGTCGTCGTGCATTCCACGCGCCTCACAAACCTCACCATCACCTCCTCGCCCTCCGGAAATTTCTATTTTTTGTGCACCGCCAGGCTGCGCCAGTAGCCCACCAGGCGTCCTGATCAAGCGGGGCGTGCCAGTTTTCCCTGAAATCCCGGCCCGAATACCTGCGCGAACTTCGTTAATTGTTATATGAGCGAAATTCACTCATGTTTCATCCATGCCCTCTTGACAACCGCTACCCCTGTTGGGATACATTAGCAATCGGAGGTGGACACTGCTAACGGCCGAAACCAGGTATTCTCTGCCGTAACGGGTCACGATCACCCACCGCAGCCAACTCCATTTTCAGAGTCAGTTCGATTCGCAAATTTCAGGCGGGCACTCACCCGCCGGGTAATCCCCGGCTGCCTTAAGCCGGGTAAAGCAACGCAACGTTGTAAAGGAGAAGCATCGCAATGGCAACAGCAGCTGTAGCAACCACGTTCACCCCGCTTCACGACCGTATCCTGGTCCGCCGCGTCGACGAAGGCGAGACCATCCGCGGCGGCATCATCATCCCCGACTCCGCCAAGGAGAAGCCCCAGGAAGGCGAAGTCATCGCCGTGGGCAAGGGCAAGAGCAACGACGAAGGCAAGGTCTTCCCCCTCGATGTGAAGGCTGGCGACCGCGTTCTCTTCGGTAAGTACTCCGGCACCGAAATCAAGATCGATGGCGAAGAGTTCCTCATCATGCGTGAGGAAGAAGTCCTCGGCATCCTCAAGAAGTGAACTTGCCGTTCAGCCAATCGCGCCTTCGGCGCAAACAGCCTGACAGTTTTCAGGCATAACCAGAAGATTTCAGTTATTCAGAAGGAGAAACACCCATGGCAAAGCAGATTCTGCATGGTGAAGATTCCCGCCAGGCTATCCTGCGCGGCGTAAATACCCTGGCCGACGCAGTCAAGGTCACGCTCGGCCCCAAGGGCCGCAATGTCGTAATCGAAAAGAAGTTCGGCTCGCCCACGATCACCAAGGACGGCGTCACCGTCGCCAAGGAGATCGAACTCAAGGACGCCCTGGAGAACATGGGCGCCCAGATGGTGCGCGAAGTTGCCTCCAAGACCTCCGACGTGGCCGGTGACGGCACCACCACCGCGACGGTTCTGGCCCAGGCCATCTATCGCGAAGGCGTCAAGACCGTGGCGGCCGGCGCCAACCCGATGGCGCTCAAGCGCGGCATCGACAAGGCTGTCGAAGCCATCGTCGGCAAGCGCGACGAGCAGGGCAACGTCGTTGGCGGAGCTCTCTCCGGCTTCTCCAAACCGGTCTCCGGCGACATGATCGCCCAGGTCGGCACCATCTCCGCCAACAGCGACTCCACCATCGGCAACATCATTGCCGAGGCCATGAAGAAGGTCGGCAAGGATGGCGTCATCACCGTTGAAGAGTCCAAGACCCTCGAAACCCAGCTCGAAGTCGTCGAAGGCATGCAATTCGACCGCGGCTACCTCAGCCCCTACTTCGTCACCGACGCGGACCGCATGGAAGCCGTCCTCGAAGATCCTTACATCCTGATCTACGAAAAGAAGATCAGCACCATGAAGGACCTTCTTCCGCTCCTCGAGCAGGTAGCCCGCAATGCCAAGCCCCTCGTCATCATCGCTGAGGACGTGGACGGCGAAGCTCTCGCCACCCTCGTGGTCAACAAGCTGCGCGGCACCCTCAACGTGGCTGCCGTCAAGGCTCCTGGATTCGGCGACCGTCGCAAGGCCATGCTCGGCGACATCGCCATCCTCACCGGCGGAACCGCCATCACCGAAGACCTCGGCCTCAAGCTTGAGAACATCAAGCTCGAAGACCTCGGTCGCGCCAAGCGCGTCACCATCGACAAGGACAACACCACCATCGTCGAAGGCCGCGGTCAAGGCAAGGCCATCGAAGGCCGCGTGAAGGAAATCCGCAGCCAGATCGACAAGACCACCTCCGACTACGACCGCGAGAAGCTCCAGGAGCGCCTCGCCAAGCTGGTCGGCGGCGTCGCCGTCATCAAGGTCGGTGCTGCTACCGAGACCGAGATGAAGGAGAAAAAGGCTCGCGTGGAAGATGCGATGCACGCAACCCGCGCGGCTGTCGAGGAAGGCATCGTCCCCGGCGGCGGTGTGGCCCTGGTTCGCTGCACCCCGGTCGTCGATGCGCTCATCAAGACGCTTGAAGGCGACGAGAAGATCGGTGCTCAGATCATCCGTCGCGCCATCGAAGAGCCGCTGCGCCAGATCGTTGGCAATGCCGGTGAAGAAGGCGCTGTGGTCGTCGGCAAGATCCACGAGAACAAGGACACCAGCTTCGGCTACAACGCCGGAACGGGCGTCTTCGAGGATCTCGTGAAGGCCGGCGTCATCGACCCGACCAAGGTCACCCGCACCGCCCTGCAGAATGCCGGTTCGATCGCCGGCCTCATGCTCACCACCGAAGCCATGGTCTCGGAGATTCCCGAGCCCAAGTCTGCTCCCGCGGCTCCCGGCCACGGCGGCATGGACGGCATGTACTAAACTTCGCCTTTCGCGAATCGCGCCTGTCAGCGCATCGGGCTTCCCTCTCCGGGAAGCCCGATTCATTTTGAGCGCTGGAGACTACATGCTTCCCTGAATCCCATGCAGCCACTTCGGAATGGGAGGATACTCTTCCACCAGACGTGCATTCTCAAACACACCCGCAAGACGGTAAGGAGATCTCAGATCGTCGTTATCGTAGATGCGCACGTGCGGAAGCTCCCCGATAGCCCGCTGCAGATTCGCCAATGTTCTCGGAAATCGGTTCATTAACTTATCAGTGGGCACGTCATGACCACCCTGCGAGACGCGCATCGACACCCGCTCCTCTGATCTTTCGAATGAACCTATCCCGATATAACAAAGCACCACCGCATAACCAGCCCCCGCCGCCCGCGACAGAAAAGAAAGCTTATCCCCCACCGGATCAGAAAATACAGTCTCAAAAACGAAGCTTTCCCGCTGGCGAACAAGCTCTTCGCGAATAGACTGCGCAATCCGAGCGCCCTCGTAAGCACTCACATGGAGTTCCCGCGCAATCACATCCGCATTCACGAAACGCAAGCCCGCAGGCTGCAGGTGAGAGTAGTAAAACGTAGTCTTGCCCGCACCGTTCGGCCCGGCTACTGCGACAACCATCGGCCTCAGATCCAGATAGGATCTCACCGCCCGGCAGCGGCCTTTCTGGTCCGGAGTCGCTCCGCCTCAAACTTGCGATTCACAAATCGGCCCACCGTCCGCGTCCCGTCTTCCTCAATGCGCTCCAGCCACCCGGGGCGTCCTGGACAAGGCCTGTAACGCGGAAAAGGCTGCGTCTCAAGATAGGCCGCCAGCCGCTTGTGCCCGGCGGGCTTCTCAACGCTTTCGAGCAGTGACGAAAGCGGCTGCGCCGCGGCGCGACGGCTGAGCGCCAGCACCTGGTCGCCATTCAAAAGCGATTCAACAGAACGTCCCAGGCGAGCCCAGAACTCTACCTGACCCGCTATCGAGCGCTCCATTGCCTCGCCGGCAAGGCGGGCATCCAGCACCAGCGGATCCGAAAGCTTGACAGGCTGACTCATACCAGAATGGTAGCATATTGCTACCTTTAGACTACTCCGCCTCCAGTTCCACCAGCACAACGTCCCCATCCACTCGCACCCCATACCGCCGCACGCACGCCTTCGGCGTGTGCGAAGCACAGCCCGTCTTCGCGTTGAACGCCCACGCATGCCACGGGCAAACCACATGCCCGTTCTCGATCAGCCCCTGCCCCAGCGGCCCGCCCCGATGCGGACAAACGTTGTCCATCACCACCAGTTCCCCGTCCACGCGTGCCACGCAAAAGACGCGGCCAGCCGCCGCAACCTCGCACACTTCTCCCTCGTTCGGAGTTTCCGTCACGCTGCAAAGAGGAACAAATTGTGACATCAGAACTGGATTCTCCCGGCAGTTTGCATTCGGTCATCCGCAGAGGGCCGCTCCTCTCATGCTACGCTCGGAGTCAGCATGGCAGAACAGACAGCAACCAGTTCTACACCAGAGAAAAAGCCGGATTCACTGTGGTGCCCCACCTGCGCAAAAGCCGTCGATGACCCGCTGGTTTGCGGCGACTGCGCCACGGTCATCTGCCGCGTTTGCGGCACGCCGCTCGAATCGCCAGACGAACTGGCCTTCGGATAAGGCCGCAAAATCATGCCCTCGAAAAAAACCTCCAGAAGCCGCCGCTCTTCCACGCCCTCAAGCACCGGCGCACAGCCACGCCTTTACGGTCCCCCGCCCAACGTCGGTTTCCGCTGGCTCATCGCGGCCGCCGCAACCGCGGTCGCGCTCGGAGCTCTGGGAGCCTACCTCGTTCTGGGCCTCATCTTCTACCAGAACCAAGCCATGCTCCTCTTTCACCCTTCGCCAAAGATCACCACCACCCCGGCCAGCGACGGCCTCACCTATCAGGAAGTCGCACTCAATCCAGAACAAAACGGCAAATCCCTCCTCACCGGCTGGTGGATTCCCGCCGAGCAAAACGGCCCCTGGCGCAACGACGCAATCCTCTACCTGCACGGAGCCTCCGGCTCGCTCTCCGAAACCCTCCCGCAGCTCAAGGCCCTGCACAGCCTCGGCATCAACATCTTCGCCATCGACTATCGCGGCTTCGGCAAAAGCGCCGAAATTCGCCCCACCGAGCAAACCGCCGATGCCGATGCCGTCTCCGCCTGGGCCTACCTGCGCAACCATCAACACTTCCAGATACGCAACATCGTCGTCTACGGTCAGGGAGCGGGCGCAGCCTTCGCCGCCAACCTCGCCATGCAGCGCCCCGTCACCGCGCTCGTTCTGGCTCAAATCTCCCCCACCGCGCACGCTATCTTTCAGCAGGATCCCAGAGCCCGCCTGCTCCCGCTCTTTCTGCTGGCCAATCAGCACCTCGACCCTGCGCCCGATCTCAAGCGCCTGCACATCCCCAAGCTCTTCCTCGACTGGCCCGATCAATCCTCCGCAAACCAGGCCATTACACGGCAGAACTACCAGCTCGCCGCGCAGCCCAGGCAGCTCGCATCCCTGCCCACAGCCGCGCCATCCGGTATAGCCGGTGCCCTGCAACCATTTCTCGCCCAGGTATTGCCCGCCTCCCGGTAACTATCCTCCGGCAAAGCCGGAGGCTCTTTGCGATTGGCCCCTCAAAGGGGCCTGAACGCGCCCTGCGGCAGGCTCGATTTTGCGTCTCCCGCCGCGGGCTTTGTAACAAGGGCACGACTTGAGTCGGGCCGTAAGTGCAGCAAAAAAACCGGGGCTTTAGCCCCTGAAAAAGCTGGCGCAATGAGTTCTTCAGTAACTATCCTCCGGCAAAGCCGGAGGCTCTATGCGATTGGCCCCTCAAAGGGGCCTGAACGCGCACTGCGGCAGGCTCGCTTTTGCGTCTTCCACCGCGGGCTTTGTAACAAG
>JBMFWD010000004.1:0-118654 GCA_049965615.1 Acidobacteriaceae bacterium
GCTGCTCAACTGGTTCCGAGCCAAAGGGGAGCTATCAAGCGGAGCGGTCGAAGGACTCAATAACAAAATTCGTGTGATAACCAGACGATCCTACGGATTTCGTACCTTCAAAGCGATGGAAATGGCCCTCTATCACACTCTTGGAAGACTGCCTGAACCGGAAACTACCCACAGATTCTGCTGAGGAGGCTAAAATGGAATCAGCCGGGGAGCCAATCCCTCCAGGCGCAAGCCGCACTCCGAGCCGCCGGCCCGTTTTTGTATGAATCAACCAAACCCGCAAGCTGGCGCCCCCACGGCATCCTGGTACTCGCAGGTCATCCTCGCGCTGCTCTCCTCCGTTCTGCTCGATCTCTGCTTCCCGCTCGCCGGTCCTATGCCCGCGTGGCAAGGCGCCATTGCATGGATCGCCCTCGTCCCGCTGCTCTTCGCCACCCTCCGCCCCCGCGCCTTCGCGCAACGTCGCTACCTCCGCAACGCAGCCTTCATCGGCTACCTCAGCGGAATCGCCTGGTACGTCCTCAACTCCTACTGGATCTACCGGACCATGAACTACTACGCCGGTGTGCCACCCTGGGGCGCTGCCGGAATCCTCGTCCTCTACAGTCTCGTCCTCGGCCTCTACTTCGGCCTCTTCGCCTGGGGCCTCGCCCTTATCCACAAGCGCCTCGGCCTCATTCCCGCCCTCTGCCTCGCGCCCATCCTCTGGCCCGCCGTAGAAATCCTCGCCTACCACCTCACCCGCGTCCCATGGGACCAGCTCGGCTACGCACAGGTAGACAACTTCTGGCTCGCCCGCATCGCCCCCTGGGCTGGAACCTACGGCATCGCGACCGTCATCGTCATCGGCAACATCCTCTTCACCGCCGCCCTGTTGAGAATGGGGTGGCCCACCCAGGCCATCCGCTGGCTTGAGTGGGGTCGGATATCTTCAAAGCTCCCGACGATAACCGCCAAACTTTCCCTCGGATGGCTAGCCGCCGCAATCCTCTTCTGCGGCATCCTTCAAATCGGCTCATGGACACCACCACCGCCCGCCCCCACCTCGGCCACCGCACTGCTCCTCCAGGTCGACCTCGGCACCCAGAACATTCCCCGCACGCCCGGCTTCACCTGGCAAGGCGACATGGAGCGCTTCTCCGCCGCCAGCCAGCAGGACTGCCGCCCTTACCTCCCCGGCATTCCCCACCTCGTCCACAACGAAATCCATCCCGACTGCACCGCCGCCTCATCCCTCGATCCCGACCTCATCGTCTGGCCGGAAGCTCCATCCCCCTGGATCGACGAAGACCCATCCTTCCGCGCCGCCATGGCCAGCCTCGCCCAAAAGACTCACGCCGGCATCATCGCCGGAGACATCGCCCAGCAATACTTCCTCCGCAACGGAAAGCCCGCCAGCGCCACCTACAACTCCGCCTCTGTCTTCGCGCCCAGCGGCAAATACATTGGCCGCTACGACAAAATCCACCTCGTCCCCTTCGGCGAATACGTCCCCTACCAGCGCTACTTCTCCTGGGCCGGCGCCCTCGTCGACCAGATCGGCACCTTCACCCACGGCTGGCGATACCTCACCTTCCCCATCCAGAACCACCGCTACGGCATCTTCATCTGCTACGAATCCATCTTCTCCAACCAGGTCCGCATCTTCGCCAAAAACGGCGCACAGGTTTTCGTCAACATCTCAGACGATGCCTGGTACGGCAACACCAGCGCCCCCTGGCAGCACCTCAACATGGCCCGCATGCGCGCCATTGAAAATCACCGCTGGATCCTCCTCGACACCAACAACGGCATCACCTCCGCCATCGATCCCGAAGGCCGAGTCACCCAGTCCGTTCCCCGCAACAAGTTCACCGCCCTCCTAGCCCGCTACGGCTTCGAATCCAACCTCACCTTCTACACCGAGTACGGCGACATCTACGCCTTCACCTGCGCCGCCATCGCCCTCGCCGCCATTGCCTTAGCCATCACCCGCCGCCGCAAATCCACATAAATCCGGCACAAAAAGGGCTCCCCATCCAAGCTCAAAAAGCTCGGAGTGCCATTCAGAGCGAAGCGAAGAATCCCGAGAATGCCTCGACTGGCATTGCGCTCAAAAGTTTCTCCCGAAAATCCACAGGTGTCCCCTCCGATCTCCGCCTGGATGCGACAGGAAAACCTCGGAAGTGGAATGGCGCGCAAAGTGCGCGGCTGCCTGGACGGCCAGTCCCGGCCAGTCCTAGTGCGCCATCCCCAGATAACCCAGAGGCCAGTACACCAGTGAAGCCTCCCCATAAATATCCTTCCGGGGAACAGGACCAAAATCCCGGCTGTCTTCCGACACATTCCGGTGATCCCCCATCACAAAATACTCACCCGGAGGAATCACCCCCACCATCATCGAAGTGTGATCACGATACTGCAACGGCACATAAGGCTCATGCAGCCGCTTCCCGTTGATGTACACATGCCCGTCATCGATGTTCAGCCGGTCCCCCGGCAGCCCGATCACCCGCTTGATAAAGCTCTTCTTCGGGTCCAGCGGATAGCGAAACACCACAATATCCCCGCGATGAATCTTCCCGAAGTCGTAAACAAATTTGTTCACAAACAGACGATCATGATTCTGCAGCCCCGGTTGCATGCTCGTGCCTTCCACCTTCACCGGCTGGTACAAAAACACAATCACAAACACCGCCACCAGCACGGCCACCACAACGTCCCGCAGCCATTGCCGAATCTCGCGTAGCGATAATTCCTCCGTCGCGCCCGCAGGCTCGGTCCCCCGCTGCTCTGTCTGCTCCTGTGGAGTCTCCTCGTTCATCATCCTCTTTTTATTCTGCCTGAATCGCGGCTCCCTCTCGCAAAAGCAGGGTCCCCTGCCACGTTCAGAGCCATTTTTTGGACGCCCGATACCCACCCTGCGTGAGCAATTCCGTTTCAAGTTGTACGATAGAGGGTCCACTCAACAAACATGAAACCACTGGCAGACATCACGATTCCCGCATCCGCCGCCGACGGCCCGTCCCGCTTCGCCGCGGCCCGCCGCGTTCTCGATCAGGCCATCGCCGACCGAGCCTTCCCAGGCGCATCCTATGGCGTCCTCTACCAGGGCCAAATCCTCGCCCTCGACGCCGTCGGCCGCTTCACCTACGAAGCGGACTCCACCCCCGTCACACCGTCCACCATCTACGACCTCGCCAGCCTCACCAAGGTGCTCGCCACCACCGCCGCCGCCATGCTCCTCTACGAGCGCGGTGTTCTCAAACTCGACGCCCGCCTCGGTGACATCCTCCCTGGCTTCGTCGTCGGCATGCGCCGCGGCAGCGGTCGCGAACGCCTCACCCTTCGCATGCTCCTCGCGCACTCCTCCGGGCTTCCCGCCTACATCCCTTTCTTCCAGCAGCACCCCACCCCGCAAGGACTCCTCCGAGCCGTTCTCCACACCCCACTCGAAGTCCGCGCAGGCTCCCGCGCCGAATACTCTGACCTCGGCTTCATCCTCCTCGGCAAAGCCCTCGAAGTCATCTCCGGCGACTACCTCGCCCGCTTCTGCGAACGCAACATCTTCGCCCCCCTCGGCCTCAATAGCCTCCGCTTCTGTCCGCCACCCGCATGGCAGCCCAGCATCCCACCCACAGAAAACGACACCACCTTCCGTCATCGCATCATTCAAGGCGAGGTCCAGGACGAAAACTGCTTCGTCCTCGGCGGCGCCGCCGGTCACGCCGGACTCTTCGGCCGTGCTGCGGACGTCCTGCGCTTTGCGCAACTCATGCTCCGCAATCCCGCCTCCGAATCCAGCCCGCAGCCACTCTTCCGCGAAGAAACCATCCGCCTCTTCACCACCCGCCAGGACAAGCCCGAAGGCACCACCCGCGCCCTCGGCTGGGACACCCCGTCCAACCCATCCTCTTCCGGCAAGCACTTCGGCCCTCGCTCTTTTGGCCATCTCGGCTACTCCGGCACGTCTCTCTGGATCGACCCCGACCGCAACCTCGCCGTCGTGCTTCTCACCAACCGCACCTGGCCAGATCGCTCCAGCAAAGCCATTCAAACCGTGCGCCCCGCATTCCACGACGCCATCGTCGAATCCCTCTAGGGCCTGTTAACCCTACTCGAATGGTGGCCCAGTAGTGTTAACAGGCCCTGGCCATCACCCTCCCCGCACTCCCCTTACGAATTCATTTCTCATCCGGATAGATTCGCCCGTTTCGTGCGAAAAGAATTCGCAAGCCAGCCCTGCCGCGTTACACTTAAGTAGGAAGATATCGCTCGAAAGCCGGAGAAATGGTCACGTCTACCCCCCCGAACACGGAAACCACGCCCACTCCGCCTCGCTCGGTGCTCGATATTCATGACCTCACGACCGAGACTCCAAACGAGGCGTCGCAGGGCCTCGACACCAGGTCTGCCCTCGAAATTGCGAAAATCATCAACCAGGAAGATCAAAAGGTCGCCGCAGCAGTCAAGAAGGCTCTTCCTGAAATTGCGGAAGTCATCGACTGGGTATCCCGCAGCATCCGCGAAGGCGGTCGCCTCATCTACATCGGCGCCGGCTCCAGCGGGCGCATTGCCGCCCTCGACGCATGCGAGTGCCCGCCTTACTTCTCCACCAGCCCCCAGACCGTGCAGTACATCATGGCCGGGGGACCAAAGGCCCTCGCCTCGCCCGTTGAAGTCAACGAAGACTCTGAGGAACTCGGCAAGCGCGACATCGCCCGCCGCCGCCCCAGCCGCAAAGACGTCGTCATCGGCCTCTCCGCCAGCGGACGCACCCCCTACGTCGTCGCCGCCGTCGCCTACGCCCGCGAGCGCGGCGCCCGTACCGCATGCATCACCTGCAATCAGGGCACACCCCTGGCTGACGCATCCGATATCGCCATCGTCGCCGAAGTCGGCCCCGAAGTCATCTCCGGATCCACCCGCATGAAGGCCGCCACATCGCAGAAGATGATCACCAACATGATCACCACCGGCGCCATGACCCGGCTCGGCTACGTGTACGAAAACCTCATGGTCAACGTGCACATGCAGAACTCCAAGCTCGTCGAGCGCGGCATCGGCATGCTCATGCGGGCCTGCAATATCACCCGCGACAAAGCCGTCGATGTCATCAAGTCCGCCGGCCGCAGCGTCCCCGTCGCCCTCGTCATGCTCAAGGCGAATGTCGATAAGCCCGAAGCCGTCCGCCGTCTCGCCAACTCCGACGGAAACGTGCGTCGCGCCATCGAAGACCTAGGCTCAGACAAGTCCTAGACCCGCCGAAGCGCACCCTCAGGCGTTCCGGGCCTACCCCAGGGTGTACTCTCCGAGCCACTTCATTCCCCATCGCCATTCCTGTTCAATAAAATTAAGCGGAAATCTTACTGAGTGCCCGCTCCATTCCAGAAAGCCTGACAATCATGGATAAATTCGTTATTCGCGGCGGTAATCCTCTCCTCGGCACCATCCGTGTCAGCGGAGCCAAAAACTCCGCGCTCCCCTGCATGGCCGCAGCCATCCTCACTGAAGATGAGGTCATCCTCGAAAACATCCCCCAGGTGCGCGACATCGAAACCGAGCGCAAGCTCCTCACCTCCATGGGTGCCGAGGTCGAACTCGGCTACGGACGCGCCCAGCACCGCACCACCATCAGTTGCCGCGTCCTCTCCGACCCCACCGCCAAGTACGAAATCGTAAAAACCATGCGCGCCTCCGCCCTCGTGCTCGGCCCCCTCGTCGCCCGCACCGGCATCGCCCGCGTCTCCATGCCCGGCGGATGTGCCATCGGCGCACGCCCCATCGACCTCCACATCAAGGGACTCGAGCAAATGGGAGCCACCATCGCCTACGAACACGGCTACGTCGAAGCCCGCGCCGAGCGCCTCAAAGGCACCCACATTCTCTTCGACAAAATCACCGTCACCGGCACTGAGGATCTCCTCATGGCCGCCGTCCTCGCAGAAGGCGAAACCATCCTCGAAAACGCAGCCCGCGAGCCGGAAGTCAGCGACCTCGCCGACCTGCTCACCGCCATGGGCGCGCATATTGAAGGCGCAGGCACCTCCACCATCCGCGTCCAGGGCGTCGAAAAACTACACGGCGCGCGCCATCGCATCAACCCCGACCGCATCGAGGCAGGAACCTTCCTTATCGCCGGCGCCATCACCGGCGGCGACCTCTGCATCACCCATTGCAACCCCGCCCACATCAGCGCCGTCATTGAAAAACTCAAAGAGTGCGGTGTCCGCATCGACATCCTCGGCAAGGACTCCATCCGAGTCCGCAGCGAAGGCAAACTCAAAACTACTGACATCTCCACCGAGGAATACCCCGGCTTCCCCACCGACATGCAGGCCCAGTTCATGGCCCTCGCCACCCAGGCCGAAGGCGTCAGTCAGGTCAAGGAAAACATCTTCGAAAATCGCTTCATGCACGTTCAGGAACTCGTCCGCATGGGCGCCAACATCCGCATCGATGGCCGCACCGCTACCGTGCGCGGCAAAACCCCGCTCTCCGCCGCCGCCGTC
Organism: Acidobacteriaceae bacterium; assembly: GCA_049965615.1. Classification (GTDB taxonomy): domain Bacteria; phylum Acidobacteriota; class Terriglobia; order Terriglobales; family Acidobacteriaceae; genus Acidobacterium. The sequence goes on from JBMFWD010000004.1 coordinate 6,492, forward strand.
ATGTGCTCTGACCTGCGCGCATCTGCATCGCTCGTCCTCGCCGCACTCGTCGCCGACGGAGAATCCATCCTCGACCGCATCTACAACATCGACCGCGGCTACGAGCACATCGAAGAAAAACTCCGCGGCGTCGGCGCGCAAATCAAGCGCCTGGGCAACGTCTTCAACGACCGCCGCGAACCCTCCACGACCGTCTCCGCCTGATCGCCGCGCCCACCTCCCGCACAAACACCACAGCCTCCTGCATCCAACACGCAGGAGGCTTTTTCATGCCCAGCGAAGATCGCATACTACGCAACCAACTCATTCCATTCCTGCGCGGCGAGGGCGCGCATGTCAGTTTCTTCTCTGCCGTCAAAGACTTTCCCGCCGAGCACTACGGAACCCTCCCCGCAGGCTGCCCGCACACCGCATGGCAGCTGGTCGAGCACATGCGCATCGCGCTCCACGACCTCCTCGACTTCTGCACCAATCCCAACTACACCACGCCAAAATGGCCCGACGACTACTGGCCCAGAAGCCCCGCGCCGCCCAGCAGCGAAGCATGGAACAAATCCGTCGCAGCCATCCAACAGGACATCGAAGCCTTCGAGCGTCTCACCGGCGACCCTGCCTCCAACCTCTACGCGGAAATCCCCTGGGGCGAAGGCCAGACCCTCCTGCGCGAAATCCTCCTCGCAGGCGACCACACCAGCTACCACACCGGCCAGATCGTGCTCATCCGCCAGTTAATCGGCATCTGGACCTAACCCGTTCCCATCCGTCACAAGTCCAAGATCAGAACGTCAGGCTTCTGAGTATCCGCTCAAATGTGAGCCTCATCCGTCCAAAGTCACGGGAGGGACTCACAACACCACGGTCCCGTCCGGACGCGGCACGGTGACCAGCCAGTCTGTCTCCTTCTGTGAAGCTCCGCTCGCGTCTGTAAACGGCGACGTCGACTCCATCAAAACCGACCGCCCCTGCTCACCCGCAACCCGAATCCGCTTGCGCGAAAAACACCGGTCGTCTGACAAAGCGCGCGCAAACGCTCCACCCGATGGGACGCGAAATGCCTGCCCCGCGGAGGAACCAGAATACAACTTTGAATTGGATTCTTTCCGGCTGCGTTTAACGCCAGCTCACCGCAAGCTGCCAACGCAACTCGCGATCAGCCGTCTTCTTCAACACCGTCTCGTACTGCTCCAGTTCGCTGATCACCGCAGCCGTATCCGCTCCAAACGCGCCAGAAGCTCCCCGCAGGTACGCCAGCAGCGCCTGCACCGTCACCAGGCCCTCATCGCCGCTGAACCACTGCGGCGGAGGAAGCGTCTTCGCCCAGTCCGGATCTCCCGCACCCTCTTCCAGCAGCAGCGCCATCGAATTCTCGTCCGCCGAGAAAAACTCCAGCAGCGGCCGCACTCCCAGCCGCAACGCCAGCTTCTCAAGACCATCTTCGTTTCGTGCCAGCGCGCGGCCGTTCACAAAAATGTCGAACCCAGGGTCTTCCCCCTCTACGACGATGTACATCGATGCGCTCATTTGCCGTCAGTCTAACTCAGTTTCCTGAAATTTGGGACCTCCGTAACATCCTCAATGTTACCTTCCCAGTGACGTAATTCCCGGATTCTGATCCTTTCTCAATACCCACCAAAGCGCACCCAGAGTGATCCCCAGACCCGCCCAGTTCTCCCACGCCCACGTAACCGGCACAAAAATCGCCGTTTCCAATACACCGGTCAACGTAATCAACCACTGCAGCGCCGCCGTCGAAATCGGCCCCATAACTTCAAGCACCCGGTACAAAATCGGCAACGTCACCGCGGAAATGCCCGCCGCCAGTCCGACTCCGAGCCATCGAACCGCATCCATGGCAGAAAGATTCTCCCCCAGCCGCGCCCAGTCGCCATTTACAGCGGCTATCAGCGCCAGCGCCACCGCGGCACTCGCGTACTGCAGCGCGCACCACGCAACAAGGTTGGACGTTCCGCTCCCTTCCTCGTCACCGCGCAACCGCCTGCCTCCGTAAACCAGCGCAAAGCCATATGCCACCATCCCCACCGTCAGCACCAGTTCCGGCAGCCACCGCGCCAAATCCAGCGCCGCGCCCTGCGCCACCAGCAGGGCTACCCCCGTCAACCCAAACAGCAGCCTCGGCAGATACTGCCCCGCATCCTCGCCCAGCATCAGCATCACGGCCAGCGGCATCGCCGCATACACAATCGCCGGCAGCCCCGCCGCCGTCGCTCGCAAATAGGGACGAACGCTTCCCGAAGCCCACGCCGTGCAAGCATATGGAAGCGCAAGCAGCAGCAGCCCCATCACCACGCCCGACCCCGGAGAAATCCGCACTCCGGCCGCCGCCCTTCCTCTGCGCGCCAGCCCATAGACGCCCAGCAGCAGCGCCGCCACTCCAAATTGAATCGCGCCCGCGCACAGCAGCGGCAAAGGATCAGGAGCGCCGCCCGTCAACAGCCACAGGCTGCCCCACGTAATCCCCAGCACCGCAAACAGAACGAATTCACGTCCGGCCATAACCCGCTCGCTTCTGCCACCAAAACAAAAAGAGGCTGCGCATCACGCGCAGCCCCTGAGAAAGCTGTTACTGGTTTCCGCGATTACCGCCGCCCGAACCGGAACCCGGACCGCGTCCCCGTCCCCGCCGGCGACGGCGTCCCCGCCCTCCGGGACCGCCAGAGTCACCGCTCGGCCGCCGCTCGCCACCCACAGGCGCGCTGTTCGGCGTATCCGCGCGGTTGTAGTTGACCTCTTCGCCTTCTTCGTCGTCATCATCGCCGTCAAAGTCGTCGAAATCCTCGCCGCCTTCAATCATGATGGTGCTCGCGTTCGACGTCGGCTGACGCTCCTCGCGCTCACGCCGAGGTGCACGCTCGCGAGGCGCACGCGCCGGTGCCTCGCTTGCCTCATCGGAAGAAGCTGCCACATCCGCCACCTCGCCCGGTTCAGGCAAGCCCAGCTTCTGCCGCTGCTCGCGAATCACGGCCTTCCGCGAAAGCTTGATCCGGTTGCCTTCCACGCCCAGCACCTTCACCATCACCTGGTCGCCCTCGCGCAACTCGTCCTTCACTTCCTTCACGCGATGCTCGGCAATCTCGCTGATGTGCAGCAGTCCGTCCGTCCCAGGGAAAATCTCCACGAACGCGCCAAACTCGGCCAGACGCACCACCTTGCCCAGGTACGTCTTGCCCACTTCCGGCACCGCCGTCAGATCGTTGATCATCGCCAGCGCCTTCTTCAGGCCTTCCTCGTCCGACGAGGCAACATTCACACGGCCTGAATCGTCCACGTCAATCTTCACCGCCGTGGCTTCCACAATGCCGCGAATCGTCTTGCCGCCAGGCCCGATCAGATCGCGAATCTTGTCCGTCGGAATCTGGATCGTCCGGATCTGCGGAGCATGCTTCGACTTCTCCTCACGCGGCGCAGGCAGCACTTCGTCCATCTTGTCCAGCAGGTACATCCGTCCCCGCCGCGCCTGCTCCATGGCCTCGCGCATAATCTGACCGGTAACGCCGCTGATCTTGATGTCCATCTGCATCGCCGTAATGCCCTTGCGTGTTCCGGCTACCTTGAAGTCCATGTCCCCGTAGTGGTCTTCCGCACCGGCAATATCGGTCAGGATCGCGTACTGCTCTCCTTCTTTCACCAGGCCCATCGCCACTCCGGCCACTGCGCCCTTCAGCGGAATACCCGCATCCATCAGCGCAAGGCTCGCGCCGCAAACCGACGCCATCGAAGACGAACCGTTCGACTCCAGAATGTCGGACACCACGCGAAGCGCGTAAGGCGACTCTTCTTCACTCGGCAGAACAGCCGTGATCGCCCGCTCCGCCAGTGCGCCGTGGCCCACTTCGCGGCGTCCAACGCCGGTCATGCGACCCACTTCTCCCACTGAGAACGGCGGAAAGTTGTAGTGCAGCATGAATCGCTTCTTCTGCTCGCCCTCAAAACTCTCCAGCCGCTGCGAGTCATCCCCCGTGCCCAGCGTCGCCGTCACCAGCGCCTGCGTCTCGCCGCGCGTAAACAGCGCCGAACCGTGCGTCCGGGGCAGCACGCCAACTTCAATGTCAATCGCGCGAATCTCGTCAAATGCGCGACGGTCTGGACGAATCCGGTCCGTCGTCACCTGCTCGCGGAAAATCTTCTCGCGCAACAGCTCGTAGTAACGGCTCAGCTTCTTCTTCGCGTCGCCGGCATTCTCGTCTGCCGGAATCTCCGCCGCCAGCTCGTCCTTGATCTGTTTCACCAGCGCGTAGCTCTCCGTCTTCGGATGCTTCTTCGTATCCAGCGCGTCCTTCAGCCGGTCGCCCACCTTCGCCGTCAGCGCCTCAAAATACGCTGTGTCAAACTCCGGCGCGGTCACAGTCCGCTTCGGCTTGCCGGCCTTGGAAACCAGCTCCTCGATCGCCGCGCAAATCTTCTTGATCTCGACGTGACCAAACTCAATCGCGTCGATCACAACCTCTTCAGACACTTCCTGCGCGCCGCTTTCCACCATCACAATGCCGTCCTTCGTTCCCACAACCGTGATGTTGATCGTGCTGTCGCGACGCTCCGTGTAAGTCGGATTAATCACAAACTCGCCATTCACCTGGCCTACGCGCACCGCCCCAATCGGGCCCGCAAATGGAATATCCGACAGCGCCAGCGCCGCGCCGGCGGCATTGATCCCGATAATGTCCGGGTCGTTTTCCTTGTCTGCGGAAAAAACCAGCGCAATCACCTGCGTCTCGTTCCGGAAACCCTCCGGAAACAGCGGACGGATCGGACGGTCAATCTGACGGCAGGTCAAAATCTCCCGCTCGCTCGGACGCCCTTCGCGCTTGATAAATCCACCCGGAATTCGACCGCCCGCATACGCGTACTCGCGGTAATCCACCGTCAGCGGAAAAAAGTCGATCCCTTCCTTCGGATCGGGCGCGGCCACGGCCGTCGCAAGGACCACCGATTCACCCTGCGTAACCAGTACGGCGCCGGAGGCCTGCTTGGCCATGCGCCCTGTTTCAAAATGCAACTTCCTGCCGCCGCTCAATTCGACGGTAATTTCCTGTTTCATATTTTCCTCATTTCAAGGCAACTCGCTCCGCTGCGGTCTATTCCGTCTGGGCTTGTCGGGAAGAGCGCGGAGGATGTGTGGGTGGGATTGGCGCGGTAGACACGACTCGCTCCAGGCCCGGCAATGGGCTCGTGGCGAGGAAAGCGGGATGGGGCGGCCTTCAGAGGGACTTCCAATGCAAATACGGCGGCGGCAATGCCCGCCGCCTTCCTGATTGCCCCATCCCCTTCCGGTCTTCCGTATCGCGTGCGCGCAGGGGACAAGTGATTCCGCTTTGTCTACTTACGGATGCCCAGCTTGCCGATAACTTCACGGTAGCGGTCTGCGTCATGCTGCTTGAGATAGTCCAGCAGCCGGCGGCGCTTGCTCACCAGCTTCAGTAGGCCACGGCGCGAAGAATGATCCTTCGCATGCGTCTTGAAGTGATCGGTAAGATCGCCGATGCGTTCGCTCAGGATTGCGATCTGTACCTGGGGACTCCCGGTATCGCCGTCATGGGTGCGAAACTGCGAAATAATTTCCTGTTTCTTGGCTGATTCCAGCACGGGTGTGCGTACTCCTGTTCAATTTCAGTCGCTATACACTTCCTAAGTGTCTGCCTTAAGAGTAACATCAAAGCCTTTTCAGGACCACATCCGAGCTATCGTCCAACCCCCAGGTTCCTGATTTCAGAACACCACTGGCCCGCAAAACCCCGCCAGATCCCCTCACTGCCGCCCCGCGCTCTCCACCACCACCTCCGGCGGAGCGGGAATAATCCCCAGCCGCTCGTAAATCGGCCGCATCTCCTCCCGAATCCGCGGTAACCGCGTCCAGAACCACACCGCACCCATAATGCACACGCTCCCGTTGATCATCACCGTCAGCGGAGCGCCAATCCAGTGCGCCATCGCTCCCGCCAGCAGGCTTCCAAACGGAGCCATCCCCACAAACGCCGCCGTGTAGTAGCTCATCACCCGCCCGCGCATCTTTTCGTCCACCAGCGTCTGAATCACCGTATTCGTCGCCGTCAGCCCCTGCAGCATCCCGAATCCCGCCACCAGCATCAGCAGCATGCTCAGCCACATCGCCCGCGAAAATCCAAACGCAATCAGCCCGCACCCAAAAATCGCCGCCGACCTCGGCAGCACCCGCGTCAGCCCACGCACCGACCTCCGCACCACCAGCGACAGCCCCGATACCAGCGCCCCCACGCCCACCGCGCCCATCAGCAGGCCCATCGTGTCCGGACCGCCATGCAGAACCTGCGCCGCAAATATCGGCATCAGCACCACAAACGGCCAGCCCATCAGGTTCACAATCGCAAACAGCGTCAAAATCCCCCGTATCGGCACAGACTGCGACACATACGACCACCCCTCGTGCAACTGCTCCAGCATCGATGCCGTATGCCGCTTCGCCTCCGCCTTGTGGATTCGCATCAGCAACAGCGAGGCAATCACTGCGGTGTAGCTCACTCCGTCAATCAGAAAGCAGTACCCCTCGCTGCTGATCGCGATAATCAAACCCGCGAGCGAAGGCCCAATCAGCCGCGCAAGGTTCACCATCGATGAGTTGATCGCAATCGCATTCTGCAAATCGCTCCGGTGCTCCACCATCTGCACCATGAACGACTGCCGCCCCGGCATATCGAACGCGTTGATCATCCCCTGAAACGCCGCCAGCGCAAAAATCTCCGGAATCGTGATCACGCCCGAAAGCGTCAGCCCCGCCAGCATCAGCGACTGCACCATCGCCAGCGACTGCGTCCATAGCAGCACCGTCCGCCGCTCCACCCGGTCCACTACCACGCCTGCAAACGGCGTCAGCAAAAATGCGGGAATCTGCCCCGTAAAACTCACCGCGCCCAGCAGCAGAGCCGAGTGCGTCAGCCGATACACCAGCCACGCCGTCGCAATCCGCGTCATCCACGTGCCAATCAGCGAAATGCTCTGCCCACCAAAATAAAGCCGGAAGTTCCGATGCCGCAGCGCCCGCCACGCATGCGAGTAATCCCGCCGCCTCGCCACCACCGGCTCCGTACCCGCTTCCGTCTTCTTGTTCAGAGAATCCGTCTCTTCCATCCCGGCCTGTATCCCGCCGCCGCAATCCAATCGTCAGCAAAATCTTCTATTTCGATGCTCCATCCGAAGAGACGATGCGAACCCACTCCGGGACTCCAACCGCCAGACCGCAGCAGAAAATCCCGCAGGATCTGGATAGCTGAGAGTGTCATTCAGAGCGAAGCGAAGAATCCCGGCAATACGTCTGCCTAAATTGCACTCAAAAGTTTCTCCCGAAACTCCCTGCCTCGTGCCCCATGTCCGCGAAGAGGACGTGGGAATCGGCCAAAGGCCGACCCGTCAATACACAGGAAAATACCGACACAAAATAAGCCCGATATCGGCATAAGTTGAAATCAACATCCCTCAACCCACGACAAATCCCATTCAAAGGGTCATTTCGAGCGAAGTTTCGCGCCAGCGAAACGAAGTCGAGAAATCTGCGGTTGCTCCTCCCACTGCATCCCAGTTCCGGAAATTCCAAAGCTAAAAACTAACAGCCAACAGCTAAAAGCTGCTTCTCAAAAAACTCCACCGAACGCTCCCGGGCCACACGCGCCGACTCCGCATCAAAACTCGCCCGCGCATCGCAGTTAAACCCATGGTCTGCCTCATACCGAAACACCTGCACCTCCGGATGCGCCTGCTCAATCCGGTCCACATCCGTCTGCGGAATATGCTTGTCCAGCTTCCCAAAGTGCAGCATCACCGCACACTCCGGCGTCTCGTCCAGATGCCGCGCAATCTGCCCGCCGTAGTACCCCACCGCAGCGTCCGCCCTCAGTCGCGTCGCCGCCAGCCACGCCAGCGATCCGCCAAAGCAATAACCCACCACGCCGCTCTTCTTCCCCGTCTCCGCCTTCACCCATTCCAGCGCCGCCGCTACATCCATCAGGCTCTTTTCCATATTTAGCTTCGGAATAAACGACAGCGCCTTCTCCATATCCGCGCCGCTGTACTGCAACTCCACGCCCCGCTCCACGCGGTCAAACAGCGCCGGAGCCACCGCCAGGTATCCATCCTTCGCCCACCCATCCGTCACCGAACGAATATGCGCATTCACCCCGAAAATCTCCTGCACTACCACCAGCCCGCCAATCGGCTCTCCTGCCGGACGCGCCACATACCCATCCAGTTCATGCCCATCCTTCGCCTGCAAGCGCAAAACTTCTCCCATCTGCTCTTCTCCTCTGCTGTTCTTGGACTTTTATCGCTCAGTCGATCCGGCAAAACCGCAGCATCAACCGCCCGGCCCCGGATTCCAGTAACTCGTCCGGTAAATCACCCGCGCCTTCGCGTTGATATTCACCTTAACCTGCAGGTGATGCAATCCGGCCGTCTCGTTGCTTGGATGAAAACTCAGCAGGTAACGGTTCAGCGCATCATTCGCCAGCTCCACCACATCCATCTGGAACCGCTTGTCCCGCGAAAAATTCGCATACTCCCCACCGCTCATCTCCACCAGCGACTTCGGAACATTCTTCCGCATTGCGTTGTACGCCATCAGCAGCGCACCCAGCAATCCCGATCCGCTCCCCGCGTGCTTCCAGTCATAGCCCAGCTCCGCCCGCGCCGGAGAAAAAATCAAGCTCAGCACCAGCGTGTTGCTCTCGCCAATCCGCTGCACCAGCGACGGAATGCTCACATGCACGCTGCCATGATCCCGCGACTCGCTCACCAGCAGCAGAATCTTCCGGTGATCCTTCGGCTGCTGCGCCAGCAAATCCAGCGAATACCCCACCGCATCCATAATCGCCGCACCGCCGTCGCCGGGCTGCATATTCGCCAGGTCATTCTCCACCGGTCCCAGTTCCGGCGAAAACGCATCCAGGTATACCGGCTTCGAATCAAACTCCACCAGCGCCACGTCACCGCGCCCACCGCCCACAAACAGTTGCAGTAACGGCCCCAGCTGCGATATCTCCTCCTGCACCAGCGGAGCATCCCGCCCCCGCTCCACGCACACCACCATCGACACCGGCGCAAGATCCATGTCGCTGTCCAGCCGCGCCTGCTGCGGAACCCCATCATCGAGCACCGTAAAATCCTTCGCCTTCAGACCGTAGATCGTCTGCCCGTCCACGCCCTGCACCAGCGTCGGCACCAGCACCAGGCTGCTCGTCACCTTCAGGGTAGGAACTCCGGGGTCCACCTGCGACGGCAACTGCCGCCCCTCAAAATGCGGATGATGCACCTTCGCGCCCGGCGGCGGCTCGCCCGGAAACGGCTCCTGCGCCCGCGCCATCCCACACCCCAGCGCCAGCAGCGCCAACAGCCAGACCGCATACATCCTGTCCTTCAACGCGGCTCCTGCGCTCGCTGCGACTTCACCGCCTGCCGGCGGAATCCATCCATCTCGTCCGTCCACTTCAAAAACCGCCGCAGCCCCCTGCGCTCACGCCACATAAAATCCATCACCGAGCGCCGGTCCAGCGTCTCCGCCGGAATCCCCGAATAAGTCTCGATCCGCCACTTCAGCAGCTCGCTCTCCCACGGCTTAAGCCGATGGCCCCGCGTCACATTCCACAAGAACCGAACCGCACCCATCATGACCCCAAGTATATCGATCCCAAACTGATCGATCCCAGATTCATTGACCCCAGGTCATCCGCCCTCAAATCTCCGCCTCCACCGCGCCCGCCTCGCTCAGCCGCAACTCCATCGCCCGCGCCGAACCCTCCACGTCAATCGCCCGGCAGGCCTCCCGCAGCACCACCGCCTCCAGCCCCAGCCGCCGCGCGTCCAGTGCGGAAAACCCCACGCAAAAGTCATACGCCAGCCCGGCAAAAAACGCCCGCTTCAGCCCGCGCTCCCGCAAATATCCCGCCAGCCCCGTCTCCGTCGCCTTGTCGTTCTCGAAAAACGCCGAATAAGAATCCACATCCGGACGAAAACCCTTCCGCAAAATCAGCTCCGCCTGCGGCAGCGCCAGATCCTTGTGCAACTCCGCGCCCCACGTCCCCTGAACACAATGCACCGGCCAAAGCACCTGCTCGCCATACGGCATCTCCACCACCTCCAGCGGCTTCCGCCCCGCGTGCGCCGCGGCAAACGAGCGATGCTCCGCAGGATGCCAGTCCTGCGTCAGCACCACATGCTCAAACCGCTCCGCCGCCCGCAATATCGGCGCAATCACCTCATCCCCCTGCGGAACCGCCAGCGCCCCGCCCGGGCAAAAGTCATTCTGCACATCCACAACAATCAACACATCGTCCCCGCGAATCTTCATGCCTCTATTCTCCCTCCCGGCAGGTAAAAATCCCATCGCACCAAAGAACAAAGGCCGGAGCATCGCTCCGGCCTTTGCCTCATCTCACAACCTCTTCGCTTACTTCACCGTCAGCGCCACGCAAACCGCGCCGCTGCAGTTTGAGCTTGTCGAGGTCGCCTGCTGCACGCTCGCCCCATTCGACGAATAAGCCGAAACCACCACCGAGTAACTCCCCGCCGGCGTCCCGTAATTCGGAAATGGCTTATGCAGCAGATATCCATACCGCGCGCCGCATGCCGTCAGCCCCGCGCTGCAAACCGCCAGCAGCGCCACCAGGCCCAGCACCTTCATCGCGTTGCCGTGCTTGCGCCGCACGGCGAAAACGCCAAACAGCGCAATCCCGCCCGGCAGAAGAAACGCAAAATAAGTCAGTCCGCCGCGGCCAAAAGGCATTCCCGCCGGGGTCACATTCTTTGCCGCCGTGCCCGAGGCTGCCGTCGTCGCAATCTGCAGCGAACTCGTAATCGATCCGTTCGCCGGAGGCGTCAGCGAAACCGGATTAAACGTGCAGGTCGCCTGCGCCGGAAGATTCGAGCACGACAGATCCACCGTCCCGTTGAATCCGTTCACCGAGTTCACCGTCAGCACAATCGTCGTGTAACCGCCCGCCGTCACCGTAGCCGACGAAGGACTCGCCGTCACATTAAAACTCGGCACCGTCGATGTCGCCGCCGGGCTCACAGCCGCAACCGGAGCCGACGCGGAAACCGCATAATCTGTCGTCGCCGGATGATAAACAGCCGTCACCTGGCTCACGCCCGTCGGCAGTCCGCTCACCGTCAGCGAGGCCGTGCCGTCTTTCACAAACGCAGAACCAAGCGAACCCTTCACTGTCTCAAAGCTCACCGAGCCGGTTTCCAGCGGCGCGCTCGTCATGTCCGCAACTCGTGCAGAAAACGTCAGCTTCCCGCTCTGCTCACTGCTGCTCAGGCGGGTCCGGGTCACCTGCTGCGCGCGGGCGGCCGTGTAGCCAAGGAGCATCAGAACCATCAGCAGCGCGAACCCGAACTTCACGCCCCACTTGCGCCCTGCAGCGCCTTCAAAATACTGCCCACTCATTCGTAAAATCTCTGCTTCCTCTGACCGCTAAGGTTTGTCTTGTTCATTGTATACGGGCCGCACTGCCGCGCGTTTCCCGCTGCAGCCTTCCTGCATCATAAATCCCGCCGCCCGCCCTCTGCCCAACCTTTGTTTGTGCCCCATCTCACCTCCGTTGCGGTACGATATCCCGTTATGGCCAACACCCTGTCCTCGCGCCCGCAACTAAGCTATCTCTCCGATCAGCTCGACGAACTCCGCCGCAAAGGCACCCACTTCCGCCTCCGCGTCCTCGATGACATTCAAGCCCCCGTCTGCACCTACGACGGCAAAAAAGTCATCAACCTCGCCTCCAACAACTACCTCGGCCTCTGCGACCACCCCAAACTCCGCGACGCCGCCATCCAGGCCATCAAGGACTACGGCGTAGGCTCCGGCGCCGTCCGCACCATCGCCGGAACCATGAAGATCCACATGGATCTGGAAGAAAAAATCGCCCGCTTCAAAAATGTCGAAGCCTGCGTCGTCTTCCAGAGCGGCTTCACCGCCAACGCCGGAACCGTCTCCGCCATCCTCGGCAAAGAAGACTTCATCCTCTCCGACGAGCTCAACCACGCCTCCATCATCGACGGCGCACGCCTCTCCCGCGCCAAAATCAAGGTCTTCCGCCACAAAGACGTTGCCCACGCCGAAGAGCTCCTCAAAGAAGTCGCCAACGAACCCGGCCACAAACTCATCATCACCGACGGCGTCTTCTCCATGGACGGCGACATCGGCCCCGTCGACAAGCTCTGTGACCTCGCAGAAAAATACGGCGCCATCATGATGGTCGACGACGCACACGCCTCCGGCGTCCTCGGCCGCAACGGTCGCGGCTCCGTCGATCACTTCCACTGCCACGGCCGCGTCGACATCCAGGTCGGAACCCTCTCCAAGGCCATCGGAGCACTTGGCGGCTACGTCTGCGGCAGCAAAGATCTCATCGACTACCTCTACCACCGCGCCCGCCCATTCCTCTTCTCCACCTCGCATCCGCCATCGGTCGCCGCCACCTGCATCGCCGCATTCGACATTCTCGAAAACGAACCCGAGCGCATCCAGCGCCTCTGGGACAACACCACTTACTTCAAGCAGCAGCTCGGCAACGCCGGCTTTGACATCGGCGGCAAAACCACCCCGGCAAGCGAAACCCCCGTCACCCCCATCATCATCGGCGACGGCCGCCTCACCATGGACTTCTCACGCGCCCTCTTCGACGCAGGCGTCATGGCCACCGGCATCGCCTTCCCCACCGTCCCCGAAGGTAAAGCCCGCATCCGCACCATCATGACCAGCGAGCACACCCGTGAGCAGCTCGACCAGGCCCTCGACATCATCACCAGAACCGCAAAGCAAATGTCGATCCTGTAGCGTCCCGGCAAGCGACGAACCAACCAGAGCATCGGCTTCGCCTCAGAACAGCAAATCATTCTGAGGCAAAGCCAAACGCCCTCTGTGGTGAGAGACTTTCCTCTAAGGCAAAGCCAAAAGCAACCAGCAAATAAGCAGGCACCGAGTCATTCAGAGCGAAGCGAGGAATCCCGAAATTGAAGCGGTAGAAATTGCACTCAAAAGTTTCTCCCGGAATTTCAGACTCTCCTGCACACCCCAAGAACTCCGTGTCCTCCGTGGTGAAAGTTTTTCTCTCCCCAAACCAGAAACGCCCATCACCCACCAATTTTCCGCCCACATAAACGGAAAAGACCGCCCGGCAACAGGGCGGCCTTTTCACTTTAGGGAGAATAGTTCCAACGGAGGCAAAACCATCAGAACTTTCTGGCGAAATAGTATGGGTGGCCAAATTCGGTGTCAAGGCAAAATCCCGTAACCTGCAAGCCCATTATTTTTCTTTTACTTACAAAAGCCATATCTTTCCCGATTCGGCCTCTATTTTCTCTTTTTCTTCTCCTAGCAGACCCCTGCTCACCCACCTACCCCCCTCAAAGAACAACGCTTAGCCATTTCCCTGCACTAAATCCTGTGCAGATTCCAACTCAGGACCGGCCACCGAGCCGCTCACTCGCCAGTTCGCCGATTTCCCGACGCGCTGGCTCCCTCTTCCGCAGGCTTACTCAACTCCAGCGCAATAAACTCCTCATCCGTCACGCTCGAAGCAGGCTTCCCGCGCATCACCCGGTACAAAGCCCGTCCGCCCCCCAGGAAAAATCCCAGCAGCACCGCCGCCACTCCAAGAATGATCGTCAGCGAGGCAATCCCCACCAGCAGCTTCGCCGTCTTCGCAACTTCACTCTCTTCCGGCTTCACCTGCTCCATCGAAACCGTAGCTCTAAACTCCACCTGCTTCAGCAGCGCATCCGCCTGCGCCCCGGTAAACTCTCCGCTCGTCATCGCCACCAGCGGACCCGAGCGCTTCACACGCAGCGCATCCTTCGGCCCTGCCACCGCGCCGCTCTGCAGCACGCCCGCAATCGCAGCCTCCCGCGCCTGCGCTATCTCCGGCGTCGGATACGAAATCACCGTCAGCATTCCCTGGCCGTACTGCGCCATCACCACTTCCGGATCCGTATCAAAATCCAGCACCGCCGGCGGCAGCACGCCACCCTCCTGCGCATACGCCACAGGGCCAATCGAGTACCGCACGCTACCCCGGTCCAGCCCATCCAGCGGCAACTGCTCCGGCAGCGTCGGAGAAGCGCCCCGCGAGCCCATCACCCCCGGCAAAGCACCCGCAAGCCGCGTCATCACCGTCGAAGCATCCGCAACCGGCCCGGCAAACTTCGACTCCACCAGCAGGTCGCCCGTCCAGAACACAAACTCATCTCCCGCGCGCGCGCCATTGAAAAACGTCAGTGGAACCACCACAGTCTTCGGAGGCTTTCCATTCTTGCCATTCGAAAACGTCGCCGTACTCAGGTCATGTGAGCCCACACGCACCAGCTTCATCCCCGCCGTGCGCATCAGCGTGAACGCCCCATAAGCCCCCGTCGCATCCGGAAACTTCCAAACCCGCACCGCAACCGAATTCCCACCCCGCGAGTAATCCGCCATCAGTCCGCGCTCAAATCCAAACTCCTTCAGCGCCGCCGCATCCTTCGCATCCGGCTTCATCGCGCTCACGCTGCCGCGCGTCCATCCCGCAAACTCCGCCGGCAGCAGCGCCTTCGGCTTCGCCGTCTTCTTCGTCTGCGCCGTCTGCTTGCCCAGTTGCTTCTCGATCGCCTTCATCTGCTGCGCCGTCGGCTGGAACAAAGTCTGCCCGCCCGCCACTACCGGAACGCACAGCAACGCTCCCACCACAACCGCACTCATCTTGCCAAAAAACTTCATATTCACCTTGGAGACTATCACCGCGCCCGCGCCTGCCGCGTCTTGCCCGTGTTTCGAAACAGCAGCAGAAACGGCATGCACGCAAAACTCAAATATCCCAGCAACCGAAAATCACCTATATAAGAGGACAGCATCGCCTGCTGCAACATCTCCCGGTAAATCTGCCCCATCGCTTCCCTGACGCCGGCCGCTCCGCTCTGCACACTCAAATAACGCACCAGCGCATGCAGCCGCTCCATATATATAGGATTCGTCGCCGTCAAATGCGCCGCCAGCGTGTTCTGGTGCCGTTGCTCTCCGCGAACCAGCAGCGTCGTCACCATCGAAATCCCAAAGCTCGCGCCCATGTTCCGCAGCAGGTTGTAAATCCCCGTCCCCGCTCCCATCAACTCGCGCGGCAGCGTCTTCATCGTCAGTGTCGTCAGCGGAACAAACAAAAATCCATTCGCAAATCCATTAATAATATTCGGCCACACCACGCTCCCCATGCTCATCTGCAGGTTCAGGTGCCCCAGCATCAGCAGGGAAACTCCGCGAATCACCACCCCGATTGCAATCAGCACCCGCTCGTCCACCTTCGTGATCAGCCGCGCCGCCAATATCATCGACAGCATCGCCCCAATGCCTCTCGGAGCCACCGCCAGCCCGCTGTTAAAGGCGTCATACCCAATCGACTCCTGCAAAAACAACGGCAGCAATGCCGTCGTGCCGTAAATAATCACGCCCAGCAGTCCAATCAAAAACGTACCCGTCGCCAGGTTCCGGTCCTTCAATATCCGCAAATTCACCAGCGGCCGTTCCGCGCGCAGCTCGTGCCAGATAAACATCACCGTCGCCACCGCTGCCACCGCCACAAACCAGCGCACCCATACCGCGTCAAACCAGTCCGCCTCCTGCCCCTTGTCCAGCACCACCTGGATCGTCGTCAGCGCCAGCGCCAGAAATCCAAGCCCCCAGTAATCCAGGCTCGCCCGCTTCTGCCGCTTCAGGTACGGCGGGTCCTTCACAAACGCATGGATCATCACCAGCGCCAGAATTCCCACCGGCACATTGACGTAAAAAATCCATCGCCACGAAAAGTTATCCGTAATCCATCCGCCAATCAGCGGCCCAATCAAGGGAGACACAATAATCCCCATCCCGTACACCGCCATCGCCTGCCCGCGCTTATGTACCGGAAAACTCTCCAGCAGCACCGCCTGCGAAACCGGCTGCAACCCGCCGCCCGCCGCGCCCTGCAGAACCCGCGCCACAATCAGCCATCCAAGCGTCGGCGCCGCTCCGCACAGCATTGACGCCACCGTAAACAGCGCCACCGAAAGCAACTGGTACTCCCGCCGCCCCAGCACGCTGCTCAACCACCCCGACGAAGGCAACACAATCGCATTCGATATCAAATAGCTCGTCAACACCCAAGTCGACTCGTCCGTCGTCGCCGAAAGATTCCCCGCAATATGCGGCAGCGCCACCGTCGCCACAGAGGTGTCCAGCACCTCCATAAACGTCGCCAGCATCACCGCAAACGCAATCAGCCACGGATTCACCGCTGGCCGCCACTCGCTCTCCACCGGACCCGATACCTCAATCGCCGTCAATCCGCACCGCGCCTTCCCTCACCGTTCCCCGCCCAACTCTGCAATCCCTGATCCTCTCCGCTTCCAGACTAATGGTTGTCCTCACACCCATTCCGCAATTTCCCTGCGCTCCGTTCACTCCATCGAACCCGCCACCCCCCCCATCCGTCTCGCTCCGGGCCCATCCTCCACCAGTAACTCGCACGTCAATACACCCACACTCCCATCAACCTCCGTAACACAAACGAAACCTCTATTTAATAAAGGTTTTACCGCACATTTATAAATCTCCAAAATCCACAGCTAACTCCCTTTTAACTCCGGCAGATTCATCATTTGTTGACCTTCTCTTAACCAATTGGTTGCCAGCCTCAGAAATACTGATCCTCGAAACAGAACATACGCCCACCCCAATAATTTCCATGCGCCATACCCGCTCCAGAGTTCGACTGCGCCTCGCCACCATGCGAATCCTGCATGGGCAGCAAAGCGCCGCTCCTGCTCCGGGTATCGGAATTTAACGCATGGCTCCACCCGCTCCTCCCGCAACCACCCTCTGGGCCCGTCACGAACAGGGAACGAGCGTCAACCTCAACTCACTGGAAACGCACCTTTCGGAGGAACTACCTTGCGTCGATCTATCCTTGCAACCCTGGCGATAGCCTGCATCTTCTCGCCTGGAAGCTATCGCGCCCTTGCTGCTACTCCTGCTGCCGCAGCCGCTGCTGCAAAGCCTGAAGTCTACGTATCCGTCCACGGTAAAATCACCGATCCATCCGGCGCAGTCGTGCCCGGCGCCGCCGTTTCTCTCACCGATCTCAGCACCAACCGCGTGCGCAACGCCATCTCCGGTCCGGACGGAACCTACACCTTCACCGAAGTCGCAGGTCACCGCCAGCTTCTCTCCATCGTCAAGTCAGGCTTCGAGACCGCGTCCCAGCAGTTCTCGCCCATTCTTCAACAGAACGTCAACGTCATCCTCTACATCGCACCGCTCTCCCAGAGCGTCACCGTCAAGGGAACCATCAATCCCGAGGCCACGCCCGTCCCCACTCGCGGACAGGTCATGCTCATGCCCGGCACCGTCCGCGTCATCGACCGCAAGGAAATTGAAGCCAGCGGCCCCGTAGCAGGCGGCGCCCAGATGGTCCAGTCCACCCCCGGCGCCAACGTCATGGGATACGGCGAAACCGGCTCCACCAAGTACACCATCATCCTCAACGGGATTCAGCAGGGATGGGCAGGCGAGGCCACCAGCTTCACCGGTCCCGGCTCCCTCGGCATCACCTTTGACGGCGTACCCGTCGCCGACCCCGCAACCGGCCTCTGGCAGTCGGCCACCATGCCCCAGAACCTCGTCATGCAGAACCTCCAGGTCACCTACGGTCCCGGCCAGCCCATGAACCGCTGGTACACCGACGTGGGCGGTCGCGTCGACTTCGTTCCCGTGCAGCCCACGGTCGGCCATCACCTCAGCGTGGAAGGCACCCAGGGCCCCGAGGGCCAGCAGAACTTCGCCTTCGTCGGCAACACCGGCGAATTCCACGGATGGTCCACCGTCGTTGGCGGCGGCGTGGGTCGCGGAGACAGCTACCTCCAGGGTCCCGACGGCTTCGGCAACCACTCCAAGAACGGCTCTATCTTCGGCAAAACCCTCAAGACCTTCTCGCGCGGCAGCCTCGCCTTCGGCGCATTCTATGCCAAGTCCGGCGGTTATCGCCCCACCGTCATTCCCACCACAGACGTGGGCCTGCTCATCCCCGGAACCAACACCTCCTTCAGCCAGGCCACCAGCGGTTACTACACCGTCCTGCCCTTCGCCGACTACCACAAGTACGACACCAACGAAATGGCCATGGTTTACGCGCGTGAGCACATGGAAATCAGCCCCACCATGTCCTTCCAGAACCTCACCTGGTACAACCACATTCGCCGCTTCCACCACCGCGCGGCTGACGCTCTCAGCGGCGGCGATCAGGTCGACGAGTGGAACAACCCCCACAGCAACATCTTCGGCGAAAAAATCAACGTCTCCAAGGTGCTGCCCCTCAACACCATCAACTTCGGCGGATACCTCATCCACGAGCTCTACAACACCCACAACATCTTCTTCAATCCCGCCGATGGCGCCAGCGGACAAAACCAGGTGGTCGGATACGGCTCCAAGTTCCGCTCCGGCTACTTCGATCAGAACAACGTCACCTTCTACGCGCAGGATGACTTCCACCCCATCCCCCAGATCCACATCATCCCCGGCGTTCGCGTCGATGGATTCAATACCAACTACAGCGACCAGGCCTTCCGTGACTTCTCCTTCGCTCCGGGCGTAGTTCCGGCCACCCATTGCTCGCTCTATCCCAACGGCTCCGATCCCTTCCACAACATCCTCGGCACACCCTCCACCGGCCCCGATGGCGGCGACACCACCACCGACCAGGGCTCCATATGCGGATCGCACGAAAGCCGCTCCGCCGTCGAACCCTCCATCGACGTCACCGTCACCCCGAAACAGTGGCTCACCCTCTACGGCGGCTATGACACCACCTATCGCAATCCCGCATTCGGTGGCGGTGGCGGTCTCTTCCAGAAGGTCAATCCTCAGTACTACATCCTCGCGGAAGGCAAATACGCCCAGATCGGCGCCAAGATTCACTTCGTCAACGCGCCCATCCTCCACAACTTCATCACCGGCATCAACTATTACCACAACGTGTACGCGAATCAGGAAATCGATGTCGAAACAGCAGCCGGTGTCGAACTCACCAGCGGCGGCACCTCCGCCTACCATGGCGTAGACGCATTCTTCGACGCCGACCCCACCTCGCAACTGCACTTCTTCGTCAACATCGCCGGAGAAGCATCACAGTTCAACACCTACGTCACCGGCGGAACCCTCGCCGAGTGCGGAAGCTCTTCCAACGCCGCCGGCCTCGCCCTCGGCTGCCAGTACTACAACAACCTGCCTGTGTCCCTTATCCCCAACTACACCTTCAACACCGGCGTCTACTACGCCATTGAGTACAACCACCGCGAGCTCATCGAACCACGCCTCTGGCTCACCAGCACCGGCTCGCAGCACCTCTGGTCCAACAACACGGGCGCGCCGGTCACCAACACCATGCCGTCCTACACCACCCTCAACCTGGGCTTCAACGCTCCGGTCACCTTCCACAAGCAGTCTTTCAACCTCAAACTGGACGTCTTAAACGCAGCCAACTCCGAGTACAACCAGTATGAGTACATCTCCAGCGGCGGCTACTTCTCCTCACTAGTGCCGCCCGGGCAGAATACTCCCTCCGGCTACATCAACGCCTACCCCGGAGCGCCACGCTCCATCTACGGCACCATCAGCTACAGCTTCTAACAAGCTTCCTGCAAGGAAGGCCTCATCATTGCAGTGCCTCCAGGGCGCCGGCTACCTCCGGCGCCCTTTCTTTCTTCCCGGCGCCTTTCCTGCCAAAGAGCATTTATATCGCAATACGATATAATTTCCCCGCGCCCGCCTCCCAGACCAAATCCCCCACCAGCCGGCAGCTCGCCCAGACCCTTCGTGACCTCGCCACCTTCCGCCATACCCTCCGCAAGTTCCTCCACTTCAGTGAAAACTCCGCCCGCAAGGCAGGCGTTACTCCCCAGCAGCACCAGATCATGCTCGGCATCGCCGGCTTCACTCCCGACGGCCAGGCAACCATCTCCCAACTCGCCGAGTTCCTCCAGGAATGCCACCACTCCGTCGTCGGACTCATCGAGCGAGCCCAGCAGGCCGGCCTCGTCCGTCGCACGCAGGACCCACACGACCGCCGCATCATCCACGTCTCCCTCACCCCAAAGGGCCGCGGCGTCCTCACCCGCCTCACCAGTCCCCACCAGCAGGAAGTAGCCCTCATCCGCTCCGGACTCCTCGGCGCGCTCTCCCTCCACGCCCCGGAACCCAGCACCCCAAACAGTAATCCTCATGAAACAGAATCCATCCGCAAAACCGGGAATTCGCCGTCACCACCCGCTCCTCCGCCGCTACCTGCCCCTCGTCTATCAGGATCTCCGCGTTACCTGCACGCGCGACCTCACCGCTGGCGCGCGCCCCACTGGATCAAGCTCGCCACCGGCGGCTTCCTCACCAGCCTCTGCGGCCTCCTGTTCCTACTCCTCTATCCCGGACGCCTCGTGCCGCTCGGCCCCAACTATGAGGCCGTCGGCTACATCCTCAATCACCCCCACTCCTCACTCGAACTCCTCCTCTTCGGCATCCTCAAACTCGCCGCTACCCTCTTCACCCTCGCCGCCGGCGGAGTCAGCGCCATGTTCGTCCCGCTCTTCCTCACTGGCGGAGCCTTCGGTACAGCCTTCGCCCAGTCCATCGCCCACAGTCCATCCATCGGACTCTACGCCGCCGTCGGCATGGCATCCTTCCTCTCCGCCGGATACAAAACTCCACTCGCCGCCGTCGTCTTCGTCGCGGAAGCTACCGGCGGACACGCCTACATCATCCCCGCCCTCATCGGCGCCGCCATCGCCTACGTCGTCTCCGGAGACGCCTCGGCCTCCGCCGACCAGCGCCTCCACGAAGGAGCACCCGCCACAACCCATCCCTGAACCGCGTCCCAGTGATTGCAACGCCCCCCCCCCGGGGGTGTACCATTTTGCTGCACGATTGATCGTCGTCCATCGGTTCAGTACCGATGCCGCTTTTGCCAGATATGCAGGAAGTTTGCTCCTGTTTCTTCAGACGCCCCATACGGCGCACCCGGACAAACCAGGCGATCCAGCCTCCGGGAGACTTGGAAGAATCAACGCAGGCGTGGATGCTCGTGCTGGCTCGACCGCGCCGCCGCATAAGGTGCACCCATGCGTAAACTCCTATCTCTGCTTTCCCTCTCAGCCCTCGCCATTCCCATTCTCACCGGTTGCGGCAACGGCAACTCTGCAATCGGCACCTGCACCGCCAACTGTCCCGCACAGCTCACACCCGTCTCCCTCAGCGCCACGGATACGCCACCCGACGGCGTCTCCGTCCTTTCCTTTCAGATTCAACTCACCGCAGCCACGCTCAACCCCACCTCCGGACGCACATCCCCGGTGAGCCTGCTCCCCAATGAATCAGGACCTTCCGGATCCAGCACACCCGTCTCCATCGACGCCACCCAACTCCAGGCCGTATCCCAGTTCCTCAGCTCCTCCAGCGTGCCCTCCACCGGCTACGACAGCCTAAGCCTCACCTTCGCCAATCCGAAATTGGTCATCTACAACGTCTCGGACTCGGCCATCACCGGCACCTGCCCCATCGGCTCCGTCTGCCAAATCACCCCCACCATCAGCGGCTTGTCGGGGGTAAATTTGCCGCTGTCCTATGCGCAGCCCGCGCTGGTCCCCGCTCAACCCCTCAGCCTCCTGCTGGACTTCCACCTCAACACCATCCTCCAGTCCGACTTTTCCCTCAACCTCGGCGCGCCCAGCGGCATCACCGTCAGCCAGATTCCCTCCGCATCGCCTCAACTCGGCTACATCACGGGATCACTCCCCACCGTCCACTCCAACGTGGCGGGCCAGAGCACCTTCCAGTTCATCTCCCAGGACAACCGAACCTACACCATCGACACCAGCAGCGCCACCACCTTCAACAACTTCCCTGCAAGTGGATGCTCCACGGGCTCGCTCTCCTGTCTCGCTGAAGCACAAAACATCCGTATTCAGGTGGGCGGCATTTCTGCCAACGGGGAGCCGAACGCGGCAAAGATCGACTATATCCAGTCCGCCACCCAGCAAACAGTCGATGGCACCGTCATCGGCCTCATCCCTTCCCCCACCAACATTGCCGGCGCGCCTCCCTACAACCTCACGCTTCTCATACGTAACAATCCCACCAACAACCCCAACCTGCTCCCCGGCACCGTCGCCACCGTGACCTTTGGCTCTGGTATTCCCTCCTACTCCATCGACTCCGACGGCTTCACTATCCCCGCCGGGCTCAGCTTTTCCAACGGAGACGACTTTATGGTCGGTCAGAACATACGGGTGAACATCATTTCTGGATCGCTCACCACCCTCACTGGCCAGCCGCCCTCCAGCACTTGGAGCGCACCCCAGTCCGTCTCCTTCCAGACAAATGCCGTAGCTCTCCGGCCAAGCCAGTTCACCGCAACTATCGCAACTCTCAACTCCAGCGCGCAAAGCTTCACCTTCAGCGGCAGTACAGGAGCGATCTTCCTGCCCTGGACACCCTCCTACCTCAACGCCAGTTCCGCCACCGTCATCGCCACCGCCCAGACCACCTATCAGGGAGCAGACACCTTCAGCGGCCTCGCAAACAATGACGTAGTCTCGGTCAACGGCTGGCTCTTCCCGCTCACGACCAACGGAAACGCGCCCACCGTCGCAGCTCAGTCCATCGTCGTCCGCACCGCCGGATCGCTCTAAACCCGCAACCCGGCGGGCCAGACAGATGTGCCGGGAATTAACCCCATAACTGCTATCCTGTAAGTAGGGACATACAAAAAGCGGCTGGAATCCAGCCGCTTTTTTCATCCCGCTAGTAAGTTCTCCACGGCAAACATTCCCTGGAACCCTAACCGACACAACAGAATCAATAACATCCCTACAAAAACAACAGGCATGAACCCGTCGCTAGTGGGTTAACCTGTCCCATAAAATCAACAACTTTCCCACAAAAAAGACGGGGGGCGTCAAAAATCTACGGGTGCCCCATCCTTTGCGCAGCAAAGGGTGGGAATGAAAAATCTCCATGCCCGGAATGTCATCATCTGAGGAAAGCGAAAGCCGGCTCCGAGCGTAGCCAAAGAGCCTGCCCCGAGCGTAGCCGAGGGGAATCTGCAGTTCCAACCGCCAGACCCCAGCAGAAAATTCCGCCAGACCTAAAAAGCTGGAAGTGTCATTCAGAGCGAAGCGAAGAATCCCGAAAATGCCTCGGCCGAGATTGCACTCAAAAGTTTCTCCCGAAATCTCCAACCAGTCAGCGTTCCTGCGGGAAGGGATCTCAATGTCTCCTAACATCCCCATAAAAACAACAGGCATGAACCCGTCGCTAGTGGGTTAACCTGTCCCATAAAATCAACAACATCCCCACAAAAAAGAAGGGGTCGACGATCTCTTTTTTTTGGTACAAACCGGACGAACACCAGACCATGGGGGTGCCCCATCCAAGCTCCGCTTGGGTGGGACAGCAAAAATCTCCGAAGTGGAATGGCGCGCAAAGCGCGCGTATGCCCCTGCGGCCAGCACTAGAACCCTAACCTACCCAGCAGAATCAACAACATCCCCACAAAAAAGGTGGGGATATCAGAGCATTTTTATGCGCTCCGGACCAGCCCTTCCACAGCCTGCCCAACCCGCAGCACCGTGGCCTCGTCAAAGTGCTTGCCCAGAATCTGGATCCCAATCGGCAGCCCCTCCTTTGACACGCCACACGGAACCGAAGCCCCGCAGATGCCCGCCAGGTTCGCCGTCACCGTGTAGATATCCGCAAGGTACATCGCCAGCGGATCATCCGACTTCTCGCCAATCTTGAACGCAGGCGTCGGCGTCGTCGGAGTCACAATCGCGTCCACCTCGGCAAAGGCATTCACAAAGTCCTGGGCCAACAACCGCCGCACCTGCTGCGCCTTCTTGTAATACGCGTCGTAATAGCCGGCGCTCAACACATAGGTACCCAGCAGGATGCGCCGCTTCACCTCCGCGCCAAACCCAAGGTCGCGCGTCTTGCGGTACATCTGCGCCAGCGTATCGGCCTCCGGCGCACGGAACCCGTACCGCACTCCATCAAACCGCGCCAGGTTCGCGCTCGCCTCCGCCGTCGCAATCACGTAGTAGGTCGGCACCGCATAGCGCGTATGAGGCAAAGAAATCGGCTTCACCTCGGCCCCTTCGGCATTCAGCCGCTTAATCATCTCCTCCACTGCCTGCCGCACCTCGGCATCCAGTCCCTCGCCAAAGTACTCCGCCGGAACCCCGAGCCGCATGCCCTTCACGCCCCTGTCCAGGTCCGCCATGTAGTCCGGCACCGGCGCCGTCGACGAGGTAGCATCCATCACGTCATGCCCCGCAATCACGCCCAGCACCTCCGCCGCATCCCGAACATTGCCCGCCAGCGGGCCAACCCGGTCCAGTGAAGAAGCAAAGGCAATCAGCCCATACCGCGAAACGCGACCATAGGTCGGCAATACGCCCACTACGCCGCAAAACGCCGCCGGCTGCCGAATCGAGCCGCCCGTATCCGTACCCAGCGTCACCGGGGCCATGCCCGCGGCCACCGCCGCCGCCGAACCGCCGCTCGAGCCGCCCGGTACGCAATCCTCCGCATGAGGATTCCGCACCACGCCATAAGCCGAGTTCTCGTTCGAAGACCCCATTGCAAACTCGTCGCAGTTCAGCTTGCCCACCATCACCGCGCCGGCATCCATCAGCTTCTGCACCGCCGTCGCCGTGTAAGGCGGCTGGTAGCCCTGCAGAATCTTCGACGACGCCGTCGCCATCATGCCGTCCACCGTCAGCACGTCCTTGATGCCGCAAGGCAGCCCCGCCAGCCGCAGCTTGGCGCGCTCGCCTGCGTCCATCGCGTCAATCTCCGCCGCGCGCTCCGTCGCGCTGTCCCGCGCCACGGACAAGTAGGCGTTCACCGCCCCGTTGCGCGCATCAATCGCCTCCAGGCTCTCGTGCAGCAGCAACGCCGCCTTCCTCTTGCCCAACCGCAGCGCTCCAACCACAGGTTCCGTAAACAGCTTCTCTGTCGTAATCTTTGCCATCAGTCTTTTTCCACCCTACCGCTCAATCACCTTGGGAACTTTGAAGTAGCTCTCGTCCGCTACCGGAGCGCTCGCCATCACGCGGCTCCGCTCCAGCGAAGCACGCACCTCGTCCGCGCGCAGCGAGCCGTTCTCCTGCTCCGCGCCATGCAGCAGCTCGGAAATCTGGGCCAGCGGCTCCACCGCCGCCGTATCCAGCTCATTCAACTGCTGCACGTAGCCCAGGATCGCGCTCAAATCGCGCTGCATCCGCGTCTCTTCCTCGCCCGTCAACTCAAGCTGGGCCAATTCCGCCACACGGCGAACATCCTCAAGGGAAACTCTATCTATCTCTGTCATAAGCAATTCAGTAAAGCGGCGGTCCCGCCTCGTTCACCAGTGTATCGTGCTACTCTCATACCAGCCGCAATCGCCAACTGGTGCCGCGCCCAAACCCGCGCTACTCCACCGTGAGGTTCACCTGGAACGTCTTCTGCACACCAGCCATCTTCGCCGTCACCGTGATCACATAAGACCCAGGAGGCGTGCTCTGCGTCGAGCCCGAACCCGATCCGCCCGATCCTGAACCTCCCGTGCCCGTCGTCCCGCCACTCGCCTTCACCCCGCAGCCCATCAGGCTCATTGCGGACGCGCAGCCCAGCATCACCGCAAGCACTATCCCCGCACGCCACGCGCCTCCGCGCCACTTGCCCTTCTTCCGCCAGCGCCCCAATTCAAGCCAGAACCACGGAGCCAGGCAAAGCAGCGCGCCCGGCCACTGCCCCGGCCGCTGCAGCGGCGAAGCGCTCGCCGTCGTCAGCCCCGTAACCACCGTCAACGTCATATCGAACGGGTTCACCCCATCCAGCGTCCCCTGCGCAGGTGTCACCGCACAGCTCGCCCCCGCCGGCGCGCCCGAGCAGCTGAAGGCAATCGCCCCCGTCGTCCCGCCCACCGGCGTAGCGCTCAGTCCATAGGTCGCCGTCTGGCCGCTCGTCACCGTCGCTGAGGTGCTGCTCGTCGAACCCAGCGTAAAGTCATCCCCAAACCCGTTCAGCTGTACTGTATACGTCTGGCTGCTGCTGCCCACCACCACCGTCAGAGTCCCGCTCGCAGCCCCCGCCGCAGCCGGCGTAAAGCTCACCCCTATTGCGCAACTGCTCCCCACCGCCAGCGTCCCGCTGCATGTATTTGAAGCAATACTGAATCCCGCCGTAGCTGTCGCGGTAATGCTCGACAACGCCACGCCCCCGTTGTTCGTCAACGTCACGGTTTGCGCCGGAGCCGTCTGCCCCACGCCATAACCCCCAAAATTCAGAGGACTGGGCGTCAACGTCACGCTCGGTCCAGCCAATCCCGTCCCGCTCAGTGCCACCACGTGCGTACCAATCGTATCCGTAACCGTCAGCGTCCCGGTCTCGGCGCCGGTCTGCGTAGGAACATAGCTCACATTGATCGAACACGAAGAATGCCCCGTCAGCGACGTCCCGCATCCATTCGCCGCCGTAAAGTCGCCCGTCACTGCCACCTGGATGCCGGCCAACGAAGCATCCCCGTTATTCGTCACCGTCACCGTTTGTGCCGCGCTCGTCGTCCCAACCTGCTGTGTCGCAAACGTCAGGCTCGCAGGAGAAACCGTATCCGTCGCCGGGCTCTGCCCCGTCCCGGAAAGCTGAGCCGTCTGCGTTCCCGCGCTGTCCGTCACCGTCACCGATCCGTAACTCGTCCCCGAGTTCACCGGCTGGAACACAATCGACAGCGTGCAACTGGTCTGCCCCGCCAGCGAATTGCCGCAGGTATTCGCCGAAATCGCGAAATCCCCAATCACCGAGACCTGCGAAATCGTCGCCGGATTCGAGCCCGTATTGGAAACCGTAATATCCTGCGCCGTTGATGTTCCGCCAACCATCTCCGTGCCAAAGCTTAAGCTAGACGGCGTCAACACCACGCTCGCAGGAGTCGTCCCCGTTCCGCTCAAAGGCACACTCAGGTCGCCTCCCTGCACATTCCCAAAAATCGTCAGTGTCCCCGTCCGGCTGCCCGTCGCCGTCGGCGCAAAGCTCACATCCACCGTGCAGGTCGCCCCTGCGGCGACTGTCCCCGTACACGAATTCGAACCCAGGTTGAAATCCCCACTCACCGTCGTGCTCGTCACGTTCAGGTCAAGAGACCCAGTCACGGTAACCGTCGCCGTTTGCGGTGCGCTCACCGTCTGCACCTGCTGGTTGCCAAAGTCCAGCAAAGCCGGTGAGATCGTGGCCGAAGTGTTCGCCACTCCCGCTGTCAGTAGCGGAATCTCCCATATCCCACGCCCGTACGTCGCCGCCAGCAGTAGCGACTGGCTGCCCTCATTCACCGTCCGCAACTTCACCACCGGCGAATACGGTAAGCCCGTACCCATCGGGTTCCAACATGGCTGCGAAAAATCCGCGCAGGACGAAATATTCAGCGTGTACCAGACTCCCGCATCCGTCGCCACATACACAATCTGCGAGTTGTTCGGATCCACCACAACACTGCTCGCCGGGACCTTGGGCAGATTATTGTTCAGGTCCTGCCAGTCCTGCCCACCATCGGTCGAACCATAAACATCCGCGCTGAAAGTCGAAGATCCCCAAAATCCATCCGTCGTCGCATAGATCGTCTGCCCAGTCGCATCATGCGGATCCGCATACAGGCTTGAAATCTCATACCCATACGGATTAAACCGCGTCTGGCCGGGCGTGTTCGTCACAGGATCTTCCGTCAAATCCGTCCACGTCACGGGCCCCGTCGGAGCCGCCGGAATCGTCTGCGTAAACACATGCCCCGGAGCCAGCCCGGCCATGTAAGCCCCCGTCATTCCCGCATAAATCTGTTCCGCTCCGGCACTCCCACTCGCCGTCGCGCTCATGCTTTCAATCAGTTGGTTGCCGTCGCAGTAGCTCTGCTGCACCCCGTCCAGCATCGTGCTCAACTCATTTACGCTGCCGCTTGCGCTGCTCCATCCAGTCCCGTCCGCGGCCCCCCGCCACGCGCGGCAGGTGCCCACCAGCATCTGGGTAGAATCCAGCGCATCCAGCTTCCAGGCGGCCGGATACTGCTGCGCGGCCTCGCTCGCGCCCACTTGCACCGCACCCATCACAGGCTGAAAATCCGCTGGCGTGCACCCTGTCCCGTTCGTGCACTCGCTCACCGCCACACCTGTATCCGTAGTCGCAAACCAGTTGCTGTCGTTGGCCGGATCAATCGCTACCCGATCCCCCTCCCCATCCAGCACCTGCTGCCACACCGCGCTCTGTGCGCCGGTACCTGCCGTACCCGCCACTCCCAGTGCCGCCAGTATCTCGTCCGGCTGCGTCGTGCTCACCGCAAAATCCTTCACATCCGCCAGCGATCCCAGCCCCGCATTCAGATTCTGGAAATGCACCGCATCATCCGGACCACACGAGGCCTGAGTCTGGTTCACCACGTCCGTCGTTCGCCACAACCCTCCATCGTTGCCGAAATACACCAGCCCCTGCGCCCCAAACGTCGCATCCATCGCGTGCTGAGAAGGTGCAACCATCGCAGCCGCACAGCCGTCTACGTTCGTCGTATTGCGCCACACGCAACCCTGCGCCAGAGAACATCGATAAATATCCCGCGTCCCCACCAGCAGAATCGTGTCCTGCTCCCACGGCACCGCCTCCAGCGAAAGGTCATAGGTGCCCTGCAGTATCCGTCCAGATCCATCGCTAGCTTCAATCGCAGTGTCCGCCAACTGCTTGCCGAACTGGATCACCGGATTCGCGCAACCCGAAGTCCCCGCATTGCACGCATCCTCCCATATCCCCTGATCCTCGTCATTCGCGTCCACCGTAATCGCAAACGTATCCCCCGTGGCTGGCTGCACCGCCACCGTACCCCGGTAAATCGGGCACCCCGGCGAGGAAATCGAACCCGCATCCGTCGGACACAGCGTCGTCGTCAGGTTCACGCCCGGCTGGTTCGCCAGCCGCGTCCAGTTCTGCCCATCGGTCGATTCGTAATATCCGTGATACCGAATCGCCGCGATAAACTCCTGCCGTACTGGATTCCAGACCACGCTGGTGGCGGCATTGCCCCCCAAATCACTTAGTTGCGGAGACTCGAACACCTGTCCGCCGTCGCTCAGGGTCGCAAACGTCCACGTGGCGCCCGCGTCCGTCGAAAAATACAACCCCAATGCAGTGTTCGGCGGGTTGTTGCCTGTTCCAAATCCGTTCGCCATAGGCGTGTCCGTTACAGCGGCCACCACAAGGTTGGGATTCACCGTGCTCCAGGCAAACTGAGAAAACGCCACCCCATAAAAATCCAGCGCTGTAGACGACAGCAACAGATCCGCATGCGCAATGCGGGTCCACGTTTGCCCCCCGTCGGTCGAACGCAAAAGTCCTTCCCCGTAGTACGAATCAGAAGCGTCATTCGGGTCGCCTGTCCCAGCCAGGATCACGCCCGTTCCGCCTGGCTGCACCGAGACAGCGCCAATGCTCAGCGAATACGGATTCGGCGGCGAATATGCCGAGGTTGTGTCCGTCAAGGGTGTAAAGGTCACGCCCGCCGCTGGACCGGCTGCATTCGTCGAGCGCCACACCCCGCCCCCCGTCGTCCCGATAAACACCGTGTTCCCGCTCGGATCGGAAGGATCGGCCGCAATGCTCGTCACCCGGCCCGTAATCAGTCCAAACCGGCTCGTATGTACCTGCTGCGGACCCACTGGGGTCCAGGTCCCGCTGCCCGATGCGGCTCCCGTAGCCTGCGCACGGGCAAGCTGTGTCAAAGCCTTCGCATAATCACGGGCCGCCTGCCCTCGCGGCATCTTTGCAATCCCGCGTTCCATGACGAATTTACTGGCCTCTCGCTGGGCCGGTACTGCGGCAGGCCCCTTCACCCGCGGCGGCCGCAACTGGCCAAGGACCATCCCCTGCATCAGCATGCACGCCACCGCCAACGCCAATCCGCGAATCCAGACTCGCCCGCGCCTCAACCGGGTTCCCCCCCAACGCCCTTCCCTTGCATGCGGAACGGCAGTTCAATCCAGCGCTCACACACACGCGTCCACGCAGTGTCGGCGCAGCACCGCAGTCCAATGTCTGAACTGCGATGCTCCATCAGAACCAGATTTGTCAGGGTTGATTATCGAGTCGCAAGCGAACTCGCGAAACATTACTTCCGTTTCAAAAAAACCTTCCAGGGCTATCCCTCAGCCAGCTCTTCCATCTGCCGAATGTACCGCTTCGAGTCAAACTTCTTGCCCGTCGAGTTCCCGGACATATACCGGATCGTCCCGAACACCTCGCGGTCAAACCATGGCCGGTCATGCACGCCGCCAATCGCCCACGCCACGCCCGCGTAGCCGTTCGGATCACGCCCATCCAGAAAATACTTGTCGTTCAAAATCACCGCCCACTCCCACGCCTTCGCCGGTGACGGCGACCACTCCAGGATCTTCTTTGCCCAGTACATACGCATGTAGTTATGCATCCAGCCGGCATGCACCATCTGCCGCTGCGCCGCGTTCCACAGCTCGTCATACGTTTCAGCGCGCTCCATCTGCTCCAGTGTGTACTCAGGATTCCGCTTGTCCCCCGCATGCTCCCGCAGCGTCTTCTGCGCCCACGCAGGCGCTGCCTCAATCGAGTCGTACCGCGGCACGTACTTCACAAAATTCACCGCCAGCTCCCGCCAGTGGATCAGCTCGCCCAGGTAGCTGTCTCGCGCCTCCTGCGTCACCAGGCCCTTCTTCTGCGCATCTTTTACCGCCAGCGCAATCGTCAGCGGGCTAATGTGCCCAAAGTGCAGGTAAGGCGACATCAAACTCGTCCCGTCCACCTCGGGATGATTCCGCTTCTTCGCGTAATCTGCCAGCTTCGTGGTTACAAACTCCTCCAGCAGCTTCTGCGCCGCATGCGTCCCGCCCCGAAACGAGTCCACCGGCTTCACCGTCCGGTCAAAGTCACGCCATCCTTTTGTAATATCTTCGGTTACATTAAACGCCGCAAAGCCCTTCGGCCGCGCCCATGCCTTACTGGCTCTCTCCAGCGGCTGCGCCACGAGATACTGCGGCAGCAGAGGCTCCATTCGCTTACGCAGGATGTGCACCATGTACTGGTGCTTCGTAAACAGCTTCGACGGAACCACGACATCCGCGTCCACCGTCCAGTACGGCATCTTCAGCCGCCCCGCCATCACCCTACGCCACCGCTCCGGCTCCCGGCAGGGATTCTCATCCCCAACCAGCATCGCCGCCTGCACTTCGTCCAGAAATTTCTCCAGCGAATTATCCGGCGCGCGCCGCACGATAAACGTCACGTTGCGCTCAGCCAGGTCCTCCTCAATGTCCACCAGCCCTTGATTCAAAAAAACATAGTGCCGCAGATTCGCATGAGGAAAATTCGATATTGCAGAGAAGAACACCACCACCGGCAACCCCAGCTCATTGCCAATCCGTATCGCCGTATCCAGCGCCGGATTGTCCAGCGCCCGCTCCGCCCGCTGCATCCAGTACAAAACGCACTTGCCCTCGCGCAGGGGTGCACCGGCGCGTCTCACCGTCACTCGCGCATCTTCCGCCAGCTTCTTCAGCGATTCAGGCATCTCTTCATTCATCGCGCCACCGGCTGCTTCGCTCATCCCCTCATCCTACCCGCCAGGCGCGCACGGCCACTGCTGCGAACCCACACCATCTTCACCACGCCAAAACTTCCGCAGCACAAATTCGCCATCGCTACAGAGCCATCACCAGCAGCCGCGGCTCCGTCATCTCCTCCATCGCGTAGCGAACACCCTCGCGCCCCAGCCCGGAAGCCTTCACGCCTCCATACGGCATGGGATCCATCCTCCACGTCGGCGTATCGCCCACCACCAGTCCGCCCACCTCCAGTTGTTCATACGCACGAAAAATCTTTCCTGCATCCCGAGTAAACAAACCAGCCTGCAAGCCGTACCGCGAGCGATTCACCGCCGCCAGCGCCTCATCAAACTTCTCAAATCGTTCAATCACCATCACCGGACCAAACACTTCCTCATCCAGCACCTTCATTCCCGGCTTCGCCCCGGTCACAATCACCGGAGGAACCACCGAGCCGTGACCATTCTTCCCGGCCAGTATCTTGGCCCCACCCGACTTCGCTTCCCGCACCCAGTCCCGCACACGCTGCGCATCGCTCGGCCGAATCAGCGGCCCTACATCCGTCCCCTCATCCGCCGGATCGCCGCACTGCAGCGCCTCCGCCTCAGCCACCGCTGCATCAATGAACCGGTGAAAAATCGGCTGCTCCACAAACACCCGCTGCACTGAGATGCAGCTCTGCCCCGCATACCCGGTCGCCGCCCGCACCGCCTTCTTCGCCGCGCCGGCAATCTCCGGCCAGTCGCCCGCCACAATCATTCCCGCATTGCCGCCCAACTCCAGCAACACCGGCTTCATGCCTGCGGACTGCTTCAGCGCCCAGCCCACTTTCGCGCTCCCCGTAAAACTCACCTGCCGGATATCTTCATTCTCAGCAGCCAGCTTCTGCGTCACCTCGTTCTCCAGGTGCAGTACGCTCAGTGCGCCCTTCGGCCAGCCCGCCGCATCGCCCGCCTTGTACACCAGCTCCGCCAGCCGAATCGCGGTAAACGGCGTCTGCGGCGCAGGCTTCAGCACCACCGGGCATCCCACCGCAATCGCCGGAGCCAGCTTATGCGCCACCAGGTTCAACGGAAAATTGAACGGCGTAATGGCCAGCACCGGCCCCCGCGGAAACCGCCGCATCATGCTCCATCGCCCTTCGCTTCCGGCGGCCCAGTCCAGCGGCATCACTTCGCCTTCCCGCCGCAGCGTTTCCTCTGCAGCTGTCCGAAACGTAAGCACCGCCCGGTCCACTTCGCCCTGCGCCGCCTTCGCCGGCTTTCCCGCCTCGGCCACCATCCCCGTCACAAACGCTTCCCGCTCCGCCTCAATACCCCGCGCTACTAAATGCAGCATCTCGCTGCGCCGGTACGAAGGCATCGCCGCCATCTCCGCACTCGCGTCCGCGGCAAGCCGCGCAGCTTCCCATGCCTGCTTCTCCCCCGCCAGCGCCACACTGCCCAGCTCGCGCTGGTCCCACGGAGCAAGCACCGTGATCCGCTTCTTGCTTTTGGTCTCCGTCCCCGCCAGAAAAAATCCCTTGTCTCCCAATTCCCTCATGGCTGCTCCAGTAGTCCCGTTATCTTAGGATTTCCACTCTATACCGGCCCACGCGCCTCCGTCCTGTTCTAAACTCCGTCCATGACCGATGGCCGCCGCCCTGTACGCTACGATGCCGAACTCGCCTGTCTCCAGTTGGCCCAGGCCGACCCGCGCCTCGGCAAGCTCATTGCCGCCGCTGGGCCTTTCACCCTTCGGCTCAAATCGCAGCACTCGCCCTTCGAGGCGCTGCTCGAATCCATCATCTACCAGCAACTCCACGGCAAGGCAGCAGCGGCCATCCTCAAGCGACTCCTCGAATCCTTCGGCGAATACCACCCCGCGCCTGAGCACCTTCTCGCCGCGCCCGATGCCCAACTCCGCGCCGCAGGCGTCTCCCAAGGCAAAATTCTCGCACTCCGCGACCTCGCCGCAAAAACCATCGACGGAACCGTGCCTTCCCTCACACGCATCCGCCGGATGCCCGACGAAGAAATCATCACGCGCCTCACCGCCGTTCGCGGCATCGGCCGCTGGACCGTCGAAATGCTCCTCATCTTCCGCCTCGGACGCCCCGACGTACTTCCCATTTCCGACTACGGCATTCGCAAGGGTTTCGCCCTCACCTTCCATCGCCTGCCCAAATCCAAACCCTTTGACGCTTCCATGCTCGCCGACATGAAAGACATCACCCGCCGCGGAAAACGCTGGAAGCCATGGCGCTCCGTCGCCACCTGGTACCTCTGGCGCGCATGCGATCTCGCCGGAAAATCCAGCACTCCCTTCGCATAACCTTCCCTTCCACCTTCGCCCGGCCTCAACCCGTGCATCCATACACGCTTCTAAGCAACAATGAAGGTAGGAGATCTCTCAAGTATGGCAACGGCCAATCGATTCATATGTGTGCACGCTCATTTCTATCAGCCGCCCCGCGAGAATCCCTGGCTGGAAACCGTGGAAATCCAGCCCTCCGCTTCCCCCTTCCACGATTGGAACGACCGCATCACCTCCGAGTGCTACGCGCCCAACGGCGCCTCCCGCATCCTCAACGCAGAAAACGAAATCATCCGCATTATCAACAACTACAGCCGCATCAGCTTTAACTTTGGTCCTACGTTGCTCTCCTGGCTGCAGTCCAACACCCCGCGCGTCTATCGCGCCATCCTCGACGCCGATACCGCCAGTCGGCGCCGCTTCTCCGGCCACGGCTCGGCCATGGCCCAGGCCTACAACCACATCATCCTTCCCCTCGCCAATCGCCGAGACAAAATCACCCAGATCCGCTGGGGTATCGAAGACTTCCAATTCCGCTTCCAGCGCGAGCCGGAAGGCATGTGGCTGCCGGAAACCGCCGTCGATCTCGAATCCCTCGACATCATGGCCGAGCTCGGCCTCAAGTTTGTCGTCCTCGCGCCTCATCAGTGCAAGCGCATCCTGCCTATCATCGCGGAAGGCAGCGCCCCCGCCAGCTTCTCCAAATGGACCCTCACTCCCGGTGACGCCGTCACCACCACCCGCGCCTATCGCGTGCGCCTGCCCAGCGGTCGAACCATCGCCGCTTTCTTCTATGACGGAGGCCGCTCCCGCGCCATCGCATTCGAAGGCCTGCTCAACAGCGGCGAAGCCTTCTACAACCGCCTCGCCTCCGGATTCTCCAACAACGCTCAAGAGGCCCAGCTCGTCCACGTCGCCACAGACGGCGAAAGCTACGGCCATCACCACCGCTATGGCGACATGGCCCTCGCATGGATGCTCCAGCACATCGAACAGGTTGAAGGCATCGAACTCACCAACTACGGCGAATTCCTCGAGAAATTCCCGCCCACATGGGAAGCCGAAATCGAAGAAAATACCTCCTGGAGCTGCGCTCACGGCGTCGAACGCTGGCGTTCCAACTGCGGCTGCAACACCCATCCCGGCTGGTCCCAGCAATGGCGCGCCCCCTTGCGCCAGTCCCTCGACTGGCTCCGCGACTCCATCGACGCCTTCGCCCATCGCGCCACAAGCTCCCTGGGCTTCGACCTCGATCGCGCCCGCAACGGTTACATAAAAGTCGTCCTCGCCCGGAATCGCCCCAGCGATCCCGACGCTTCTAGCGCCACCAGCCAATTCCTCGCCGAATTCATACCCCAGGCCCGCACGCCGGAAACCCGTATCGCCGCGCTCAAGCTCATGGAGCTGCAGCGCCACGCACTGCTCATGTTCACGAGTTGCGGCTGGTTCTTTGACGAAATCAGCGGTATCGAAACGGTCCAGATCATCGCCTACGCCAGCCGGGTTCTTCAACTCGCAGCCGAACTCTTCGGCCCCAACGCCGCAGAGCTCGAAGACGAATTCATACGCCGACTCACCGAGGCAAAAAGCAACCTCCCGGAGATCGGCAATGGTGGCGCCGTCTACCGAAAATTCGTGCAGCCTCAGAAAATCGGCCTCAAGCAGGTGGCCGCTCACTACGCCATCAGCTCCGTCTTCACCGCCTATCCAGACGACGCCACCGTCTTCTGTTACGAAGTCCGGCGCGAAGCCTTCGATGTCTTCAGCTCCGGCCACGCCCGCATGGTCGTCGGCCGTGGACTCGTCACATCCAAAATTACCGAGGAATCTAACCCCGTCCTCTTCGCCGTGCTCCACCTCGGCGACCACAACCTCACCGCCGCCGTAAAGCGCTGGTCCCCCGAACTCGAAGCTGCCTACGAACCACTCTGCGATTCCCTGAAAAGTGCAATGACGCGCGCCGACATTGCCGATACGATCCGCATCATCGATCGCGAATTCGCAGAACCCGGGCCCGACGGAAAATATCTGCCCACCCACACCTACTCGCTCACCTCGCTCTTTCAGGATGAGCAACGCCGCATACTGTCCCTCATTCTTCAGTCCACCCTCGCCGAAGTCGAAGCCAGCATCTCCGCCATCTACGAAACACAGGCGTCACTGTTACACTTCCTCAGCCAGAGCCAGCTGCCCAAGCCCCAGGCGCTGCTCCTCGCCGCCAACTTCGCCGTCAATGCAGGCCTGCGCAATGCTCTCCGCAGCGACCCCATCGATACTGTCAAAATTCGCGCGCTCCTCGAAGTCGCCGAATCCGACAAGATCGAACTTGACCGCCTCGAGCTGAGCTACATCGCAGGCGAACGCATGAAGCAGATGATGCTGGACCTGCTCAACCACATCGGCAGCATCGATCAAATTGACTACGCCCTCGCGCTCGCTCGCACGCTCAACCTGTTTCCTTTTGACACCCGCATCTGGCAAGCCCAGAACCTCTGGAACCAGGCCCTCGTCCAGACCAAATCCAACACCAAGCTCCTGAAGGACTGGACCACCCGTTTCCTCGAACTGGGACGCCAGCTACACATCTGTTCGGAGTGCCTATGGGCAGACGAGGAATCCGGCGGAATGTAACCACACCAAATCATTCCGCAGCCCGCACCCGGTAACCCGGCATCTTCCCCCGGGCAGCGGTCATCTTCATGTATGGAGGAATCATGTCGCAGGAAATTCGCCCCCGCATCTGGAACGCATTCATCGTGCCCTCTGCGCTCGGTATCTTCTACTGCGTCGTGCTGTGCCTCAGCTATCCCCACCTCGCGTCCATCTTCCCCACGCACATCAACGCCGCTGGAAACCCGGACCAGTGGTCCGCCACCGGCCCCATGCTCCTCGCCTCGCTCGCAGGCATCGGCCTTATCTTCCTCGTCCTCGGAATCTCCACCATCTACAGCGTGGAAAAACGCCTCGCATGGTGGATCGCAGGCCTCGTATTCGCCGCCTTCATCGGAGCAGCCGTAGGCGCATCCATTGAATTCCTCAACGCCGTACGCGCCTTCCGCACCTTCCACACCTTCGCCTGGCTCCTCTGGGCACTCCTCGCCGCCGCTGCGCAGACGCTATTCCTGCTCATCCCCCGCTGGCACAGTGCGGACCGAACCAGTTCCTGACGTCTTTAGCTCCGCCAGCGCAGAGTGACCGGTCCATCCAGCGGATGCCGCCTCGCCACTCCCGTCTTTCCCGCCTCCAGCCGCGCCTGCTTCAGCGCAAAATACCACTTCGCAGGCTTGTCCGCGTCGTCAATCAGCATCAGCGTCGGATCATACCTCAACCCCTCCGCCTGCTCGATCATCGTCACCTGGTCCTGCTCCACAAATCGCTTGCCAAAAAACTTCGCAATCGGCAGTACCAGCGGCACCCGGTAAAACACGTTCCACGCCGCCGCCACGTCAATCCGGCACGCATTCGCTGTCGTGGGAGTCACCGTAGTCAGGCTTGCAAACCACTTGTCCCCGCATCGAATCGTCTCGTACCGCCGGTTCGGCAGCACAAAATCAATCGTCGTCGTCACCGGCTCGCCGTACACCCCCAGCAGCTTGTAAGGCGCGCTGTTGCCAGAGGGAACATGCGCCGTCATCCGGAACCCCTCCGGTATCGGCTCAAAATGCTTTTCCTTTTCGTGGATGCTCTTCCGGCTCCGCCACCACCACGACTGGTGCACAAACGGCCCGTGCGCCGGGTCCATCAGCCCGATAATCCCGTGGTCCACATTGCACGGCAGCTCCGCCGTCAAATGCGCACTGCGGTAGCGCTCCCCAAACTTCGGTACCTCCGGCACCGCCGGCAATGCCGCCCGGTCCGCCACCCGCCCGCTTCCTGGCTCCGGGAAATACACCCACGCGTACCCATCCCGCTCCTCGCAGGGAAACGCAGTCGCAAACACCTTCGTGCAATCCAATGAGTCATGCTGCGTCAGCGATGGAATCTCCATGCACTGCCCGCTCACCGGCTCAAACGACCACCCATGGTACTTGCAGGTCACGTCCTTGCCGTCAAACCACCCGCATGACAGGGGAATCCCCCGATGCGGGCATGCATCCCGCATCGCAAACACCTTGCCGTCCGACCGCCGTCCCAGCACCAGCGGAACGCCCATGATGGTCTGCTTCACCATCTGCCGGTCGCTCAGTCCCTCGCTGCGCACCACCGGATACCAGTCATTGAACAGCAGTGCCGTCGCCGGCCCCTTCGCTTCTGGAACCTGAATTCTCTTCGTCATCGCTTCCTATTCCTGCCGGTTATCTTAAACGTGCTCCGCACTTTCACGCCGTGATCTCCCCTTCCGCACCACGGTACGCGCATGGCATTTCCTCCTTTCATTCCGTCACCGCCCCCACGTCTCGCCTTAACCCGCCGCACCGCCCGATGTGGCATCCTAAAAGCAGGAAATCCGCACACCTCTCAGGGGAGGAAACTCATGCAACGCATTCCATTTGCGGCTCTTGCTGTCCTTGCAATCGCTCTTTGCGCCTCGACGGCCATCGCGCAGTCCCAGATGAGCGACTTCTACACCGCGGAAGTCCACAAGGTCATCTACCCATCTCCCTCAGTCGCCCACCCTGAAATCCGGCGCGCTATCGCCACCGCTACCCGCCAGCACAAAAACATCCTCCTCGACTTCGGCGGCAACTGGTGCGGCGACTGCAAGGTCCTCGACTACTACTTCAACGAGTACCCCAACGCCGGCCTGCTGGCCCACAACTTCATCCTCGTCGACATCAACATCGGCCAGTACAACGCCAATCTCGACCTCGCCAGAAAGTACGGCATCCCCATCCACAAAGGAGTTCCTGCCCTCGCCGTTCTCAACTCCCACGGCCGTCTCCTTTACAGCCAGACCGGCGGCCAGTTTGAGAAAATGAGCCGCGTCAGCCCCGCCTCCGTCACCGCCTTCCTCAACAAGTGGAAACCCTCCCGGTAACGCCACTGCAGCCAGCCATGAAAAAGCTTCGGCGCATCTTCCATCGTTTCAGTAATGACCTCCACAAGGCCGGCACCAACGCCTTCCGCCACAGCGCCTTCCAAAACGCCAAGGCTGCCGCCTATTCCGGCATCCTCAGCCTCTTCCCCACTCTCCTCGCCTTCACCACTGTCCTCGCCCTCGCGCCCGAAGGGTCCAGCTTCCTCGGCGAACTCCGCTACGGCTTCAGCCAGATCCTCCCCTCAGACACCATGCTTCTCGTCCAGGCCTACTTCAACCCCGGCCACGGACGATCCCTCCATCTCGTCATCATCGCCTGCACCATATCCTTCTTCGCCGCCATGGGCCTCATGCTCGCCCTCATGGAAGGCCTCCGCCGCGCCGACCGCCTGCCCCGCAGCGCCTGGGGCTTCTGGAAGCAGCGCCTCGTCGCCGTCCTCCTCATTCCCGGCATGCTCATCCCCATGTTCTTCGCCACGGCCCTCATCACCTTTGGCCACGTCATCGAGCAATGGATGATCCTCGATGCAGGACACTCCCTCCGCCTCTATGTGCTCCTCTTCTGGCGCGCCATCCGCTGGACCATCGCCCTGTTCACCAGCGTCCTCGTCCTCGCCACCGTCTATCACTTCGGCATCCCACGCCGCCGCCACTGGAGACACGCCCTCCCCGGCGCATTTCTCTCCACTGCCACTTGGTTCGTCGCGACCCTCCTCTTCGGCTGGTACGTCACCCGTTTTTCCCACTATCAAATCGTCTACGGCTCCCTGGGCGCAGGAATGGCCACACTCGTCTGGCTCTACATCGTCTCGCTCAGCATCCTGTACGGCGCTGAATTCAACGCCCAGGTCTACCGCCTCGACCGACCCGAACCCGCCGAGGCAGACACCCTTCCGCACACCCCGCACCCGCCTCGACACAGCACAAAACGCCACTCCAAACCGCGCAACACCGCAACCCCGCCAAAAGTTCCCACCGCAAATGCGCCTCACTCCCACGATGAGCACCCCGCGCTTCCGCTAAAATAATCTCGTTGGTGTCGCACCACAAAGACACCGTTCAATATTTGGGGGATGGATGAATTTCTCGTATGCCGGCTCTGATTCGACTCACTCGCAGCGCCGAGCCAAGATCGTTGCAACACTAGGACCCGCTTGCTCGCACGCAGATATCTTCCGCGAACTCGTTCGCGCCGGACTCGATGTCGCCCGCCTCAACTTCTCGCACGGCACGCACCCTGAGAAGCTCAAGCTCATCGAGATGGTCCGCGCCGTCTCCAAAGCAGAAGGAAAGCACGTCTGCATCCTTGCTGACCTCCAGGGTCCCAAGATCCGCACCGGCCGTCTTCAGAACCGCATTCCGGTTCAGCTCAAGGCCGGCCAGACCCTCACCATCACGCCCCGTGACATCGCCGGTACCGCCACCGTCATCTCCACCACCTTCACCACGCTCGCTGAAAACCTCAACGCCGGCGACCGCATCCTGCTCTCCGACGGACTCATCGAACTCCGCGTCAACGCCATCCACGGCGAAGATGTCGAGTGCGCAGTACTCAATGGAGGAACCCTCGGCGAACACAAGGGCATTAACCTGCCCGGCATCCCCGTCAAGGTCCCCTCGCTCACCGAGAAAGACCAAGTCGATCTCGAATTCGCCCTCAAGAACGACGTGGACGCCATCGCCCTGTCCTTTGTTCGCACCGCCGAAGACGTAAAGCTGGTCAAGGACCGCATCGCCGCCTCCGGAACCGGCGCATGGCTCATCGCCAAGCTCGAAAAACCCCAGGCCATCGACAACCTCGACTCCATCCTCGAAGTTGCAGACGGCATCATGGTCGCCCGCGGCGACCTCGGCGTCGAAGTCCCGCCCGAGCGTGTCCCGGCCATCCAGAAACACATGATCCGCCGCGCCGCTGCCTATCGCAAGCCGGTCATCACCGCCACACAGATGCTGGAGTCCATGATCGAGAATCCGCGGCCCACCCGCGCCGAGGCCAGCGACGTCGCCAACGCCGTTTACGACGGCACAGACGCTGTCATGCTCTCCGCCGAAACCGCTGCCGGCAAATACCCCGTCGAAGCCGTCCGCATGATGTCCCGCATCGTGTCCGAAACCGAAAGCAACATTCATACCGGCAAACTTGAGACCCGGCCCGATCACCTCAAGCTCTCCATCCCGGAAACCATCTGCGAATCCATGGCGCACGCCGCCGACGACCTCGACATCACGGCCATCGCCGTGTTCACCGAAACCGGCACCACCGCGCGCCAGATCTCCAAATATCGGCCCAAGCCGCCCATCTATGCGCTCTCCAGCATCGAGTCAGTCATCAATCGCCTCGGGCTCCTCTGGGGTGTCACGCCGATTCTTTGTACCAAGGCAACTACCGCGGAAGAAATGGTCGACCTCGCAGAGCGCCTTATCCTCGAAGGCGGCTACGCCAAACGTCACGACATCCTTGGCATCGTCGCCGGAACCCGCACCCTCAGCGGCTCCACAAACTTCCTCCGTCTCCACGTCATTGGCGACCGCGCGCCCGCCCAGCAGGCCGCACAGGCCGCCGAGCAGCAGCCGGAAACCGCTTCCACCAAGGCCTGATCACTTCCCACACAGGTCCTGCCACGGGCCTGTGCGGGGAAAACTCCCGCCCCAATCTTCTCTCCTCTTGTAGTCTCTTCCCATGGGTCGTATCCGAGTTCTATCCGATCATGTGGCCAACCAGATCGCCGCGGGCGAGGTCGTCGACCGTCCCGCCTCCGTCGTCAAGGAACTCCTCGAAAACGCCCTCGACGCGGAAGCCACCCGCATCCGCGTGGAAGTCGAAGGCGGAGGCCGCAAGCTCATCCGCGTCACCGACAACGGCCTCGGCATGATCCGCGATGACGCAATGCTCGCCTTCGAGCGTCACGCCACCTCCAAAATCCGCTCCAGTGACGACCTGCTCTCCATCGCCACCCTCGGCTTCCGCGGCGAGGCCCTGCCTTCTATCGCCTCTATCTCGCGTCTGGAAATGATCACCCGCCCGCATGGCGAACCCTCCGGCACCCTAATCGAAATCACCGGCGGCAAAATACAGCGCGTCGAAGATGCCGGAGCTCCCGAAGGCACCACATTCACCATCCGCGATATCTTCTTCAACACGCCCGCCCGTCGCAAATTCCTCCGGGCTGAAAGTACAGAGCTGTCCCACGTCTCCGCCCTCGTCACCCACTACGCCCTGGCCCACCCGGACAAGCACTTCGAACTCCACTCCGGCACTCACACCCTCCTGCTCGCACCTCCGGTCAAGAGCCCTCAGGACCGCGTCTTTCAGCTCTTCGGCGCCGATACTCTCTCTCAACTTCTCGAGGTCGCAGCCGAGCGTCCCTTCGACCGCGCCGGCCTGCCCGAGCCACCTCCCTGGCGTCGCGACAAGGACTACCAGCCCCCAGATCCCGGACTCCTCCGCGTGCGCGGCTTTGTCTCCAAGCCCGCCCTGCAAAAGCTCAACCGCAACTCCATCTACGTCTTCGTCAACAATCGCCTCATCCGCGACCGCCTCGTACTGCACGCCATCACGGAGGCCTATCGCAACATCATTCCGCCCACTTCCTATCCCGTCGCGCTCCTCTTCCTCGAAATGCCGCCTCACGAGGTCGATGTCAACGTCCACCCCGCAAAAACCGAGGTCCGCTTCCGCCAGAACACCTTCATTCACGACTTCGTACGCGACGTAGTCCGCAACTCCCTCATGAAGGCCCGCCCCACCGCCGACTTCCTCACCGCGCTTCATGGCTCACAGCCCAACTCCTCCGTCCTGCCCACCAGCGAGCCCATGCAGGACTCCGAATACCCCCTCAAAGACTCCGAACCCATCCCCGCCAACCCGGAGGTCGACACCTTCACCCTCACCCAGCCCATCCCCCAGCCTTCCGCGCAGCCGCTGCCCTTCGCCCTAGCGGAAAATCTCCGCGCCGCCTTCACCCCCGCCGAAGCAGCAACAGAAACCACTCCCGCAACTCCGCTCCCCGCCGTCGGAGCAGCGGCTATCGTTCCCGGTGGAAGCTGTGGCAGTCACGACCAAGCGGAAGCCCCCATCCCACCCCCCGGCGGTTCCGAGGCCACGCTCGCTTCACTCGCCTCACTCAAGCCCCTCGGCCAGCTCCGAGAATCCTTCATCCTCGCTGTTAACGACGAAGGTTTCTGGATCATCGACCAGCACGTCGCCCACGAGCGCGTCCTCTTTGAGAAAATCCTTCGCGAGCGCGAGGTCGAGCGCGTTCACCGCCAGCGCCTCCTCATGCCCATGCTCATCCATCTGCTCCCCGGGCAGATGGTCCGCTTCGCGGAAATCGCCGCCGAACTCGACCGCAAC
This sequence comes from Acidobacteriaceae bacterium, assembly GCA_049965615.1. Classification (GTDB taxonomy): domain Bacteria; phylum Acidobacteriota; class Terriglobia; order Terriglobales; family Acidobacteriaceae; genus Acidobacterium. The sequence continues at coordinate 49,793 of JBMFWD010000004.1, forward strand.
GGCTTCGAAGCAGAACCCTTCGGCCCCCAGACCATTGCCGTCAAAGCCGCTCCAGTCGGACTCGAAGGCGCCCGCCTCGAACGCATGCTCATGGAAGTCCTCGAACAGGCCGGAGCCGCTACCCAGTCGGAAAATCTCGAGACCATGCGCACCCGCATCGCGGCCTCCATCGCCTGTCACTCCGCCATCAAAATCAACTTTCCCCTCGACATGCAGCGCATGGAATGGCTCCTCGCCGAACTCGCCCGCACCGCACACCCCACCAGTTGCCCCCACGGACGCCCAATTGCTTTACGATATACATGGAAGGACATTCAGCGCGCATTCGAGCGCATCTAGCGTCAGTAACAGGAATTCCCATCCGCAGCAGAGCCAGGGACCATGACATTGCTCCATCATCGAGTCGAATCGTCATCCTGAGCGAAGCGAAGGATCTGCATTTCACATCTTCAACTTTCAGCCTCGATCCCAAACGAGCGCGGCTAAAGGCTACGGGCTGACAGCTAAAGCAGTCTGTCCCCTTCCCTGTAAAGGATCTTCTTTGACATCGCAGCAGCTTATCGAGGCGCGTGCCGCCCTCTGGCACCACAATGCCAACCCCATTCTCACCCTGGAAGAAGCCGCATCCTGGGTCGCCACCACCGGTTTTCTTCTCTTTCTCCCGCGCCGCCAGCAGCTGCGAGCTCCCAGCCCAACCTTCGTTGAGGCCACCATGGGCCGTCTCGAGCACACTCCCGGCCGCGCCGAAATCGAAAACGCTCTCTCGCTCGCCCATCGCCTCTTCGACTCCGGCGAAATCCTCCCGCTCAACCTCCTCGGCACCCTCAGCGAAGAGCCCGACTTCCTCATCGCGCGCGACCGCCTGCCCTGGCTGCTCTCCCTGCGCGGCGATCGCTCCTGGAAATCGGCTCCCGGCGGACGCACCTCGCCCCTCAATATCAAGATCTGGAAACTCCTTGACGAGCAGGGCGAACTCACCGCCGCACAAATCCAATCCGGCATCGGCCGCGAAGTCACAGAAACTTCGGTCCGCCGAGCCCTCATTGACCTCTGGACCGCCCTCCGCGTCTTTCCGCGTTACCACGGCGGCGAGGAAACCACCTGGATACTCGCCAAGGATCTCTGTCCAAAGGAATGCACCAAGGGCGTCACCACCGCGCAAAACGCTGCGCTCTCGCTCTTTCTTGCCGACTATCTCCGCTCCGCCATCGCCGCCACCGAGGATGAAGTTTCGGCCTTCCTCTCGCCGCTCGCCTCGCGCTCCAAACTGCGCGAAGTCCTTCACGCGCTCACCGCCACCCGCCAGCTTTCCACCATCCCCCTCGGCCCCAACACCCTCTACTACGTCGCAGGAGAACTCCCCGAGTTCCCCGAAATCGCAGCACCAGAGCCCGCCGAATCCATTGACGCAACCGGCGAGCAAACCGAAAGCGCATCAGAACACGCAACTTCTCCCACCGGCGAGCGCATTCGCAAGTACACCCCACGCACCCCATCGCGCGAGTCCTACGAGCGCCCCCAGCGCGAAGGCGGATTCCGGCTTCGCGGAGACCGTGACTTCCCGCCCCGCCGCGAAGGCGGATTCAAGCCGCCCTACCGCAAACCCCGCCACGCCGAGGATTCCGCCTCCGAGGCCCCCGAATCCGAACGCCCCAAGCGCGAATCACGCTCCTATGGGGAAGAACGTCCCCGTCCGCCCTTCCGCAAGCCCTTCGGCGAACGCAAACCTTACGGCGACCGGAAGCCCTACGGCGACCGACCGGAACGCAGCGGAGAGCGCAAGTCCTTCGGCGAACGCAAGCCTTATGGCAGAAGCTCCGAAGGCACCGGCGAACGCAAGCCTTACGGCAGAAGCTCCGAAGGCACCGGCGAACGCAAGTCCTACGGCGAGCGCAAGCCTTATGGCGACCGCTCAGAACGCAAGCCCTTCGGCCAACGCAAACCCTACGGCAGAAGTTCTGACGGCACCGGCGAGCGCAAGTCCTTTGAGCCTCGCAAGCCTTTCGGCGAGCGCAAACCGTATACCAGAAGCTCCGAAAGCGGCGAACGCAAGCCCTATGGTGACCGCCCCGAGCGCAAATCCTTTGGCGAACGCAAATCCTACGACGAACGCAAGCCCTACGGCGACCGCTCAGAGCGCGGGGAGCGCAAGTCCTTTGGAGAACGCAAACCCTACGGCAGAAGCACCGAAGGCGGAGATCGAAAATCCTACGGAGAACGCAAGCCTTACGGCGACCGCAAACCCTACGGCGACCGTCCCGCCTTCCGCAAGGATCGCGACTCCGAAGACCGGCCCCGCCGCGATGCGGAATCCTCCGATCGTCCGCCCCGCAAAACCTACGGGAAATCCGGCGGCTTTTCCAGGGCCGGCGCCAAACCCGGCTTCAAATCCAAAACCAAATCAGGCCCGGGAGGCTTCTCCCAAGGCCCAGCCAAAAAATTCGGCAGCTCCTCCGGACCTAAAAAGTCATACGGCAAGCCCGGCGGAAAACCAGGCTTCAGCAAAGGCCCAGGAAAAAGCTTCGGTAAGGGACCGGGCAGGGGCTTCAGCAAGGGCCCAAAACGCGGTCCCGGGAAACCCCGCCGCGCTGAGTAACCCCATAACTCCTCCGGGCGGCCTGCAGCCGCCCGGCAAACCACTCTCCTGCAGGAAAGGACAGCAACGGATCGATGACCGACGCACAACCCGCACGTAAGCCCATCATCACCATTGACGGTCCTGCCGGTGCCGGAAAAAGTACTGTTGCGCGCCACCTCGCCGCCCGCTTCGGCCTGCTCAATCTCGAGTCCGGCGCCATGTACCGCGCCTTCGCCCGCAAAGCCCTCGACGCTGGCGTTGATCCCGACAACCCAGAGTCCCTCGAAGCTCTCGCCCGCACCACCACCATCGAACTCGATCCAACTCCCTCCGGCAACCGAGTCCTGCTCGACGGCGCAGACGTCACCGCCTCCCTCCGCGATTTGGCTGTCACCCAGGCCGCCTCTCGCGTCAGCGTGCACCCCGCCATCCGCACCTGGATGGTCGATCTCCAACGCGCCATGGGCAGCAACGGCGGCATTGTCATGGAAGGCCGCGACATCGGCACCATCGTCTTTCCCCATGCCGAAATCAAATTCTTTCTTGACGCTTCTCCCGAAGCCCGAACCCAGCGCCGCTATCTAGAGGCGCCCTCCGCGGCAACTACACCCGAGACCATTCGCGAAGATCTCCGCAAACGCGACGAGCGCGATCGCAACCGGGCTGAATCGCCCATGCGTCCCGCTCCCGATGCCATCATGATCGACTCCACCGAACTCAACCTCGATCAGGTCCTCGCCCGTATTGAATCCATCGTTACTGAACGGTTGTCTTCACCGGCTTCTGGCTCGTAAAGTGCGGCACGTCACTCTTCATCACGCCCGCCTGCGCCGCAGGCCCCTTGCTGATCTCCACACTGCCGTGCGTCGTCGTTAGCTCCACCTGCGGCCCGCCGCTGCCCACCTGCCCCTGCAGTGTCTTCGCGCCGTCCCGTGTTACAGCCGTCAGCGGAAAATCCGAACTCAGGCTCTCATCCTGACTGGTGCTCGCCGTCACCTGGAAATTCGCATTCTCAGGCACCTGCAGCCGAATGCTTCCCGTCCGGTTTGTAATCCTGATCGCGCCCAGCGGCAACCCCATCGCAACATTCACATCACCGTCGCTGTCAGCAATCTGCACATCCCCGGCAATCGAGCTCAAATCAATGTTCTTCGCCCGCCCGGCAATCACAATCGGCCCGCTCGCACGGTCCATCCCCAGGTCGCCGGAATCCAGCGTCATCTGCCCCACCAGGTGTGGCACCGAAATCTGCGTCCGGCTCGAAACAAACGAAACCGCTCCGCCGATCTCCTGCAGATGAACATCCCCCGTAAACTCTCCGTGAATCGAAGTGTCGCCGCCAATCTGCGACAACGTCACGTCGCCCCCGGAACCCTCCACCAGCGCCTGCCCCTTCACGCCGTTCGCGGTAAAGTCGCCCTGCTTCATCTTCACCTGCGCGCTGCCGCCAATCTGCGCCAGCCGCACATCGCCGCGCCGCGCCGTAATATCCACGCTGCCGTTCAGGCCCTCTACCGTCACCTCCCCGCGCCCGCTCTGGATCACCGTGCCCGCTGCTTCCGGCACCTCCAGCGTCAGGTCCACGCTTGTGCCGTCTTTCGCTGGAACAACTACATTCGCTCCCGTGGCAGTCGCGCTGATCTTCGGTACCGTCGCATCAAAGTCGCGATTCGCATCATCCTGCGACCCGGTCCGCGCCACCTGATGACCACTCAAATGGATCATCCCGTCCGTCGAGGCCGTAATCGTCACATCCCCGCGCGGAACATCCACGTTCACAATCGGCGTCACGCCCTTCGGCACCTTCAGGACCTGGTCCATGTGCAACGTGTGGTCGTACTCCGGACCCATCATGTTCCAGAAGCTGCTCGAATCGTTCCCGAACCAGTTCCAGCTTCGCTGCGTCCCATGCACGCTCCAGCCAATGATCACCAAAAAGATCACCAGCCATACCACCCCGCCTGTACCCCGCCCCGCATTCGGATTATTCCGGTCAAAGAAATACTCCAGCAGCAGCAGAACACCCAGGCCAATCAGCAGCAACGGCCACCACTGTCCGTACCAGTTCCAGAACGCACCGGCAGGAATCCTGCCCGTCTCCACCAGCAGCGCCACTACGCCCACTAAAATCAGCGCCACAGGCCGCACAATCGACCTCCGGCTCGCGCCGCGATAATACCGCCAGTAAGCCCGCTGCGCCCTGGCGTATTCCTTGGCCTGCCGCGCCACTGAACGAGGATCATTCGGAGGAATCGTGCCCATGGTTCAGAACTTCCTCTCTTCCTGCGAGTGCCCCGCAGGATCCATGTCACTCGGCCCCAATACCGGAGTCACCGGAGAAATCGGAGATACCGGCATCCCGTAACTCTCCGGATAAAAACCTCCCGGCGGAGGCGGTGGCGCCTGCGATAGCGCCACCCTCTCGGCCAGCTGCAATATCCCAATCACGATCAAAATCAGCGGCCAGCTCTTCCAGAATGACAGCACCCCGTACTGGTCCAGCAGCGCCATCACGCCAATCGTCACCAGGATCAGTGGCCCCCGCAGTCTCCGCAGCATCAGGTACTGGTTCATCAACGGCCTCCCGTCGGCTTCGGCACGCCGCGCGTCCGCTGGACGATCAGCCATATGCCAATCCCAATCAGAATCAACGGCCAGCCGCGACCCACCCAGTTAAACTCAAAAACCCCCAGCGAGTTAAACAAAAACAGCATGCCCAGCCCAATCAGCACAATCGCGCCAATCGGTTCACGCCGCGCCCGCCGCAAATCCGATGGCGGCAGTGGATTCCCCGCCGCGTCAACCGGCGCGTAAGGAGGATAAGCCCCGTACGGAGGCGCGCCCGCCTGTGCCGGCTCATTCCCTGCTACAAAACCCGGCGCCGGCCCAGCCGCGGCATTCCCGCCAGCGGCCCCCGTCGGCGCACTTCCGCCCAGCGGCAGTCCCGTCACCGGATCAAACGTCGGCATATAAACCTGCGTGTACGGCTGCGAATTCGGCAAACCAACCCGGTTGCCAAGGTCATTCAGCCCAAAAGGATCCGGCAATGGCATCCCAAACCGCCGCGCTCGCGCCGTGTGATAGGCCTCAAACGCTTGGTAGATGACCCAAGCCGCGATGAAAATTCCCAGAATGCCGTAATGGTTCGTCAATCCCACCAGCACCACAAACACAAGCACATGCACAATCGCCTTCACGTACTGGCCGTTGTACATCGCGCCCACACCGGGAATCAGCCCCAGCACCGCCGCCAGCACCGGATTCGGCGCGGACGGCATCACCGGTACCGCGTTGCCCGTAACTCCGGCAACCACCGGCCCTTGACCCAGCCGCTCGGCCAGGCACTGCTCACAATACACGCTGCTGGAAACCGGCCGGACGCACTCCGGGCATAGCGCCTTGCCGCAATTCTGGCAGTAGGAAGCTACAGGTCGATCGGGATGATTCGTGCAGTTCATGCCCTGCTCCTTTCCGCCTTCTGTACTTCTCCGTTGCCTTGATCTGGCTCTTTCACAACTGCCTTCCCCTCGTCAGCCCGCGCAGTCTCCCCGCTTGGCTGTTCCACCATTCTCTTTACCGCCCGCTCAGAGCCTGTCAGCGCAGGCGGCTCTTCCAGCTTCGCTCCGCCGCCGGAAACCTTCTTCACCGCCTTCTGCGGCAATGCCCGCTTCTGGATCGCCCGAAGCTGCGAATCCATCTCGTACAGGAACCGCAGATTCTCGTACGTGTAAACCACCTTCTGCTTCGTCCCGTAAAATCCCCGAACCGCCGCGTTCTCCAGCGAAGACACCGACAGATCCTGCAGCTTCACGTTCCCCGGCCGAAATCCAATCAGGTTCAGCGTCAGCGTAATCGAGAAGAACGCCATCGCCAGCGTCATCAGCAGCCGCGTCTCCTGGAAGCTTCTCCGCATCGAAAGCGGCCACACTGCCGGACCAGCCGCCGCCGGAACCGCACCCGCAAGCACGCCAACTCCGCCCGGCCCCGTCGTCTTGTCCAGAATCTTCCCCACCAGCGCCGGCGGTACATGAGGCTCCTCATGCAGAAACTGCATCCACTCCCGGCCCTGCGGGGCATGCGACAGCAGTTCGCTGCACGACGGGCAGCTATGCCCATGCGCCTCAAACGCCGTTATCGCCGCCTCGGGAAGCTCGCCGTCCAGACTTTCGGCCAGCCACGCCTCCCACTCCTCGCAGCGAATTCCGTCCACCGGCTTGTTCTCAAATGGATGCTGGTTCGCCATCGCTATACCACCTGTCCCTGATTACGCTGCAACAGCCTCGCCAGTTCCGCGCGACCGCGGCTGATCCGGCTTTTCACAGTTCCCTCGGGGACGCGAAGGACCTGTGCAATCTCTTTGTAATCCATATCATGCAAATCGCGAAGGATAACCGCCTCACGCAACTCCGGGGAAATCTTCACCAGCGCCGCCTGCACCATCCCTTGCAGCTCTTTTTGCACCGCGAAATCGTGCTGGTCCGGACCCCTCTGCGCCAGCCGCTCCGTCAGCGGCTGCTCATCGCTCTCATTCCAGCCATCGTCCATCGACGAGGTCACGCGCTGCTGCTTCGAACGCCGGAAGTGATCCACCAGCAGGTTCCGCGTCAGCGTCGTCAGCCACGTCTCAAAGCTGCCCCGCGCCGTGTCAAACGAACTCAGATTCCCATAGACCTTCAGAAACACATCCTGCGTCAGGTCCTCGGCCTCGCTCGTCGACCCCGTAAACCGGTAGCACAGCGCATACACCCGCCGGTGATGCACCTTTACCAGCTCCGTCCACGCCCCGGAATCCCCGTCCATGCAACGCTGCACCACCAGGTGCATGGTGCTCTCCATCGACTTCGGATCGGATGCAGGGTGCAGCATCGCTTCGGCCGTTCGTTCCGTCTGCCCGGTCTTCCCACCCAGGCGGCTATGAGACTGCGCCCGCCTCTCGCCCTCAGGCCAGAAGCTCATGTTCCGCAAATCCCAGGTCAACGTGCTCATGCAGCCTCTTACGCAGATGGCTGCCCGTTCGTTCCACAAATCTTCCCGATTTCAGACTTTCGAGGACATCAAAAATCCGCACTCTTCCACCTTCACCCCGCTCTTCGCGCTCAGGAAACGAAAAACGCTTTACCCTTCGGCAAAGCGCTTTTTTTAAGTACCAGACGGCCTACGCTTCAGTTCTGGTCCGGCAGATAATCCCGTGAGACTGGGTTCTCATACAGCGAATAATCCCGCGTCACCACCGTCAAGCCGCTCGGCGTCACAAAGTAGTTCTTCCGGTCCTCTTCCTGGTCGTAGCCAATCACCGTTCCCTCCGGCAAATGCACGTCCCGATCGATAATCGCGTTCCGGATCCGGCAATGCCGCCCGATATTCACGTGCGTGAACACAATGCTGCTCTCCAGCTCCGAATACGAGTTCACACGCACATCCTGCGACAACACGCTGTTGCGAACATGCGCGCCGGAAACAATGCAGCCGGCAGAGACTATCGAATTCACCGCGCTGCCCGTACGCCCCGGCTCCCCAAATACGAACTTCGCCGGCGGATACTGCCGCACCCGTGTCCGGATCGGCCAGCCCTTGTCATACAGGTTGAAAATCGGAGAGATCGACGCGACATCCATATTCGCCTCGTAATAGGCGTCCAGCGTCCCCACATCCTTCCAGTACAGCGCCTCCTGCTTGTTTTCATCCACAAAGTTGTAGGCGTAAATCTTGTACTTGTCCAGAATGTCCGGCAGGATGTTGTGCCCAAAATCATGCTTCGAATTCGGATTCTCCGCATCCCGCATCAGCGCCGGCAGCAGCACATCCGTATTGAACAGGTAAATGCCCATCGAAGCGTCCACCATCTCCGGATTCCATGGCGACCGCAGATCCGTCGTCTTCGGCTTCTCCACAAATCCGCGCACCTCACCGCTGCGGGCTACGTCCACCACCCCAAACCGCGAAACTTCATCCGGAGGAATCTGCAGCGTCGCCAGCGTAACATCTGCGCCCGAGGCGTTATGCTGCTCCAGCATCTTTCCGTAGTCCATCTTGTAAATGTGATCGCCGGACAAAATCAGCACATGCTTCGGCTGCTCCGAACCAATCGAATAAATATTCTGGTAAACCGCATCCGCGGTACCCATGTACCAGTTCGCGCTCACACGCTGCATTGGCGGCAGAATCTCAATAAACTCGCCCAGCTCCTGCGCCACCACGCCCGACCACCCCTCGCGAATATGCCGGTTCAGCGACAACGCCTTGTACTGCGTCAGGATGTACACCCGGTGCAATCCGCTATTGATGCAATTGGAAAGAGTAATGTCAATAATCCGGTACTGCCCGCCAAATGGAACTGCTGGCTTGGCCCTGTCTCGCGTCAGCGGGAACAGCCGTTCCCCGGCTCCTCCCGCCAACAGCACCCCTAGCGTATCTTTCATGTCCGGCCCTCCCCCTCTCGGTTACAAACTGGCTTCAAAATTGCACCGGCAAGACCAGGTTGACTCTCACCATGCGCCTCAATCCTGATCGCGCCGAATCTTAACACAGCAGCCTCAACACGCGATGCAGGCGTTACCCTTCCGGTTCCTCACCCTCCACCGCAATCCGCAGCGAACGCAGAAAATGCACGTCCTGCGCAGTAAACGCACCGCTGCCTTCCCCATCGGCCTCTTCGCCCGGCTTGCCTTCGTTGCTCTCCACCGCGTTCAGCCCGATCGTCGCCTCCAGCATCAGCAGCACGTCGTACCCGTGGTGTCGAATCTCCTGCACCACCCCCGCAATCTGCTCCGACTCTGAAACAGTGTCGTGAATCGCTTCCCCAAGCCGTTGAACGAGCTGTCGTAGTGTCTGATTCAAATCCAACCTCGATTCTCCTATCCCGGCCGCAACAATACGCGCCACTCGCCTCTACCTTAACTCCATCGCACAACCCGCGCCACGCGCAACCGCCAGCCGATTCCCAAAATGCTCTAAACTTTTCCTATGCAGGCTACCAAGGTTGGCAGAACCGTCGGCGTAGGCACCCGCCTTCTCGCACGTTTCGTTCGCCAGAAAGCCCAGCAGGGCGCCCAGCACGTCGAAAAACAGGCTCCCGTCTACAAAGAGCGCGGACGACGTCTCGGCGACGGCTCGCGCCGCTTAGGCCATTCCATCTGGAGACCCTTCGCCCACGCCTCCCGCATGCTCTGGCTCGAAATCACCGGCCTCTTCTTTGCCCTTTTCACCGTCTTCTTCGCCAGCAACCTATGGAAACTCCGCGCAAGCTGGCAATCCGGCCCAGCGCATCCCCGCTTCCTCCTCTACGCCGCCATCACCGCCGCTTTCGCATACTTCACCGTCAGCTCCTTCCTCCGAGCCAGCCGCCACAACCGCGCCCACCGAAAAAACCAATAAAGGCCCTCCACTGCAGACCTCGCAACCAGACCCACCTACCCTCTATACTTTCCAGTTCCCCATGCCCGACTCAACCAAACACGTCTACACCCCCGCAGACCTCGAAAATATCCACTTCGATCCCGATAGCGACCTCGGCTTCCCCGGTGAATATCCCTTCACCCGCGGCATCCAGCCCACCATGTACCGCGGCCGCCTCTGGACCATGCGCCAGTACGCCGGCATGGGCGACGCCGAGGAAAGCAACCGCCGCTACAAATTCCTTCTCGCCAACGGAACCGCCGGCCTCTCGGTCGCCTTCGATCTCCCCACGCAGATCGGATACGACTCCGACGACCCCATGGCCCTCGGCGAAGTCGGCAAAGTCGGCGTCGCCATTGACTCCCTCGAAGACATGCAGCGCCTCTTCGACGGCATCCCCCTCGACCAGATCTCCACGTCGATGACCATCAACGCCACGGCCAGCATTCTGCTCGCCCTATACGTCGCCGCCGCCAGACGCTCCGGTGCAGACACCCGCAAGCTCTCCGGCACCGTGCAGAACGACGTCCTCAAGGAATACATCGCCCGCGGCACCTACATCTATCCCGTCCGCCACGCCCTCCGCATCATCACCGACATGTTCGCCTGGGCCAACGAAAACACCCCCGAATGGAACACCATCTCCATCTCCGGCTATCACATGCGCGAAGCCGGTTGCACAGCCGCGCAGGAAGTCGCCTTCACCCTCGCCAATGGCGCAGCCTACGTCGAAGCCGCCCTCGCCGCAGGACTCGACATCGACCGCATCGCCCCGCGCCTCTCTTTCTTCTTCAACGCACACAACAATTTTCTTGAGGAAGTCGCCAAGTTCCGCTGCGCCCGCCGCGTCTGGGCCAAAACCACGCGCGAGCGTTTCGGCGCGCAAAACCCGCGCTCCTGGATGCTCCGCTTCCACACCCAGACCGCCGGCTCCACGCTCACCGCCCAGCAGCCGGAAAACAACATTACCCGCACCGCGCTCCAGGCCCTCGCCGCAGTGCTCGGCGGAACCCAGTCACTCCACACCAACGGCTTCGACGAAGCCCTCGCCCTGCCCACCGAAGAAGCCGCCCGCACCGCCCTCCGCACCCAGCAGATCATCGCCTACGAGTCCGGAACTGCCCAGACCATCGACCCCTTCGCCGGATCCTACTACATCGAATCACTCACCGCCTCGCTAGAAAATCAGGTCGACGAAATCCAGCACCAGATCTCCCTCCGCGGCGGCATGCTCTCCGCCATCGAAAAAGGTTGGGTTCAGTCAGAAATCCAGAATGCCGCCTACGAATACCAGCGCGCCGTCGACTCCGGCGAAGCCACCGTCGTCGGCGTCAACCGCTTCACGCGCGACAACGAGGCTGGCATCCCCATCCAGCGCATCGACGAATCCCTCGAACGCAAACAGGTCGAACGAGTCCGAGCCCTCCGCACCCGCCGCGACCAAGCCCGCTGGCAATCCTCCCTCGACCGAGTCCGCGACCACGCCCGCAACGGCCAGAACCTTATGCCGGCCATCCTCGAAGCCGTCGAAAGCCACGCCACAGTGGGCGAAATCGCCTCCGCCCTCCGCGAAATCTTCGGCGAATATCAGGAATCCGTCATCATCTGAATTTACTCAGCATATGTACATGCTCCCGTCCTATACTCCTCAGAGACAGAACTTTACAAAATTCCTCAATCCTGACAGGAGGCGAGCAGATCAGCTATGAGGAACCCTCGGTCCTCGAATCCCGCTCTACTCGAAAAAGCTGACGGCGCTATTCGCGCGCTGGCACTAAAGAACGAGTCGGATATCCAACGCAAAAGCCAGTTTTACTGCTAGAGCGAATCATCGGTCTATGTACCGACGCAAACGATCTACTTGTTGATCCATTTTGCGGAAGCGGTACCACCCTCGTCGCAGCTTGCTTGCTCGGGAGACAAGCCATCGGAATAGATACTTCAAAAGATGCCTTAAAGCTGACTGCAGAAAGACTGACTACCCCAATGAAAACCAGGTCGCGCTTACTTGAACGAGGTAGACAGAGCTATGCACGCGAGGATCTCGACCTGCTGGAATGCCTGAAAGGCATTGAATTCCACCCTGTACATAGAAACCACGGCATTGATGCCATTCTCCACGCGGAATGAGATGGTAGGCCGGTGTGTGTCCGTATTCAGTGTTCACATGAAACAGTAGAAGAGGCGGCAATGGCACTATCCAGCGCGGCAGAAAAAAAGGGTGGCTCAAAACTTGTCCTAGTTGTTACACAGAATCAATGGGGACTGCTGGGCAAACCAAGCATTCCTTCATCCGTGACGCTGATTGACTCCGCGGCTGTTGGAATTCGCAACATGCTTTCAAAAAGGCCAGATATCCGGCTTGTATCCGGAAAATAATTATCACAGGCAACTCACCCAATCCACCCACGGGAGCACGCATGAAACTCCTAGCCACCCTACTGCTTCTCACCGTCTCCGCCTCCGCGCAAACCACCAAACCGCAACACAAGCAGCAAGCCGCCACCGCCGCCACCGCGCCCCACAAAGACTCCAGCTACATCGGCCCCAACGGCACCGCCTACGTCACCCGCGTCGTCCCCCTGCCGCAGAACGTCAGCCCCCAGGCCAAAGCCTTCCTCGCCCGCCGCGAATCAGACGTCAAAAAGAACCAGACCATCGCCCAGCAGCGCCACGGCACAGACGTCTGGCAGGCCGGTGCCGGTAAAGTCTCCCTTGAGCTCTACCCGGCCAAACTTGCCAAAAGCACCATCGCCGGAGTCCCCGTCCGCATCATCACTCCCATCCACACACCCGCCAGCCATCGTAAATACGTCCTCCTCAACGTCCACGGCGGCGGCTTCGTTGTTGACTCCGGCTCGCTCACCGAAACCATCCCCATGGCCAATCTCACGCAAACCAAAGTCGTCGCCGTCCTCTACCCGCTCTCGCCCGAGCACCCATTCCCCGCCGCTCTTGACGCCGCCGTTGCCGTCTACAAGCAACTCCTCAAAACCTACCCAGCCAACCACATCGTCATCTACGGTACCTCCGCCGGAGCCATCCTCACTGGCGAAATCGCCGTCGACCTCAAGCACCTCCACCTGCCCCAACCCGCCGCCCTCGGCATCTTCTCCGGCTTTGGCGATTTCTCCCGTCCCGGCGACTCCCAATCCCTGTTCTCACTCGACGGACTCTCCGGCTACCTCGCCCCGCCCAAACCCGGAAAGCCCATGCTCCCCGGCTACATCGGCAGAACCAACCCGCGCGACCCCATCCTCTCACCCCTCTTCGCCAACGTCAGCGGACTCGCTCCCACGCTCTTCCTCACCAGCACTCGCGATCTTCTCCTCAGCGGTACCACTATCCTCGACCGCCACTTCCTCAACGCCGGCGTCAAAACCCAGCTCATCGTCTTCGAAGGACTGCCCCACGCCTTCTGGAACAACCCCCGCATGCCCGAAGCCCAAGAAGCCGACCGCGACATGGCCAACTTCTTCAACCGCCATCTCTACGGCGCCGCCAAATAGCCTCTACGGGGCAATTGCATCCCGCACGCAGTCGCCCCTCTCATCAACCGTCCTGTATCGTGTTGCTTTAGCTCGATCATGACTTCCACCACTACCCACCCCTCCCAATCCACCTCCGCCTCCAGCCGACGCTGGCGCATCGCCGTCCTCCTCGGCATCGGCGTCCTCATTGACTTCTTCGACCGCGTCAATATCTCCGTCTCTCACGACGCGCTCATCCACTCCTTCCACATCACCGAGCTCACCTTCGGCATCCTCGCCAGCGCCTATGCCTGGACCTACGCCGTCCTACAGGTCCCCGTCGGCGTCCTCCTTGACCGCTTCGGCGTCAAAGTCATCGGCCGCATCTCCACCCTCCTCTGGAGCTTCGCCTCATTCCTCGGCGCCATCGCTCCCGGCGTGGGAACCTTCTTCGCCGCCCGTCTCCTGCTCGGCATCGGCGAAGCTCCCGTCTTCCCTTCCAACGCCAAAGCCACCGGCTACTGGTTCCCTGAGAACGAGCGCAGCTTCGCCACTTCCTTCTTTGACGCCGCCGCCAAGCTCGCCTCCGCCATCGGAGTCCCCATCCTCGGCCTCGTCCTCCTGCAATTCGGCTGGCGCGGAACCTTCGCATTCACTGGCTTTATCAGCCTCGCCTTCTTCGCCGTCTTCTGGGTCGTCTACCGCAATCCCAGCCAGGACCCGCACCTCTCCGCCGAAGAAAAGCGCATCCTCCGCGAAGGCAATGCCCAGCCTGAAGGCGTCACCAAAACCAGCCACGGCGCGCCCCTGCTCTACCTCATGCGCCAGCGCACCGTCATCGGCTCCTCCATCGGATTCGCCGCCTACAACTACACCTTCTACCTGCTCCTCACCTGGCTGCCCACCTATCTCTCCCAAAGCCTCCACATCGATCTGCTCCACTCCGTCCTGTACACCAGCGTCCCCTGGGGTATCGCCACACTCACGGATCTCTTCATCGGAGGCTGGCTCGTCGACTATCTCGTCCACCACGGCTTCACCCATTGGAAAGTCCGCCAGGCCGTCCTCTGCATCGGCATGGCCTGCGGAGCAGGCATCTTCGGCGCAAGTTACGCCCACACCGCCACCCAGGCCCTCTTCTGGATCAGCCTCTCCATCGGCGGTCTCGGAGCCATGGCTCCCGTCGGATGGTCCATCCCATCCTTCATTGCCCCCAAGGAAAGCGTGGGCCGCGTCGGCGGCATCATGAACTTCCTCACCCAGATCGCCGCCATCTCCGCCCCCATCATCACCGGCTACTTTGCCGGACGCCACAACTACACCGGAGCCTTCCTCGTCGCAGCCATCATCCTCGCCATCGGCATCGCTGCCTACTTCTTCCTCCTCGGCAAAATGCAGGTCATCCCCGAACCACTTCCCAGATGACGACTCACCCATCCATCGGCGATGATATTGCGCATGCCCATGAACCGCCGCAGCTTCCTCCGCAACGCAGCCATCGCTCCCATCGCCGCCAAACACATCTGGCATCACACCGCAGACGCAGCCTCCAGCCGCCTCCTCTTCGTCGGCACGCGCACTGACAAAACCAGCAAAGGCATCTACGCCTACCACTGGAACCCCACCAACGGCGAACTCACCTCCCTCGGCCTCGCGGCAGAAACTCCACGCCCCACATACCTCGCCCTCCATCCCAGCCGCCAGTACCTCTACGCCGCCAACGAGCTCATGGAGTATCAGGGCAAGCCCTCCGGCGCCGTCAGCGCATTCCACATTGACCACGCTGCCGGACGCCTCCATCTCCTCGACCAGGTCACCGCCGAGGGCTCCGGCACCTGCAACGTCAACACCAGCCTCACCGGCCAGTCCGTCTTCTGCGCCAACTACAACGGCGGCAGTTCCACCTCCTTCCGCGTCCTCGCCAACGGCTCCATCAGCAAGCCCGTCTCCCACTTCCAGTACCACGGCCACGGACCCAACCTCGCCCGCCAGGCCAGCCCACACGCCCACCGCGTCACCCCATCGCCCGACGACCGCTACCTCCTCGTCAACGACCTCGGCCTCGACCGCATCCACATCTACCACCTTGACGCCGCCACGGCGCAGCTCACCCTGGCCAAACCCAATCACTGGCAGGCATTTCCCGGTTCCGGCCCGCGCGCCCTGCGCTTCCACCCAAATGGACGCGTCGCCTATGTCGTCTTTGAGATGGGCTCCGCCGTCCAGACCCTACACTGGGACACGCACAACGGAACCCTCCACGCCATGCAGCCGCCCATCTCTCTCGCGCCCGCCGGCTACAAAGGCCGCAAGCGCGGATGCGACATCGTCCTCGACCACAAGGCCCGCTTCGCCTACGTTGCCAACCGCGACTACAACTGCATGGTCACCTTCTTCGTCGCACCAGACGGCAAACTCACCCTCCTGCGCCGCAGCGACTGCGGCGGAAAAATCCCCCGCCACCTCGCCCTCGACCCCACCGAACGCTGGCTACTCGTCGCCAATCAGAACTCCGACAACATCTCCGTCTTCGCCCGAGACCCCGAAACCGGCAAACTCGAAGACACGCCCGCGCACCAGTACCCCATCTCCATCCCCCAGTGCCTCGTCTTCGCATAACCCAGCTCGAACCCAGACAACACAAACAGCAATGCCCATGCGCACAGCATGGGCATTCCTCATTGCACAACCTCTTTAGACGACTACTTCATCGGAGGCAGCGACCGGATATAGCTCACCAGCTCCCACCGCTGCGTCTCCGACAGCGCAGTCCACGCCGGCATTCCCTTCGCCAGGCTCCCGTTCGTCAGCAGCCACTGGATATCCCCGCCCGTCAAATTCCGTACTTCCGCCGTGTGCAGGGACGGGAACGTAGCCTGCCCCTGCGCATTCTGCCCATGGCACATCGCGCAGTACTGCACATAGAGCGTTCGCCCGGCCTTCACAGCCGAAGCCTTCCCCGCCAGCGGATTCTTCTCCGCGCGCGCCTTCGCAGGCACCTTCGCCAGCCAGTCCGGCCCCGTTGTCGATCCCATCGCCAACGGCAACCCCACCAGGCAAACACCTGCCACGGCCAGCAAGTATCCAATTCCACGCATCCGCCTATCGCGCATCAGATCGTCTCCCTACATCCTCAATTTCGTATGACAAGCCCACCCGGTACACCCGCGACAGACTATACTCATTCAAGCCAAAGCCTACCGAACCCGTCAAGCTGAATCCCCTTGGTAATGACCAGCCCGCAACCGGTGCCACATAATGTGATGTATCGCGGGTCCCCAGGCTATCCGTATCTCCCAGCCCACCATACATTTCAGCACCCACCCTTATTTTCTCAGCGCAAAACCTGCACGCCCGTGCTCTCGCCCTAAATGCCAGCGGGCGACTCGCCGCCAGGGCATACCCAAACTCCCATGGAGCAATTGTCAGGTTCTTTTCGCTGATAAAGTTCTCCGCAATATTCCACCCCTTTACATCGCTTGACAAAATTAGCTTCAGTTCCAGCTCCCGCTGCTTGTCCTTTCGGGCTACAGCGTTATCCTCCAGCAAATCTGGAACGCCGTCGTGCCCCACCACCTCCAGCAACCCTTTATCCGCGGCATTCACATCTTCAAATTCCGCATACAGCACCGGATTCACAACATGCTCCTTCATCAACAACCGAAATCGGTTCTCAAGCCGAAACCCCGTAAAGATCGTGCTCTCGTTCTCTGTACTCTGCACATCCAGATAGATCTCAGTCGTCCACCATGCGCGCGTCCCGTATTCAAACTCCAATTCCTCGCCGTAAAAGCGATCGCTCGGCCCTGGCTGTCCGCTCGCACTTTTCACTGCTACTTCCAGATCTCCCGCATCCTCCAGATGGTGCGAATACGCCACAAAGTACGGCATTTCCTGTGCATGGGCAAACCGCCCGGACCATACCAAAATCGCCCCCGATAAAACGACCTGTAAGAACTTCCTGCTCACGTAGAAACCTCAGAAATTTAGATGGAATAGTCTAAGACTAAATCGGTCGTATATTTCCCGCGATCTCTTTATGTCCAACGACACGTTATTGAAATTAAATGGCTTAATCTACGACTCAATTGGTCGTATTCTAATCCGGATTCCTCTGGTTTTCCACAGAAAGCATCACTTGCGATGAATGCTCAAAAACAGAGAAGCCGGCAGGCTTCCGCTGCTGGCTCATGACGCATTCCAAAAACCATCACTGGCTCGTTACGCCTTTTCCCCCCCTCTGCCACCGAACCGCCCACCACACCATCGCCCCCATCACCAGACCAATCACAACCAGCAGCAGAATCAGATGCTTACGGATCAGTTGACCAAAAATCACAATAATCTGCGGCCCATACAGCACCGTCAGCCACCCCTCAATCAGATAGCGCGCCGTCCGGCCCAGAAAAATCGCCAGCATAAACTGCGGAATGTTCATCTCGAAGACGCCCGCGCCAAGCAAAAAAATCTTCCACGGCCACGGCGGCGGCATCGCCGAAGGAATCAGCAGCGCCAGAAACTCCCGCTTCTCGAACTGCGCCCGCACTTTGTCAAACTTCGCCCGGTTCACCTTCCGCAGCAGAATCAGCTCGCCCCCGGCCCGTCCAACAAAATACGGCACCAGCGCCCCCACAGCCGAACCCGCGCCCGCCAATATCGCGTAAAGATAAAAATGCTGCCGATCCTCCCACGCATAACCGGCCATAATCAAGTCCATCGGTAGCGGAATCGCCGCCGCATCCACCGTCGCCACCAGCGCCATACCCCAGATGCCCAGCGGCTTTACAAAAGCCATCAGCACCGCTTTCCACTTGGCTAAGAAAATGAACAGGTGTCTCAATCGGGTGCTCAGGCTTTCTGCCCCATATCGTGCTCGGTGTTGCCTTCCAGCACCTTGAGAACATGCTGCATCAACGGCAATGCCACTTTCAGCGATGTCACAGCACCCTTAGGACTTCCGGGCAGATTCAACACCACCGTGTTCCCCACCGTCCCGCAAAAGCTCCGGCTCAGCGCCGCGTACGGCGTCTCTTTCCGGCCTTCGGCGCGCATCACCTCCGCCACGCCTTCCAGCACACGGTCGCACAAAGGCCGCGTCGCTTCAGGCGTCACATCCCGATGGCTGATCCCCGTCCCGCCCGTCGTCACCACCAGTTGCGCATTGGCCAGCCCCTCGCGCAGAGCCGTGCGAATCGCCTTCACCTCGTCCGGCGTAACCCGCTCCAGCACGACGCGAAAGCCCGCCAACTCCAGCTCACGTGCCACCACCGGACCCGATTCATCTTTCCTCTCGCCCCGGTAGCAGGAGTCGCTAACTGTTATCACCGCCGCTGTATGCATACTCTCTGATTGTAAGCGGTTCATCCCCGCTTCATCTTTAACCCTCTATGACTAGGCTGTATCGCCCCGCAGATGAGAGAATACTCGAAGGTCTTTCTGTGCGCGCAACGCCCGCGCACAGGCGTCCCTTTTACTGAGAATGCCCATCACTGAAGTCCCAACCAACGAGGCGCCCCCCGAGCCCCCTAAGTTCGGTTCCCGCGGCCAACGCTACGGTGATCTCGAATCCGCAGACCTTCTCCACGTCATTGACGACCTCGAGCAGGCCAACTCCTGGGGCCGCGTCCGCGAGATGATCTGGATCTCGATCATCATCCACCTCCTCGTCCTCTGGTACATCGTCTACGGGCAAAAATACATCCACCTTCCTGTCGTCCACGTCATTACGCCGGCTCAGCAGCTCGAGCAACACCCCAAGCAGCTCACTTACCTGCAGTTGCCCAAGGATCTCCTCAATCAACCCAAGCCCAAAAACACCAACCGCATCTCTGACCAGAACCGGGTCGCAGAAGCGCCCCACCCCGTCCAGAAGCATTTGACCGCAGCCCAAATCGAAGCCATGCGCCGCGCCGGCCGCCTCATTCACTCCGCACCCGCGCCGCACAACCGGCCCGCGCCCACCCAGCGCCCCACGCCCCAGATGCGCCGCGGCCAGCAGGCACAAAAAGCCCAGCCTCATCCTGAGCAGGCCGCACCCAGGCCGCCCGCGCCGCCAGCCCAGCCGCTGCCGTCCAGCAATCTGTCCAAGCTGATGGCGCCGCCCGTGCCCCACAAGGTGCAGAACTTCCGCAACAGCCCCACCACGCCCGGGCAGCAGATTCAGCAGGCCCTCCGCGCCGCCTCTCAGGGCGGATTCAACGGCGGCGGAGCAGAATCCGGCGATGACGGCATGAACGCCCCAGTACAGCATCAGGGCATTCAGGGCAGCGTCAACATCCTGTCGAACACCATGGGCGTAGATTTCGCCCACTACCTCCAGCAGGTCATCGCCGCCACCAAGCGGGCCTGGTACCCCATCATCCCAGAGGAAGCCCGTCCCCCGCTCAACAAGCAGGGCATCGTACAGATTCGCTTCACCATCAACCCAGATGGCAGCGTAAAAAACATGATCCTTTACGGCCCCTCCGGCGACGTCGCCCTCGATCGCGCCGCATGGGGCGGCATCACCGGTGCCACGCCCTACCCGCCCCTGCCCAAACAGTTCCTTAAACTCGGCGGAAACCATCTCAGCTTGCAGTTCAATTTCATTTACAACGAAACCCCAGGCGACTCAGGGAACTAATCACCATGCCGGACTCTCTGCGCAAATCCGCCCAGGAGTCCGGCACCCCATCCCCGCGCCGCCAACCCTCCCGCTTCCAGCGCACCCAGATCCTCGGCCTTATCCTCCTCGCCCTGCTCATCCTTCTCATCGCCTTCCTCCGTGCCGACAAACACGCCCTCTTCGCGCCCGGCTGGTGGCGCATCGGGTGACCCGCGCCACACACCCCGATCCCCTGCTCGTTCTGCTCCTCGGCCCCACCGCCAGTGGCAAGACCGCGCTGTCGCTCGCCCTCGCCCATCGCTTCCACGGAGAAATCGTCAGCTGCGACTCCGTCGCCGTCTACTGCGAGTGCGAAATCGGCTCCGCCAAGCCCACCCCTGCCGAACGAGCCCAGATTCCCCATCACCTCATCGACATCTTTTCCCCCGCAGAAATCTGCTCCGCCGGCGACTACTCCCGCCTCGCCCGCCGAGCTGTCTCTGAGATCACCGCCCGCCATCACCTCCCCATCGTCACCGGCGGCACTGGCTTCTACCTCCGCGCACTCACAGACGGCCTCTTCTCCGGCCCTCCCCGCTCCACAGAAATTCGCGCCCGCCTCACCCGCAGCGCCCAGCGGCACCGCCCCGGCCGGCTCCATCGCATCCTCACCCGCCTCGACCCCGCCGCCGCCGCGCGCATCCACGCCAACGACCACCCCAAGCTCATCCGCGCCATCGAAGTCTGCCTCGCCGCACGCCAGCCCATCACCGCCGCATGGGCCGCGGGACGCGATCCCCTCACCGGCTACCGCATCCTCCGCATCGGTCTCAATCCGCCCCGCGCCGCACTCTACGACCGCATCAACGCCCGCGCCGCCGCCATGTTCGCCCACGGCCTCGTCGAAGAAACTCAGTCCATCATCGCCCGCCACGGCGCGGCCATCCCTGTTCTCGACGCACTCGGCTACCGCCAGGCCCGTCAGCTTCTCTCCGGCGAACTCACCCGCGAACAAGCCATCGCAGCCGCACAGCAGGGCCATCGTAACTACGCGAAGCGACAGCTCACCTGGTTCCGTCGCGAGACCAACGTCCACTGGCTCACCACCTTCGGCGACCAGCCGGAAGCCCTCGCCGCCGCCGTAAATCTCATCTCCGAAGCCCTCGCCCATCCCTCCGGAGATGCGTAACAGTGAAAGCTACACTCAACCGAATCCGACAAACCCTCGCGCCACAAGACTGCACACCCTGGCCCCTCATCGTCCTGCTCACCCCCATCGTCCTCTTCGTGCAGGGCTACCACCCCTACGCCAACGATGCCGGCATCTACATCGCCGGAATCCGCAAGCTCATTCACCCCGGCCTCTACCGTCCCGACGCGCCCTTCATCACCTCCCACTCCCATCTCTCCATCTTCGCCCCCATTCTCGCCACGTTCGTCCGCCTCACGCACGCTCCCTTCGCCTGGACCATCCTCACCGTTTACCTCCTCGCCGTCGCACTTTTCCTTTACGCATCCTGGCAGCTCGCCACGCGCCTGCTCGCCTCCCCCTCCGCCCGCTTCGGAGCGCTCTTCATGGCCGCCGCCCTCTATGGGCTGCCCGTCGCCGGCACCGCGCTCTACGTCATGGACCCCTACCTCACGGCGCGCTCCTTCTCCACACCCGTCGATCTCCTCGCCGTCGCCGCCGCGCTCGACCGCCGCTACCTCCGCACCGCTGCTCTCATCGCGCTCTCTTTCCTGCTCCATCCGCTCATGGCCGCCTACGCGTTTGCATTCGTAACCGTCATGATTGCATTTCAACTCGGCCGCCCCGGCATCGCCATCGCTCTCTGCGCCTCCGGCCCCATCGCCGCCGCCATTGCGGACTTCGCCGTCCGCCACCATCCCATTTCCCCCGACTATCAGCAGGCCATCCTCCAGCCCGAACATACCTATCTCTTCCTTGCCCGCTGGCACTCCTACGAACTCGCCGGAGCCATCCTCCCGCTCATCCTCTTCGCCCTCGCCGCTCGCCGCATCGGCTGGCACACGCCCCTCGGCAAAGTCACACTCGCCGCCATCGCCACCGGAATCTCCAGCCTCCTCATCGCCGCCCTCTTCGTTCCCGTCCGCGGACCCTACCTGCTCGTGCCTCTTCAGGTCATGCGCATCAACCACATCATTTACGCCATTGGACTCGTCCTCTTTGGCGGCCTCATCGGCCACTACTCCGCCCAACGCCACTGGCTCGCTCCCGCGTTCTTCCTCGCCGCATTCACCGGAATGGCCATCGCCGCATCCCTCAACTTCCCCGGCTGCCGCCAGGTCGAGTGGCCCGGTCTCACTCCCATCAATCCCTGGTCACAGGCCTTTCTTTGGATACGCCACAACACCCCACCCAACGCCATCTTCGCCTTCAACCCGAGCCTCATCCACCAGCCCCTCGAAGACGAACAGGGCTTCCGCGTCTTCTCCGAGCGCAGCCAACTCCCCGACGACAAGGACTCAGGCGACGTCGCAGTCTTCCCCAGCCTCGCTCCGCTCTGGGGAAGCCAACGCAACGCCGCCGCAGGTATCAACACCGAGTCCGACGCCCAGCGCCTCGCCCGCCTCAAACCCTACGGCGTTTCCTGGATACTCCTCCCACCCAAGGCCAAAACCCACTTCCCCTGCCCCTACCAGAACAGCGTCACCAAAGTCTGCCGCCTCGCTCGTCAAAAATAATCTCGCCCGAAGCCGTAACACTTTCCAGGACCAATGCCTTTTATAGGCGAAGGACAATCGCGCACTGGAGGCCATCATGGCCAAAATCGTCGTTCTTGGAGCAGGCGTCTCCGGACACACCGCTGCAGCTTTCATGAAGCGTTGGCTCGGCAAAAAAGCTGACGTCACCGTCATCTCCCCGAAACCCGATTACAACTGGCTCCCCTCAAACATCTGGGTCGGCCTCGGCCGCATGGCCCCATCCAGCGTCCTTGTCCCACTCGCACCCGTCTATGAGAAGGCCGGCATCCATTTCAAACAGGCTCGCGCCGTCGCCATCTACCCCGAAGGCAGCGACCGACTCAATACCCCTCACGTCGAAGCCGAATCCACCCTCCCCGGCATCTCCGGCTCCCGCGAACTCGTCCCTTACGACTTCCTCATCAACGCCACCGGCCCCAAGCTCAAATTTGAAGCCACACCAGGCCTCGGCCCAGAAGCCAACAGTCTCTCCGTCTGCACCGCAGATCACGCCCAGCACGCCGCTAACTCCTTTCTCGATCACGTCGAAGCCATGAAGCAGGGCGCGCAACGCAAATTCGTCGTCGGAACCGGACACGGCACCTGCACCTGCGAAGGCGCAGCCCTCGAATACGTCGTCAATCTCGAGTACGAACTCCGACGCCACGGCGTCCGTGACCGCGCACAGGTCATCTACCTCTCCAACGAGTACCAACTCGGCGACTTCGGCATGGGTGGCGCACACATCCGCCGCGGCGGATACATCACGCCCACCAATATCTTCACCGCATCCCTCTTCGCCGAGCGCGGCATTGACTGGATCATCCGTTCCCACGTCCAGCAAGTCGAACCCGATCGCCTCCACTACAAAACCCTCGACGGCGAACAGCACGATCTCAACTTCGACTTCGCCATGCTCCTGCCGCCCTTCTCCGGCGTCGGCCTCCAGGCCTTTGCCCGCAACGGAAACGACATCACCCCCACCCTGTTTGCCCCCAATGGCTTCATGAAGGTCGATGCCGACTACCAGAACAAAGCCTACGAGCACTGGTCCGCCGCGGATTGGCCACGGGTCTATCGCAGTCCCGCCTACGCAAACATCTTCGCCGTCGGCATTGCCTTCGCTCCGCCCCACCCCATTTCACAACCAAAATTTGCAGACGACGGCACGCCCATTTTTGCCGCTCCACCCCGAACCGGCATGCCCTCGGCTACCATCGGCAAAGCCGTCGCCCACAACATCACCAACACCATTCTCGGGCGCAAAAATCCGCTCCACACCGCCTCCATGGCAGAAATGGGCGCTGCCTGCGTCGCCTCCACCGGCGCAGGGCTCCTCACCGGAACTGCCGCCGTCATGACCGTCTACCCCATCGTCCCAGACTTCCAGCGCTTCCCCGACTACGGCCGCGAACTCGACTACACCATGGGCGAAATCGGCCTCGCCGGCCACTGGATCAAGCTTCTCCTCCACTACATGTTCCTCTACAAGGCCGGCCTCCGCCCAGGCTGGCACCTCATCCCGGAGTAACCATGACCACCACCGAAAACCATCCCGAATCCCTGCCCCCGTACATGAAGGAATCCATGTACGCCACCCTTCCCACGCGACTCACCGTCTTCCTCCGCACCTTCCTGCCCTGGCAGATCCTGCGCTTCCTCCTCATCAACTTCCGCATGATACGCATGATCCAAATCAACGAAACCACTCACGGCTCGAAATCCAAATAGCTTCGCTCATAACTGCACCCAAAAAAGGAGGGCCGCCCTGCAGACGGCCCTCCATCTTCCTGTTTTGATCAGCATCCGTTACAAAAAACAGCCTAAGCGCTCGCGTCCGGCTTAACCAGCAAATCTTCCGGCAGCTTGTTCTGCTTCTGCAGTTTAATCGCATTCAGCCACGGACTGTCCGGAGTCGCCTGCGGCTGCTTCGCCAGCTCCAGACCGCTGTGTCCCGGCACCGTGTACACCGCAAAAAACGCCTCAATCGCCTTCGTCATGCTCGCAATCCGGTTGGCATGCTCCGGCTCCTTATAGATATTCACGTTCTCCTGCGGATCAGCCTTCAGATCATACAGCTCATTCTCAAACTGTATTCCCGCATATGGATATCGCAGTATCAGCTTGTATCCATCCTGCTTCATCATCCGCGCATTGCCGTACTCGCAGATCACCTCGCTCCTCCAGGGATCCGAATTGTCCCCACGCAAATGCGCAAGATACGAGTTCCCCGGCGAATTGATCTTCCGCGCCGTCGCCTCATCCGGAGTCGCCCCAGCCGCCTCCAGCAGCGTCTGGAAAAGATCGCAATGGCTCACCGGAATATCCAGCGCAAGCCCCTCCGGTATACCGCCCGCCGGCCAACTGAACGCCTGCGCGATCATGATCGATTCTTCAAAGAAATTCTGCGGAACCGTCGCATTCCCCTTCTCCCAGATGCCATGCTGCTCGGCGTTCAATCCATGATCCGTCGTGTAAATGATGATCGTGTTCTCCAGATCCTCCCGGCTCATGGTTTTTTCCAGCGCATCCAGAACCCGGCCCACCTCACGATCCACTGTCGAGGCTGCCGCATAATACTCCTGCAGCTTCTGCCGCTCCACCTTCGGATCTTTTGAAATCCCCGTCAGCACCACACCATGGCAGGGCTGGGGCTCTTCCTTATCAATGTCCCGGAAGGTCGCATCGTCGTACTCAGACACCAAGTCCTCCGGCATTTCGATATGCGGCGAGTGCGTATCCGTGTATCCCACAAACAGGAAGAAAGGCGAATCCTTAGTCTTCTCATTGCTGTAATGACCCTGCACAAAATCAATGGCCTGCGCGCTCAAAAACGGCGACTGAAGTCCATCCGCCGTCACATGCTTGCCGTTGTCTGAGAAGTTCTGCAACCCATAGTGCGGATACTGCGCAAACCAAAACGTATACCACTCGTCGAAACCCGGATGAGGATATCGATTCTGCCCGCAATGCCACTTGCCCACCAGCGCCGTGTGGTACCCCGCGCCCTTCAGCAACTCTGAGATCAGCGTCTGCCCCTTCAGCCACGGATACGCATACGAGGCCTTGTACTCCTCAATCCAGTCATGAATCCCATGTTGCGACGGCATCCGCCCCGTAAAAAAACACGCCCTAGCCGGCGAGCACACCGGCGATGGCGTATGCGCATTCAGCATCCGCACGCCCCGCTCCGCGATCCGCGTCATGTTCGGCGTCTTCACTTCAGAATTGCCATAAGCCTGCTGCAGCCAGCGCGCATGGTCATCGGTCAAGAACACCAGGATGTTCGGTTGTTTGCGGGCGCCGTCCTTGCCGCTTCCCATCGCGGCCCCCGTCGAAGCCGCCGCTCCCGTTGCGCTGAGGGTACTTCCCACCGCCATCGCGGCCAGGGACTTGAGTGCATCACGTCGAGTTGCCATTACCAGTGTCCTCTAAAAAGAAAAAATCCAGCGTGCTGACGTACGTCCATCACAGACCCCCTGCGCAATGGGCAAACCCCGCCCCTTGCCCATCCGGCCCCTGCCATCTCATGTCACCGAGGATTCAATCTGTCCCGCTGCCACCGCCACCCAATGCAGCAGGACGAAGACCCAAAATTACAGCAAATTCGTAATCGATTACAACTTGATCTTATTGCGAAGCCTACTCGCTAGCTCAAGCTACAGTCAAGCATTCCCGTCACCTTCCCACGGCTCGGCAGTCCTCGCTGTTCAGCCGCGCAAATTCATCTGCGCGTTGAATCATTACAGGATGCAGGCCGGCCGCAGAATGCAGGAACAAAATGAGACCTGCCGACCAGCCTCCAAACCCTGAAATTTCCGAAAAATTGCAGTGCACCCAGCCATCCCAGCCGCAAAAAAGCCCGCTCCATGGCGGGCTTCTTTACCTTCACAACCTGGAGACTGTGCGGGTCTTACTTCTCCACTTCCACACCGCGCCAGAACGCGATATGTCCCTTGATATTCCGCGCCGCGGGCTTCGGATCAGGGTAGTACCACGCCGCATCCGGGTTCTCCTGCCCGTCAATCATCAGGGAGTAGTACTTCGCCTGCCCCTTCCAGGGGCACGTCGAGGTGGTCGAGCTCGGCCGCAGATACTCCCGCTTCACCGCGCTCTCAGGGAAATAAACATTCCCTTCCACGGTCACAAATGTCTCGCTCTCGGCCACAACCTTGCCATTCCAAACTGCTTTGGCCATCGTCCTACCGTCCTTCCCTGCGGCCCGCCACGCATTGAGCCGCAACCTCCTTACATTAGCAGAATCCGCTCCCTCTTAGGCGTTTGCCTTGGCCGCCGCCGCTCTGGCGGCCAGAGTCCTGCTCATCGCCTCCACCCGCTCGCGCGCCATCGGATACTCCTCCAGCAGCCGCTCCGTGTGCCGAAACAACCCCGGATTCAGCTTCCGGGCCTCAGCCAGAAACGGCTGAAACTTCGCATACAGGAACAACGGCTCGCCATTGCAATCGAGGAACAGGTCCCCGTTCAGCGCCCCGTGCAGCACAAACGCCGCCGCCATCTCCCAGTAGCTCGTCACCTGCCGGAACCACGCATTCTTCTCCGTTCCCCAGCCCGTCATAACGGCCGCAAACTCTTCAAAAGACGTAGGGTTAAACTCCACAGCCATAAAATGCCGCGCCTGCCGCATCGTCGCTTCACGCCGCAGGTCGTACAGCTTCAGAACCAGTTCCGCATCATGCGAGGTCGCCAGTGTCGATTCCATATATGTAACTCTCCCTAGGCAATATAAATGGAAACGCCGGCAGCGTCTAAGCCTGCCGGCGCACAAAGAGTTGAGCCTGTCGAACTCAAGCCTTGACCACTTCCTCCACCACCGGCCCATGCGTAGCCGCCGTCGGCTTTGCCGCTGGCTGCTCCACTGGCGCGTCGCCAATCCGCTCCGTAAAGGTGCATACCGTGCCGCTCTCAGCCTCGCCTTTCTTCCTGCGCTTGGCCTTGCTATCGTCCTCCGCGCCCGGCTTCTTGTTGTTCGGGCACACCAGGTACACGCCGGACTTCAGCGTCTTCTCCATCAGGTAAGCGCTGCCGCACTCCGGACACTTCTGGTCCACCGGCTTGAAGTTCGCCGTAAACTCGCACTTCGGATACTCCGAGCACCCATAGAACAGGTTCCCGCGCCGAGCCTTCTTCTCCACAATTTCGCCTTTGTGGCAAAGCGGGCACTTCATCCCAATCGTGTTCTGCTTGATGTACTTGCACTTCGGATACCCCGAGCAGGACACAAACTCCCCGTACTGTCCGTTCCGCAGAACCAGCTGCTCACCGCACTTCGGACATTTCTCGTCCAGCGGCTGCGGCGGCTTCTGCTGTTGCTTCTGGTTCAGCCTCCGCACCGTCTTGCACGGCGGATCTTCGTTGTAACCCGGGCACGCCATGAACGGCCCCCAGGGCCCATTCCGCCGCACCATCACCCGGCCGCAGTTCTCACAGTACTCTTCCTGCTCCTCCACCTCGCCATTGGGCCCAGCAAGGTTGGGCTTGCCCTCAAAGTTCTCCTTCGTGAACGTACAGCCGCCCTTCTTTTTCTTGTCGTAGGCGCTGCACGCATAAAACGACCCGAACTTGCCCCACTTCAGCACCAGCGGTGAGCCACAGATATCGCACTTCTGGTCCGTCGGCTTCTCCATCCGCTTGATGTCTTCCATGTTCTCGGCAGCCTGCACCAGCTCCTTGGAAAAGTATCCGTAAAAGCCGTTCAGCAGATCCGTCCAGCGCTCTTTGCCGTCCTCGATGTCATCCAGCTCTTCTTCCAGCCGAGCCGTGTACTTCGAGTCAAAAATGTACGGGAAATTCTTCACTAGCAGCCCCGTCACCACGTTCCCAATCTCGGTGGGAACAAACTTGCCCGTGCGCCCGCCGATCTTCACCACGTACTCGCGGTCCTGGATCGTATTGATAATCGTCGCGTACGTTGAAGGCCGCCCAATGCCGCGCTCTTCCAGCTCCTTTACCAGCGAGGCTTCGTTGTAACGCGGCGGAGGCTCCGTAAACTTCTGCGCCCCGGACACGGCAGCCGCCCGCACAGCTGCGGTCAGCTCCGGCTCCACGAACTCGGGAACCTCCTCATCGACGCCGGTCTTCTCTACCCGCGCTTCAATCTTGGACACCTTCGCCGCATGCTGCTTCCGCGCGTCTTCCAGCTTCCTGTTCCGCTCCCGCGCGGCCAGCACCTTCAGGTTCTCCGCCGACGCCAGTTGCAGCGGCATATTCTCGCTCAACTCCGGCAGCCGCTCGTCCTCTGCATCGTCCGCGCCGCCCTCGTTGTAAACCTTCAGGTAGCCCTCAAACTTCAGAATTGAACCCGAAACCCGGTAGTCATAACGCCGGTCACCCTGCGCCGTGATCTCGACCGTCGTCTGGTCGTAAACCGCAGGAAGCATCTGCGAGGCCACAAACCGCTGCCAGATCAGCTTGTACAGCTTGTACTGCTCGTCCGGAACAAACTTCCGAATATCGTCCGGATGAATCTCCGGGTCCGCCGGACGAATCGCTTCGTGCGCATCCTGCGCGTCCTTCTTTGACTTGAAGCTGTTCGGCTTTTCTGGCAAATACTTCTCGCCCAGCTTCTTTTTGATGTAACCGCGCACCGCCGTAATCGCTTCCGGCGCAACGCGCGTCGAATCCGTACGCATGTAGGTAATCAGGCCCACCGCGCCCCGGCTGCCCAGTTCCACGCCTTCATACAGACGCTGCGCCACGCCCATCGTGCGCTTCACGTTAAACCCAAGTGCGCCCGCCGCCGCCTGCTGCAGCTTACTCGTCGTAAACGGAGCCTGCGGCGAACGCTTCCGCTCCTTGCGCTCCACGCTCCGCACAGACCACCTGGCCTTGAGCGAAGCCTCCACAATCTGCTGCGCCGTCTTCCCGTCGGCCACCGCGGGCTGGCTCACCGTCTCTACCGAAGAGCGCGTACCGTCAATGCCCACAAACCGCGCAATCAGCGGCGTAAATTCCTTCGTCTTCGCCGGCGACTCCAGCACCGCATCAATCGTCCAGTACTCAACCGGCTTGAAGTCCTTGATCTGCTGCTCGCGCTCCACAATCAGCCGCAAAGCCACCGTCTGCACCCGCCCCGCCGAGAGTCCCCGCCGCACCTTGTCCCAGAGCAGTGGAGAAATCTGGTAACCCACAATCCGGTCCAGCACACGGCGCGTCTGCTGCGCGTCCACCAGGTTCTTGTCTACATGCCGCGCATGCTCAAAGGCGTTCTTCACCGCCTTCGCCGTAATTTCATTAAAGGTTACGCGGTAGATCACCTCCGGCTTGGCCACCGTCTTTAGCTCATCGGCCAGATGCGCGGCAATCGCTTCGCCCTCGCGATCCGGGTCAGGCGCAAGATAAACAGCATCCGCTTTCGACGCCAGCTTCTTCAGCCGGTCCACAATCTTCTCTTTGCCCGGAATCACAATCAACTCCGGCTCGAACGTACCCTTCTCCACATCCACGCCGAGCTTGTTCTTCGGCAGATCCTTGATGTGACCAATCGACGCTTCCACCTGGAAGTCTTTTCCGAGATATTTATTGATCGTCTTCGCCTTCGCCGGCGACTCGACAATCACAAGTGATTTACCCATTATTTCCCTTTGGCGCCGGATCATCTCCGGCCTGCACCCCATCCTTAAATATGGAGCGCATTGTCTTGCAAGCTATCACGTCACCCGTTTCAACGCATAGCCACGCACAATCGCGCAACGCTATTTTTCTCTCAGCCGGCTCTCTCAGCCGGTGCCACGGCTCAGCCTTTCAGTGCGGCTGGAAAGCTCTTCACGTAATTCTTACCCGGAAGTTGCCGAATCCGTCCAGACAGTTCCAACTCAAAAAGAGCCGTGAAAATCTCTGACGAACTCATCTCCCCCTCCAGCTTTTCGAGGATCTCTTCCATCTGCAGCGCCTCATCATGCCTCAACACGCGCAACAGGCTCTCCCCTGCCGGAGGAATTGGCTTGTCTTCCAATAACGATGCAGCAGACTCCTCCTGCGATGCAATTCCAGGCTCAGAATCCAACGCCAGACGAACATCCGTCGGCAGTTCCTCCCACACGTCTTCCCACGTGGCCGTCAGCTTTGCGCCCTGCTTTATCAGCGTGTTAGGCCCCCAGGCATTCTTGTTCGTCACGTTTCCCGGCACCGCAAAAACATCTCGATTCTGCTCAATCGCGCAACGAGCCGTCACCCGCGTCCCGCTGAACTCCCCACCCTCCACCACCAGCACGCCCACGCTCATCCCACTCAAAATGCGATTCCGCTTAGGAAAATTCTGCGGCGCAGGAAACGTGCCCAGCGGCATCTCCGAAACAATCGCCCCACCCGTCGCAATAATCTGCTCGGCCAGCGATTTATTTTCCTTCGGATAAATCACATCCACACCCGTACCCCACACCGCCACCGTCGGCTTCTTCGCAGCCAGCGCACCCTTGTGGGCCCAGGTATCCACGCCCCGCGCCATCCCGCTCAAAATCAACATCCCGTTGGCAGACAAATCCCTCGCCAGCATCTCCGCCATGCCCGTCCCGTAAGGGCTCGGATGCCGCGTTCCCACCACTGCAATCGACGGCCGGCTCAGCAGCCGCGCATCACCCCGCAGCCACAACACCGGCGGCGCGTCAAAAATCTCCCGCAACCGCATCGGATACGCATCGTCGGCATGCGTCAAAAATCCGGCACCCGTCTGCACCATCCGCTCCAGTTCTTCATCGGCAGCCTTGCGCGCCATACCGCTGAACACAAACTGCGCCGTCTGCGGTGGCAGATTCAGCGCCTCCAGCTCCGTCAATGGCATGTCCAGCAATCGCCGCGCGCTTCCAGCTTTTTCAATCGCGCGCAAAATACGCCGCGGTCCCAGCTCCGGCGTCAGCACAAGCCCCAGCCACGCCATCCGCTCCTCGGTCACAGCCGGATAATCCGCCGTCAAACCCACCTCCTGCGCACTATTTCCTATCTCGCGGCTCTCCACCGTGCTCTCGTCTCCTCGTTCCAGCGCATGCGTGTTCACGGCGGAGACTAGTCCCCTCATCCCCGCGCGTCAATCCATTCCGGCCGTTTCGCGGTTACCAAGGCCACTTGCCCTTTCGTTGTTACACTGAATTGTGAAGCTCCGCATTGCAGCCATCTCCTTCCTCAACCCCGCACCGCTCATGTGGAACTTCGAGCATCCACCGGCGCAGCAGGACCTCTCCACCCGCTATGAACTCTCCTGGTCCACGCCATCGGTCTGCGCCGCAAAACTCACCTCCGGCGAAGCTCACATCGGCCTCGTGCCCATCGCCGCCTACGCCACCCAGCCCAGCATGCTGGTCGTTCCCGGCTGCACCATCGCCTCCCGCGAACACGTCCGCTCCATCCTCCTCATCACCCGCGAAGACCGCGACATGCGCGAAATCCGCAGCGTAGCGCTCGACACCTCGTCCCGCACCTCCGCCACCTACACGCGCATCCTCTTTCATCACCTCTGGAAAACCAGGCCATCGTTCCATCCGCACACACCCGACCTCGAAGCCATGCTCGACGCAACCGACGCAGCACTCCTCATCGGAGACCCCGCGTTGCTCGCACTCGAAGATCGTGAAGCCCGCTACCAGCGCACCGGCGAACGCCTCCGCTACATCGACCTCGCCGAGGAATGGCACAAATTCACCGGCACAAACTGGGTCTCCGCCTTCTGGACCATCCGCCCAGAGGCCCCCGCCGAAACCGGCATCTCACCCGCCCGGATCATTCAAGACTTCCAGGCCTCGCGCGACGCCGGCCTCGCCCACATCGAAGATCTCGTCCATGAGTGGAGCGTCCGCATGCCAGTCCCCGCAGCCACCATCCGCACCTACCTCACAGAAAACATCTGGTACGTACTCGACCAACCCTGCATCGAAGGCATCCGACTCTTTTATCGCTATGGTCTGGAGTGTGGCGCGCTGCCCGCCGCGCCAAAATTAAGCTTCCTCGGTTGAAATGACTTCCACAACTCTCCCATCGCTGCTCACCGCACGGCCCGCCACCCAACGCCCTCATGCCGCAATGCCCGAGTCCATGTGGCGATTCCTCGCAAGCCCCACGCCCGTCTCCCTCGGCGAAGGCAACACGCCACTCCTTCCCGTCACAAACTCAATTTCGCTCAAAGACGAAGGCCGCAATCCCGGCGCAAGCATGCTCGATCGCATCGCTTCCATCCTCGTCACCATCGCAAAAGCCACCGGCCACAAGCACCTCATCTTTGCCGTAGAAAGCGATACGCTCGCCGCATCGCTAGCCGTCTACTCCGCAATCGCAGGCCTGCCCTGCTCCATCACGCTCACCGCGGAAGCCTCGGACCTCGACTATCTTCGCGCCACCACAGCCGGAGCCGCGCTGCTCACTCCCAGCCCCCACACTCCCGTCGAAGCCACGCTCTCCCCGGAAGACATTACCCTCGCCACCCACCTCGCCACTCACACCATCGCCTGCGAAATCGCCGAGCAACTCCAGTGGAAATTCCCCGAAACTGTCCTCGTTCCCGGCGCAACCCCTGCCGACTTGCTCCACTTCGAGCAGTCCTTCGCATTCCTGCTGCAGCACAACTGGACAACCTCCACTCACGCCCCGCGCTGCCTCGCCGTCCACATCGCGCCGGCGCCACACACACGCAGTCACGCTCCCGCGCGCATCGCAGCACAGGCCCTCCAGCAGCTATCGGATCAGGTCATCGTTCTGGAAGAAGATCGCGTCCGGGAAGCCCTCCAGCGCATGGCACGCGCTGGCTGGATGCTCTCTCCCGGCGCCGCCGCAGGTATCGCCGCGGCGGAAACTCTTCCCGCAAGCGCAGCACCCATCGTCCTTCTGGAGCCGCGCTCAGCCCTCAGCGCCGCCCGCGAAATCGCTCAAATTCTCGGCATCCGTCGCTATCCCACGCGCATGCCCGTCGGCGGAATCATCTCACCGCTATAGCTCTTAAAATCCCCGCGCCACCAGCTCCTCCATCGTCAAGGAAGACTGCTGCCTCGCCCGCTGTTGTTCCAGCGCCAGCTTCATCAGCACATCCGCCTCAAGATTGACCCTTGCGCCAGCCCGCAGCGTATGCAGATTCGTTGCCGCGTAGGTATGCGGAATAATCGCCACGGCAAGCTCTGCACCATCCCACCGCGCCACCGTCAGGCTGATCCCCTCAATCGCAATCGAGCCCTTCTCCACCACATACGGCCGCACCGCCTCAGGAACCGCAATCCGCAGCCACCAGTCCGTCTTGTCCCTGTCCGCCGCAGCATCCACCGGATCCAGCCCCAGCAGCACACCCGTAGCATCCACGTGCCCCTGCACCACATGCCCACCCAGCGGAGTTCCCGCCGGCGTCGGCAGTTCCAGGTTCACCACAGTTCCCGCCGTCAGATCACCCAGCGTCGTGCGCGCCAGCGTCTCCGCCGCCAGATCCGCACGAAAAATCCCCGGCTTCAAATCCAGCGCCGTCAGGCAAACCCCATTCACCGCAATGCTGTCGCCCTCATGCAGCTTATCCGCCAGCGTCCCAGCCTCCACCGTAATCCGCGCCGCGCCCTGCCGCCGCTCAAGGCTTGCAATCTTCCCCGTCGTCGCAATCAATCCCGTAAACATGCTCTTACTCTATCGAACTCCTGCTTCACTCCACGGATCATGCAAATACCCCGTCCAACGCACATCGCGCCCGAACTGAGCCGTCGCCACCCGGCTCACATCCAGCCGCTCCATAGCCAGCTTCTCCATCAGCGGAAGCCCCCCGCTGCCCAGCATCACCGGTGCGTAATACAGCACTATCTTGTCGACCAGTCCATCCTGGAGCGCCGATGCCGTCACCTGTCCGCCAGCCTCAATCATCACCGAAATCATCTTCATCTCCGCCAGCCGCCGCAACACGTCACCCATCGGAACCCGCCCCGGCACATCACTCTGAACCACCTCCACGCGCACCCCGCGCGCCTCCAGCGCAGCCATGCTCGCCGCCGTCGGCTCCGTACAAAACACCATCACATCCTCATTCACCTCGCGCACCAATTTCGAATCCAACGGCAGTCGCAGCTCCGAGTCAAGAACCACACGCAGCAGCGGCCTCCGTCGCGCCAGCCCTGTCCTGTCCGTCAGTTGCGGATCATCCGTCAGCACCGTGTTGATCCCGGTCATCAGCACATCATGCTCATGACGCATCCGCTGCACATCCGCCAGCGACTCCGGTCCTGTCAAAAAATACGGCTCCCTTTTGCGCTTTACGCCTTCCCGCGGCCCAATCCGCCCATCCAGAGAAACACCCGCCTTCAACGTCACAAACGGCCGCCCCCTGCGAATAAATCCCGCAAACGCATCGTTCAGCTCCCGCGCTTCTTCCGCGCCTTCGCCGGTCTCCACCGCAATACCCGCACCACGCAGCCGCGCAAAGCCCCGTCCATTCACTTCCCTGTTCGGATCGCCCGTAGCCGCCACCACCCGCGCAACGCCCGCCGCAATCAGCGCCTCCGTGCAAGGCCCCGTGCGACCCGTGTGGCAACACGGTTCCAGCGTCACGTACGCCGTCGAGCCGCGCGCCGCATCCCCGGCCTGCTTCAGCGCCGCCACTTCCGCATGGTCTCTGCGCGCGTAGTCGTGGAATCCCTCTCCAACCACAACGCCACCGCGCACCAGCACGCAGCCCACCGCGGGATTCGGCGAACTCATCGCCTTTGACTCGCGCGCCAGCTCCAGTGCGCGCCGCATCCAGCGCGCATTCTCCACCCGCTGCCGCTCCGCCTGCTGGCCTCCTGCGCCACTCATCCAAATACCTCGTCAGGGTTACTTCGCCGCAGGCTCGCCCAGCAGCGCATCAATGAACGCCCCGCTGTCGAACGGCAGCAAATCATCCACCTTCTCACCAATGCCCGCAAACCGCACCGGAACCCGCAGCTCGCGCGCAATCGCAATCGCAATCCCGCCCTTGGCCGTCCCGTCCAGCTTCGTCAGCACAATCCCCGTCACGCCTGCCGACTCGGTAAACAGCCGCGCCTGCTGCAGCCCGTTCTGTCCTGTCGTTGCATCCAGCACCAGCAGCACTTCATGCGGTGCATCCGGAATCAGCCGCCGCGTCGTCCGCCGCATCTTGTCCAGCTCCGCCATCAGGCCCGTCTTCGTGTGCAGCCGGCCCGCCGTGTCCACAATCAGCACATCGATCTTTCGCGCCTTGGCCGCTTCCAGTGCGTCAAACAGCACGGCAGAAGGATCTCCGCCCTGCCGCGTCTTGATAATCTCCACGCCCGTACGCTCGCCCCACACCTCAAGCTGCTCAATCGCCGCCGCGCGAAACGTATCCGCCGCGCACAGCAGCACCGTCTTGCCCTGCCGCCGATAATATGCGGCCAGCTTGCCCGTCGTGGTCGTCTTGCCCGTGCCGTTCACGCCCACCATCACAATTACTTCCGGCGGCGCGGCCACTGTCACCGGCGGCTTTTCCTGGTCGTCCAGAATCTTCTTCAAACTTGCCTTCAGCAGCTCACGCAACTCCGCCCCGTCGCGAATCTGCTCCCGCTTCGCGCGCTCACGCAACTGCCCCGTCACCTCGGCCGCCACATGCACACCCAGGTCAGACGCAATCAGGCTCATCTCCAGCTCTTCCAGGGCCTCTTCATCCACGCCGCGCGTCATAGCCACCACGGACTCAATCCGCTCGCCCAGCGAGTCTCGCGTCCGCGTGACCGCCTGCTTCATGCGGTCAAAAAAGCCCTTCTCCTCCGGCTGATCAAGGCTGCCAAACAATGTCTGAATCATATGCCTTGAGTTTAGAAGCTTCTATGCGCAACGGCTACTCGCCGCATCGCTTACACCCGCCGGCAACCACCGCAAACCTACTCGTCCCGCCCCGGCCTGCTCATCAGCGCCTGCATGCCTTCCAGCGGCGAACAACGACCCTCCAGCACCGCCTGCACCTGCTCGGCAATCGGCATCTCCACGCCCATCTTCGCCGCCAGCCCCAGCGCCGCGGACGTCGTCCTCACACCCTCCGCCACCTTGCCGCCCAGTCCTGCCAGAATCTCATCCAGCTTCCTCCCCTTGCCCAGCTCCACCCCCACCGTGCGATTCCGCGACAGAGATCCCGTACACGTCAGCACCAGGTCACCCATCCCCGCCAGCCCCGCCAGCGTCTCGCGCTTGCCGCCGCACGCCACGGCCAGGCGAGTCATCTCCGCAATACCCCGCGTAATAATCGCCGCCGTGCTGTTGTGCCCCAGACCCAGCCCCGTGACAATGCCGGAAGCAATCGCCATCACATTCTTCAGCGCGCCGCCCATCTCCACGCCGCACACATCGTCATTCGTGTACAGCCGCAAAGACGCGCTCGAGAAAATCCGCTGCACCTCAACAGCAAACTCCGCATCGTCCGATGCCACGGTCACCGCCGTCGGATACCCCGCCGCTACCTCCTGCGCAAAGCTCGGCCCGCTGATCACGGCCAGCGGCAAACGCAGTCCATGCTCGCCCGTCACCTCGGCAATCACCTGCGACATCCGCAGAAACGTTCCATCTTCAATGCCCTTGGTCGCGCTCACCAGCTTGTGATCCGCCCGCAGATACCCCGCAAACTCCTCATAGCTGTGACGTACATGATGTGACGGCATCACGCTCACCACCACCTCTGCCGAACCCAGCGCCTCTGCCTGGCTAGCCGTCACTTTTAACGACGCCGGAAAGCGAAACCCCGGCAGAAAATCACGATTCTCCCCACACTCGGCAATCGTCTGCGCCACCCGCTCTGAGTGCGACCACAGCGTCACCTCATGCTCGCCGATGCGCGTCAAATGCAGCGCAATCGCGGTGCCCCAGGCGCCGCTTCCCATCACCGCAATCCGGCTCATACGGCCTCGGCACGAGGCTTGCCAAAGCGGTACTCCGTACCCTTCACCAGCCGAACGATATTCTGCCGATGCTTCCAGATCACCAGCACCGCAAGAAACAGAATCACAACCCACATCAGCGTTCCGCGAGGGCCGCTCTCCATCATCCGCGCAATCGGCGGAAACGCCGCCGTCCCCAGTATCGAACCCAGCGAAACATACCGCGTCGTCGCAAACGTCAGTGCAAAAATTCCGAGGCAAATCAGAGCCGGACCCGGAGCCAGCGCCACAAAAACCCCAAACGCCGTCGCCACTCCCTTGCCGCCCTTAAACCTCAGCCACACTGGATAAATGTGCCCCATAATCGCAAACAGCGCGCCAATCGCCTGCGCGTCATGCAGCGCCATCACGCCCGTGCCTGCATGTGAGCCCCAATAGCCACACAGCAGCACCGCCGTCACGCCCTTGCAAGCGTCCAGCACAAACGTCAGCGCGCCCAGCCCCTTCGCGCCGGAACGAATCACGTTCGTTGCGCCGATATTCCCGCTGCCTTTCTGGCGAATATCCTCTTTGCGGAAAAGCCTCACCAGAAGGTAGCCAAACGGAATCGAGCCCAGCAGGTACGCCGCAATCGCCAGAAAAATATATGTCGTTACGGGCATGGAATCTCCAATTGCAACCATTACTGCTACGTTTACATTAAACGCCGGCGAATCAGGTCCAGTGCCTGCTGCGATGCCAGCGTCCGCACTCTCTTCCGGTCTCCCGTGAATCGCTTTTCCAGCGTCTCGGTCGCTTCCTTGTCACTGACTGCAAAATAAACCAGCCCAACCGGTTTCTCGTCAGACCCTCCACCGGGTCCTGCCACTCCCGTCACCGCCAGTCCGTAATCGGTGCCGCACTCCCTGCGAATTCCTTCCGCCATCGCCGCCGCCACTTCCGCGCTCACCGCGCCGTGCCGGGCAATCAACTCGCCATCCACTCCCGCAAATTTCGTCTTCAGCTCGTTACTGTAAACCACCGCGCCGCCCACAAATGACCGCGAGCTCCCCGGAATATCCGTCAGCCGCTCCGCAATCAATCCGCCCGTACAGCTTTCCGCAACCGCCAGTGTAGACCCGTGCATGCCAAGGTAGTACAACACAATCTGCTCCAGCGTCTCGCCCTGCGACGAATACAGCACGTCATCCAGCTCTTCCTCAATGCGCCCCGCCAGCTCATCCACGCGCAGCTTCGCCTGCGCCAGCAGCGGCTTCGTGCAGCTCAAATTCAGCTGGATATCCCCCAGGTGCGCCAGGATCGTCGTCTCCACATCCGGGTACTGCGTGTAAATTGGCGCAATTCGCGCATCGCAGGCCGACTCGCCAATCATCGCCGCCTTAAGCACCCGCGTCGCAATCGCCCGCTCCGGCAGCACATCCTTCAGCAATGGAAGGCACTGCTCGTCAAACATCGGCTTCAGCTCCGCCGGAGGCCCCGGCAGCATCATCACCAGCTTGCGATACTTCCCCACCACAATGTCCAGCCACTGCCCCGGCGCCGTCCCGCGAGCGTTTTCCAGGATCACCGCGCCTTCCACCGTATCGGCCTGCTTCTCGTTGTTCCTTGTTATCGAAACCCGCCGCGCCGCCGCACGCGCATACAGATTCGCAATCAAATCCGCATCCCGAATCAGCTTGCGCCCCAGCGCTTCCGCCACCGCCTCGCGCGTCAGGTCGTCCTCGGTCGGCCCCAGACCGCCCGAAATCAAAACAATATCCACCCGCCCCAGCGCCTGCCGAATCACGCTCACCAGGTGCGAGCGCTTGTCGCCCACAATCGTCTTGAACGCGACCGAGACGCCCAGCCCATTCAGCTTCTCGGTCATGTAGAGCGAATTCGTGTCCTGCCGGAAGGGGGTAAGCATCTCCGACCCCACCGCTATAATCTCCGCATTCATCCGGTCCGTCTCTCCCGGCAGACGCGGCCTAGACCGATTTCAGGATAACTGTCCCCGAAGCAGCAACTCTCTAGCCGATGCGACCAGCAGGGAGCAGCGACCCTGGAGAGCCTCAAAATGGGCATGGCAATCCTGAAATCGCTCTAGACTACGCGCCAGCCTTCAATACCCAAATCCACATCATAAATCGCCGTACTCGTTGCCAGCAGCGCAGTCCCCCGTGGAGTAAAGGAGAATCCCACCAGGTCCTGCCCCGCCACCACAAGAGATGGCTCGCCGTCCTGCGGCAGTCGCACCACCCCCTGCCGTCCTCGCAGCGAAGCCACCACGTACACATCCCCGGCAATATCCACCGCCAGCCCCTGAGGCCGCCCCAGTCCGCGATAATACGGCGTCGTGTTCCCGTCCGAATCAATCGCGTAAACGCAGTCATGCCCAGAGGTCGTCGGCACGCTCACATACAGCGTCCCTTCCTGTCCAAACGCCAGGTGATAAGCGGCAACACTCGGCTCCAGCGTCGCGTAAACAAAAATCTGCCGGTCCGGAGCAATCTTGAAGATCGTCCCGCTCCGGTCTCCCACGTAAAGATTCTGCTCCCCGTCAAACGCAATCCCGGTGGCAACACCCATGCCTTCCGCGTACACCGACGTCGCGCCATTCGGAGAAACCCGGTACACCGCGCCCTCATGCCGCGAAGACACATACAAAAATCCCGCCGGATCGAGCGCCATGCCCGTCGCGTTCATGATGCCCCGCACAAACGGTTCCAACTCGCCATCATTCCCCGTCCGCAATACAGACACCGGCGTCTCCTGCCCGCGCGCTCCGGAAAACGTCCCGTACACCCGGCCTTCTTCATCCATCACCGGGCTGGCAACCATGTGGACCTCATCGCCCACCATCCGCGCAACCTTCACGTTCACGCTGTTGCTCTGCGCTCCATTGCGCAGCACCCTCAGCGCCCCGCTCTCGGCCTCCTCCGGCACGCGGATCGACATCCGCTCCTCACGGCTCAGCAACACCGGCGCGGCCAGATCACCCAGCATCACCACCGGCAGCCGGTACGCCACCGCGCTCAGGTGATCCCCGTAAATCTGCACTTCTCCACCCGGTATCGCCGCCGCGGGATCAATCTCCTTGATCTGCGGAGCACCTGCATCCGGAAGTATTGAACTCAATGGCATACATCCCTTCAAATCGCGCTGTCTCAGCGCGCGTTACCAGCTACCACCAGTGGCGAACCACCAGCATCACAATCAATCCCAGAATCCCGGCAGCCACATCATCCAGCATGATCCCCGCTCCCGCCGGCAACCGCTCCAGTTTACGCACTGGCCACGGCTTCACAATATCGAACAGCCGGAAAAGCGCCAGCCCCAGCAGCGCATGCTCCCAGTTCACCGGAGTCCCAATCAGCACAATCCACTGCCCGGCCACTTCATCAATCACTACAAATCCGGGGTCTTCCCGGCCGCTCTCGCGCTCCACAATCGTCGATGCCGGAATCCCCACCAGCGTTGCAATCACCGCCGCCACCAGCGTACCCCACATCACCGCCGCCGCGCTCGCATGCGTCCCAGCGGCCACGGCAAACCAAACTACCAGCGCCGCCACCGAACCCCAGGTCCCCGGACCCGGCTTCATTCGACCAGCGCCCAGCGCCGTCGCCACTATCCAAGCCCATCCGGTGCGCGCCGTTGTCTTCACTCCGTCACTCATCGTCGTGCCGTTCCCGCTGGCCCGGTTCACCGTCCATGCCTTCCAGCACATCCGGGTCCAGCACCGGCGATGAAATCTTGTACACCCCGCTCGCCCATTTGCCCAGATCAATCTTGCGGCAGTGGTCGCTGCAAAATGGAAAATCCTCGTCCTTCGCCGTCACCAGCATCCCGCATGTCGGGCAGCGCAGCGTCTTCTTCTTCGCCATTACGCCAGCACAGCCTCCAGTCTTCCGGTGTTCAACTCAGACTCCTCTACCACACGCGCCACCACGTCATAATCGTGCGCCTCGGTAATCTCGCAGCGGTAAAAACGTCCCGGCGTCAGCTCTTCATAAGGCCCAAAATCATTCAGATAAACCACGCCGTCAATCTCTGGAGCGTGCCACTGGCTCCGCCCCTGCCAAAGCAGTGGCGTCTCTTCGGACTCGCCTTCTACCAGCACGTCAATCGTCCGCCCTACCCATTCCTTGCGCGCCTTCTTGCTGATGCCCTTCTGCAGCCTCATCAGCGCGCGCTTGCGCTGCTCAATCGTCCGTTTCTGCACCTTCCCGTCCAGCGCAAACGCCTTCGAGCCTTCCTCATCCGAATAAGTAAACACTCCCATCCAGTCAAAGCGAGCCTTGCGGACAAACTCTTCCAGCTCCGCAAAATCCTCCGCCGTCTCACCCGGAAAACCCACAATAAACGAAGTCCGCACCGCAATCCCCGGCACAGCCTTCCGCACCTTCTCAATCGTTTTCAGCAGAATCTCCGCATTCGCGCCGCGCTTCATCGTCTTCAGCACAGAACCAGACGCATGCTGCAGCGGCACATCCAGGTACTTGCAGATGTTGTCATGCTTCGCGATCGTCTCCAGCAGCTTGCCCGTAATCTTGTTCGGATACGCATACAAAAACCGCAGCCACACCAGCCCGTCAATCTGCGCCAGCCGGTCCAAAAGCATCGCCAGCCCATCCTTCAGTCCCAGGTCCTCGCCATAACAGGTCGTGTCCTGCCCAATCAGCGTAATCTCGCAAACGCCATCGGCCACTAGCGCCTCAGCCTCGGCCACAACAGACTCAAACCGACGCGACCGGAACTTTCCGCGCAAATTAGGAATCACGCAAAAGCTGCAAGGGTGATCACAGCCCTCCGCAATCTTGATGTATGCCGAAGCCGACTTCGTCGCCCGCAACCGAGGCGTCGTGTGGTCGTACAGATACTGCGGCAGCTCCGCCGTCGCGCCATCCCATCCCTCGCGCGCAAACCGCCCCTGCTGCTCCCGAAGCTCACCCTCCGCCCTGAAGGAAATTCCGGGGGCCCCATTTTCGGGGCCCCCATGGACAGGTCCTCGTCCATGGGGTGGATTCAAGCCCGGTGTTGGCTTGAGTGGGGTGGCTTCACTCAAAATCCTGAACGGCGAATCCTTCACCTCAGCCGCCGGCATCGTCAGCCCCGCCGCTTCCAGAATCTTCTCCAACTCGCCCGTGCCCACCACGGCGTCCACTTCCGGAATATTCTTCTGGATCTCATCCCGGTACCGCTCCACAAGACACCCAGCCACAATCAGCTTCGTCGCGCGGCCCGTCGTCTTGTGCTCGGCCATCTCCAGAATCGTGTCCACGGACTCCTGCTTCGCCGCATCAATAAATGAACACGTATTCACCACCAGGATATCCGCTGCATCCGCGTCGTTCGTCATCACGCCGCCCGCCCGGTCCAGAAGGCCCATCATGACCTCGCTGTCCACCAGGTTCTTCGGGCAGCCCAGCGACACAAACCCAATTCGCGGACGCTCCGACGCAGCAGCAGCACGATCACTGCTATTCGTTATTACAAGAGATTTCACTTCTTTATTTTACGGGGAATCACCCTCTACCCCAAGACAGCCAGGGCGCGCGGCCCGCTGAATGCGAGCAAACCGGTGCCAGACACCAGCCGAAAACAATCTTCCGCGCCTTCCCAGCCGTGCCGATTCATCTCTGATGACAGAATCGGCTTCGCCTTCGTCTACGCTGCTGCTTTCTTTTCCGCATGCACATTGGCGTGGTGCTTCGTTGCCTCTTCGGTGTGATAGACCGCTTGGTGTCCATGTCCGGCAGCAATTTCAGAGTGGTGCGCTGCTTTTTCATGGCTGCCTGCCTCGTGCAATT
This sequence comes from Acidobacteriaceae bacterium, assembly GCA_049965615.1. Taxonomy (GTDB): domain Bacteria; phylum Acidobacteriota; class Terriglobia; order Terriglobales; family Acidobacteriaceae; genus Acidobacterium. The sequence goes on from JBMFWD010000004.1 coordinate 93,130, forward strand.
TCGCAGCCTCCAAATGGTGCTTGGCTGCTACCTGATGATGTTCGGCTGCTTTGGTATGGTGCTCTGCACCCTTGTCATTTGCCATAATTGGTACTCCTTCTTTATCGCCGCATTTCCAGCAGTGATATTCACAAATATCGACTCTTGCAGCCTCTCTTACTGTCCCATTCTGCTCAGTGCGTTTGTTTTGACACTGTGCCAGCCAGGCCTGCCTCATATCTCATTCTGTTTGTGCTATTTCCCTTGTCGATAATTTCCAGTCTCGCGCATCCGATATCGTCACCCGGTCCGCGGACATCCGGTGAGCCTGCGGCCAGTCGTCGATCGCAACCCTGGCGCTCAGAGTAAAACCACGGCGCTCAAACCGCTCTCCGCCTCTGCTAAAATCAAGAAGTGCCGGGTCCTACGCGGCGCAACCCCGCCAACCCCGCCAGGTCCGGAAGGAAGCAACGGTAACGGGTCAGTGCGCGCGCAGTGGGTCACCCGGTACTTTTCGCTTTTCCAGCCAAATCTACTGGAACCCCTCACCTTCATCCCAGCCTCGTGGCTCAGTTGAAAATGCAGACCTGCGTCGAGGGCGCTCCCACCCGTGCGGTCAGCACCTCTGTCTCCTCGGCAGTGAAACGTTCTCCGCCAGGGCAAAGCAGAAAGCAATCAAAAAAGCTGGCAGCGAGTCATTCAGAGCGAAGCGAAGAATCCCGAAAATGATGCGGTAGAAATTGCATTCAAAAGTCTCTTCCGGAATCCACCACTCCCCAGCAACCAAACTCCGCGGCCGTTCTCTGTGCTCTTTGTGTCCTTTGTGGTGAAAGGGCTTTTTGCACGCTTCCGCCCTGCATGACCCAGGCTAGAGCGATTTCAGGATAACCGTCCCCGAAGCAACAGCCTTCGAGTCGATGCGACCAACGGGGAGCAGCAGCCCTGGAGGATCTCAAAATGGGCATGGCAATCCTGAAATCGCTCTAAAAGCTACGCTCGAAACGGCCACTCCCGCCGCTGTCTCGCCCGCCAGAAATACAGCATCGCGCCCGTCACCCCCACCAGCACCGCAAATCCAAACTCCTTCAGAGCATCCGGTCGCGACACCAAAATAAATCCAAACCCCGCCAGCGCCACCAGCGGCGGCAGCGGATACAGCCACATCCGGAAAGGCCGCAGCATCTCCGGCCGCTTCACCCGGAGCACCATCACGCCCACTTGTTGCAACACGTATTGCAGTACCACCCGAATCACCACCAGCGCCGCAATCACCTCCGCCAGCTGGAAAAAACAGCAAAACGCCGCCACCACGCCCATCGCGATCAGCGAAACATCCGGAAACTTGTGTTTCTCATGCACATGCCCAAAAGCCTTGAAGTAATTCCCGTCCAGCGCCGCCGCATAAGGTGCCCGCGAGTACCCCAACAGCAGCGCAAATACCGACGACAACGCCGTCCACATGATGAACACCGCCATCAGCTCGCCCGCCACCGGCCCAAATGCAATCCGCACCACCTGCGCCGCCGCGGTCGTCGTCAGCTTGTCCACCGGGATCACGCCCAGAACACTCACATTCATCAACAGGTACAGCACCGCCACAATCACCACCGAAAACAGCACCGCTTTCGGAATCGTCTTACCAGGCTCCTTTACCTCGCTGCCAAGAAAGCAAACGTTGTAATAGCCCCAGTAGTCGTAAGTCGTAATCAGCGTCGCAGCGCCCAGCCCCAGCCAGAAGCCCGGACCCAGACTCCACGCCCCTTTCGGCGGAGCCAGCATGGCTGCGTGAAAATGCGTAAACCCGCCCACAATGACCGCGCCAATCGTCAGCATCACGCCCACCCACAGCACCAGCCCCACGCGCTTCACCTGCTCCACGTTCCGGAACAGCACTCCCACCAGCGCCAGGCAAGTCCCCGCCGCCAGCAGGCTCGTGTCGTGCAGCCCGGGCATCCCCGGCACAGTATGTGCCAGTGGAGGATACAAATACACCGCATACTCCGCAAACCCGATGCACCCCGATGCAATCGAAAGCGGCGCGCTGAAGCCCAGCTGCCAGATATACAAAAACGACACCAGTCGCCCCAGCCCGTCGCGCCCGTAAATCTCCCGCAAAAACGCATACGAGCCGCCCGCCTCCGGCATCGCCGCGCCCAGCTCCGCCCATACCAGTCCATCGGCCAGCGCAATCAGCGCGCCCAGCACCCAGCCCAGCAGCGCCTGCGAGCCGCCCATCGCCGCCACCACCAGCGGCAGCGTGATAAACGGCCCCACGCCGATCATGTTCATCATGTTCAGCGATATCGCCGCCGTCAGCCCCACGCGCCGCTCTAACTGGTCCTGCACCTGCATACCCGTCTCTCGTTCCTCGCCAATGCGTTGCACCTGATCTTACATAGACCAGCCAGTCAGCACACCTTCACGCATCTACCCACGTGCGGTCTGCTCCATCCCGCCCACCCCGCAATCCTGTAGTATCGAAGCCGGGTTTGCACCATAGCCATGAAAAAGACTCTCACTGGTCCAGGATGTCTCCGGCTGATTCTTGCGCTGATCGTTTTCGCCAGCCATGGAACCCGTGAAGCCATCGGCACCGCTGCCGTCGATATCTTCTTCGCCCTCAGCGGCTACTGGATCTTCCAGATGTACAGTCACAAGTACTCAAAGGCGAAATCCCCTTACTTTACCTACATCATCTCCCGCTACTGGCGACTGCTTCCCGTCTTCCTGCTTCTCAACACCGCCACCATCCTGCTCGATCGCTGCTACTTCAAGATCCATCTGCTCCCCGGCACCTGGTTCGGCGACTTACACTCCGTCTTTTCCAATCTCTTCATCCTCGGCTACAACTCGCAGCACTACCTTGTGCTCACCCCGGCATGGTCGCTCGATATGGAAGTGCAGTTTTACCTCATTGCACCGCTCTTGATCTGGCTGGCCATCAGGCGCCCCTTCACCGTGCTCTGGGCCAGCGCCAGCATCAGCCTCTTCTTCAGCTTCTTCCCAACCCCTCTGCTCACCGGAGTCCTCGTCTTCTTCGTCATCGGACTCACCGCCGCGGCCACCTCCTGGAAACCCTCACCCCGGCTCGCCGCCCTGTCACTCATCCTGCTGGCGGTCGTTTACGCGCTCTGGATGCTGAGCCCCTGGCGCGGCGTAATTCTCATGGAGACCCCGCCCAACCCCCTGCAGAACTACAACGACGGAGCCAACGCACTCTTCGCCCTCATCGCCATTCCCTTCGCGCTCTACACCACCACGCAGCAGGGCAGTCAATACGATGCCACCTTCGGCGAGCTCTCCTACATCGTTTACCTGCTCCACTGGCCCATCATCGTCTGGTTCCGGCAATTTGAACCATCCCTCAGCTTTGCTCTCCGCACTCTCGAAAGAGCCGCCCTCGGCATCATTGTCCTCGCCCTCGCTTACGTCATCCTCAGGCTGCTGGACCGCCCCATGAATCGCCTCCGCGCGCGCTGGGTCAACCGGCGAATCCCTGCCATAATCCCCGCATCCGCCTGACTTCCCCGCGCACCGCCAACCTCCGCGCTCGTATTCCTTACTTCTTCCCGGTCACCAGACAGGTTTCAGCCCTGTAAACTGTCTGGGACTGTCATGACCCAACTGCGCCGCTCCATCACCACCCTTCTGTCGCGCACGTTCGCCCTCGCGCTGGCCTCCGTCTTCACCGCCTCCACGCTCGCCGCACAGGTCGTCCCCTGGCAAACGCAAAACAACGCCTCCGCCTGGCCGCAGCCCCTGCCCATCGACCGCGGTGCAGACGGCCTCGCCCAGACCCTCAAAAAACTCACCACCTGGGGCAGCGTCATGATGATCGTCGCCCACCCCGACGACGAAGACGCCGGCCTGCTCACCACTCTCTCCCGTGGCGACGGGGCCACTACCGAGCTTTACACCATCACCCGTGGCGAAGGCGGCCAGGACGCCATGTCCTCTGCCACCAACGACGCGCTCGGCCTCATCCGAACCAACGAACTTCTCTCCGCCGACCGCTATTACGGCACCGAACAGGTCTTCTCTCCCTTCATCGACTACGGCTTCTCCAAAACCATCGCCGAAGCCCATCAGAAATGGGGCGACCAGAACGTTCTCTGCAACGTCGTCCGCGCCGTCCGCCTCTACCGCCCCACCATCCTTGTCTCCGTCTTCGTCGGTGGAATCACTGACGGCCACGGCCACCACCAGGTCGCCGGAGAAATGAACCAGCGCGCATTCGCCCTCGCCGGCAACCCCAGCGTCTGCCCAAGCCAGATAGCTGCCGGACTCCAACCCTGGTCCCCCTACAAGGTCTACGCACGCGTGCCATTCTTCTCGCCCGGCCCCAAAGGCATGTACGACTACGCCACCCACAAATGGGCACCCATCCGCTTCTACAACTACGTCACAAAGAAGTGGACAGATCACGTCCCCTCCGCCAGCGTCAAAATTCAAGAGGGCCAGTGGAGTCCGCTCCTCGGCCAGTCTTACATCCAGATCGCGCGCACCGGATGGGGCATGCACAAATCCCAGTTCGGCGGCGGTTTCACCATGCTCCCCGGACCCTCCTCCGTCAGCTATCACCTCTACGGCTCGCGCGTACCCAAATCAGCGGAAACCTACAACCACGGCCTTGAAACATCCCTCTTCGACGGCATCAACACCTCGCTCACCGGCATCGCTGCCCTCGCCCACTCCGGCAATACAGCCTTCCTCGTCTCTGCTCTCAGGCAGATCAGCGCACACGTAGAACACGCCAGCGCCGTCTATCAGCCCACCCGCCCCGAGGCCATCGCGCCCGATCTCGCAGCAGGGCTCCGCGAAACCCGCGACCTCATCGATGCGGTCAACAAGAGCAATCTCTCGTCCATCGCCAAGACCAACATCACCCACGTCCTCCGCGTCAAAACGGTGCAATTCAACACCGCCCTCGCAGAAGCCCTGGGGCTGCAGATCCGCGCCTACCGCCAAACCACAACTCAGCACTCCAACCGCTTCTTCGGCAACCTCGTCCCCCAGGACACTCCCGAGTGGGTCACCCGCGGCGAATCCCTCCAGGTCCGCGTCACCATCACCGCCGCGCAATCCTTCACACCCACCGGCCCGCTGCAGTTTAAGCGCGCATGGCTAGCCAATCCCAACGGCGAACACTGGCCCGTCCAGCAAATCTCCGCGCCCGCCACCAACGCCAGCGCAACCGATGCCGTCTTCCAGACCACCGTCCCCGCTTCCGCCATCTTCACACGCCCCTACTTCACCCGCCCCAATGTCGAGCAGGCCCACTACAACATCCGCAATCCAAAGTGGCTCGGCCGCCCCTTCGCGCCCTATCCGCTGGCAGGATGGGCCGAATTCACCTACAACGGCGTCCCCATCCGCATCGGCCAGGTCGTCCAGACCGCCCATCGCGAAAACGGCCTTGGCCAAATTTCATGGCCACTCGCCGTAGTCCCAGAACTCTCCGTCAATCTCACCCGCCATGCCGGAGTCGTCCCCATCGGCTCCCATTCCTTCCCGCTCTCGGTCTCCGTCAGCAACAACACCCAACAAGCCGAGTCTGCTAACCTCCACCTCAACCTGCCCGCAGGATGGTCTGCAAACCCGTCCACCCAGCCCCTCACCCTCGCAGCCGGTGACTCGCAATCCGTCACCTTCCACGTCGACCCCGACGACCTCACCACCGACAGCTACAACATTCAGGCCGTCGCCACCAGCGGCGCCACCAGCTACACAGAAGGCTTCCAGCAAGTCGGCTACGCCGGCCTTCGCCCCTACTACCTCTACAAGCCCTCCGCGTATCTCGCTCGCGGTGTCGACATCAAAGTCGCACCCAGTCTCAAAGTCGCCTACGTCATGGGTACCGGCGACCGCGTCCCCGAAGCCCTCGCTGAAATCGGCATTCACCCCACCCTCCTCTCCGACGCCGATCTGGCCACCGGAAACCTCAACCAGTACCACACCATCATCATCGGTATCCGCGCCTACTCCAATCGCCCCGCGCTCTTCACCTATAGCCAGCGCCTCCTCCAGTACGTCCACAACGGCGGAAACCTCATCGTCCAGTACCAGCGCACGCGCTTCTCATCCGCCGCGCCCTATCACATCCATCTGGGTAACAATCCTGAGGAAGTCGTCGTCGAAACCCAGCCCGTCAAAATCCTCAAACCCGGCGACCCGCTGCTCAACTACCCCAACAAGATCACCTCCGCCGACTTCAACAACTGGATCGAAGAGCGCGGCCACTCCTTCCTCACCTCATGGGACTCCCACTACACGGCCCTCACCGAAACCCACGACCCCGGCCAGGCCCCGCAGGACGGAGGCCTCGTCTACACCCACTACGGCAAGGGAACCTATACCTACGTCGCCTTCGCGCTCTACCGCCAGCTTAACCAGGCCGTAACCGGCGCATTCCGCCTCTTCGCCAATTTGATCGCCGCAAAATAGGCAATCCACCCCACCATAACTCCAATCAGAATCAAGGCCAGGATTCCAATCCCGGCCTTTTGCCGTTTTTTCACAGAAATCGCCCTCATTCATCAAACGTTCACACGAAGTTCGCAGTGCCTTTACATGCCTTTGCGAAGATGACAAAGGCTTAACGCAATCTGAAGATTTCAGCTTGCTCAAAAGCCGAAGAGACCCTACCGGAAACAGAATCGAAATCCCTCTGTTTGCCGTACCAAGTGACCCTCAACCGAACGCAACATGAGAGGCCAAATGAACAGGAATCTGAAGGCGCTAGGTGCTCGCGTCTGCCGTCACAGTGACGTACGCGCAGCCAGCTCCCGCCGCACCGGTGCCCGTCAAGCACCGTGTCCATAAAACGACAGTTCAGGAACAGATCGAAGAACTCCAGGAGCAGATGAACCAGCAGCGGCAGGAGATCAACTCCCTCCGCCAGCAGCTCGACGAGCGCAATGAGCAGCTCCAGCAGGCGCAGTCCACCGCCCAGCAGTCACAGTCCGCGGCGCAGCAGGCACAATCCACCGCCAGCGAAGCCCAGCAGAAGCTTGCTGATCAAACGGATGCCGTCACCTCGCTCCAAACTGCCGTCAACCAGATGAAGCAGCAGAACGCCGAGGTCGTCAGCTCCGTTCAAAAGACCCAGGCCAGGATCACCAAGATGGTCGAGCACCCCGACAGCATCCACTACAAGGGCATCACCGTGTCCCCGGCGGGCAGCTTCATTGAAGCAGCCACCGTATATCGTCAGGGAGCAACCGGCGGCGGACTCAATACCGCTTTCGGCGCAGTTCCTCTCGATAACTCACCCGCTTCCAATGTCAGTGAGTTCTACGGGTCTGGTCGCCAGTCCCGCATCGCCCTCACCGCCACCGGCAAACTGGACAACGTCACCATGACCGGCCACTACGAGATGGACTGGCTCAGCGCCGGCGCCACCTCCAACAACAATCAGTCCAACAGCTACACCGTGCGCGTACGCCAGCTCTGGGCCCAGGCCGCCCTCAAAGATGGCTTCACCTTCACTGCCGGCCAGATGTGGTCCCTGGTCGCCGAAGACGGCAATGCCATCGACAATGACTCCGAAACCCTCCCCGACTCCATCGATCCTCAGTACGAAGCTGGCTTCGTATGGAATCGCCAGTACGGAGCACGCATCACCAAGAACCTCGGCAAAAAGGTCTGGTTCGGCGCTTCGCTCGAAAACGACCAGATGCTCGTCGCCGGAAACGGCCTACCCAAGAACGAACTGGTCGGCTCGGCCGGTAACGGCGGTGGCCTCTACAACCCCGGCGCGAATTACTCCTACAACATCGCCCCTGAGATCGTAGCCAAACTCGTCGCCCAGCCCGGATGGGGACACTGGGAACTCTTCGGCGTGGCTCGCTTCTTCCGCGATCGCGTCTATCCCACCAACGGCAGCGCGCCCTATAACGACACCACCAACGGTGGCGGTATCGGAGCCAGCGTCCGCGGCCCGCTCAGCAAATACTTTGTTGTCGGCCTCAAGGGTCTCTACGGCTACGGCACCGGCCGCATGGGTTCTTCCACCATCGGCGACGTGACCCTGCGGCCTGACGGCACCATCGCGCCGCTGCACACCTTCTCCGCACTCAGCACCCTGCAGTTCAAGCCCACCAAGCAGTTGCTCATCTACGCCAACTACGGTGGCGACTACGCAGGCCGCCGCTACTTCGGTACCAGCGGAGAAGGCTATGGCTCGCCTTACGCGAACATGACCGGCTGCAATGCGGAGCCCACCCCGAGCGGTCCCTACACCGGTAGCGTTCCTAACGCCCCTGCAAATTGCTCCGGCAACACCAAGGACGTGCAGGAGTTCACCGCGGGCAACTGGTACAACTTCTACAGCGGTCCCAAGGGCACGCTCAAGTTCGGTCTCCAGTACGCGCGCTTCCGTCGTGACCTCTGGTCCGGCATCGGCGGCACCACCAACCCCGGCGGCGGAGCCAAGGGAACAGACAACATGTTCTGGACCTCCTTCCGCTACTACCTCCCGTAGTCGAATCCAGACCGCACCAAAAGCAGAAAGGGCGTCCGCAAGGGCGCCCTTTCTCTTGCCCGCTTATCTGCGGTCGCCTACCGCTTCCGCACTCCCGCAATCACAATCCCCCCGCCCACCAGAATGCACGCAACCCCGGCAATCGGTGGAATCGGAATCGTCTTCTTCTCCGTGTGCGTCGCCTCGATCGGCCCAACCTTCATAATCCGCTTCGTATGGGAATAGCTGATCCCGCCAAATACCAGCACAAGAATCCCCGCAACCACCAGCACCACTCCTACCCATCCAAAAGGCTTCATTCGTTTCTCCCTTTCATTCCCAAATCCTCTTGCAGTCTCGTTATCTGCGTCAGTCCTTCGACTCTGGCGCAAATCGGTCATCCAATCCCGCGGAAATCATGCAATCAACAGTACGCCCAATCGTACACACCGCGAATCATCAAACCTGCCACGCAGGCATTTCCACTCCTACAAACCCTTGTAGCTCCCCCCGTCCACCAGCAACGTCTGCCCGGTTATGCTGGCTGCTTGCTCTGACGCCAGCCAAACAATCGCCGCCGCCACTTCCTCCGGCTTCGCCATCCGGCCTACCGGAATCTCCCGTTCCAGGTCCGCCCGCGCTTCTTCCACGCTTACGCCCCGAGCCTGCGCGCGCAACTCCAGCAGCTTCTTCGCCCGGTCGGTCTCCGTGAATCCCGGCCCCACATTGTTCACCGTAACCCCATCCTTCCCAAACTGCCCCGCCAGCGAACGCACCAGTCCCATCATCCCCGCCCGAATCGTATTCGAAAGCACCAGCTCCGGTACCGGCTGCTTCACCGTGTACGAAGTCAGCGTCACAATCCGCCCCCACTTCCGCTCCACCATCCCCGGCAGAACCGCCTGCGCAAAGCAGATCGCGCTGCGCAAATTCAGCAGCCACGCCCGCTCCCACTCCTCCATCGTCGTCTCCAGAAAAGGCTTCGCCGGGGGCCCGCCCGCATTTGGAACACACACATCCACGCGCCCCAGACCTCGCTTCACCTGCTTCACAAACTCCGCAATCGCACCCTCATCAGCCACATCCACCACACCCGCCATGGCCCGCACGCCAAACCGCTCCCGAGCCTCACGGGCCACTGCTTCCAGGGCCGTCTCATTCCGCGCGCAAATCGCAACATCCGCACCCTCCGCGGCAAACGTAAGCGCCGTTGCCCGTCCAATCCCCTGGCTCGCTCCCGCCACCAGCGCCACTCGACCCTTCAATCCCAGTTCCATCGACCTAACCTCGCTTCATAAATTCTTCACTTCCAAAATATCGCGTCGCTGCACATCCACAAATTCCGCACTTGCCCAATCCCACCCCACTCATGCACTCTGCCCACAGACCATTTCCCAAACTCTCACGCAAGGAGCACCCAAAGTGTCGAACGCTTCTGCCGAACTGCAGCACTCCGGCTTCGATCGCATCCCCGTCGAACAGCTCAATCCACTCATCGAACGACAGTTCGTCCACGGCTCACAAGCCATGCTCGCCCGCCTCTTCCTTCACAAAGGCGCCATCGTCCCTCGCCACAACCATCACAACGAGCAAATCACCTGCATCCTCTCCGGCGCGCTCCGCTTCACCTTCGACGACGGCCGCATCATCACCGTCTCCGCCGGAGAAACCCTGGTCATTCCGCCCCACATGTTTCACGCCGCCGAGGCCGTCGAAGACACCGTCGACCTCGACGTCTTCTCCCCGCCACGCCAGGACTGGATCGACGGATCAGACGCCTATCTCCGCAAGTAACTATCCTCCGGCAAAGCCGGAGGCTTTATACGATTGGCCCCTCAGAGGGGCCTGAACGCACACTGCGGCAGGCTCGCTTTTGCGTCTCCCGCCGCGGGCTTTGTAACAAGAGCACGACTTAAGTCAGGCCGTAAGTGCAGCAAAACAACTGGGGCTTTAGCCCCCGCAAAAGCTGGCGCAATGAGTTCTTCAATCGGTTCTTACGCAAATTGCCCGCCTGAAAGAGCCTGCGTCCACTCCAGGAATTGTCAAACTTCAGCTGCCTCCCCGGCATAGCCGCGGGTTCTCCATTGGCGAATAGGCCCTGAAATACAGATGCCGGGCGCAGTGCTGCCTGCCCCAGCATCTCTTTTTTCCAAAACAAAAACTCAGCGTCCGCTCGATCCAAATCCGCCCACGCCGCGCGTCGTCGCGGATAAGTCCTCAACCGCCTCAATCTTCAAATCCGTCCGCGCTGCAAACGGAGACATCTGCGCGATCCTGTCCCCGCGCCGTATCGTCACCCTCGCATCGCTCGTTTCCAGTCGAACGTCGGCGATAACCCCATCCTGCCCGCGTTCCACCGCAAGCGAATACTGCGGCTGATTCACGTTGATCAGACAAACAAGAATTTCACCCCGGTAACCGGCATCAATCCGGCCACCCGCGTAAGTAATTCCCTTCGCCGCCATCGAAGAACGATCCCCGAGCACAAAACCGCAGCCCGGCGGACCCTCCACCGCTATCCCCGTTCGCACCTTCACCGGAACGCCCGGTGGCAGCACCGTGTCTTCTATGGCATATAGGTCGAAGCCCAGGTCGCTGCCGGCATGCTCTACCGTAGGGACCCGGGCCTCAGGATGCAAAAGCTTGATCCTTATCATCCGCCCTGCAAACTACTTCTTGTTGGCGGCTTGCGTGGTGGCGGCCTTTTGCTTAGCCCACCGGCGCTTCTGTGCGGCGGCAATCCGGGCGCGCGCCTCAGGGCTGAGATTACGCTTTCTCGGAGCAGCGGCCTTGCGCGCCAGCGCCCCACTCAGCTTCCCAGAGCTCGAACTCTGGAGCAGATCCTTCACTTTCTCAAGTCGGCTGATCTCTTCGTCTATTGCTGCGATGATGTCGTCGCGTGTCATGTAGTTATTTTCCTTAACGCTTTTGATTTAATTTCCAATTCTTCGGGGAACAAATACAACTGCCCCATAAATTAGTCGATTCTTGCAAATAAGTCACGAAAATACTTACAGGCCTCTAACTGAAAGGGCACCGGCTCACCTTCCTTTCACCATATCTTCGCTTCGCCTTGTTCCGGTTTTCAATCAAAATCAACCAGACCTCACCCATCATCATGGCCTGTTGGCCCTCAACGCCGCCGTCCAGTCCGTAGCTTCCCCGGACTCCGTCACTGTCCCGGCAACGTCCCGGAATTGCTAAATGCTCTACACATCCGTCCCTGCCCATCCTATCTTCCCAACCCTCGGCAAGTATCAGGCCCATCCTGCTAACACAGATGCTGATCGTGATGCGGCGTGTCGCCTGAGATTCTAAGTTTTCAACGCCGAATTGAGAGAAGGGCTCATCGAGTCCTAGGCAATCGAACGCGATCACGACAAATTCGATCAAATTCTTGATCATCTGATCGTCGAAGATATCCACTCCAGTCTCATCGTGGGTACTTATCAAATGCAACCGGGATTTGTCGCCGAAGCAAACTTTGGTTATTACAACCAGCAGGAGTTTGACTTCTCTCCTGACAGGCCACTTCGTCCGCAAACGCTTGAGTTGAGCCGCGCCTGTAGTCACAAAGATCACCGCTCCAGCGAAGTACTCACCCTCCTGTGGCGCGCCATTCCCCGCTACTGCCGCACCTGCGGACTCCGATATCTCATCCGCTGTTCCTCACTTACCCCCCGCGATCCACGACAGGGCTGGGGCTCTATCATCAGCTACAAAACCACCTCGCCGCCCCTGAATTCCGCACAATTGTCATTCCCCGCCATCAACTGCCTCACGCCGACAACTCACCATCAACTCACGTCAAAATTCCCAGGCTACTCAGAACTTACATCGGCACCGGCGCCCGCATCTGTAGCCACCCCGCCCGCGATCGGGAATTCAGAACCATCGACTTTCTCACCCTCCTCGACCTCGAACAGCTATCCCCCGCCGCCAGAAATCGCTTTCTCCCCCACAACGGCGAATCCCGCCACGCAACCGATACCTGGCACCCGTATGAGCCCCCCATGGAAGCTCTCCTTGTAACGCCAAATCATTTCGCTCCTGATTCCAGAACCTCTGCTCTCATGCCGCAAGTCAACTCACCATCCAGAATCCGCCTTCGCCTACTACGGTGACGTCCGCTTCCTGCCTCATCTGCTCGCCATGCCGCGCGTCCCAGGCTCCAGGACACTCCTCCATTTCAATCCCACCCCGCAGTCCTTCTCAAACCGAAAACAGGCCGCTCAACTCCTCCGGCAGCACACCGTCGCTCTGCGCACAACCCGGCTCGCGCAATTCACCACTCGCGCATGAGCCATCCACCCTGCACAGCCATACCTCGTCTGTGCTAAACATGCTGCATGCCCGTTATCAGCCGTCCTCGCCTCAGTGAAATCTCGAATTTCATCGTGCAGTCCGAAATCCGCTCCATGTCCGTCGAGTGCGACAAAATTCGCGGCGTCAATCTCGCCCAGGGAGTCTGCGATACAGAAATCCCCGAGCCCGTCACCGAGCGCGCCGTCTCCGCCATCCACGAGGGATACAACACCTACACCCGGCTCGATGGCATCGCCACCCTGCGCGAAGCCATCGCCACCAAGGCACGCCACTACAACGGCATCTACGCTGACCCGGTAACCCAGATCCTCGTCACTTCCGGCGCCACCGGCGCCTTTTACGCCGCCTGCCTCGCGCTCTTCAATCCCGGCGATGAAGTCCTCCTCTTCGAACCCCTCTACGGCTACCACGTCAGCACCCTCAAAGCCCAGCGCGTGCAGCCCGTCATCGTTCCGCTCGCCGCCCCGGACTGGTCTCTCGACTTCGATCAACTCCGCAGCGCCATCACCCCCAAAACTCGCGCCATCGTCCTCAACACTCCCTCCAACCCCTGCGGCAAGGTCTTCTCCCTCGCCGAACTAGAACAGTTGGCCGCCATCGCCACCGAGCACGACCTCCTCGTCATCACCGACGAAATCTACGAGTACTTCCTATACGACGGCACACAGCACATCAGCATCGCCACCCTCCCCGGAATGGCCGAACGCACACTCACCATCTCCGGCCTCTCCAAAACCTTCTCCATCACCGGATGGCGCATCGGCTACCTCATCGCCGACCCCAGTTTCATCGGTCCCATCGGCTTCTTCCACGACCTCACCTACGTCTGCGCCCCCGCGCCCTTCCAGCACGCCGCCGCCGCCGGCCTCATTGCCCTGCCCGACGAGTACTACTGCCAGCTGGCCTCTGACTATCAGAGCAAACGCGACATGCTCTGCTCCGCGCTCACCGCCGCCGGGCTCACCCCATCCATCCCCGCCGGCGCCTACTACGTTCTCGCCGACTCCACATCCATCCCCGGTGACACCGCCCCCATCAAGGCCCGCAGGCTCCTTGCCGACACCGGCGTAGCCGCCGTCGCGGGCTCCGCCTTTCTCACCGGCGACCGCGGCAAAAACATCCTCCGCTTCTGCTTTGCCAAGCGCGCAGAAGACCTCGAACGCGCCTGCAATCAGCTCCGCGATCGCCCGCAGTAACCCGAAACAGAAGAGGCGGCCTCCGCATCGGAAGCCGCCCTCGTTGTTTTTGTAACTGTTTCAGTAGCTAATTGCACCCGCCCGCAATCGACGGAATCACCAGCACCTCATCCCCATCCTGGAACTCGTACTTCTCATTGCCCAGGAAGCGAATGTCTTCCTCATTCACATAAAAGTTGATGAACCGCCGCACCTCGCCGTTCTCGTCGCGCAGGTGCTTGCTCAGCGCCGGAAACGTCGTCTCGATCTCCGCAATCAACGCCGGCAGATTCGCGGCCGAAGACTGCATCTCCTTCGTCCCGTTGGTGTGCTTCTGAAATGCGTTCGGCAACAAAACTCTAACTGACATAGCTTCCTTCCAGTACCAGCTCATGCTGGGATTTCTTCTCTTCCACGTAGGCTTCAAAGTCCGAGAGCCGCGGCTTGACAGCCGCTTCCAGCTCGTACGCGCCGTGCAGCGCGTCTGTCGTCTTCAATCCGTTGCCGGTAATGCAGCTCACCGTCAGCTCATCCGGATGAATCCGCCCATCCGCATACAGCCGCGCCGTCACCGCCGTAGTCACTCCGCCGGCCGTCTCCGTAAAGATGCCTTCGGTCTCCGCCAGTTCCTGGATCGCAGAAACCAGCTCCACGTCAGACACATCCTCCGCCCATCCGCCCGTCTCCTGGATCATCTTTGCCGCATACCGCCCATCCGCCGGATTCCCAATCGCCAGCGATCGCGCAATCGTCTGCGGCCGCTGCGGATCAATCTCCGTCCGCCCGGCCTTCACCGCCGTCGAAATCGGCGAGCAGCCCGTAGCCTGCGCCCCGAAAAACTTCACCGGCTTGTCTTTCACCAGACCAAGCGCAATCAGCTCCTGGAACGCCTTCCGAATCTTTCGAATCAGCGACCCGCCGGCCATCGGCACCACCACGTTGTCCGGCAAGCGCCAGCCCAGCTGCTCGGCAATCTCAAAGCCAACGGTCTTCGAGCCTTCCGCGTAATACGGCCGCAGGTTCACATTCACAAAGCCCCAGTGATAGCGGTCCGCAATCTGCGAGCAAAGCCGGTTCACATGGTCATAATTGCCATCAATTCGCACCAGGTTCGCGCCATACACCTGCGTGTTCAAAATCTTCGCGGGCTCCAGGTCCGCCGGCACCAGGATGAACGTCTTAAAGCCCATCCGCGCAGCCTGCGCCGCCACCGCGTTCGCCAGGTTCCCGGTCGACGAGCAGCCCACCGTGTCGAAACCGAACTCCTGCGCGCTCGCCAGCGCCACCGAAACCACGCGGTCCTTAAAGCTCAGCGTCGGCAGGCAAACCGCGTCGTTCTTAATGTAAAGATTCTTAGCGCCAATCCGCGCACCCAGCCGGGGAGCCTTCAACAGTGGCGTCCACCCCGCCGGAGTCACCGGCTCAAACTCCCGCGCTACCGGCAGCAGCGCCTTGTAGCGCCACATGCTCGTAGGGCCAGCCGCAATCTTCTCGCGTGTAAATTCATTCCGCGCCGCTTCCAGGTCGCAGAACACCTCGAGCGGCGAAAAACACTCCTCGCAAATCGACAACGGCGCGTTGCCATAAGTGCGGCCGCAATCCGTACAGCGTAACTCGTAAACGTCAGCCATGGGGCTCCTCATCATCCTGATGAGAGGCTCAGAGAAGATACATCACGGGCATTGTGACGCCTACGCTACGTCTCGAACTGGTCTTGCGTACTGCTTAATTCTCTGGAATTCAGCGAGATGCGTTCTTGCGTGCACCCCCGAATCTCATGTTCCCCGCTGTTATGCAGGAGAGAGTTGACACCGCTTCTCGAATTGCTCGAGCCGGTTGTCGTGGCGTCACTGGGCCCGTCCCTCAGCCACTCTTCATGAAATTCAGGCTCGCTCATGAGAGCAAACTTGAATAATCAAAAGTTAACATGACCCCCGCCTCACCGCAAGTATTCTCTGCATGCTTCCTGCTGCTTTTCTTTCCAGAGAATCCCCACTGTCAGCATCCTCATCACCCACCGCCTCAATCCCGGCATCGTCGCCCATGCCATCCTGCCAAAAGACGTCTTCGTCACATCGGAACCAAAAACGCACCCTGCCCCGGAATCTATGAGGCATTAGCGCCAGCCACACCCGCTTTCTTCATTGCGCAGCAACACCGTCACCGGTAGACTGAAGCTCACACCACACTCGCGCCACGCCGCCCTTTTCCCCAGTTCAAACGCGGCTCTGGCACGCTAGCGGAAGTGGCGAAATTGGCAGACGCACCAGACTTAGGATCTGGCGGGGAAACCCATGGGGGTTCAAGTCCCCCCTTCCGCACCAAAAATGTTTGTTATAACACTTGCCTGCGTCGATTGCTCCTCTTATAAAGTGGGAGAATCATGAGCAATCCTCAACAACCAGAACTGCGCGTCACCCAATCCCCTGACTACCGCGAAGGCTACGCCAACAGCGTCCAGATTCGCGTCAGCATCTGGGACTTCTATCTAGCCTTCGGCATAGCCCAGCAGGACTCGCCCGACCACGTCGACTTCAAGGTCACCCAGGGCGTCTACCTCAGTCCGCAACAGGCCAAGGCCCTGTGGAACATCCTCGGCCAGAACCTCGCGAGCTATGAACAAACCTTCGGAAAAATCTCCATTGAACCGCACGCCGTCCCCGGTGCAGGACCAGTTCACTAAACCGTGAAAGCACCCACACATGCGGCCGCCTCCGGTCGCCGGGCCCTGCAGGCGCTGCTACTCCTCGCTGGCGCGTGGGCCTGCGTGTGGCTGCTTCACTATCCCCTGCTCCACCTCCCCTACTACTGGGACGAAGCCGGATACTACATTCCCTCCGCCTACGACTTTTTCCGCTCCGGCACCCTCATCCCCTATTCCACGCTCAGCAACGCCCATCCACCCATCCCCTCCATCCTTCTGGCCGCCTTCTGGAAAGCCTTCGGCTTCCACATCTTCGTCACCCGCTCGCTCATGTGCCTCATGAGCGCCATCTCCCTGCTCGCCGTCTGGCGCATCGCCATCTCCGCCGGATGCGCCCGTTCCGTCGCCGCATTCACCGTCGTCCTCACTGCCATCTATCCCGTCTTCTTCGCGCAAAGCTCGCTCGCCCATGCAGACATGTTCGCCGCGCCCGCCACACTATGGGCCATCGCTTTCCTCGTCGAAGAACGCCACTGGGCCTCCGTCTTCTGCTTCTCCCTCGCCGCGCTCGCCAAGGAAACCTCCATCGCAACACCCGCGGCCATCGCCGGCTGGGAAATTCTCCAGGCATGGTGGCAGCGCCGCCGCGGTCTCGACTCATGGCCCCCACACGCCAACCGCGGCTTCAAATTCTTCGTCCCTGCCATTCCCCTCGTCGCCTGGTACGCCTGGTATTACTCACGCACCGGCTACGTCTTCGGCAATCCCCAGTACTTCCAGTACAACGCCGAAGGAACACTCAACCCCGAACGCTTCTTCATCGCTCTCTTTCATCGCACCCTGCAGGTCACTCTGCACATGCAGCTCTTCGTACCCTTCCTGCTCGCTCTCAGCATGGTTTTACTCCCGCCCGTGCTCAGGGCAGACGGCACTCCCCGCGAATCCATTCAGTGGAAAGACCGCGCATACTTCTCCGTCATCATCATCGGCAACGTCATCTTCTTCGCCGTCTTCGGAGGTGCGCTGCTCACCCGCTACCTGCTGCCGGTCTACCCACTCGTCATCCTGCTCTGCATCAACTCGCTCTGGCGTCGCCTTCCACTCTGGCACTATGTCGCCGCATTCTCAGTCATGGCTTTTATCCTCGGGCTCTTCATCAACCCTCCCTACCAGTTCGCGCCAGAGGACAATCTCGAGTACGTCAGCTTCATCCACCTCCAGCAGGAAGCCATCCGCCAAATCCAGCAGAACTATCCCCACCAGACCGTCCTCACCGCATGGCCCGCCTCCGATGAGCTCACCAAGCCCATGCTCGGCTACGTCAAGCAACCTATTCCCGTCATCGCCATCCGCGACTTCGACCTCAAGCAGATTCATCGCGCCGCCACCACCCCCGGACGCTACGGCGTAGCGCTCGTCTTTTCCACCAAATACGATCCGCCCCACATGCTGCTCAATCTTGGCTCCTGGAACAACCACATCGACAAGCGATTCTTTGACTTCCACAAAGACCTCATGCCAAAGGACATCGCAAACCAGCTCGGCGGAGCCGTCGTCTGGGAAAAACACGAAAAAGGCGAATGGGCCGCCATTATTGACTTCAACCTCCCTGCATCCGCCAAATTCGCCCCTCGAAAGCCGCCCGGCTCTCTATAATCAAGCTGTCGTGAGCCTGAAAAAGTCCCTTCTGCTTCTCCTTTCCCTGTGCCTCTGTCTTCCCGCCCTCCAGGCCCGGGCGCAGGACGCAGTCCAGAACTCCGTCCGCCCATCCCCCACCAAGGGCATGACCCCGCTCCATGGACGACTCGTCCTCCTCATGCCCTTCCAGAACAACAGCGGCAACCCCAGCCTTGACTGGATCGGCGACGCCTTCCCTGACATCTTCGGCCGCCGCCTCGCCGGGGCCGACTTTCTACCCCTCGGTCGCCGCGACCGCCTCTACGCATTCGACCACCTCGGTCTGCCCGCCAACTTCGTCCCCTCGCGCGCCATGACCATCAAAATCGCTCAACTTCTCGACGCCGACTACGTCATCGTCGGCTCCTACACCGTCAAGGACAATCGCCTCACAGCGCAGGCCCAAATCCTCGACATGGCCGCGCTCACCCTCAGCCAGCCCATCGAATCCCAGTCCCCACTCTCCAGCCTCCTCGACAACATCAACAACCTCGCATGGGAAGTCGTCCACAAAATAGACCCCGGCTTTCAGGTCGCAGAGCAGACCTTCCGCGCCGCCGACGGCAAAGTCCCTCCCGGCGCATACGAAAATTACATCCGCGGCATCATCGCTCCCACCCTCCCCGAGCGCATCGATCACCTCAAGATCTCCATCCGCCTCGACCCCAACTTCTTCCCCGCATGGACAGAACTCGGCCTCGCCTACTTCGCCAACGAGGACTACACCCTCTGCGCCGCCACCCTCGGCCATCTGCCCCGCAACTACACTCGCGCAGCAGAGGCCGACTTCTATCGCGGACTCGCCTTCTTTTACACCGGCAACTATCTTGAAGCCGAAAACGCCTTCGCCTTTGTGGCCCAGCAGCTACCCATGCCGGAAGTCCTCAACAATGAAGGCGTAGCCGCCAGCCGCCGGGGTAAGCCGGCCGCCGACTTCTTCAAGCAGGCCATCGCCGCCGATCCCAAAAATCCAACCTACTACTTCAACCTCGCCGTCACCCTCGACCGCCAGCACGACACCAAAGGCGCCATCGCCCAGCTCCAGCAGGAACTCAAGCTCGCACCCAAAGACACCGAAGCAAAAAGCTTCCTCAGCCAGCTCCAGAACCCGCCTCCGCCCAATCCCGACCCCGGCAAGGCCGTCGCTGACTTTGACACCCCGCTCGAACGCATCGAACGCTCTTACAACGGTGCCAGCGTCCGCCAGGCCGCCTTTGAGCTGGAGCAGGTGGAGGAAATGCGCATCGCATCCCTGCCGCCCACCCAGCGCGCCCACGCTCTTGTCCAGCAGGGTAACCAGTTCCTCGATCGAGGCCTCATCCTCGAAGCCGAACGCGAATACCACTCCGCGCTCAATGCCGACCCCAGATCCGCCCCTGCCCTTGCCGGACTCGCCGTCGTCCGCGAGCGCAGCGGAAACCTCCAGTCCGCCCGCAAGCAGGCGCAGGCCTCCATTGCCATCCGGCCCAGCGCCACGGCCTACCTCGTCCTCGCCCAGATCGACTACGCCTCCAAAAACACAACCCAGGCATCCAACGAAGTCAAAAAGGCTCTGCAGCTCGATCCCCACAACCCGGCCGCCCTCAGCCTTCGCCAGAAGATCGACTCATCCGGAGCCAAATCGCCATGAAAGCACCGCACGTCAGCACAAATCGTCTATGGTTGCTCTTTGCCCTCTGTTGTGTTGCTCTGCTGTACCTCCCGCCCGCCGCTCGCGCATCCGCTCCGCAGGTCTATCTCCTGCATCTCGATGACACCATCCAGCCTGTCAGCCAGGAATTCCTCACCCGCGGCATAGCCGAGGCCAATCAGCACCACGCCGCCGCCATCCTCATCGAAATCAACACTCCCGGCGGCCTCCTCGACTCCACCCGCACCATGGTGCACTCCATCCTGCAAAGCCAGGCCCCCGTCATCATCTACGTCACACCCGCCGGCAGCCGCGCCGCCTCGGCCGGCTTCTTCCTTCTCGAATCCGCTGACGTCGCCGCCATGGCCCCCGGCACCAACACCGGCGCCGCACATCCCGTCGTCGAAGGCGCAACCGTCGGCAAAATCATGGGCCAGAAAATCCTCAATGACGCCCTCGCCTTCCTGCGCTCCTACACCGCTCAGCGCGGCCGCAACGTTCAGGCGGCCGAGGAGGCCGTCCGCCAGTCCCACTCCTACACCCCGCAGGAAGCCCTCAAGCTTCACCTCATCGACCTCATCGCCCCCAGCACCACCGCGCTCCTCGATCAGCTCAATGGGCAAACCATCACCCGCTTCGACGGCTCCAAACAAGTCCTGCACACCGCCGGCGCACAGATCGTCCCCGTCAACCACACCCTCCGCGAAAGCATCATGGACCACCTCATGAACCCCAACTTCGCGGTCCTCATCCTCATCGTGGGCGGCCTGCTCATCTATCTCGAATTCCACATCCCCGGCACCATCGTCCCCGGAGCGCTCGGCACCCTCATGGTCATCACCGCGCTCTTCGCCATCAACATGTTGCCCGTCAACGCCACCTCCTGGCTCCTCATCGTCGGCGCCGTCGTCCTCATCCTTCTGGAAACCCGGTTCCCCAGCCACGGCATCCTCGCCGGCACCGGAACGATCCTCCTCGTCCTCGGCCTGCTCACCCTCGTCGATGGACCCATCCCCCAGTTGCGCGTCGACTTCGCAACCGCCGCCGCCACCGGCATCGCCTTCGGCCTCATCACCACCATCCTCGTCCGCGCCGCATGGAAGGCCCGGCACAACAAGTCCCTCACTGGCCCCAACGCCATGATCGGCGCAATCGGCATCGCCCAGGAATCCCTCGCCCCCCGCGGCCAGATCCTCGTCCGCGGCGAACTCTGGTTCGCGGAAGCCACCCAGCCCGTCCCAGCCGGTGCACACGTCAAAGTCGCCGGAATCCGCGGCCTCACCCTCCTCGTCAACGGCGAGTCCACCGACCTGCCTACCTAGGGCCCACCATTCGCCGGGGTGGCCCACCCAAGCAAAGCCTGGGCGGGGTCAGCGTCAGGGTCAGGCAAACTCCATCAACCCACACCCTCCTCAATCTCCATCACACCCTCCCGTAACCCCACTGGAGTAAAATCGATCCCGAACGGAGATAGACCCCATGGTATTCCCATTACTCATCATCCTCGCCGTACTCGTCCTCTACTTCCTCAGCTGCATCAACATCCTCCGCGAGTATGAGCGCGGCGTCATCTTCCGCCTCGGCCGCGCCCAGGCGCTCCGAGGACCCGGCCTCATCTTCGTTCTCCGACCCATTGAACAGATTGTCCGCGTCTCCCTCCGTCAGGATGTCCTCGAAGTCCCTCCCCAGGACGTCATCACCCGGGACAACGTCACTCTCAAGGTCAACGCCGTCATCACCCTGCGCGTCCTCGACCCACTGCGCGCCGTCATCGAGGTCGCCAATTACATCTACCAGACCTCCCAGTTCGCACAGACCACCCTCCGTTCCGTCCTCGGTGAAGTCGAACTCGACGACCTCCTCGCGCACCGCGATCAGCTCAACCAGCGCATCCAGACCATCATTGACGAGCGCACCGAGCCATGGGGCGTCAAGGTCGTCAGTGTAGAGGTCAAGCAGGTCGACCTCCCGGACACCATGCTTCGCGCCATGGCTAAGCAGGCCGAGGCAGAACGCGAAAAACGCTCCAAAATCATCAATGCAGAAGGCGAATTCGCCGCTGCCGAGCGCCTCGTCCAGGCCGCCGCCATGCTCGCCGAGCAGCCCATAACTCTCCAGCTTCGCTATTTACAGACACTGACTGACATTGGCGCAGAGAAAAACACCACCATCGTCTTCCCGCTGCCCATGGAACTGGTCTCCCTGCTCGGCAAATTCAATTCCGTCTTTTCCGCAAAGAAGGACAACCCCAACCCGCCTGCCTCATAATCGAATAAGGATGAGCTTCCGCAACCGATTCGACGACGAAGACGAAGAAGACCGTAAGGACACAGAAATCACCCTGGGCCTCGGCTCGCTGCTGGGCATCTTTTTTGGATTAGTCCTGCTCTGCGGCCTCTTCTTCGGCTTTGGCTACTCCCTGGGCCACGGCCACACCGCCGTGCAGCACATCAACCCCTCCGCGGCCACGCCGGAAACACCCTCCACACCTGCGCTTGCCACCGGCGGCTCCAAGCCCGCTGCGCAACAGCTCGCGCCGCCACCCCCGGCGCCCGCTGACCCCAACGCAGCCCAGACTGCGACCACAACCACCCCAGCAGGGGACACCGCGACCACCCCGGCCCAAAGCGCCAACCAGCAGCCGGCCGCAACTCCACAACCGCAGCAAACCGCCACACCTCAGGCTGCACAGCAGGTTGTTCAGAACACCGTACCCGCCACCCCGGCGCAAACCGCCGCAGCCCATCAGTACATGGTCCAGGTAGCCGCCGTCAGCCGCCCCCAGGACGCCAGCGTCCTCGTCGCAGCCCTCGAGCAGCGTGGCTTCCACGCCGTCACCCGCACCGATTCGCAAGACCACCTCATGCACGTCCAGATCGGCCCCTTCCCCACCGCGGCCGCCGCAAATCAGGTGCGCTCCCGTCTCATGGCCGACGGCTACAACGCCATCCTCAAGCAATAAACCCGGCGCGGCACGCACCGTCAACGCTCCAGATCCAACCACGAGCGTTACCTTTGTTTCGCCCATCAAAATTTCGCGCTTTTCCGCAGGAACTATTTTCTGCGGGTTGCGTCTCTGACTGTGATATGACATTTCGCACACGCTCCTGTGCCCTCACGTTGGCAACTTTCGTTCTTGCTACCCTCCCCCTTTCACTCCTCACCAGTTGCAGCACATCCACGGTTCAAGCCAACACCACCAGCTTTGATTTTGGAAATGCCGCCCTCCACACCACCGAAAACCGGGTCGTCGTGACCCTCTCCAACTCCAGCGCGTCGCCTACCGCCCTCCAGGCATCCCTCACCGGCGACTCCAGTTTCTCCATCGACTCGCCCGTCTCCTGCGGCTCCACGCTCAACGCCGGCGGCTCCTGCTCCATCGTCGTCACCTACACGCCGCAAAACACCGGGTCTGAAACTGCCCAGCTCCAGATCGACGAATCCGGCGGCGCCACCAGCACCCAGACCGTCCAGCTAACCGGCACCGGCACCACCCTCTCCGCCGGCGAAGGCATGGTCACCGCCACCAACAATCCCCTCGTCGCCCTTTACACCTACGCGCCCACCGGCCCCGGCACCGTCTACGTCAACTTCGGAACCACCACCGCCTACGGCCTCAAAACCTGGGCCGTCCCAACGCCCGCTAACGGCGATCCCGTCACCATCGAAGTCGCCGGTATGACCGCAAACACCACCTATCATCTGCAGGCTACGGAAAACCTGACCGGCGGCGGCACCGTCTCCGATCAGGATCATACCTTCACCACCTCCAGCTTTCCATCCTCCATCCTGCCCACCATCTCGGTCACCGCCACCAGCGGAACCACCCCACAGCCCGGCGTAGAGCTTATCTCGGCCTCCAACAGCAAAATCTCAGGCTACCTTCAGGCTTACGCCACCGACCTCAAAGGCAACATCATCTGGGGCTACAACTACGCCGACCGCAGCAACAGCGGCAACTTCTCCACCATCGTCCAGCCCGTCAAGCTCCTCCCCAACGGCGACATGATCCTCGTGCTGTCCTACCCCTCGCAGTTTCTCCTCGACAGCAACAACAACATCGTCAATCCGCCCGCCGGAACCACCGACCTCATCCGCGAAATTGACCTCGCCGGCAATCCCGTCAAGCAAATCACCATGGATCAACTCAACTCCGAGCTGAAGTCCGCCGGAGACAACCTCACGCTCTACGACTTCCACCACGACGTTACCGTACTCCCCAACGGCCACTGGATCGTACTCGCCAACACCATCCAGCCCGAAACCGGTCTCACCGGCGAACCCAGCCCCATCAACGTCATGGGCGACGTCATCATCGACCTCGACACCAACCTCAAGCCCGTCTGGGTCTGGAACGAGTTCGATCACCTCGACCTCAACCGACACCCCATGCAGTTCCCCGACTGGACCCACACCAACGCCGTCGTCTACTCACCCACCGACGGCAATCTCCTCGTCTCCATCCGCCACCAGAACTGGCTTATCAAAATCAACTACGACAACGGACAGGGTAACGGCGACATCCTCTGGCATCTCGGCTATCAGGGCGACTTCACCCTCCAGAATGGCACCTCACCCATAGATTGGTTCTACGCCCAGCACGGCCCCAGCTTCATCGGCTCCACCACTGCGGGCAACTTCGGCATCACCATGATGGACAACGGCGACGACCGCGTAAACGCCTCCGGCAGCGTCTGCGGACCCTCCACCTTCGCCTGCTACACCACCATTCCCATCTTCAACGTCAACACCTCCACCATGACCGCCACCCTCCAGTTCCAGTACCAGGTTCCCACCGCCGACTACTCCTTGTGGGGCGGCAATGCAGAGATCCTCCCAAACGGAGACCTCGAATTTGATCTCTGCAACGAACCCACTGACTCCAACGGCAACTACACTTCCACCATTGAGGAAATGACCCCCACCAGCAATCCGCAGACGATTTGGACCATGCAGGAATCAGGCGCCAATCTCTACCGCGCTATGCGGATTCCGAGCCTCTACCCCGGCGTTCAGTGGTAAATCAAAATGCGCGCGCTCCTTTGTTGAGGAACGCGCGCATCTCACCGATCTCCTGCTTTTCCGCCCCGTCCCCGTCTCTCGTGAAAAAACATTTCTGCCCTCGTCCGTGCAGCAAACCTGCATTTTCCTGAGTAACTATCCTCCGGCAAAGTCGGAGGCTTTATGCGATTGGCCCCTCAAAGGGGCCTGAACGCACACTGCAGCAGGCTCGCTTTTGCGTCTTCCGCCCCGGGCTTCGTAACAAGGGCACGACTTTAGTCGGGCCGTAAGTGCAGCAAAACAACCGGGGCTTTAGCCCCTGAAAAAGCTGGCCCAATGAGTTTTCAACCCGCCACAGGCTTTGTAACAAGGGTACGACTTTAGTCGGGCCGTAAGTGCAGCAAAACAAATTGGGCTTTAGCCCCTGAAAAAGCTGGCGCAATGAGTTTTTCAACCCGCCACAGGCTTTGTAACAAGGGCACGACTTTAGTCGGGCCGTAAGTGCAGCAAAACAAATTGGGCTTTAGCCCCTGAAAAAGCTGGCCCAATGAGTTCTTCAACAGGTTCTTACGCAAATTGCCCGCCTGAAACTGCCTGCGCCCATTCCCGGAATTGTCAAACTTCTGCTGCCT